>JAHLWS010000087.1 GCA_019057795.1 Promethearchaeota archaeon | reverse complement strand
CTACGATGTAATTACCATCTGACGAGATCGCCACTGATAATATCTCATCCCCAGTATCATAATTCCATAACGGTATTGGACTTGATTTATCAAATAGATAAATTTTATGATCATTGCTTCCAACCACGATGTAATTACCATCAGATGAAATTGATACAGATATTACATCTCCCTCGGTTGAATACACCCATAATGGAGTAGAACTTAATTTATCAAATAGATAAACTTTATTGTCAGAACTTCCTGCTACGATGTAATTACCATCAGATGAGAGCGATATAGATATCATATCGCCACCAGTTGTATAATTCCATAAAATATTAGAGTTTGAGGTGTGTAATGATAAACTATTGAATTTCAAATTATTTTCTACTTTAAGTGCTTTATTGAAGTTTAATAGAAAAACGGGTAAATTCATGAATATTAGAACAGCGCTTATCATGCAACAAATAATAATTATTTTAAATCGTGTTCTAATTTTAAGAAGTTTTTTTTTTAAATACCTCATTCTTAAAAATCCTATAATAAATATTGTTAATTATGATAAAACAATTTTCAGTTAATATTATTATTTTAATTTAACTTTATTATTTTTATCTTCTTTTAATTTAGATAAGGGTCCTAAACTTTCTTCGTAGAGTTTTTTAATTAATTCTTTTCTTGAACGAATTTCAACATTTGGTTGTTTTTTTCCTTTTTTAATGGATTTTTTAAATTTATGGATTTTTCTGACCGTTTTAGGATATTTAAACACTTTTTGATATGCTACAAGATAACCACCTACACCTAAAGCAGTAATGACGCTAAGTACGGTTAAAATCTGAAAAAGTATCACATTTTCTGGATGTCTTATTACATTTAAAGTTAATTCGAAGCGTTTAAAATCATAATCATCCCCTGCATAAACAGAAATAGTTATAGTATGAGTCCCTACAGGTAAATTTGCCAAAATAACCTCGTAGATACCGTCATTATCAGAATCTAAAAGCACTCCTTGCCCAAATGCCCATGTATAAGTAACTGATGCATTTTTAACGGTTTGGTTGAAATCTATATCATTTAAAACTATACTTAATGTAACACTTTCACCCGGTCCCGTATTTATTGTTGACATTCCAGATTTTGTTGTAATTTCCGTATTAATCCTTTTAACATTAATTCTCAAGAGGATTGAATAGGGTAGATAATTTGCTTTTTGAGCATAAATTGTTAAAAATCTAACCCCGATATCTAATTGGGCTGTATTTATAATAATTGAATATTGTTTTAAAACAGTATTTTCTATCAAAAGTTCTGAAAGTCCTTCTCCTATTAATTGTATTGAAGCATTTACTATATGATATTTTGTCTTAGCGTCAGTATATTTTATAGTAATATTAAAATTACTCCGTATTGGAAGCTCAATGGATTGTTCTAATGTTTTATCTACTCCATCCAGATATAAGTTTAAGGAAGTTGAGATATCTATAATAAATATGTTAATTAGTGTCGAGGCATTGGAGTAATATGTTCTATTTAAAGTAGTATATATTTGAAACGTTCCTACTCCATTAAAAATCGAACTATCAAAAGTAACATTATAAGTGCCTAAAGTAGGCTCAAAATAAAAATATTTACTAGAATCCCAATATTGAGAATCAAATTCAGAACTAATCATTAATTCAGCTCCAGAAATTAAGAAATTCGAATCAATATCACTAAATTTAAGTTGAATAGAAACATTTGAATTAAAATTTACAGGTTCTGGTTGAATATAGGTGATATTTGTATATATGTTACGAATATTTATCGGTATATATATTTCTCGATTCTCATATCCATCCTTAGAAGCATTGATTTTTAACATATAGGTATCTATTGTTTTAATTGTCGTATTTAAAATTAACTTATAACGACCCAAACCTTCATCTTGAACTGAATAAAAAATAAAATCCCAATCACAATCAATATCTGCACCTGAAATCCCTTGATTATTTGTACCATTATAAGATACATTAATAGATACATTTTTTCCCCAAGGTACAGTAACGCCCCCTATTTGAGGGGTTGTGAGAGTTGTACGCTCTGTTACTTCAAGTTGGATAATTTGATCTTCATATTGTGATTTATAATAAGGCTTCTCGGCGGATATGGACACATTATATAATCCATTTTGCCAGTTTATAGTATCAATTTCAGCTATATATATACCACCACCAAAATATACCGTATCTCCCGTAATTGCAGTCTCATTATCAATTGTATAATTCACATATGCTCCAATAATTCCCACTCCTATGTCAATATCGGTATAATTTACTTTTATGAGTATTGTATCACCAGTATAAATGGGAGTAACTATTGGCTCTTGATCGTTGGCTCGATCTAGTATTGTATTATGAGTATTCTCAAAATTTAACGAAGAAAAACCAATTTGAGATGAATTAATATTATTCCATTTAATATTAAGAATATATTCTCCTGCGCTCGCATTTAATGCTCCTAACGTAAAGTTGTTAAACTCAACATTACCAGAAAAATCTGGTGCTATCTCTTGATAGGCTTGAGACCATTCTGTATTATTTGGATAATAAACTAATAATGATGCGTTTGTTGATTCTAAATTTGAAATTAAGTCATTGTCAATAGTACAATTAATTTTTATTACATCATAAGTTTCAAAATTTGTACTTTCTTCCCATGATGTATCTGTTTCATTCCATTTCCAGATTTTAGTAGTTAAAACGTAATTAGGAGACTCTGCCACAATTTTCCACCTTCCATTAACAATGATCTCATTGGGGATAACCAAAGTTGAATTACCTATACCTGAAGTCTCTAAAACTTGAGATATTTTATCGCTACCGTAAGGATCAAACAGGTGAGTGACATTCCAATTTATAGGTTTTGATACGTTAAAATAGTAATTAGTTTGATAACTTCCTGGGATAACAACCGGAAAGTACATAGTCCATACGGTTCTTGTCTCATTTTTTGTACAAAATTCGCTCCCTTTTTCCCCTATCTCTGTAGTTGTGAAACGTGATGAATTTGCCTTGACAAAAAAATCAGAATTTATATACACTTTTCCTGAAGAGTTAGAAGCGAATGAAAACCTATGCTCTTTTCCTCCAACACTTCCAGCCCAAGAATCCTTTAATGTTGTATTGCCTAATCCATATCCACTTATATCGTCAATCTGTTTTATAATACCATGCTCAATATCGGTTAATGTTAGATTAATTTGGGAAGGTTTAGGAATAGTCTGTAGATTTAAGGTTATGTTGTCAAAGAAAAGTTCCAAATATCCCGTGGGATTAAAGAATATATTTTTTCCCCAATATACACCAAATAAAACACTAACTGTACCGGGAGGATCATACTCATATAATTCAGGACTAAATGGTTCGATATTGTCCGAATACCACGTATCGTTAACGTGAGTGTCAAATTTAGGTAAATTAAATTGAGTAGTTTTATCATTAACTATAATGGTGCTGTAAAATTTAGTACCTCCTCCTGCGCTTAACCACTCGCTATTATTTGTTAAAAATCTATAATTAAAATTTATAGACCACTCAATATATGGTATATTTTCCCTATCTAAGTTAAATGTGAAGTTCCAATAAGAATCTATATCATCCCAGTACGTAGAAGCATTAATAAATTTCATGCATAATGAATCATTTGAGCCAATAGGATCATTGTACCAGTTAAAAGAAAGGTAATCTGTTTTTGATGGGTCAGTATGATTAGTCCAACTATTCTCATCAAATCCGTTATCAAATGAGTGATTCATCCATAATCTATCATATTCATATATATTAGTTATGTTAACTGCAATTTCATTTGCTTCCCAAGTATCAGGGACAATAATAGAAGCATTTTCTAAATTTGTTACGTTAAGATTATTATTTTGAAAAAATCCTTCTCCGTACTCTGTAACATTTTGGGCAGAACCGACTCCAGAATATTCAGATGTAGAGGAATAATTAGGAATAGGCAGATTTTTTTCATTTTCAAAATTTATGTTACTTATTTCGAATAATAAATTACTATCGAAAATTACACAAATTATTAAAAAAGATAACAAAAATGCTAATATACATGGCTTTCTTACTTTTTCTGAATGCATTTTTCTAACTCCTCTTGAATAGGGTTTATGAAATCTAACTTTATCTTAAAATTATTCTAACATATAAATTTGTTTAGGAAATATTACTTAATTCTTCGTTTAAATCTCGATCTTGAGTAGAGAATAATCTATATTGTTTCTTAACCTCATTAATGTCTAAGGTTACAAGAGTATGACTAGTATGATTTGTTTCAAATTTTCTAATATGAACTTGATTTACTGGGTTATTAGGATATATGATTATATATTCTCGGCACTTTATACACGCACGAACTCTTATAGTTAACACCCACGATTAATTTTAGTAATGAATATCTACAAACATGAAACTAAAGAAATATAAACGCAAATCATTACTAATTATACTACAACTATACTAAGTTAAAAGTCCCTCTGGAATAAATTTGAAGTATATTATTATAAAAATTTTAAATATGGCTTAAATGTTAGAATAGAAATTAGTATAAAATTAGCTTAATGAGAATATAAACATTTTAACCTTATACTATTGTATTAACTTTTATATAAGGTTTTTAAAATGGTGTTGTAATTTTTATAGTTTAAACTAAAATAATTATAATCATTATCATCTTTTTTTATACTTATAATCAGATTTAAGTTAGATAAAATTACTAAGTATTTTTTCGCAGTATTGTAATGAATTTTTAGTTTCTCTGAAATTTTTGTTGAACTTAATGCCTCTCTTTCATTTTCTAGCAATTTGATTATTTTTTTAATATTTTTCTTCCTTAAGTAAAAATAGGTTTTATCATTACTAATATCTAACTCGAACTTAAAAAATGCTGTTTGATTTTGTATTTTCATACATCTTATAAATTGAAATTTATCTAAAAACTTTAAATGCCATAAAACTTGATTACTTCCAATATTAAGAGCCCTCATTATTTCATTAATATTTATGCCTGGATTTCTTTTGATATGTTGATAGATTTCTCTTCTTAATGGAACTTCTAAAATATTATCTCTTACTAATTTTGTACGAGGAAAAATATATTTTTTCTTAATTAAATTTTTTATTATAATTTCTATTTCATTTCGATTTAAGTTAGAATTATACCCTAATCGATAATTTAAAAAGTCTAAAATTTCTGTAATTGTAATAAAAGACTTTTTTTTTATAAACTCCTTTACAAGCTTATAAATCTCCTCCTCATCTTTATCTAAAAAACCCATTTTTTTAGTTTAAGACCATATCCTAAAATTTAATAAATATATATTTTCAATCTTTAACCATTAATTTATTAATCCAAAAAGTGATCTTTTCCTTTATATGCTTTTCAAGACTTTCAGAGGATGGTTTTTCTGCATCAAACAAATCTGAGAACGATTTTGCAGAGTTTAAACGATTTAATACTTGTGAGATCTCATAGAGTATTCTATGTCCGCCTGTGAATTCGAAAATCTCTTCTTTAATTTTCTCCAAAATTGATTTAACGGCTTGAGGATCCTCGATATCTTCTAAATCCGCTTTTAAATCGTATAATTGGGTTATTATCGATTCTTTCTTGTCTGTTGCAGATTTGTTTCTTTCTATAACATCTTCTACGCCTTCTTTTTTAGAAGGACTTACGGTCATATTTTTAATCAGGGATTTAATTAAGTCTAAATCTTTTTCTAAAGTTTTCTGATTTTCAATTACATTACTCAATTGAGGTATTAGGCTTTTAATGTCAATAGTAGCCTTATCTAACACGTTAATTTTATCAGTTAGTTGTGTAATTTTCAAATTTGTCTGTCCCATTTTTGTTATAATATCTAAACCAAACTTTTCAAGTATTGACGAGAAGGCGCCCATTTTCTCGTCGAACTCTTTAAAAGACTTAAACAAATCGTTTAGTGTAGGGTCGTTAGGTTCTGCCATAAGTTATCACCTTTTAAATTCTTATGAATTTGAAGAATGAGATTATTTTAATGTTTTTGATGAGAATGTTATAAAAAGATCAATTTTTTATAATAAATATAGTACATTAAAAATATAAATTCAAGTTTTTTCGATTATTAAGTTTTACAGCTTGAATTATGTATCTTTATCAAGATCAATATAATAGTGGCGCATAAGTTCTTCATAACTTAAAATTCAGTGATTTTATGATTCAATACATTAATATATTGACCCGAACTGGAAAATCTCTGCTATTCAGGAATTATGGTAGTTCTGATGTGGATAGAGACTTATTAGCGGGATTCTTAAGCGCTTTTTCGGGGTTTATGAAAGAAATAAGCCAAAGCGACATAAAATCCACGGCTACAGACGAGTTTAAGTACTACTATACGATTATCGATGAGATTATAATTGTAGTATGCACGGATCTTGTGGATGATGACGCTGTAGTTAACTCGAAAATTACGACGATAAGAGCAAAGTTCATTGAAAAGTATGGAGAACTTTTAGCGAGTGGTGATTGGACCGGAAATCGCGCTATTTTTACAGATTTTGAAAGAGAGATTGACGATACGATTCTTGGCTCTATAAAAGTATCTATTATTGGAACTGGAGGTGTGGGTAAGACCACTCTATTACATCTCATTTGTGGTAAGGATATAGATTTAGAATACATCCCGACCATAAATGTGGCTATCACCTCATATAACGGTGAAGAACTTGATATTCACCGTTCCATTGTCCTGTGGGACTTTGCTGGTCAAAGTAATTATCGGTCTTTATGGAAAAGTTTATTGGATAGTACTGACATAGCTCTCCTAGTGCTTGATTCTAGTTTTGAGAATGTAAACTATAGTAAAAATATTATTCGGGATATTTTAGATGTTTATTATAAGGATGTTTTAGTCGTTGGAATCGCGAATAAACAAGATTTGCCAAATAGGTTAACCCCTAAATTTTGTGAAAGGATACTGTCCGAAGCGGAAAGAAACCCACCTATTAAAGTCCACGGAATGATTGCAATTAATCCTAATTATAGAGAGAAAATTCACGCGATTTTAAGAGAAGCCATAAATAAAACTCTTAAGTAAGTCCCAACTTAAATCAAAAATCTGAGTGAAAACATAAAAGATTTAAGAATTTTATAATTATTGGTTATTATCTGACAAGTAATTATAGTGATTAATTTGATTGATTTTGAATTTGAATTAGAAAATATTCCCTTTATCGAAGATGGAGGTTTTAGGACTCTAAAATTACCAGAATTAACCGAAGAAGAAAGGTTTTTAGTCGATCCAATAGTAGCCCCAACTTCTGGGTTAAGAATTCAGATTCTTGAAAATATAGAAAAAGAAGGGAAGAAAAAATATTTATTACCCAATAGAAAGCTTTTTTTATTTTTTAGAGTTTTTAAAGCGATTAGTCAAAAATACAAAGAAATGAAAGAAGGGAAGAATCTTAAAATCTTGATTGTTACTGATAATCGACCAAGCAAACAGATTCTACTTCGGTATTGCTCTCAAATTTTTGCTTATGAGGGATATGAAATATATCATCAAACAGATCATCCGGGGGAATCTAAAATATCTGCCCCTTATGGTGCCGCGTCTGTCGCGTTATTCGAAGATATAAACTTAGTTGTCGTACTAACAGCGTCTCATAACGATCTATCGTGGAACGGAGTTAAATTTTATATTGATTATCCGATGCCAATGTCGGGAGATTTATTTAAAGAGATTGCGGTTAAAGCACTAAAACTTGAAGAAATTAAGTTTGATCCAAATTATAAACCCTTTTTGATTGATGCTGAGCAAAAAAACAACGATTACGTGATCTCCCTTTTAGCGAGAGTTTTAGAACTTAATAACTTAAGAGGCAAAAATATTGTTATTTGGCCTTACTTAGGGAAGGCTAGAGGAATTGTTAATCTATTTAATCAGTTAGGAGTAAATGTAATTTTAATAGAGGAAGAAATCAATCCCCCCAATCCAATAAAAATACTTCGAGAAGATAAATTGCGGCAAGTTATGGAATCAGAAGATTCAAATATAGCTCTACTATTAGATGCCGATAGAGATAGGATTGCTTTATATGTGAAACAGAAAGGTGAGTATTACTATTATATTCCGAATGAGATATATTCTGCTATGCACAATATCTTAGCTAATGTTTATCATAAGAAAATCATCAATGTGAGAACGGTACCAAGCGATTTAAGAGGAGACCATACTAGTTTTATAAATATTTTAACGGGCGTGGGATATAAACACCTGGGGATTATATTATATTTTCTGCTAGGGATCGAAGTAGACCAATCAAAAGTGGATACAGCAATCCTTTATTATGAAGATGAAAACAAAAATTTGATAAAAATTGATAACGCAGCGCCTTTAAAACAAAAATTACTCGAATTGATTAAAAAAAACAACTTACTTGAAGAAGAATTTTTAATCGTAATGTGGGAAGAGTCAGGAGGACACACTCTGAACATATTAAATGTTTCGAAAGACGAAATAACTGGAGAACTCCGATTTGAGACCAAATTTCCAATTATCGCAGATAAATATCCGGTGCCAGCTCTCGTTATAATCACAGAATTAATCTCACGAGGACATATAATTTCCGAATCAATTGATTGGTCAATCAAAGGAATTAATAGAACTATTCGTGCAATTGACAAGGAAAAAATTAAAATTATGAATAATTTTGGAAAAAACAACGGTAAAACAATTAATATCAATAACAAAAAATATAAAGTGAGTGCCTTATCTGATAATAATAACAAGATGGACTTATACCAGTTGAAAAGTAACGATTCGACTTTATATTTTAGACCTAGCGGGACAGGTCCGGAAGTAAGGTTTTATATTTTTGGAAATCGTGATACTCATCTAAAAGAAATAAAGGCTGTACAAGATTACGTGAAAACCAATTATTCATAACTTCTAATATTAACTTAAGGGAATAGCTCCAGTTAATCTTTACATTTTCTGAACTATTCCAAGTATTATAATACAATTAATTTTACTATCCTTTTTTCTAATTTCATATTAAAACTTTAATTTGAATAAAAAATTTAATAATAATAATAAATAAAATCATTCAAATTATAGTAAATACAATAATAATTGACGAGAATCATGCAAGAGAAAATAATAAACGATAAAATCCTCGAAAAAATGACATTGGATAATGTTTTCAAAATTTTTAACGACAACATATTTCCAATGTTAAATGATGAAGAAGTAGAATATTGCCAGGATTTAGAATCTTTTTGCTTAGAGCTTCACCCTAAAATCGATAAAAGTAAAGATGTATATGTGTTATTCCCAGAGCTAGGTAAGCACGGATACATGCAAAGGATAAATAAATGGCGCGATTTTGAGCCATATGGTATGAAAAAAGAAATTTTATTAGCTACAATCATGTCTATATGCGATCCTCAATTAGAATTAGCGAGATTAGCAAGCGGTATTTTATGTGGGAATCCAACATTTCAACATGGTGAAACCAGCGAGATTATTAAAGTCCAAGACGAATTGATGAGTGGAAAGGAAGTAGGTTGTATAGGAATAACTGAGCCAGAACGCGGGTCCGATGCTGTGAACATGACAACAACTTGTACAAAGGTGGATGATGGTATTGTTTTTTCAGGTGAAAAGGTCTTTACGACAAATGGTCCTAAAGCAAAGTATTTTGCCTGTTATGGTGTTTACGATACCGAGCACCCCAGACAAACGATGGTTCAAGGAATGCTTTCAAGGGATTTCGGTGGAATAGAGACAAAAAGATTGAAGATTAATTCAGTTCCTCGAGTTCATATCGCTCATACATTTTTAAAAGATGTAAAAGTTCCAATGGAGTATATTTTAGGGGATAATGGAGGGGGTTATCATAACCTTTTTGGTGGATTAGTTCCTGAGCGCTTAGGTATTATGGGCTCAGGTGTGGGTATATGTTGGGCAGGACTTATATACGCAATAATTTATACTAACCTCAGACAACAATTCGGAAAAAATGTAATTAATTATCAGGGTGTCGGATATAGTTTAGGGGATTTATTATCGAAATGTAGTGCTGCTACAAGCTTGGCATTCCAAGCAGCGACTATCTACGACGATAAAATACTTTTTGCCGAGAAACCAAGTAAAGAAGCAGAAAAATGGGTAGCGGGAGTCTCTTCTCAAGGCAAATACTTAGTTTCAAAGCTTACTCACGAAGTTTGCTACGAAGTTCAACAGCAAATGGGTGGTGTATCTGTTACAGACAACACTCCAGTTGACGAGCTCATGGATGTAAGTAAAATTGAAGAAGTAATTGGTGGAGCCAGAAACATTCAATTGCTTATATTACACGGTGGGCTGCGAAGGTATTCAAAAATCTTATAACTTTTTCCTTTTTTATTTATTGAATAGATATTGGCAGTGATCAGAATGTTTATCCTTTTATAATCTGATATTACTTTTTTAACAAATGATAGACGTCTTTTCTTTTTTTTAAAAGATTAATGGATAAAGCGTATAAGGAAAATTAATAAGTTCAAAATGGAATAATTACATTGAGAAGGAAGAAGTGTAAAAACCAAATAAATAAATTGGAGGGATGAAAAATGGGAAAAGTTATATCTGTCAGAATCAATAAAAATTTGGAAGAGATTGTTAAAAGATATTCCAAAGAAAGAGAAGCAGACACGGATCAATCAGAAATAATTCGAGATTTAATTAATAATGGGAGTTTGTATTTAGCGATAAAAGGTTATGCAACAGGAAAATATTCAATTGGAAAAGCGGCATATCTGTCAAATCTCCCCTTATCGGAATTTATGGACCTAATCATGGAATTTGGTATTAAATCCAAGATAAGTAAGGAAGATTTACTTGAAGGATATGAAAATCTAAAAAGAATTTTTTAGAAATTAATTTTAGTTAAAAAAAAAAGAATTATGCCTAAAACTAACGATAATAATTACAGAAAAATCGTAAGAAACTTCAAGGGAAGGATGGAATTTATGAATAAAACGCCCACTGAAGATGCGGTTAAAATTTTTTTCGAAATTTGCGATCTTGGTATAAATAATTACATTAGAATTGAAAAAGAAAGGTTTCCAAATAAATCAATTAAAGAAATTGTTTTAGAAATGCACAAATTTCGCGAAAAAATAAAGAAAAGAGGGAGAAAAAATAGATGGAAATAATTTACAAAAATGAGTTTAAATGCATTTTAGCTAATCAGACTCAAAATTGACGAAATAATCGACTTAATGCTAATAACTAAGAGAAAACAAAAAACAAGAATCTGAAATTTTTTCACAGAAATTTTAGGTGTAATATTATGACCAAGTTTAGTCCCGAGGAATATAATTGGAAAAGCGAGCAGAAATATTAATAGTAGTTCGCTTGGGAATAATCCTTCAACTATGTAGAATGGGATTCTAGAAACGGAAAGTACTGTTCCAATAGCGGCAAAATTTCCGATAAAACTTTCTCTATAATGTCCCGTTTTTTCTAATAAGGCTACATTAATGGGTCCTGCCGCACCAATTAAACCAGTTAACAAGCCATAAGAGAATCCCCCGAATAAAATTAGGGGAGAAGTTGTGTTAATTTCCTCTTTTAATTCAATTTGAGATTGGTCCTTAATGTAATTAACGAGTTTTAAAGAAGAATATATTAGAATAAAAATGCCCAAAATTAACTCGATCCATTCCAATCGAATACTTATAATTAAGTATGTTCCTAGAATTGTGGCGGGAATGCCTAGCGATACAATTCGGAGAAAATAACCCCTATCTAAAAATTCTTTATATTTAATATAATTGATTAAAGCGGGAAAAGTGCCCCAGATATTTACTAGTATTACTGCATTCTTCACTCCTATTATTGGAGCTAGAATAGGGATTAATATCAACGCGTCGCCAAATCCTATAATCCCGTAGACCGTACTCGAGCAGAAAATTGCTATTAGTGTTATAAGTATAATCATTAATATTTAAACTCTATTCATTAATTCTTTTTTGAGGATCCTTTCTTTTCCCAAAAAGCATTTCTTTATTCTTTTCTACAAATTTCCATCCAAACCCAGAAAGTTCGCTTAAGGGGCCTTTAATTCCTTTTGGATTTCCTGTCCGAGTAAATGTAATTTCTGTTTGTTGAATTGCCTTTAACACGCGATAGGGCGTCTTGTATTTATCTATTAAAGATTTAGCCTTTTTCGGACCGATATCTACGAATCCTTCCACAATAAATGTCCTTCTTTCTTCAATGCTCATACTTTTTGGTGCCTTTCTTGAAAGTAATGGTATTCCATCCTTAACTTGTTCACGGTTAGCTATTCGCTCTATAACAAGTGCTGTATCCTCGATATTTCTAGTTGGTATTACTGATATTCCCAATTTATAAGAAATGAATGCCAGGGCCCCATAAATCGAGGAAATTTTCATTCCTGTATTTTCAAAAACATTATCATTTAATCCTTCGAGTATTAAAATAGGGGTAGAGTATGTATCTTTTAACCTTAGGAGTTGTTCAAATAACCTATTATCCATTATAGAAGCAACGAAATCAAACCCTTCTTTTCTTTCAATTGCTACATCTTCAGAAATTACTATATCCGCAATATCTAATTGTTTAGTTTCGAACTTGATATTAGGGTGCTTCTCTTCCAATAATTTCATTAACTTCCTTTCTCTATTATCAATAATGACCTTGAGGACAGTGGTTTGGCTCATTTTTATTTTTATTGGTAATCGAATATGTAATTGTTATTTTAAAATCAATTATGTTAATTAAAATAATCTAAGATATAAAAATAAAAAATAGTAATATTACTTTTAAAAGTTAAATGATTTGTTTTTGTTCTATTATTGAGGTTCTAGGTTAATATTACGCTTTAGGTAATTTGTAATTTCTTTTCTACTATATAATTTGTTATTTATTAAAATAAAAATGAAAATTAGAATCCCTGTTATCTCCGTTAAATAAACTACGGGTTCATTAAATAATCTATATAGCCATAATCCGATAGGATCGTCAATTATAATAAATTCATACATGATAAATGGATAAAAAAGTGGTACTTCTGGTAGATCTAAAATTAAGTGAACTACCATTCCCACTAAAAATGGTATTGATATAGATTTTCTTCCTTTCGTAATAAAGTGCAAAATAACAAAATTAATTAAAATAAATAAAATTGTATGTGAGATTCCCCTCCCTGAACCAAAATTTAAAAAAAGTAGAAATTTATCAATAATATCTGGAAATAACGAGCCAACAATTAACGCAAATCTATTAAATTCAAATTTCTTCTTAACCAGTGGTAATTCAAAGAGAATTAACGGAATAGCAACATGAAAAATCGGAAACATATTTATCTTCTCGTTCAAAATCCGTATAAAAACCGAAAAAAGTTAAGTATTTCCGGCAAGTAGAATAGTAATATCAAAATTATTACAAATTCAATTGAGACCTTTATCGCTCTCTTTACTAAATAAGGGTAAGAAACCATTTTATCTTGTTTCATGATTTTCTTTAACTCGTCTATTTAATTTGGTATTCTTTTAGAACTTCTCCCACCGTATAATTATGATGTACAATTTTAGATAGAGCTTTAACAATTTTTGTAGGATCCTCCGCTTGAAAAACATTTCTTCCAAACGCAACTCCTTTACCTCCTGCTTGGATAGAATCGTAGACTAGTTGGAGCAAATCTTGAATCGTATTAGTTTTCGGACCACCAGCTATAATAACTGGAACATGTACACTTTTTACGATATATTTGAAAGAGTCAATATCTCCAGTGTAATTTGTTTTAACTATGTCTGCGCCTAATTCAGCACCTGCTCTTACAGCAATATTAACTACTTCAGGATCATTCTCATCTTTTATTTTTTTACCTCTAGGATACATCATAGCTATAAGCGGTAAGCCCCATTCTCTTGATGACTCAACGACTCTATGAGCGTCTTGAAGCATTTCTGGTTCCTCATCAGCTCCTATATTAATATGAATTGAAACTCCATCTGCTCCCATTTTCAAAGCTCGTTCTACGGTACAGACCAATACCTTCCTATTAGGGTCTGGAGATAAGTTAGTTGCCCCTGAAAGGTGAATAATCAGCCCTATATCTTTACCGTACTGCCTATGTCCCGCTCCAACCATTCCTGAGTGCATTAAAACTGCGTTTGCACCCCCTAAAGCGATGTTATCAACCATATCAGCCAAATTTTCTAATCCTTTAATGGTTCCTACAGTAAGACCGTGGTCCATCGGGACGATTATCGTTCTTTTACTTTTTCGATCGAACAACCGTTCAATTCTAATACCCTTTCCAAGACTCAACCTTATTACACAATTTTTTAATTATAATCAAATCATTGGTAATAAATGAGAGTAGAAATATAAAATTATATTATTACAATTGAGGTTTATCATAAGAAGTGTTGTAACTTAAAAGATTAGAATAAAAAAAATAATGTTATATTTCTTTTTCAATTGATTTAATATAGGTCTCAATTTTGTTCTGGATTATTTCAGGTTTAATTGTGCTTTGATTGGCTAGTTTATGTTTGAGCTCTAATTTTTCTCTATGTAAAGTATTCATCGTGCAAAATGGTATTTGAAGAACTTTGCTAGGGTCATCTGGATCAATCACTCCATAATGTACAATGCAGTTTTTAACTCGATCTAAATCAAAATTATAAGCATCTTGAAAATGCATGCATGATATTAACAAATTTTTTGAAAGTAAAAAGTTACTTGCTGAATTTAAGGTAGGCGAAAAAATAAGTCTAGTAAATGATTGAAAAATTTTGCTAGTTAAGACTTTTGATGGATTTTTAATAAATTTTAAAGCACCTGCGAAAAAATATGACTTCATTATCTGTCTATATCCTAAATTAGTTATATCATCGATGAAATCACCAATCGTTTTTACTACACCACCGTAATTCTCTAGATTAATGTCCTTTAAAAAGCTTGTTGGCTTGGGGATTTCTTTATTACGAATCATGTCCCATACTTGATTTGACCATTTAAATATCCCCTCAGCATCAAAATAGTTCTCAAGGGGTTTCCATTCATCGTTATCATCAATAGTTAAAATAGTAACGAAGCCACAGTCTGGATGGGTTGTCGTTGAAAAAGAAGGTACATCATCGAACCAAGCTAGTAATCTAGTGAATTTGGCAGATGTAGCAATTGGATAAAACTTTTCTATTGCGTTATTAGTTATTTTATTAATAGCTATCTTTAAATCAGATGAAGTATATCTCAATTCCATTAGTTCTTCGTAATTAATTCGACCACATAACGAAACGGGTTGAAAAACGACGCCCGCAACTACATCATTGTTTTGCTTAGCGAATTCTAAAATATTTTCAATTTGATCGTCATTTACGCCTTTAGCAATAGTTGGAACCAACATAATACCTTTAAACCCGATTGCGCGGCAATTTTTAATGACCCTTTGTTTTATGGGCCATAAATTAACGCCCCTCATTTTTTTCCAAACCTCTGGAGCATTGGTAGCGTCAAATTGCAAATATATCGCATCTATTCCAGATTCCATTAATTCTCTACAATATTCAACTGATTTACTCATTTTGACACCATTAGTTGATACCATAACTTCTGTAAATCCTAATTCTTTTGCTTTACGGGTGATATCATGTAGATCATTTCTTAACGTTGGTTCCCCCCCTGCATATTGTAGCAAAATAGGAGGGACAGGCTTGATTGATCTGAAATGCTTTAGAATTTGAACGATTTCATCGAAAGTAGGCTCTACAACATAACCTTTAGCACTAGCATTGGCGTAACATATTGGACAAGTTAAATTACATCGATTTGTAGGATCAATTACGGCAATACAAGGTGCTGATTCGTGATTCTCGCAAATCCCGCAATCATATGGACAGCCATTAGTGATTTCTCTAATACCTGATGATACTTCAGAAGGTTTTGAAGAGTTATCTACAGTTGAACCAATTTCATTAGTGAAACTCTGGTTCCATTTGTATTCCTCTGGGTTAACCGAAATTTTATCTTTAAAATCTCCATGTTCCTCACAATGCTTTCGCATCATAACCCAACCCATATTTGCATCAACATAAATCTCAGCAGGAATTGGTTGTAGGCATTCTGGACAAATACTTGTTGTATTTCTAATTATTTCTTCAATCATGATTTTTAAAACCAAATTAATATATAGCTTGCTTATACATATTTAATCTTAAAATAAAAATTTATTTAAATAACTAATAGGATTATCAATATTAGATTATTCTCGAAAAAAATAACAATTAAAACATTTCTTACTTATAATTGGATTCAAATTACCAAGGTCTTCTTATTGTAGTATTTCTACTCATTTCAGATTTATTTGGATGATCTAAATTGTAATGGATTCCCCTACTCTCTTTGCGAGAAATTGCACTTACTATTATTATTTTTGCGACAGTAGCCAAATTTCTAAGTTCAACAAGATTTTTTTCTATTTTAAAATCCCAATAATATTGATTGATTTCGTCCAGAAGCATATTAATTCTTTTTTTAGCTCTTTGAAGACGCTTATCCGTTCGGACAATTCCAACGTAATTCCACATGAATCTTCTTATTTCGTCCCAATTCTGTGTTATTATAACCGCTTCTGTAGAGGGTACGGCATGACCGGGTTCCCATTTTTTAAATTCGTTAATTTTCAGATCTTTAGTCTTTTTCGCAAGTGTTTTAGCACATTCATATGCGCACACTAATCCTTCTAATAAAGAATTACTTGCTAATCGATTAGCACCATGTAATCCCGTACAGGATGATTCTCCGATCGTGTAGAGATTTTTTACTTTTGTAGAACCATTTACTTTGACAAGTACACCTCCACAACTATAATGAGCTGCTGGGACAACGGGTATTGGTTCTTTAGTAATATCGATATTAAATAATTTACATTGCTCGTAAACGCCTGGAAAATGACTTTTAATATAGTCAGGACTTCTATATGATGCAAAATCTAATACTACATGGTCATCTCCAGTTCGTTTAAGTTCTCTATCAATTGCTCGTGATACAATATCTCGTGGTGCTAATTCCTTTAAAGGATGATATTTTTCCATAAATTCATTGCCTTTAATATCTTTTAAAACAGCGCCTTCCCCTCTCATGGCTTCCGTTATCAAGAATGATTTAGCAAATGGGTGATAAAGACAAGTAGGATGAAATTGATAAAATTCCATATTAGCAATTATCGTTCCAGCACGATATGCCATTGCAATTCCATCTCCAGAGGCAACATCTGGATTTGTGGTATAAAGATAAATCTTACCGGCACCACCAGTCGCTAAAATTGTAGATTTAGCAGAAATATTGTAAATTTCTTCGCTCTTTTGGTCTAATACATAAGCGCCATCACATCTAAAATTATTACAGAATAAATTGATTGCACACCAATTTTCTTTAATTTGAAGATTTGGAATTTTTTTTACTTTTTCGATAAGCTTAAGCTCTATATTCTGCCCTGTTAAATCATTTACATGAAGAACTCTTCTTTCAGAATGGCCCCCTTCTTTTCCAAGATCAAATTCCCCCTCATTATTCCTTGAGAATTCAACTCCCATCTCAATTAGTTGACCAATTCTTTCAGGCGCCTTTGATACAATTAACCTTACAACTTCTTCATCACAAAGTCCATCCCCAGCGATTAATGTATCTTGAATGTGTTTCTCAAAACTATCATTCTTGTCCCGTACACATGCGATTCCACCTTGGGCATAAAAAGTGTTGCATTCTGATAATTTTTCTTTGGTAATTAATAATATATCCTCCTCAGGAACCATCTTTGCTAAGTTAATGGCTAAAGATAGACCAGAAATGCCTCCTCCTATTATCAAGAAACTCGTTTTTAATTTTAATGAAATATATTTTCAAACCCCATGTTTTTACAAAAATATCTTAAAATAGCAAAATGAAATTATTTTTAAATATCTTTTTGAACAGAATAATAATTTTTTTTTGGTTGTCTACATTTTTTGGTTTAGATTATGCATAAAATTAAAAATATACTTTTTTTATGTAGTGGTAATACATGTCGAAGCCCGTTTGCTGAATATTTTGCGAAATGGATACAACAAACAATATATAAAGATGAATTAAAAGATATAGCGTTTGATTCGGCAGGACTTTACCACTATTATGAACAACCTCAAGAAGGAACGTTAAAATATCTTAAATCTAAAGGTGTTGAAATGGACGATTTTCAAGCCAAGGATGTCGATGAAGAACTAATAACCAAACAAGACCTTATTCTATGTTTCGAAGAGAAATACCATGTTCGAAAATTAAAGAGAAGATTCAAGCATTTAAAGGATCTGGATGAAAAGGTCTTTTTACTATTAGAATTTGCTGGTGAAACTGAAAATTTTGAAATAGAAGATCCTTTCTATTTAGAGGAAAATGAATATAATAAAGTTCTTAAACGAATTGAAGATGGAATAATTAAATCAATTGAAAAGATTATCAAAATTAATAATTCTGAAGAAAATTAATAAGATTTTAATTATAAATTAATTAAAAAAAAACCCATATTTCTGATTGAAATATTTATCAATAAGATATTTTGTAGAATCAAAAGGACTAACATTTCCTACAAAATTTTTAAGCTCCTTCCCGAATTTTATTTCAAAATCTTTTGAAAACTCATCAAGTTTCTTTAATAACACTGGTAAATCCATTGTTGAAATTAAGCAGACAACGTGGTATTTTCCAAAAGAGAATAGAAGATGATAACCCTCCTTGTCAATTTTTCTTAACTGTTTTTTGCTTTGAGTTATTTCAGAAATGATTGCTACAACACCTGTCAATGCTCCAGAAATAAGATCTTCATCCATCTCTCTCTTATCCTTTTTTTCTTCCTCTTTGGGGCTTTCCTCAAAATTATGATAGTAAAGCCCAACTCCATAAGCACTAAAAACATAAAGATTTATCATTGCTGATGGCCAATTTTTTTCTTTAGATATTAAAAATTCTTTCATTGCCATCATCCAAACAAGAAGAATAACTAAAACAAACCCATTTAAGAGATTTGGAAAATTGGGAATGATAATATTTAATTCTGGATAAAGTGCATACAAACCATTTATCCATCTACTAAAAATAAAACCAAAAGCAATTCCTATAAACATTAAAGCCAAAAAAAGACCATTAATACGACCTCTATATTTTAAATTTCCCCTTTCTGTTGAAAAATCTCCAGATATAGTTTGGATTGCAAGTATAAGAGGTAGTAACGACAACCCGTAATGAATAGAAAGAAAAACTTTTCTTGGCAGTCCAAATATGTAATCTAATTCTATAAACGATCCATAAGATATAAGAAAAAACGATAGAACTAAAATCCCTAATACTATTGAGGTTTTTCTACCTATATTATCTAAAAAACAACCCGCTACGATGAGATATATTGTAGATGCCAAAAAAAAAACAAAAAAGTCTACATCGAAACTATATCGAGCTAAAAGATCCCCTAAAACAAAACTTAATATTGTGAAACTAGATGAATACCGAAAAAATTGCTTTTCAAAAATAATATTCCAAAATTTCTTATCAGATTTAAGCCTCTCTTCAGTTTCTATATATTTATATTTTCTAGAACACCAAAAAATTATTACTAAAAGTATTGATATTAAAATAAAAAAATAGTTGTACAAAAATTCAAAAGTTACAAAAATAAAACCAAACCAACCTAAAAGGGAACATGAAGCTAGAAGAAAAGCAGTTATCCTTCCCCTATTTAAAATATTAGTTTCATGAACTAATGTTGTAAACCATAATGCTATTAATTGAGGAACTGTTATTAATACGATTAATAAACCTATATAATATAAAATTACTTCAGAAAAAGCACTAAAAAATATTCCTATTATACATATAAGCAAAGTTAAATTAAAATATCTTGTTCTTTTCTTTATTTTATCAACAAGTATAACTGAGGTAAGGAAACTAATAGCAAGTGTAAATAATATTACACCTATCTCAATATTTATAACTGAAACATTTTCCGTTAAACCGACATATTTGAATAATAAAGCCTCAATAATTAAGAGAATTGCCAAAAGAGAGAAAAATAAATAAACTATTGAGTTCTTTGGCAAGTCGATATCTCTAGCAAATACTCTTACAAACCAATTTTTAAGGGATTCCTTTTTCATCAATATCATCTTTATTTATGATATTATAGTATTTAAATTCTTTATTTACAATATTTTAAAAATCTTTTTTAATAGATTAGACACATACAGAGATGGGTGCTTTTAATATGAAACCAATAAGCAATTAATATAATTTTTTTTTAATTAATAAAAAGATGTATTTGTATTTTTTCTAGGTTTTATAACAATAATTTAGATTTGTTTAATTAAAAAATAATCTTCACATATTTTTTAATGAAGGAAAGTTTTTTTGGATAAATTTATTTACATATATAATAAAAAATGAATAATATCTCAAAGATTTTAATAGTTTGTTTAGGAAATACAGCAAGATCTCCTGCTGCTGAATACTTAGCACGAGATTACGCCAAGAAATATGATGTTAATTTAACTTTTGAGAGCGCTGGTTTTATAAATGCTTTTTCTTACATGCAACCCGAATCTCAGGAATATTTAAATTCAAAGGGCATCAAACACTCTGATTTTCAACCCCAAATAATCAATCGAAAATTGCTAGAAAAACAAGACTTAATTATAACGATGGAAAAGTCACATGTTATCGATATTAGAGAAAATTATCAAGGAGTTAACGACATCAGTAAAAAATTGTTTACTTTAAAAGAATTTAACGGAGAAACTGATGATTTAGATATAATAGATCCGTATTACGCCAGTACTAAGACTTACCAGAAAGTTCTTAAAATAATTGATGAAAATATCGAAAAAATGATTGAAAAAATAATTCGGATAAATAAAACCGAACTCTAACTACTTAGTAAGAGCAAAAATGACGAAAATAAAACGAATTTTATTCATATGTTACGCAAACACATGTCGTTCGCCAGCAGCACAACATCTTGCGAACTTTTACGGTAAAAAATACGAGTTACAAGGAGTTATCTTCGATTCTGCGGGATGGCACGATGCTTTTGATTACGCTCAACCAGAGACAATAGATTATATACAATCAAAAGGTATTGAAATAAGTGATTTTCAACCTAAGGTCATAACAAGAGAATTGATAGAAAAACAAGATCTTATAATAGGTATGGAACGATATCATTTAACAAAAGTTAAAAAAAGATTTAGAACTTTACAAGAACAATTAAAACAGAAATTATATACTTTGAAAGAATTTAATGGGGCAGATAAAAAGGATTTAAACATTCCAGATCCTTATAAAACTGAGAAAAAACGATACGACGAAATATTAGAAATCGTTGAAAAAAATGTAGAGGCGCTCGTTAAGAAAGTTAAACGCATAAATCAATAAGTTAAACTTGTTTAAACTGCTTTTAAATGCTTACATTTTTGTAAAGGTTCTCGCAATAAGCCTATATAAATTAAAGATAATATTAAAAATAACTTATACTATTAGAAAAATTGTATAAAAATATTAATAAATCTTTTAATGAATCAATTAACGATCAATAACACGGTTATAGAAGTTTTTATCGGCGATATAATTAATGCTGACTACGATGCAATTGCCATTCCTACAAATAGTCGGCTTTTGCCTAGTGGTACCTTAAGATGTCGAGTATTGAAAGGAGCGGGTCATAAAATACAAGTAGAATGTAATCGTATTATTAGTAAGATATCAAATGTTCCAATTGGGGATGCTGTAATTACCTCTGGCGGCAATTTAAATGCTAAATTTATTTTCCATGTAAGAGCAGGTCACGATCAAAAAAAAATGATGTTAGCGATCTGGAATTCGCTAAAATTAGCCGATAAAGAAGGTTTATATTCAATCGCTTATCCTCCAATATCGAAAGAAGTAATCGGATTTAACGCGAAGATTTGTGCAGATATAATTATTCCAACGATTAAGAAGTTCATTTTAGAAAGAAACAGCAATTTGAGAAACATCTCAGTTTGTCTTGAATCATTACCTGATTATAAGGATTTTGAAAATGCATTAATTAATATAGCTGAAAATCCCAATCTTTTGACATAATAATATTTTGTTCTTTAAATAAGACATTTATTCGAAAAATGTAACTTTATAAAACCACGCTTAATCTTATAATTGAAATTAAATATTTATATAGTTTCATGTTTAAATTATTAATTAAGAATATAACCGAATAAAATCAATATCGTAGATTTAGGGGATTGTTTTTTGGAAATAGATGAAATAAATGAAGATATTTTAAATGATATAAATAAGAAGATTCAAAATGATAGTTCTAATGTTAATTCGTTAAAAGGGTTTGAAATAATCTGTGAATCAATGGTTTATAAAATCCTTGATATTTTCGGTAAAAATAGTTTGCTTTCAATGCTGTATCAGACAGGATCAGGACCGGGAGAGATAATTGCTAAACGGATAAAAGAAAAGCATAACAAGGAGGAATTTGGAATTTTTGAAGCTTTAGAAATCTTATTAACCGAATTGAAAGATTTTTATTCAATACAAATTAGAGAAGTTCAATTAAATTCAGATCAAACCAGAGTAGTTATAGAAAATTTCTGCTTTTTAAGAGAGCCTAGTAAACGCAGAGAAAAACTACAACCCGGGAAAGCGTTTTGCCGAGTCAATAAAGGTTATTTTGAAACGGCCTTCCGAAAATTATTAGGAAATAAAGTTAAAAAAATAGAGATTAACTTTCTCCACGACGATCCTGAAAAAAATGTGTGTGTAGAAGAAATGATTTTTTATCACAACTCTGATAAAGTATGATGGAATTACAATTTCTCTTTCAACTTCTGATTGACAAATTCCTAGTTATATCTCTACTTGTTTCGGGATCAATTACTCGTTGAATTATACTCTCATTCATAAATCTATCTTCCTTGTTTTTCATAAGATCAATAATTTTTTTTAAATTAAAGATTAATTATAATCTTATTGATCATTTATTTGTACTTTTTGAAAAACAAAATGTCAAAAGTTAAAAAAAAATTCGAATTAATTTACATATTACAATCTGTTTATAAAAAATATTAAAATAAAATAAAAAGGTTGAGAAACAAAAATGGTTGATGTTAAAAATGTTGTTATTATAGGTGCTGGTCTAATGGGCCACAATGCCGGTCAAATCTTTCTAATGGCGGGTTATAATGTAACATTAGTCGATATTAAAGAGGAATTCGTTGATAATGGAGTTGCTAAAATAGAACAAGGGTTAAAAAAACTTGAAGCCAAAGGAAAGTTAGGAGAGGGAATTTCTTCCGCTGATCTTATGGGAAAATTAAAGAAATCTACAGATACTGCAAGTGCAGTAAAAGACGCTGATTTTGTATTGGAAGCTGTTGTTGAATTAATGGATATAAAAAAACAAGTTTTTAAAACTTGCGACGAAAACGCACCAGCACATTGTATTTTAGCTACAAATACTTCTACGATGAGCATTACTGAAATTGCTACGGCAACAAATAGACCAGATAAAGTAATTGGTATGCACTTCTTTAATCCGCCAATTTTAATGAGATTGGTTGAAATTATAGCCGGTGAAAAAAGTTCTGATGAGGTGATGGATATAGGTGTTCAAGTAGGTCAATCTTTACCTTGTTTAAGAGGGAAGAGATTTGTTCCTAAAGTATTGAAGGATAGACCTGGATTTATTGTTAACAGAATGAATGCACCAGTCCAAATTTATATGAATTGGATATTCGATCAAGCAGCTGAGAAAGGAATTCCATGGGAGCAAATTGATGGTGATGCGGGGTCTTTGATGCCAATGGGACCTTGTGAACTATCGGATTATGTAGGACTCGATACAATGTTTCATGTGGGTAATTATTACACAGAAACATTATCTCCTAATTTTAAGCCCGGAAAAGTTATTACCAAGATGGTTGAAGACAAGAAACTTGGGCGTAAAACAGCTCAGGGATTTTTTGATTGGTCTGGAGGAAGACCAAAAATCGACAAATCTCAAAAAGCAGGCCTATTTAGCGTTGAAACTTCAATGGCAATTATGTTAAACGAAGGTTGCCGCCTATTAGAAGAGAAAGTTGTAACAGGCTTCAAAGTAATTGACGAAGCAAACATGGCGGGAATGAACACACCTGGACCCTTTGCTGCTGGTAAAAAGCAATTTGAGAAATGGGCTAAAATTTTAGAAGAGTTAGCAGAGAAGACTGGTAAAGAATATCTTAAACCTTGCGAATTGATGAAAACTGGCGGCTTTGTTAGCATGCGAAAATAATTCTAATAATTAATTAAAAAATATCATTTATTTTTACTTTTTTTTCCATTGTATTGTTGGTTTGATAGATTGAATTACTTTTTTTTTACATTAACAATTAGAAAATGAAAAATTTGAAAGTTTTTAATTACTAAAAAATTACTACTAAATATTCATAAATCAAATTTTAAGAATAATTAAATTAATTGAAAAAAGGTTTTTAAAAGAGGTTATTAAATATGTCGGAAAATGTATTTGAACATATTAAAATTGAATGGCCAACAAAAACAGACATACAAGGTAATGTTATTCGAGAAGGGACAATTGATGGAAATTACGCAGTAATATCGATCGATAGACCAGATCGATTAAATGCTTTAACAAATCAAACAGTTTCAGAACTTGCTCAAGCTTTACGACTTATGGAAACTGATCCGAGCGTAAGAGCAGTAGTATTACGAGGTACAAAGAATGTAACTAAAAAACCTTCCTTTTCGGTAGGTGCTGATTTAGGTGCTGGTTTCGGCAAAGATCTAAAACCAAATATCCCTTGGCATATGGCTTTAGCTATGAGATTACGACATCGTGATTATGATGAATTAGAACAATTTAATAAACCCTTAATTGCTGCTGTTGACGGTTTTGCATTAGGCGGGGGTATCGAATTAGTACTTACATGCGATATTGTTATTGCTTCTGATCGATCAATATTTGGGGTACCTGAAATCAATCGAGGAATCTTTCCTGCTAATGGTGGTATTACCCGCATGGCAGAAAGAGTAGGACTTAATAGAGCACTCCGCATGGCTTATTTTGGTGAGCATTTCGATGCTAAAACGATGCTCGATTGGGGACTTGTCACTTGGATTGCACCTGCTGGAGAAGAATTTGAAAAACTTGTCCACGAAAAAGCCAAATGGCTTGGTGATGCTCCAACAACAGCATTATTCGTTATAAAGAAGGGTGTTAAATTTGGAACGCGCTATCCACAATTAGGCCTTATCATGGAGCAAATGGGTTTTGGAATCAACCAAGTATCCTCTGATGCTAAAGAAGGAATCTTGGCGTTCAATAGAAAGGTTAAATGTCCAAAATGTGGCGGTAAGGGTAAATTTGAAGACGGTACAAAGTGTGACGTGTGCGGTGGTAGGAGAAAGATTAAGGATACTCCTCACTTTATAGGAATGTAGTCGAATGTCTAAAATTATATTCAAATTTTTTTTACTTTTTTTATTTACACATATCTATCTATAATTTTTTAAACAATTTTGGTTATAAAATAACTAATGGTAAATATCGAAGTAATCGATGAAATTAACGAAGGAAATCTTTTTCTTAGAAAGGTTTCTAAAGATGACATTTCTTTTTTTTATAATAGTCTTACTAATAAAGAGATGACTAATTTTTTATCGTTAGGACCGCTAAGATCTTTAGAGCATTCAAGAAGATTAATCAAAAATTATCTAAAATCATGGGATAATTATCTTCAATTTAATTATGTTATAGAATTACGAGATGATAAAAGTAAAAGTAGGATTGGTTCAGCTAGTCTCTGGAATATAAGTTGGTTTCATAATCGTTCCGGTGTTGGAATATGGATTCTTCCAGAATATTGGGAGAAAGGATTAGGTAAACGAGTAATACAATTAGCTAAAAATATTGCTTTTAACCATCTAAATCTAAATAGGATCGAAGCACATATAGCTGTTAAAAATGAAAGGTCCATCAAAATGTTTAAAAACTCTAACTTCGAAGAGGAAGGAATACTAAGAAAATATCTTAATATTGATGGTAAATTTCGCAATGCTTTGATATTAGCTTGTTTTAAAATTTAAAAAACTCCAGGACTTATTACAAAATTTCTCAAAAGCCCTTTAGGTTTTATCATCTCATCAATATCTTTAGAAAAAATTTTAAAAGGAGCAATATTTCCGTTAAAATTCATCAATTCTCTTTTAAATTTAACAAAGAAATTATCAAAGATTTTAACTGCAATATTATCAATTGCCTTTTTTTTAAGCTTTTTATTATCGACTTTACTATCACATTTTAATATTAGATGAAAATTAGTTTTAGGATGCGTTTTAAAATAAAATACGCTTTTTTTCATTTTTATAGTGGTTAAACTTTCTTTGAACCCGTATTTGGCAAATCGGCAAATTTGGTCGAAATAGCTACCAATTAATTGATAATTATTATCCTTATTTGAACTACCGCTAAAGTTATGGCAAAATATGGGAATACCCATGTCATTAAGAATAATAATCTCTTGGATCAATTTTAATCCAAAAATTATATAGAATTTTTACTATTTAATACCTTCGTTAAAAAATTATAAACCGTTTGATATTAATTAAACTGGTTATTAAGAAGAAAATAAAAACTATTTTTTATTAAAAACAGCTTTTAATTGGTTCAATATTTCTTTAAATATTTCAAGAGCTCCAGAATAATCGTCATATTTCAAGGCTTCGATGCCTTGGACGTTTATATTGTTAACCTTAGTTTTTAAATCTTCGATTTTGGAAACTTCCCTTATCTTATTTTCAATAATATCGATATATTCAGTGTATTTCTTTAAGTAATTACTTTTACCAATAAACCTTGAAATTTTAACGATTTTCTTAATATTGTTTATTGCTTGCTCAAATTGATTTTGAGAAACATTTTGTTTAATTTCGCTTTCTAAATCTTTTAAATCTTCTTCTAATTTAAAATATTTATCCTCAGCATCAATTAAACTTTTCATTTTTATTTTTAATTTCTGTTGATGATCTAAGAAATCTTCTTTTTGCAAAAATTCTATCTTAGAGTTAAGTATTTGTTTTGCCTTATCAAATTCGTAATTATCTATTAATCTTGAAACTTCTGCCAATGAATGTTCAATGTCTTCATTGATATCAATCTTTTTTCTTAATTCTAAAAACATTGCTTCAGATGTTTCCCACATTTTCAGCGTTTCGGTATCTTTAAGCTTTTTTAGGAGAGTTTTTGCTTGTTCTAATGTTTCTTCTGCTAATGTGATATTATTAGTACTTATGTAGCTATTAAACTGGATTTCTAATGGTTCAAGTTGTTTTTTTAGAATATTTTGTTGTTTTTCAATTTCAATAAATTTATTATTATCTTTAACTTTTTTATAAAGCTCTGCAATGAACTCTCCTTCCTCCCTTACAATAGAATATAATTTAGCTCCTTCAGCTATATCCATTATTTCTTCTGCTATTTTTATTGCTTCATCAAATTTGCCCATTAGATAGTGGTTATTCGCTATTACTTTCAACTCATCAATTTTAGATAAAACTACTATTTTTTTCTTATTATTAGTCTCTTTGTCTGAGTTTAAATCCAATACTATGCACCCGTCAATGTTTTATTGTTAAATTCTAATTTTTTGATAATTTTTTCAAAGATTTCTATAGCTTTAGATATTTCACCTTTTTCCAAATTATTAAGGGCTTCCATACTTACTTGAGCTATTTCACTAACTGTTTCTTTTTTTGCTTCATTATATCGGGCTTCAAATTGTTTCAAACTATTTAAAACATCATCATCAAATAAATTCTTAATCTCAGCTTTAATTTTTCCAAAAAATTCTTTTGCTTGCTTTAAATTACCTTTATTGGGACCTGTCTTAAAAGAATTATAGAATTCATCAATTTCCTTTTTTATCTTTTCTTGTTCGATTTTCAAACTATATATCATGTTTTCATCTTTTAATATTAATTGCTGGGCTAAGGGAATTGAAGAAATGTCGTATTCATTTTCGTATTTTCTTTTAAAATCTTCTGCTAGGCTATGTGCCTCTCGATAATCCTCTACCTCCACTAACTGGTTAAATTGTTTAATAACTTCCTTACTTTGATGCTCTATTTGGTAGAGAGCTTCGCTAGCGTGCGCTTTCGATTGAGCTTCGTTGATAAAGTTGATTTGATCTTGCTCAAGAGAATCATCGTCTATATCCTTGGCAAGGTTAACAATTTTCTGAGCAGCATTAATTGCCATATTGTAATTTTCTGAAATGAAATACTTATCTACCTTTTCTTTTAACCTGTTTATTTCAGAGAGAATTGGTAACAAATTAATCTCTAGCTTTTTAATTCTAGCTTTCAGGACCTCTTCTGTAACCCCAATAATACTTAAAAATTCGGCAGGTTCTAATCCCGATTCGATTGTAATGTTTCTTAAAATCTTTAATTCGGGATACTCACTTGAAATAGCTCCTCGTATTTGTGGGATAAGTTTTTTCAAACTTTGCGAGACTTTTTTCCCAATCCAAATATACATTAATCTTTGATTTGGCACGTAAAATGTTAAAATATCGAATAGAGTAAAGTTAAGGAGTATCTTCTCTTCTGAAATTTCCTTAAAGGTTCCAGAATAATTTAACTTAAAAATTTTAATATTAGAACTCATCTATACAATCATTAAATTATGATAATATTTCAATTTTCTTTACTATTTATTTAAATTATATTGCTTAGTAATTATTTTGAGAAATATTATATATTATGTGAAAATAAAAAATTGAAAAATGAAAAATTAACTAGATTTTATATTAATTTGACTCTTTAATTATTAGAACCTTCAACTGGTTTCTTTAGAATCTTTTCTAGTTTAATAATTGGTTCTACGGGTTTTCCTTTTAATAATTTAGATGTTTTATCTAATTCAGTTTTATATTCAACTTTGAATGCCTTCTCTCTCTCCTTTATATCCGTTCTTGGATCGCTTGTTTTTCTCAGTGTTTTTCGGTATTTTCGAACTTTTCTGACGGGTTTGGGATATTTTAAATATTTTTGGTAAGCATATATATACCCCCCTATTATTATAGCCGCTGAAGTTATAGCAATTATTAAAATTAGAAGCAATAATGCTTCTGCTGCTGGTCTTATAGCACTAATCGTTATTTCATAATTTTCAAAATCATAATTATCCCCATAAAAAGCTGAAATGGTAATTTTAAAAGTACTTTCAGGTATATTTTCAAATACTACCTCATATATCCCATCATTATCTGGATCTGTTAAATATCCTTGTCCATAAGGACTACTGTATGACACAATCGCGCCTTTTATGGTTTCTCCAGAATCTAAATCATACAAAATAATTTTAATTACCACATTATCTCCTGGATGGGCAGAAATTCTAGAAATTCCATCCTCAGTGGTAATATTCGTAAAAATCCGTCTGATTTCGATTCTGAGATCATCAGTCTGAAGTTCGTAATTTTCTTTCTCTGCCGAAATAGCAATCATTCTGATTCCAATATCTAAAATGCTTGTATTCAAAATGTATGAATATTGTTTTAATGTTTTATCTTCAATTAAGCTATTTGAGATGGCTCCAAACAAATTAACTGCAGCATTTTCAATGTGATTACCATTCGTATCAGTATATCTTATAGTAATATTTAAAAAGTCACCGATAGCAATATCAATAGATGGATCAGTAGTTCTATCAACTCCATTTAAGTAGATTTCCAATAGGGTTTTTCTTTTAGTTACTTCAGTAATAAAGCGAATAGATTGAGGGAGATAATTAGATACATTAGCAAATATTGATAAATAATCAAGCCCTAAACCTAATTCAGAGACATTTAATAAACGACTATATTGACCTAGAATTGGCTTTTCTATTAATGGTTTGGAAATTCCTCCTCCGGTTAATTTTATTGACGCACCGCCTAAATGTCTAGAGGAGACATCTTTATAAGTTATTGTAATATTTAATTGTTGCCAAAATTCAATTGAAACTAAATCGTCTTCAAACTTTTGAGTGCCATTTACATATAATTCCAAAAATGATGCTTTTTTAGTTATAAAAATTCTAATTGGAATTGATTGAGGTTGATATCTATTAGCTTTAACTGTAATTATCATTGAATAAAGCTTGTCTGGTTGGTATCCCGGACCAGAAGCATTACAAGTAAGAGTATATAATCCTTGAGTAATCGTAGCAAAGTGATATTCACCTGCCCAATTTGTCGAAAGATTATTTGTGTCAATTCCCATACCACTATAGCTTTCAGTATAAGATAATTGAATTGTAAAGTTCTGCTCGATTGGAACTCCTGTTAAATAATCATTATCAACTGTAAGAACTGTATTTTTAATGATATCGATTGTTATATTTACTTCATTATTTATAAAATTAGGCGAACTAGCATAGATGGTTAAGGTATTATTACCAGCATTCGGAGCCCCAGTAACATTAAATTCAAGAAAGTAATAACCTGGGCTTATTTCGCTGAAATATTGAATTATTGAAGGATGAGTGAAATTATAAGTGTATACAATCGCATTTTCAATAGCATCAAAATTCTGTAAATCATTAAATGATACTCTTAAATTTAATACAGAACCATCAATTACATCTTCAAAATAATTAATATCTGGGATTAAAATAGAATCGTGGATTATATTGAATTTTTTATAAAGAATACCTGTTTCATTCAAATCGTAAATAGAGTAGGAATTATTCCAGGTAACTATTGCCTCATATTCTCCAACTTCGTAATTCGGTAGTACTGAAGGTATTTGAAACGGCATAAAATTTACATTACCATTTGAATCAACTGAAGCAAATTGACTTTGATCAGACCATAAAGTACCATTTGGAAACCGAATTTGAAGAAACGCTTTTGTGCTTTGAATGTAACTAGATATTACCGGAGAATTGGTAATTTTTGCAGTAATATTAATATAATCACCGCTTAAGAAGTTATTATTTCGAATCCAGGCTCCTGTTGCATTATTATAGATCATTAAATCTTCGCAATAATTAGGTGAAACAGCTTCAAATTTCCAAAATCCGTCAGGAGTAGTGGAAATAGCATCTACTGGTATTATTAATCTTCCAGGTATAGAATTGTCACATAAGATTAAAATATTGGTAGAAGGATTTTCAGGTTCAAAAACGGAAGTAATAATGACATCAATCGGAAATTCAAGTCTCATCTCTGACTCAGAATATCCCGTTGGAATAGCAATAAAACCATAACTCTCCCAATTCACAGTACTTGCATTACTTACAGAAAAAACAGTCCCTAATGAGCCAACATCAGTTTCATAATTTGTTTCTGGAGTATGCTTGATCCCATATAAATTCAAGTTAGTCTTTAAATTAATGTCATAATTTCCCAATTCTCCTACATCAGTACTACTGAAATTTGCAAAGACTGTAGTAGATTCCCATTCCCCTTCAATTTCAACAGTCCCTCGACCCCAGTCAATATCTTGTACAATTGTTTGGTTCATGTTTAATTCAATATAAGATGGAAGAACTTCTGCCTTGGTAATTAATTCAACATTATCAACATATACCCTTTGGAAAGTCCTATTTGCAAAACCAGAAAAATTTCCACCACCTACACATTCTAGAGCAAGTTTAATATCAATTAATGAATTATTTATAGGATTATTCGAAAAAACATTAGATGTATTCGTCCAGATATTTTGAGGAATAGTAAAACTGTGCCACGCATCTTGTCCATACTGTGATAATGTAAAAGTACCTATAGAATAAACTCTTTTAGCATTTAAATATATAGCAAATGCCCATGAATTAAAATGTGCTAAATGATTTGGATATAGATCAAATTTCAAACTACTATCAATTATTTTTCCACGTGGTATTTGTATGGAGCTGCTCCACCAACATTTATCATCAGGGTCATATGTCCACCATTCAAGTGGACCAGATACAACAGTGTTATTACCATCCATTCTTAATTCTAAACAATTATTTCCTCCCACACTCGAATTATAATTACCGCTCATATAATTATTACCGAGACCTGTATCATTTTTCACAAATGTCCAATTTTGATAAATATTTGTTATATCATTAGTATCATTTTCTCCAGCAGCATCAGTTCCATCATCATCACCAAAATTGAAAGTACCATTATTCCAATTCCGCTTATCAACCAAATCATTAATATTTGCGCTTAATTTGTACCCTTTCCAACTACTACCTAAAGGAATATCAACCATATCGTTGGCCCCTTCAGGAAAGCTTACTGATAAATCGTAATCTGTTCTGTTTGCCCAGTGAGTTAAATTCCAAGGTGCACCAATACCGCTATGTATATTATCAAAAGATACATCTTGGCTATTAAGTGTATTTTCAAGATCAAAAATGTTTCTTTGAATCTCCTTATTATCAGTGGGAATTAGCTGATTCAAGTTAAGACTAGATAAATCAAGAGTTAAAAGAATAATTAAAAAGACCCTAATAATCGCCGAACGGTTAATTTTTCTTTTGTTTTTTATCCTCATTATTATTTATTCCCTCCATCATTTGTTTGGTTATCAGATTCATTCATTAACTTTATTGCTTTTAATTTATCTACTTGAATTATACTTTCTGAAGGTTTTCCCTTTAATAATGTAGAAGTGTTACCTATTTCATCTTTAAATTGATTATTGAACGCTTCTTTACGTGGTATTATATTTATCTTTGGATTCTTCGCTTTTTTTAAAGTTCTTCGATATTTTCTAACCTTTCTTACTTGTTTTGGATATCTCAAAACTTTTTTGTATAATATTAGATAACTAACTAATGACACTGCTGTTATAGAAGCTGTAATTAAAAGAATCAAGAAAATTAAAAATTCATTTGGAGGGTTAATTACCGTAATTGTTATTTGATACCTTTCAAAATCATAATTATCGCCTTTATCAGCAGTAATAGTAATTGTGTATGACCCAACTGGTAAATTGGTTAATGTCGTTTCATATATTCCATCAGAATCAGGATCAATAAGTTCTCCTTCTCCAAATTGCCATCTATATGTTAGATTTGCATTTTTAATCGTACCCCCAAAATCCTCGTTATTCAAAATTAATTGTAGGAGAATATTATTTCCCGATTGAATCGTAAATATTGATTCGCCCGATATTGTAGTAATATTTGTCCTTATTCTTTGAATATTTACTCTAAGATTCTCAGTTTGAAGCTGAAAGTTTGTTTTTGAAGCAGAAAGAGTGATAATTCTAACTCCAATATCTAACTGAGATGTATCTAAAATATATGAATATTGCTCAAATATTAAGTTTTCACTCAAATTCCCAATTAAATCACCAGAAAGCTGTGCCATTGCCCCTTGTATGTGATGATACTCATCATCCATATAATTTACAGTAATATTTAATGTTTGACCAATAGTAATATCTATTGTAGGATCATCTGTCTTATTTACCCCATCAAATAAAATTTCGATGATTGTTGACCTTTCTATAATTTCTGCTATAAATGGAATAGTTTGTGGTTCATAATTAACCAATTGAGCAAAAACAACAAGATTATCAATTCCTTGTTCTAATTCAGTAGCATCCAAAATTAAACTGTAGTGATTAAATAAAAGATTTTCATTTAATTGATATGAAAAAGACCCACTTGTTACATTTATTATTGCCCCAGTTAAGGGATTTCCGTGTATATCCTTATAAAAAACTGTTATGTTTATCTTTTCCCATACATCAACAGTAAATACATCATTAGGTTGTAGTGCATTACTATTAACAAACAATTCTAAAGATGATTTAAGTTCAGTAATATAAACTTTTATTGATATAGATTTAGCTTCATATTTATAGGCATCTACATAAAGATTTAATGTATAAAGTTGACCTGCATTATAACCAAGGGTACTGCATGTTAAATTATATCTCCCTGTGGCTATTTCAATGAAAGAATAATTACCTAACCAATCGGTTGAGAGAGAATCCGGATTAATTCCTGTACTAGAAAGTTTTTCAGTATAATTGAATTGAATGGTAAAATTCTGCTCAAAAAGTACATTATTTATAAAATCATTATCAACAGTAAGCTCTGTTTCTCTAATCACCTCAATTTTGATATTAACTACTTTATTCTCATAATTAGACGAATTAGCATAAATACTTAAAGTATTATTACCTAATATTCCATCCTCTACGTTGAATTCGAGAAAATAATAACCGGGACTTATTTCACTAAAATATTGCTTTACTGAAGGATGAGTAAAATTAAATGTATATACTATAGCATTTGTTATAGGTTCATTATCTACTGAGTCGGAGAAAGATATTTTTAAATTAAAACTAGAATTTTCTTTCATATCTTCATAATAAAATTCGTCAGGAACAAGCTTAGATTCATGGATTATATTAAATTTCTTATAAATAATACCCGTTTCATTTAAACCATAAATAGAATAAGAATTATTCCAAGTTATAATTGCCTCATATTCTCCAACTTCGTAATTTGGTGGAGCTGTGGGTATTTGAAACAGCATAAAAATAACATTACCATTAATATCGACTGAAGCAAATTGACTTTGATCAGACCATAAAGTGCCATTCGGAAACCTAATTTGAAGAAATGCTTTTGTATTTTGAATGTAACTAGATATTTCTGGAGAATTTGTAATTTTTGCGGTAATATTAATAAAATCACCGCTTAGGAAGTTATTATTTCGAATCCAGGCTCCAGTTTCGTTATTGTAGATCATTAAATCTTTGCAATAGTTAGGTGAAACTGCTTCAAATTTCCAAAATCCATCTGGAGTAAGTGAAATAGTATTTACGGGTATTGATAAAACACCTGGAGTCGAATTATCACACTGGCTCAGAATATTTAAAGAAGGGTTCTGAGGATCAAAAACGGAGGTAATATTAACATCAGTGGGAAAATTAATTTTCAATTCTGTTTCCTCATACCTCGTAGGTACATTAACTCGACCATAACATAACCAATTAACTGAACTTTCATTATTTACAGAAAATTTTGTTCCAATAGACCCTACATTAGTTTCATAATTACTTTCAGGCGTATGTTTTATCGCATGAAGGTTTAAATCACTTAGTATATCAATAGAAAAAGCTCCCAATTGGCCAACATCATCGCAACTAAAATTAGTATATACCTTCCCATCAACACTCTGCCAATTACCATTAATTTCTACTTTTCCTTTCCCCCAACTAATATCTTCCACAATTGTATTATTACTTTTTAATTGTATGTCTGAAGGTTGAGCTTCAGCTTTAGTTTCTAATTCTACGTTATCAATAAGAACTTGTTGATAATCTCTATTTTCACCATCTTCATACCCATAACCCGCACTCGTTGCTGTATATTCTAAAGCAATTTCGATACTAATATTTGAATCATTTAAGAAGGTTGTTGAATAAACATCTGATGTGTTTATCCAAAGTCCCTGAGGAATTGTGAAATTATGCCATGTATTTTGTCCTCGCTGTTTTAATGTAAACAAGCCATCAGAATAAACTTTAATACCATTTAAAAATATTCTAAACTCCCAAGAGTTAAAACTTATTATATGGATTGGATTTACTTGAAATTTTAACCAACTATCAATAACCTTTCCTCTTGGAATATGAAAAGAACTTGACCATGAACATTTATCTCCGGTATCATACCGATATCTATACCAATATGGATCCCCAGAATCATTGTATCTATTTCCCGCCATTCTTAATTCTAAACTATCATGGTTTTGGGTATTAACTGGTGTTACAGCATTTTTATCTAGATAATTTCCAGACATAACATTTGAAGAACCAACAACATTTTCATGAAAAGTCCAATTTTGATAACTATTTGTAATGTATAAAGAATCGTCTTCCCCGGTAGCATATGTATTATTATCACCAAAATTAAAAGTTCCATTATTCCAGTTTCTTGAATCATATAGATTATTAATTGAGGCATTTAATTTATAACCAACCCAATCGGTACCTAAGGGCATTTCCACCATATCATATGAATTCTCTTCAAAACTTGCGGGGAGATCATAATCCGTACGATTTGCCCAATGAGTAATATTCCATGCATCTCCTATACCATTATACTTATTATCAGAAGTAAGATCGTTATTTTTAGGAACATCTATAACTTTTTTAATTATTTTTTCATTTAAATTATTTGGGATGTAGGTAAAATTTATTATAGCTGCATTTACTACGAAAATACTTAAAAGAGTCAATAACGCGTACAATCTCTTCTTTCTATTTGTTGCTAAATTCATATTCTTTATACCTTTTGTAATTATAAGAATGATTATAAATTCTTAATATAAGATGTCAATATTAATAATTAGTAAAATTATGCTTTTAAATTAATTTGATGAGAATGGGTTTGACCAAATATTATGAATTAAAAAGATTTGATAATAAAAGATAACATTTTGAAAAAAATCATTTTTTATTTTTCTGAATTGCTTCCCGTTTGTTGATTCCCTATTAATTTCTCTCTTATTATTTTGCCATCGAGAGGGGCGCCTTTTAAAAATTTAGATGTTTTATCTAATTCGTTTCGAAAGATTTTTTTAAATGAACTCTTGCGTTTAATTATGTGTACTCCAGGATCTTTTTCTTTAGTTAATGTTTTTCTATATTTCCTAACTTTTCTAACCGGGACAGGATATTTTAAGTATGTTTGATATGCAATAAGATAAGCTGCTAAAAGTGAGGCACCGATTATTGCAATAATAAATAATCCCGCAAATATCCAAGGTTCTGAAAAAATATCCGGAAAAGTTACAATATAAGATATATAAAGGTAAACATCTGTGATCGAAACAGTTATTACTTTTTCTAAACCAAACTCATCTGCTAAATATATTTGAATTGAAAGGCTTATATTGACATCTTTTAAAATTAAGAAAGTTACATCATAACCTCCGGTTTTTGCCTCTTGAAAAGTATTTGTAACTTTACTTAATTTTATAGTTTCTGAATGTAGATTATTATTAATTAAAACTCTTATTTCAGAATTAGGAGAAGAACTAGTCCAATCTTGATCAATTTTATATTTGAATAGAAGGGTCGCTCCGGTAATTAACTTGTTACTTCCACTAATTGCGGCACCTTCTTGGTTCCAAGATACTGAAGTAAATTGGTCTATTTTCTTTCTGTAAGTAAATTTAAAATCCAATGATCTAATGATTAATGAATCCCACCTGTCTTCATCAACACCTGGTTCATTATCTTCACAATAAATGTCGATTCCTAATGTAATAGTGAAATTAAAATTATTTTCTTTAAAAATAGATGTTAAGAATGCAATTAAAACGTCTTCTGGAATATTTACCATTCGCGTATCGCTATAATTAGATATTTCTGGAGAATCTTGACCTAGATCAACAGTTTGGTTATAAGCAATCTCATATTCATACGTATTATTAGGATCAGATACTAAAACATAAAATCTAGCATAATCAAATGTCGAAGATTGGGGTAGTGTATCACCAGGACAATCTATACCCCCTCCACTATGAGGCCCCACAGTAACTGTTGCATTAAATGTTGATTGAATTGAAGCAGAAGTAATTATATAATCAGCCATATTTACCGGCATTGTAAAATTCCTTTTCCAATGTACACTGGGTGTATTATGGGTTTGATCTTCGTCTTCATCCCAATAATGATACACATTTAATCCGACTGAATCAGTAAAATGATTATCTGGGAATCTAGGAAAACTTGGATTATTAACAGCAGTCCAATTACCATCTGGTGGATCTGCTATTACTTCAAATGTATATTCTTCTCCTAAAATTTGTAGATTTGCTTGATTTAGACTTGTACTAGTATCAACATCTGACTCATCTCCCTCAATATCGGGAAACCAAATAGGTTCAATCGGATCTTCGAATGTCGGATTATCAAGCCAAAGAACATCTGTATAATAAGTTTCACCCGAGGGTTTAATTATTAACTGCTCATTATTACTTGTAAAATTGATAGGTAATAAAAGGGGTAGCGCATTAAAAATAATAATCGTTATAATTAGAAGTATTACTCCAAATCTTTTCTTTATTTTAAACCTTAATAGCAAATTTTATCACCAAATTAATTCTTTACTAATTTATAATGTTAAATTCGTTATATTTCTAATTTTCCCTATTTAAGTATTAAAAAAATTATCGTATAAAAAATTACCCTCTTTTTTTGTCAATATAACGAATTTTAAATATTTTAATTGATTAAATTTAAGTTAATAAATTACTTAAGACATAATTATATATATTTTAATTTAATTAATTTACTTATAAAAAATTAGAGGCAAACCAAATTGATACAATCGATTTGTACATTTCAATTTAAATTGAATCAGAATGAAACTACAGGGGAGATAGATCCCGAATTTAGCCCAATTCAATTAGTGTTTAAGAATAAAAAATTTAAAGAAGACGACTTTTCAGAACTGATCATAGAGAACGATATATTTGCCACGTTCTATCAACACACAACGGGTATTATTGGCATGAAATACGGATTCAGTAATTTCTATACTGGCCGCTTAAAAGAAACGCCATATCAAGTTTTGTCGTATTTCAAGCAGTTAGCCGATGGAACTCAATATCTTGCGATGTCTATATTTGAATTAGACGACGAAATAGAATTGTTTGAGGATTTAATTAAAGAAATGGCAAAAAGATTAGACACTATTTTTGAAAAATTAACTAAAGCTGTAAATACGAGGCAATTGGATTTAGTTTCCAACGTAAACGTCCGTTTAATGAACGAATTAAAGTATACCATATTTCAAATTGAGCGTTTAAGTCAATTAGACAAACTTCAAAAAGTAGCTCTAATCTATAATAGCGATGAACGGTTAAAAATCTTAGAAACTTTAAGAGAACAACCCATTTCAAAAAACGAAATGAAAAAAATAGTTGAAAAAATGAAACCTACAGCTAATATTGATATTTTACTTAGACCCTTTATAGAATTGAACTTAGCAAGGCGTGATTGGGTAAAAGGTGAGAAAGATAAAAAGACTGGAGTGATAACAAATCAAGGAGAGTATCTATTTTTACTCAAAGATTTAATTTTAGCCCGTGTTCCCAACGAAAATCTCTTAAAGCATTTTAAGGACACAAACAACGAATTATTACCTTTATTTAGGCAAAAATCTACAGACTATTTCACAAATTACGATCCCTATGCAGAACCTTTTGAAAATACCAAAAAACTGGCTTCAATATTACTTAACCCTGATGTTTATGATTTCTTCGTCTTAATGCGTTCGAACCATTATCCACTAGATAAAATACCAAAAATCTTTTCAGAGTTCGCCGTCACGGAAATTTTGCTTGATAATTTAAAGAAATTAAACGTGATTACTGAAATTAAAGACGAAAATAAAAGAAGTTGGATTTGTTTGCTTACGGACATTAAACCACTAACAATTTTTCCAGAATATTTACTACCAAAAATCAGAGAAGCTTATAGAAAGGAGGAAACGGATGGAAAAATTACTTATGAAATCGCTAAAAAAGCCTTAAACTTATTGGAAATATCCTTTCCAGAAAAAGTTACTTTTTAAATCACCAATTAACTAGAACGAGAGGTGTAAAGAATTGTATTTATTTAAAGAAAAGGAAGAAGTAGAGATACCATATACCTGTAAATTATGTTTGAAAGAAATACCTTTTAAAATAACCAAGAAGGAATACCAAGATGTTTTAAAATTTCCGATTAAAAAAGAAATTCTACACGGATCCCCTGAACATAATTTAATTGTTTATTTTAATCAATATTTAGAAGTCGAGAATTTTGAAATAAAGGAAATACTCAAAAAAGACGAAGTTTCCTATTCAAAAGAACTTACAAAACAAGTTTTGAGCGAAATTGATCTCTCTGACGACGAGATTGAACTGTATTTCAGAATCACGGGTCGTGAAGCCGTTAGCATCGGCGAAATGGCAATTTTAACGGGAAAACCTAAAGCTGAATGCCAAGAGATGGCGACTAAATTTGTTAAAAAAGGACTTTTTAAGGAAATCATTGGAGCAAAACCGCATTATAGCGCTCTACCTCCATACGCAGCCTTAGTTAGCCAGTTAAAAAAATTTCACAAATATATCTCAGATATTAAAGTCAACATACCTACCCAACTAGAAAAATCATTTGCACAGTTAGAATCAGAGTCTGGAAAGGTTGAAGTTAAAGTTGAAAGAAAGCCCATACCTACTGAGTTAATGAACGAATTAAAAGAAAATATGCTAACACAGATTAAATCGCAGAAGAAAGAGTTTGACGACACATTAGTAGTAATGGATCAAATTAGAGGGATCTCAGATGAAATCTCAAACCTCGAAGGATACGCTGATTCGGTTATGGAATCACCTCAAATCGCCGATCTTAAAAAAAGATTTGATGATATTAACACAAAGACATCTCAAATCATTAAAGGACAGGTTAGCGATTTGAAGAACGAATTTGAGAACATTAAATCAACTGTCTCTCAAAATCTGCAGAAGTTACGTCTTGGGGTAATTTCCGAAGCTGTTGAACAAGTGATTGATAAGGTTGTAAACGCAAAATTAAAAGAAATCTCTGATAATATCAATGTGCAACTATCCGTAAGCCAAGTCGCATTCTCTGACGAGCTTAAAAAAGTGACTCAAGGCGTTGATTCTGAATTAATATCAAAATTGAAAGAATCATTAAAAAGTACCCTTGAAAATATTGATGGTCTTACCTCAAAGGTAGAAGAAGATAAAGAGAAGATATACGGGGATATTACTGAAAATTTTAATAGAGCAATAAAAATGGCTGAAGAAAAAATAGAAGGAATCTCTGGTACGACGTTTCAATCGCTTGGCAATTTAAAAGATGTTTTTTACGAACAAATTGTCGCAACTTTAGATAATACGCTTGATGATATATTGAATAAACTCGAAAGATCCGAAAAAGTCACAAGTGAATTCTGGGAGCAAGCGAAAACCGGGAGATCAATTACAATGAAAGATATTTGGTTCATTCGCTCCCCTGAAGCCGCTAAGGCACACATTAGCGACGAAATTTCAAAAGCAAAAATGAGAGTATTACTCGTTGTCCCTCAAATCAGCGATATAGATATTAACGCAATAATGGAGCGACCTTCAAGGATAAATTTCAGAATAGCTGCAAATATAGATTTCGATAATCCCGAACACGTAGCTGTAATCCAAAAGATGGATAAAATGGATAATGTGGATTATAGACATCGCGCTTTACAAAATTTATGGGGTATAAATCGAGATTACGAAGAAGTAATCGTATGCGTGCTTTCAAAAGCAGAAGTGAGAGGGGAGTCTATAACTGAGATTGCTGGAATAGGAAGTATTATAGAAGAACATATCAAAATTTTTGTCCCTATTCTAGAGGAATCCTGGATGGGCGCAAGAAAGGAAGTTATGCATGCTATTAAGTCATCAATTATACAAGAAACTCCACCACCGAAATTAGCTCAAGAACCCGTTAAGATCGCTGAAGAACCACTAAAAGAACACGTAAAATTAAAACCAATAGTTCAGATACCAAAAGTAATTGCTCCACCTGAAAAAGAGGTGCCTGTTCTAAAAACAACGCCATCCGGGGAAAAATCTTTGTTGACAAAACAATTTGACTTAATCTTTGATAATGTTGACTCTTTGACGGGCATTGAACTCTCTTCGGCTCTTGAAAAGTTTCAAAGCGAATATATTAAAGAATCTGGATATAACAGCGTGTTAAAGAACATTCATAATACCAGCACAACTCTAAGGAATAAAACATATGTACTTAGTCAACCGGAGAAAGAAGACCTCAGAATGAAAATGAATTTTTGGCGCCAAAAATTAAATATTTAATCAATTTTTTAAAACCTTTTTAATTTATTTTATTTCAAATCAAATACTTCTTTTTAAGGTAGATAAGTCCATAACATTAACAGCAGAGTGTTTAATCTCATCAAAGTTATGATCTCGCGTATAAGTAGAAAAACATGTCTAAAAACAAAATAGAATGTTCAATATAACATATCTATAACAATTAATCAGAATTTTTGAGATGAAATATTTATCTGTAATTATATTACCACTACTACATTCTTCTAAGATATCATTTGAGTTCAATATGACTATTATTTCTTATTTTGTAAATGATTAGATATATATTTTAATTTTGAGTCAATTGAATAGAGTAATCAATGAGGTAATTTTTTTATAAACTTTTGATAATCCTCATTTTAGTGCTTTAATAAGAAAGGTATATTTTTGTAATAATATCTTTAATAATCCAAAGCTTCGAAAAAGGTTTATATAAAAACTTTGAATAACTTCCTATTTATATAAATATATATTGAATAAATTTACTACAAAATTTAATAAAAAAGAAAGTGATTTTAAATGTTTATTGAAACTGATATTACCAAGATGCTTGGAATCAAACATCCAATTTTAAGCGCGCCAATGGGTCCGTTTTATACAACAAAATTAACAGTAGCGGTGTCTGAGGCGGGAGGGTTAGGTGTATTAAGCCATGTTACTTTGCACGGAACTGTATCTTTAAATGAAATGAAGAAAAGCATGGAATATGTTGTTGAGCACACTGATAAGCCTTTTGGTTTTAACATCAGAACAGCCCGATTACAACCTGATGCCATAAAACTTTGTAGGCAATTACCAAGATTTATTATGGATAACCAGAGAATAAGAGAGCAATGCGTTTATTTGCTTACGAGTGCTGGCTCACCTAAACTGATTTATAACAAACATTTTGAAAAATTGAAAGAAACTGGTTCAAAAATTAAGCATTTCCATGTTGCCCCTTCAATATATTTAGCTAAAAAATTAATGAATAGTGGAATTGATGGAATTGTTGCAACTGGAATCGAAGGGGGAGGTCACCAATCTTACGATAAAATAACCACATTAGTACTTTTACAAGAAATAAGAAAAAAGCTACCAGAAGTTCCTGTAATTGCTTGTGGAGGCTATGCTACAGGTGATGGATTAGCTTCTGCCTTATCTATGGGCGCTGGTGCTATTGCGATGGGTTCAAGATTTATCGCATCAAAAGAATGTGAATTCCATGATAATTACAAACAAATTGTTGTTAATTCTAGTGCATCTGATACGGAACTAAAAACTGGGATTTTTGGTCCTGCAAGAGTATGGAAGAACATAGGTGCTGAAACGCATGGTTTAATTGAAAGTAAAGAGGAAAAACAAGCTGGAGAAACTTCAACTTCCAAAGTTGAAAAAGAACTAGCTGAACTAGAAATGACCTATGAAGGAAATGTTCAGGAGGGTATTGTTTATTTAGGACAAAGTATCGGATTGATTGATCGCGTGAAAACTGTAAAGGAGATAATTGATACTATCATATATGATGCAGAAAAAAGTTTAAAAAATGCTTTTAATACTATATAACCATCTTATATAGAACAAGCACTAGAATTGTAGTCTTTTTTTTAGGACTTATCTGAACTTGTTCGACTTAACATATGTTTTAGCAACAGAAATAGGCACATCAACAAAACACTCATATGCTAATACTTACATGTCTGATAAGATAGGATTATTCAATGTGAGGTTTATTCCTTCTGATGGAAGAATTGATATGTCGTCGTTAAGAAGTAACCTCAACGCAACTGCTATCTACTCCTATTTCAGACAGATACTTTGTACAGAATAATATATTTTCGCTATTCTTTTTAGATTCTCATTTGGTTTGATTCCTCGTTCTTCCAAATTTAAATTACAAACGAGAAATAAAATACTTCTTATTCGATTTTTTCTTATTATTTTTATGGTACAAGACTTAATCACCATTGAAACTGGGAAGATTAACGAGTATTTATATCATATAGATGTAAAAGCTTACGGAACGCCTCGAATGCTTTCTATTTTCGTCGGGCAATTTGACAATTGTTCTGTTTTAATCGATTGCGGGTCGTCATTAGATACGAAGAAATTAATTAAATTTTTAAAAAAGCTGAAAATAGACTTATCTTCGTTTAAATACCTCACTACAACTCATCACCATTTTGATCATAACGGTGGGCTATGGCAGCTTTACGAGATATTAAAGGATTACAACCCCGAAGTTAAAATCCTTACAAACCAAAAAACTAAAGAATTACTTAACAATTACGAAGAGCATTTGGCTCGCGGAAAGCGAACTTATGGAAATTTAATAGGTTCGATGAAACCTATTGAGGAAAGTGCATTTCAAATAGTAGAACCTAGCACAAAATTCAATTCAGAAGCAGACAAACTTGATTTTATCGATTCTTTTACGATTAATGGTTCAGAAGTTAAATTGGGTATTTTAAAAACTCCAGGACACACTCCAGACCACCAATGTCCTATATTTATTAAGGATAATTTAATTGACTTTATACAACTTGGAGAAAGCGTTGGTGCAATTTACCACACTTCAGAATTAATAACTATGCCAACATCTATGCCTACTTATTATAATCACGAAGAATATATGGCAACTTTAAGAAATCTTAAGAAATTATTTCCCTCCAAAGCTGGTTTTGGTCATTTTGGAGTTATTAATGGAAAAGAAAACATTCGGAAAATGCTATTAGAGCACGAAGCTTTTATGAAAGAATTTAGAGAAGCGATAATTAATTTATACAGTAAAAAACCAGAAACGAGATATGTACTGGAGCAAATCATGCCTATGTTAATCCCAAGAACCGATTTATCAATTGAGGATAATCCCGTTCTTAACGGTATTGCGTTAGGCATAGTATACGGCATGATGATGGATCTAGGATATCGTAATAAATGATTTTATTACTTTTCAAAAAATTCTAATTTGTAGTAAACATAACATCTTATAATGGAAAAAAGAAATTTCGAAAATTTTGATGTATGCGTTGTTGGTGCGAGTATATGCGGAAATTATTTAACTTATTTATTGTCTAAATCGAATATAAAAATTGTTGTTATCGAGGAGCACAAAGATATTGGCTTACCGTTTCAATGTGCTGGAATTATTTCCCAAAAGTTAAGTCAATTAATAGAACTGCCTGAAGAGATCGTATTAAATCGAGTTAAGACGGCAAAAATCGTTAACCCATCGGGAAATTTCATCAAACTTTCTGGTAACGAACACCCCTATGTAATCGATAGAATTGCTCTAGATCGTTTATTTTACGGTAAAAATAAAAACGCTAGGAATATCACTTACTATCTTGGCGAAAGGTTTAGATCGTTTAAATACAGCATAGAGAATGACCAGAGATATGTGCTAATTGATACATCTAAAAGATTGATAAGAGTTAAGATGCTAATCGGGTGTGACGGGCCGTTAACTTCGGTAGGAAAACGCTTGAAAGTGAAGAATAAGGTTCTATATGCCGCTCAAATTAGAATTAAAGGCAATTTTCATGAAAACGAAGCAGTTATGTACTTTCACCCTCTATGGAAACAATTATTTGGGTGGATTGTACCTGAGGGTAATAATATTTACCGAATCGGCATAGCATCTTCTAAAAACGTAAAAGATTGTTTCCATATTTATTTAAAGAAGCTAGGCATAGATATCAACAATAAGATAGATCAGCAAGGAGGGATTATCCCTTACGGAATTATGAATAAAAGTGCTTTTAAGAATGTTTTATTGTTAGGTGACGCAGCAGGGCAAGTTAAAGCTACAACAGGAGGGGGCATTGTCATGTTATTGACTGCTGCGAAGCACGCTTCAAATTGCGTTAAACTTAGTTTCAAACAGAATAATTTTTCAAAAAGATTTATTAAAAAGCATTATGAAACGCCTTGTTTGAGAACAATCGGTAAGCAATTGAAGCTTCATTACCTTATAAGGCTTATTTTAGAAAGACTAACAAATAAAGATTTCGAAGTTTTCTTTAAAATAGTAAAAGAAAATAAAATTGAGCATATTATAACGCTCTATGGCGATATGGATTTCCCAAAAGATTTAATTTTCAAGTTATTAAAAAATCCCTTAGTTTTTACTTTTTTAATCAAATTTTCGTTAAAAAACCCTAATATTTTTATCAAATTATTGAAGATATTAACTAAGTGAAATTTAAGCGGTTAAATTTAAAGGAGAATTATTATGAATAGTAGAGAAAGAATACGTTCGGTTTTAAATTTTGAAGAACCTGATAAAGTACCCTCTTTTGAGATGTCAATAGATAATTTCAAAGTATGTGAACACTTTAACGAGGACTATGTATTTCAAGGAATGGTAAAAAGTTATAATGATACTTACGATCTTTTTCAAGGAGATACAGACTCTTTAACTAAAACTCTTATTATGGCTACGGAAACAAGATCATATATTAAAACTACTATGAATAAGCATGTAAATTTATATAAAAAGCTTGGAATCGACTTAGCAATTGTTCCATTAATAGGCTATGTCCTTTTCCCTATAAGCTGTGATAAAACGCATTTTACAGACGAATTCGGAAGAGTTTTCGATGTAAGAAAAAACCCTTCAGATGGTATGGACATGGCATATTATAGAGGTGGAGCATTTAAAAGTTTTGAAGAATTTGAATCTTTTGCACCTTTAGAGGTTAACACTCCCCGAAGAGAAAAATATTTTAAAGCAATGAAAAAAACAGAAAAAGAGTCTCAAGGAAAAATCTCCATTATCCCTGCTGCATGGGGGTTATTTGAGCCTGCTTGGCAAGTTTTTGGGTTTTCAAAATTTAGTAAACTATTAACCAATCCAAAAAAGATCAAAGTTGTTTTTGATAGATTTGGTAAACTTCTTGTAGATTTAGTCAAAATTTTTATCGAATGGGGAGAAACCGATATGATAATGATAATGGATGATTATGGATATAAATCGGGTTTGTTGATGAGCCCTAAAAACTATAGAACTTACGTACTTCCTTGGTTAGAAGAAAGTTGTAAAGTTGCACATAAAGGAGGTTTAAAAGTGATCTTACACAGCTGTGGAGACATTATAGAATTATTTGAAGATCTAATTGGAGTTGGAATTGATGCATTTCATCCTTTCGAACCGACAACTGCAAATCCTGATTATGACATTTTTAAACTCAATGAAAAATATTCTGGTAAAGTTACATTTATCGGAAATGTTTCTCCTCAAGATCTCGCCGATAAAGAGCAAACTTATATAGAGAATTACACTAAAAATCTTATCAAAAAGCTTGCTCCAGGAGGAGGCTTTATCCTAAGTTCTGGACATAGTATTAATCCTTCTGTTAAATTAGAAAACTATTTAGCGATGCACAATACATTAAAGAAATATGGAACTTATCCTATTTCTATTAATTAATTATTCTTTTTATTTACTACATAGTCTTAGTATTTTTAAATTTCTAATTAAATTTTTAAAAAAGAATCCAATTATCTTATTTAATTAATAATATTAAAAAACAATTTAATGAGAAAAATGGATTGTAGAGAAAGAGTTCTTGCTGCGTTAAATTTAGAAGAACCCGATAGAGTTCCGTGTCACACCATTCTTATCGATGCGAATAACGTCGATATAATATTAGGAAAACCGCAAGTTACCGATTTTGACACTGTAGAACAGATACAGCGTGATAATCCTGATGGGTGGATAGAAGAGTTGAGTAACCTTGTAGAAAGCGTAGAAACGAGTGTTTTTTCTCGTTGTGTGGAAGCAGCTGCGGCAATTGGCCTTGACTGTATGCAAGTAGGTATATTACCCTTCTATTTTTTTGATGATCCGAACGACGACCGTCTTTTAATGAATGACATTTTTGGACGTGTATGGGAAGCGCGAAATAATGAGGGCAATTTCAATCCTTATTATTTATATGGTACTATGAATTCTCCTGAGAAATGGAAAGAGACCAAAGAAAACATAGAAGGACCTATGACTGAGAAATACACCAAGATGGCTAAAAAATTCTTCCGCCGAATAAATAAGAAGCATAAAGATAAAATATTTGTTGCCGTCACCAACGACTTAGCGGGAGTATTTGAAAGCGCTACGCAAGGCATGGGTCTTACTTATTACTCACGAATGCTTCATAAAAACCCTAAATTTATCAAAGAGGTTCACGAAGTTATCGCTGAATTTACTGCTGCCTGTTATAACGCATATATGGATGTTGGAGCTGAATTATTTATAGAATCGGGAGATTTAGCTTACAAAACCGGTCCGATGATGAGTCCAAAAAAGTTTAACGAATTATTACTTCCGGCATATAAAACGATTACTGACACTGTTCACGACCGAGGGAAAAAAATCGTGTTACACACTGACGGTCAGGTTACCCCGTTGTTAGATTTCGTTGTAGATTGTGGTTTCGATGGCTTGCATAGTCTTGAACCCACGGCAGGTGTGGATCTAGCTCTCGTAAAGAAAAAAGTTGGCGATAAATTATGTCTTATGGGAAACATAGATATCGCACACGATCTTACTTATGGGACAAAGGACGAGGTCTTTGCCGCAGTTAAACACTCAATTAAAACTGCTGGACCTGGTGGCGGTTATATAGTCAGCGCAGCTAACATGCACCCTGCTGTAAAAGTTGATAATTTGTGTTGGATGGTTGAAGCAACGAAAGAATTTGGTAACTATCCAATAAACCTGTAAATGTCTTTAATTGAAATTCAAGATTTTAATATTACTCCTTCTTTTTATGGAGGTATCATTGAGAAAAACGCTACTTGATTGAAAAGCAAGTACCATACTACCATAAAAACGATAATAACAATAGTTGAAACAAGCCCAAAACCTTTCACACCTTTAGGAATGCCTAAATCTTCGCTTTTTCTTTGGACAATTGCGCGAATCATGGCCACAATATAAATTAGAGTAACGATCAGAGAAACGATCCATAAAAATAATACAAATAAAGAAAGAGTATAAATAGGTTCTTCTTCAAACCGTAGTGCGTTCAGCCATTCCCAATAAGAAACTGTGACATAAGTCGGAATTGAACCGTAAATCACAAAAGTTAAAAAAAAGACAAAACTCCATAAAAATCCTTTGTTAGACGACATACAACTCAACGATTTTTTCTTTATTAATACAACATTTAATTTCCAGTTTTATTAATTATATTAATAATAATTTATAAGATTTTTATCTTTATAATTCGTTTTTAATCAAAAATCTAGGTAAACAACTTTATAGTATTTTAGATAAGAAATAAAAAAAAGATAGTTTATTAAAAATTAAAAGAAGCCTGTCAAGAACTCAAAGCCACTTTGTGGTGTAGACATGGTTACAATCAGAAAAGTCAGTATAACTGCGTTTATTATAGCCCCTGTAGTGATATTTCCGGTTTTTCTATAGGTTATTATGGACACCGCAGATGTTAGAGTAAACATCACTAATGAGATTGGGATAAAAGTCCCAAAGTAAAAAAAACTTCTCAAAACCACACCGATAAGTAACAGATATACAAAATAATACAGAAATGGAAGGATAAAACCCAAAAATAGTATTTTAATAGTATTAATAATAGAGTCATCGAACTTGTTTTGAATTATCACTTGAGTTATTAAATTAAGAATTAGGATTACGAAAAAACTGATGATGAAGTAGATTGGGACCGTCCAAATTTTAGTCACGGAAGGAAACAATCCTAAATAGTTTAACCCAATTGATAAATATGAGATTACATATAATATCGTTGCTAAAATTGCTCCTAATGCTAATTGCCTGAGAAATCTATTTCTTCCTCTAAAAGGTTTTTTAAGTATATCTTTAAAAGTTAAATCATCTTTCTTCCCTATTCTCCATAACAAAACCATTAATCCAAATGCTTGACCAAATAACAAAGCAACAACGAACCCGGCTATGGCTAAAGGTAAAACTAGTAAAATTGGTATAAAAATTATTACGCCTGGAATACCAAGTAGCAGTGAATATAATATTGGCTTAACCGTTAAACTTTTGATTGAATAATCTGATGCTTCAATTCTATAGGGTTTTATTTCTGCTCCTTTTTCTCTCTCGTTTTTAGTCTGTAAAATCAAATTAGATAATGGGTCAACGATTAATAAGAATAATCCAATGCCACCAATCACTTGCACTAGTAATATCAAAGCTCTTACATTGACATAAAAGGTTTCATCTACTACATCGATGTCAAACGAATTTATAGCCCAATCTCTTGCTTCACGAATGAAGTCTTCGTCCCAGGCGACTGTCAGGTGATTACTATTATCATCTAAGTAAATCATTGTTGCGTTTCCTTGTTGGAATGATCCGTATAATTTGTTTGAATCCACATTTGAAATAGGGATGCCCACGCGCGTTGCCAAACTCTCCTTTAGATACGGAAGTTCAACAGCTTCATCAAATAAAGCTTGGATCATTAAAACATTTAATGGATTGGTTGAATCACCTCTTCTTAGATCGGGATATAACCAAGTTCCAATTCCAATAAAACACTTGAATGCCGTATCGTCGTGAACTAACGCTTGTCCTAAACCTCCCATACTATACCCGATATATCCTAATGAGTTCATGTCTATATCTCCCCTAGTTTGTAGATATTCTTTAATAGCAATAACATCGTTAATCCTTACGCTAGAATCACCCGTAGTACTTTGACCATGCCCTCTGAAATCAAAGGGTACAGCAACAAAACCTGCTGCTGCCAGTTCTAAGGCGTAGCCTTTTACCATTTCTTTATTCACCATAGAACCATGTCCAATTATAAAAGCTGGCTTGTTCAAACCCCCGTCTAAAGGTTCAAAAACATTAAAGGAAATAGTTACACCATCGTCTGTTTGAGTCGATAATCCATATGTGCTTTTGACGCTTAAAGGTACTACAAAAATGAAAATAGTTCCGACTACGAAAATGGCCAGAAAGATACAAATTAATGCTATTCGTTTTTTTGATAGATTAAATTTATTCATATTTTAATACTCTGATTCACAATTATATAAAAACTCCTTTTTAGCCATTGTTAATTTTATAAAAGTAAACTGTGAAATTTAATTATTATTCCGCAAACTACTTGGAAATTCATCAATATTTTATTAATGAAATGTTTTTATTCTTCACATAATTTTTAGACTTAATTAAATACTAAAATTTGAAGAAAATGTCGACTGAACAAAAAGAACAAAAAGTTAGAAATCGATGGATTGTTGTAATAGGAGCTATTCTTATACAGTTAGCGTTAGGCACGATATACTCTTGGGGAACTCTCACCATCTTCCTCAGCCCTTATTTAGGTGAGGCTAGAGAGCTTACAGTATATATTTTTGGAGTAGGTTTATTAACCTTTGCGATTACGATGATTTTTGCGGGCAAATTGCAGCAAAAACACGGTCCGAAAAAGATCGCGATCTTAGGTGGGATTTTGATTGGAATTGGCTTGATATCAAGCGCTTTTATGACTACTTTTATAGGATTTTTAATTACTTATGGTGTTATATTTGGTGCTGGCATTGGTTTCGGTTATGTGTGTCCAATTGCTTCAGCTGGTAAATGGTTTCCGGATAAAAAAGGATTTATTAACGGAATCGCGGTCGCTGGATTTGGAGCAGGCGCCTTCGTTTTCAATTATGTAATTAAATCATTAGTTAACCCAACAGGATTAGAAACTACCGATCTAAACTTTGTTGCTACAGTTTCGCAAAATATCCCAATGATGTTTATCGTTTTAGGAATAGTATACATCGTTCTTGTTATTGGAGGAGCAATGACCTTGAGTAATCCTCCTGAAGGATGGAAGCCTGTAGGATGGATACCTCCACCTCCTTCCGAAGAGAGTGGAATTTCAGGGTTAGAATTCGAGCGGGGTCAAACTGTAAAATTACCTCAATTTTGGATGCTTTGGACAGCCTTTGCGTTAAGCGCGATGTCTGGTTTAATGGTAATTGGATCGTACGCTGCTTTTGCTAAATCTGTTGATGTTGGAGATAACTTCATTTATGCGATTGGAATCAGTGATTTCGTATTAATTGGGAGTTTAGCAGCTTTATTCAACGGATTAGGTAGAATAGTTTGGGGGAAACTAGCAGATATGATAACCTATAAAAAATCTATGCTGGTAATGTTTACGATTCAAGCAATCCTCATGTTTATCTACTTTACAACGAATGTCAGCGAGATATATTTCTTAACAATAACATGTGCAATATATTTCTGCTTCGGAGGTAATTTCAGTTTATTCCCTACTGCTACTGCTGATTTGTTTGGCTCAAAGAATTTAGGTCCTAATTATGGAATTGTCTTTACCGCTTATGGTGTTGCAGGATTTATTGGTGCTGTTGGTGTGAATTTATTTGTTACTATTTTTGGGAGCTATTTGATATTATTTATTGTAATGGGAATAATGTCAGTTGGATCAGCAATCTTAGCGTACTTAATTAAACCACCAAAATAAAGATAGGAATTATTAAATTTTTTATTTTCTTTTTATTCACTTCTTTACACTAAATATTAGCAGAGTTTCGAATAAATGCATTAATTAAACGAATTGTATTAAGAATATCCTCTAATTTGAGCAAAGAAGTGGGAGAATGTATATATCTACAAGGAACAGATACGACTGAACTTGGAACACCTTCTCGGGAAATATGAATCTTACCTGCATCAGTCCCGCCATACATAGGTTTCTTAATTTGATAGGGAATTTTGTCGAGTTCAGCATTTTTTACGAGTCTTTTGTTAACTTTAGGACTAGAAATTATTGATTTATCTGCTACTGTGATTGCTGGTCCTTTTCCTATGTAAGCTGGAACTTCTGCTTCTTTGATACCTGGAACATCCGCAGCAGTAGTGTTTTCTATGGCAATAGCAATTGTTGGTTTAAGATTAAACGCTCCTGTAATCGCACCTCTACCTCCTATTTCTTCTTGAACTGCAAAATTAAAAAGGATCGTGTCTTTAACAGGCGATTCTTCTTTTAACAATTTCATGATGTTAAGGAGCACATTACAACCAGTGCGATCGTCGAATGCTTTACCACGGACCATGTTATTAGGAAATTCTACAAAAGGAGAGAAAAGCGTACCGGTAGTTCCTATATCAATATTATTTCTAACAACTTCTTCTTTTGAATCCATCCCGACATCAATATACATATCTGAAATCTCAACAATCTTTTTTCTCTCGTTTAAAGAGGTAAGGTGTGGTGGTTTCGATCCAATAATGCCACGATGGATCTTTCCTGGCTCAGATCGTATCACCACTGTTTGTCCTAATAAAATTCTCGTATCCCAACCCCCAATTGGAACAAATCGTAAGAAACCTTTTTTTTCGACGTGAGAAATCATAAAACCAATCTCATCAGTATGCGCATCCAATAGAATTCTGTTATTTCCATTAGTACCCTCTATTACAGCTAGAATATTACCCAAATTATCTTTCCAAGCCTTATCAACTAAATTTTCTTTCTCTATCTTTTTTAAAATAAAATCACTTACATCATCTTCATAGCCAGAAACTCCGATAAGCGAAGATAATTCTTTTTGAAGAACTTTTATACTCTCAATATTCATCATCAATCCTCTTTGCTTTAAATACTAATAAGTAATACCTTGAGATATCCATAATAAAATTAATATATTTTGGTTAAACTTGAAAATACATTAATAAATAAGAAAACAGAAAAAATTTTTTGAATTCAAAAATCAAAATAAGAATAAAATATTATTAAAAAATTACTTTTTTCGCTTCTTTAACTCTTTGATAGCTTTTTCGGCTAAGAGTAAGGCATCGGTATATTGAGACCTATACTTCTGAACGTTAGCTTCTAATTCTATCGTTTTGTTCTGAAGTTCGAGAATCAGTTCACTGCTTCCCTCACCTGAGGATATCACCGCATCTGGATTTTCCATGGATTCCTTAAGGTAATTATACTTTTCTCTCCATACTTTTATTTCTGTTTGGAGTTCCTCAACATCATCATTATCTGTAATTTGACTAATATATAGTGGACCTCCTTTCCCTTCTTCAACATCTAATATTCTTCCTTTTAAAATATCTACTTCTTCTTCTAACTCTTTAATTCTGACTTTTAAGTAGCCAATCTGATCTAAATATTCTGCTGAAGTTTTAGGAGCGGTAATTTCTTCATAAATAGATTTCCCAGTTTCTAATTCGTTAGCGGTTTTTGCTCCTAAAATTTGTTGCTTACGTTTTTGTAGTCCTTCTATAGTTTGTTTTGGAAGGAAGTCTAGTGGGTTGAAACCAACCCCTCCATGAGCAGTAAGTCTTTTACGTACTTTTACGAATAGGGGTATACCTTTTATTGCTTCTCCACAAATAATTGCTTCGCCTTTATCTAACCCTTGAATATCCGTTTTGTTACTTCGAGTTAAATCTTCTGCGCTCGAAATCGTAACATCAATATCTCGTATATCAGTGAGGTTATGAACCACCCAAGTACCAGCTTGAGCGCGAATAGTTGTATCTAACAGTTGAGGTCTCTGTGTACCGATGATTAAATTTGCACCGAATTTACGACCTTCTTGCGAGAACAGTTTTACAATGTCACATGTTTCGGTTTGTTTTTTTCCAGCAAACAAGTGAGCCTCGTCAAGTAGTAAGTAAAACGGAGGAATTCTTCTACCCGTACTTGCTTGATATAATCTTTTAAGAAGCTTACCAGCAACCATTTCTTGTACATTTAAATCCATACCTCTCATATTGATAATTGTACATAGATGTGGAGCAACAATATCAGTGGGATCTAACGAAAATAGATACTCTACATCGATATCCCCTCCTTTGTTAACGCTTAAATCAGAATATTCGATGATGCTATTCACAAATGCGCTTTCTTTTTTAATTCCTTCACTATCTTCACTTTCTCCTGCAAGTACTTTCAAGCTCCCGTACTCACCATGTCTGTCTAAAATTACGAGTGGAATCCCTTTTTTCATAAATTCTTCGCATAGTACACCCATCGTATACGACTTTCCGCTACCAGACTTCCCCGTAATGAATATTCTTCCAAAGTTTTTCACTAATAATCTAACATCAAATGGATAGCCTATCAGCTTCCCAAGAGAGACGGATTCTTCGGGTAGGTTATAAATTCCTAATAATTTAGTAATTTGAATTTCAGATGCGCGATAAACTTCTGAACCTATCTCAAACGGTCTCTTTGGTCTATCTCCACATACCTTCAGATCCGCAAGCATCCCTTTTGCTTCGCTCCATAACTTCTCAATATTTAGCATATAGGTAGCTCTTATTCCCTCTTCGTCCTTCTCTCCATAGATTACAAAATAAGAATTACGCTCGATTGTTAGGTCAGAAAATTGTACTTGTACCGAGTGCGTAGTGGTTTTCCCTAATAAATTCCCTACTTTATCTTCTTTTACTTGCTTATTATAGTTTTCTTCGTCTGACATTTTGAATCACATTAATTTCGTTTCTTTTGTATTATATGTAAATTCATATATATTAATTATATCTACTTAACTTCTACAATTTAAAAATGGTATTTAAACTTTCATAAATCCAATTATTATTTCCTATGTTTTTCGATATAGTATGCTTTTTTGGACCATATGAATTGGTTTATACGATTCTTTTGCTCTACGTAAACCGGGAACTCCTAAATCTTGCTCTCGATTAACGAACATGGCATTAATAAAACTACTTTTTAAAAACAGATTGCTAATCGTTTGATACGCACCTTCATACTCCATATGCGCTTTCTCAATATGTATTACGATCGTGTCCGAATTTAACATTTCTCCAAATGTGTAAGCAACACATTTGTTATCGACGCAAATTAACGATCCTTTAAATCCTAACGCAGAAAAATTGTCTAAAGCGTCGTAAATGGCTTTCTCCTCCTGTTCCAAACCTTCGTCGTCTTCACATTCTCTAAGAATACACCACTCCAACTGTAGTTTCTTGGTCGTGGCAACTTCGTCCTCCGTTAATATCTTAAATTCATAATCGTAATTTTCTAAAAACTTGTTTAACCACCTTCTATTTTGGCGGTAGCGATTACCCGGTAGATTTCTAAGGTTATCTCCCTCGTATACATAGTCCCAATTATCTCGATCTTCAAAAATCTCAATATTTAAAGCCAAAAACTTTTCGTGGTTTTTAAGAACTTCTGTAACCTGCTCTGGTACCCTGTGAAATTCAATTTCATTAAAATTTTCGAATAGAGCAATAATTACATCAGCAGGTCTTGTGCCGATTGGAGTGAAAAAAAATAGGGTGTTATCGCTTCCGGACATCGTGGCTTTCCTTTTCTTAAAAATATCCCGTGAAAAAATTAAAAGATGCTCTTTCCATTCCATAAAAAATAATCCGTAAAAATTCCTCCACATGTATAGATTCGTAAAAGTGAATTCAGATGTCTGGGGAGGGTAATTCTGAAAATATTTGTCGAAAAAACCTTTATCTTCAAGTTTGATTTCTTTCGCAGTGCTTAAGTCCATGAATATGAATAAATTAAAAGATATTAAAATTATTTCCTTTTTAAATTATTTGGAACAAAATTAAAGGATAAAAAAATTCTTAAACCATATTAAAAACAATTGGTGAAATTTAAGTCTTGAAAAAGACATAATAATAAGAATTTTGTTAGATAGAATAAATATTTATGCTTAAAAATCCTTATAGAGCTTGGTGAGGAATAATTGACTACAATTCCCGTAAAAAAAGAACTTTTAGAAGAACTTGTTGATTTAAAATTGAAATTTTTATATGATGAAATAGATAAGGTTTTAGTTAAATGGAGTTATGAATCACCTATTAAATTTTTAAACGATGCTAAAAATGAAACATTAGATGAAGCTGAAAATGATGCAATTACTTTAAGGCATTTACTCGATCAACGGGAAGAGTTAATTAATCTAAAGAGAGATTGGAATATGTCTGGATTGTAAGAAATCTTGGAGACTCTTTCAATGTTAAGTATTGCTTTGTAAATATATAAAATCTGGTGAGATACTTAACCCAGAACTCCAATTTGATATTTAGAAACAAATTAAATGAAAAAAATTTTCTTAAACTATATTAAAAATAATTGGTGAAATTAAAATCTCAGATTGGACATCAATATTAGGAACTGTTTTTTTCATATTATTGATTGCTTTTTTGTGTTTCTTATTCATATTGTTTGTAATAGTAAGAATTATTAGAAAAATATACAAATTTCCCATCCCGGCTTTCGCAACGAGATTGATTGATAACCCGTTCCGTCGTAGATTAATACAAAAACCTGAACTTATTGCTGAACGAATGCAACTTAAACCCGGAATGATTGTAGTAGAAATTGGTCCCGGTAAAGGCAGTTATACGAAAGCTGTAGCGGAAAAAGTACAACCTAATGGAAAAGTATTTGCAATTGATATTCAAGAATCAATCATCAACCGTTTAAAGAAAAAAATTAAAAAAGAGAATATTCAAAATATTATTCCTAAAATAGACGATGCTCACAATCTTTCGTTTGAAGATGAAAGCGTAGATCGAGTCTTTGCGATTACTTGTTTACCCGAAATTCCTGATCCTATAAAAGCTTTAAGGGAATTTAAACGAATTCTAAAACCAGATGGTATAATATCTTTGAGTGAACTCTTTCTGGATCCTGATTATCCACTGCGTAGAACAGAAAAAAGGTGGGCAAAAGAAGCAGGTCTGGATTTTTTCGAAGGTTTCGGCAATTGGTTTGTCTATCAATTAAATTTCATTAAAAAGAAAGCGAGTTATTGAGTTGATTTTAGGCAAATTTTCATTCTTTAATTTGTTAAGAGTATCTTCTAATATTTTTATGACTCGTTCTTTATACGAGTTTTGCTCAGGATAATTGTAGCTAAAAGTTCGCCAATGAGGACGCTTATGGCCAACTTTATATTTAATGCCCTTCATTTGCGTCATATAAGAATCTTTATTTAGTTTAGTCGCGATTTGATCGGCAATAATGTACCAATGAAATTTTGTGCCAATATTAGCCCCTGAATTAGATGGTGCTGGATTTATTCTTGTTTTCACACTATTAAAGTTAATTGTCCATTTAGTTGGAGCGGTTTTTGTTTCAGTCCATTTTCCGTCGTTGTAGATCCATTTATGAGACCCACCAATCTTCATGCCAGTGTATACTTGATTATTATACTTTTTAAGAGAATCATACATTTCTTATTCTAAATCTATAATTTACCTTGAGTTATGATTCGTAGTACAAAATCCTATTAATAAGATAAAAGAGTCATAATTTTTCGTAAAATAAAACATACTATTAATGTTTAAAAATAAGATAAGAATCGAATTAATTGAGGAGTAAAAGTATAATAAAATGTTCATTTTTTTTTGGCATAATACATTGAAGATAATAAAAGAAGTAGCTTTGTTCTTTAATTTTATAAATTTTTTTGAAGGTTTGCAATTTTTTTTTTCAATTTTTTTATTCGAGAGTCGTTTCCATCAAGGTCTTGAGCATCATTTAGAATTTTTAATCCTTGTTGATAATAATTAATAGCTTTGATGTAATCCTTTTTTTTCTCAGCTTTTTCTCCTATATTTAAAGCATACTCTAGTTCCAATTCTTTTATCTTTTTGTCAAGTTCTAAAATCATAAAAGATATTCTCCCTACTTCCTCTCTATAATCAAAACCAGATGCTAAGTAAAGAGCCATTTCATATTCTATCTGTGCTTCTTTATAAGCTAATCCTTTTTCGGCAGCTTCAGCTTTTCTTATATAAGAAATTATGGATGAATTAACTTCTTCTTCGCTCATATGCTTTGCTTTCTCTTTCAATTCATTTATAGCATCATTATTAGAAATTAATGAAGAAATTAATTCATTACTAGCTATTCTTACCGCTCGTGATTCTTGAAATTTATAAATTGTATCTTCAACAGTTTCAATTGTAGTAGGGATAATTATTTTTTTTTCTATAAGTTGGTATACTTCATAAAGTATCTTATTTGCGTCTATCCGAACTATTTTTTGAACTTCATCGATTAAGTTGATAATAAAAAAGAATGTTTTTGAAGTCAACAATATTTTTGCAAAATTTATTATTGCTTTTTGGATAGGATTTTTTTGAATTAAATCTAATTCGTCTGGTAATAATGTGTGCGTTAGAATCATGGGAAAAACTAGTTTAACATTAAAACTGTCTTTGATGTAATCAATTGTATCTTCGAAATGCCTCATCCCTTTTCTTATATGTGTTCCAATTTTATCAAGATATCTACTTTCATATTCGCTTAAAAAGTCGGTTACAAGCGTTTTCAAGCTATCAGAAGCTTTATGATCTAAAACTAAACAGATTCGAATAAATTGGCCATTTTTAAGTAAAATATTGAATGTTTCGTATTGAAATTCATAAAATTGAAGATTATTTCTATAACTTGCTTCTCTAATTGAAGTATTACTAGATTCTGAAAACGTAATATTTGCTTGGATAAATCCAGTTAATATCTCAGTATTTACACCCGCCCCTGAAATCGGATAATCAACTAGAGCTAACCCAGATTCTTTAGCCATTAATAAAATGTATTTTATGTTCAAAACATCTAAAAATTTCTGCCATATTAGGTCTTGGAACATTTGAATATGTTTTTCTTCAGAATCGATAATCGTGAATTTCAAGTTATGATCAAGATTTAAACCAAATTTTTCAAGTTGAGCTTTAACACACTCCTTACAGAAATCTGGATATTTCTCACAATTATTTTTATCCGTTCTACAATCAAATCCAATAGGGCTAATTTGAAAATAAACCATTTAAATCCTATAAACTTATATTTCTAATACTGATTTAAAGTCAATTTTTAAAAACATTTCTATTAATTTGTTTTTATGTTCTATCCCCACAATCAAATAATAATTTTAAAATTTTTTAACCTTTTCAAAATATTAGATTCTGTGATGCTATAACAAAACTTAATTAAATTTGAATAGCAGAAATTCAAAAATTTTAAAACAAATAGAAGAAAAGAAAAAAAATAAAAATAATTGAGATTGTTAATGATTTATAATTTCTTGACGATTAAATCTGCCAAACGATTGGAATAACCCCACTCGTTATCGTACCAGCTAACGACACCACAGAAAGTGCCACCGATTACTTTAGTCCACAAGCTAGAGAAAATAGAACTTGCGGGATTGCCAACAATATCGGTAGTTACTATTGCATCATCGGTATATTCTAAAATTCCTTTTAGATAACCCGATGCGGCTTCTTTCATTTTAGCGTTAACATCTTCTACTGTTGTAGATTTCCCTAGATTTACTTTTAAATCAACAACGCTCCCGTTTGGGGTTGGAATGCGCATTGCGATGCCATCCATTTTACCATTTAATTCTGGAAACACGACACCAATCGCTTTAGCTGCACCAGTGGAAGTTGGAACTATATTTGCCGCACAGGCTCGACCACGAATCATTTTTATGGGATCATCTTTTCTTGCTGTATCAACTGGTCGTTGGTCGCCAGTATATGAATGAACTGTAGTCATCATTCCGTTAACAATTCCATAATTGTCCATTAATACTTTTACTACTGGACCTAAACAATTCGTTGTACAAGATGCCATAGAAATGATTTTATGCTCGTTAGTTAATTTATCGTCGTTACAACCTATTACAACGGTAAAATCAGGATTTCCCGCAGGTGCACTGATTAAAACTTTCTTAGCTCCAGCCTCTAAATGCTTTGCAGCGCCCTCTCTTTTCGTAAAGAATCCAGTGGATTCGAGAGCAACATCTATATTATTACTAGCATGCGGTAAGTTTGCTGGGTCTCGTTCTGCAGTAACAGGAATTTCCTTTCCATTTATTACCAAAGATTTTTCCTTAGCCTCGACAGTTCCTTTAAATCGCCCAAAAACAGAATCATATTTTAAGACATAAGCCAAGTATTTTGGTTCGAATAAATCGTTAATGGATACAATTTCAATTTCGTTAGGATATTTCTCTACTACTGTTCGGAAAAAGTTTCGTCCGATTCTACCGAATCCGTTAATTGCTACCCTTTTAGCCATCTATTATCACTTTAAATTATTAATTCAAGTTCTTTTTATTAAAAAGATAAGTAATTATGTGATCGTTAGTTTTTTAATTTTTTAGTTTTATATACATCCACATCAAATATGTATCTAATAAGAATTTGTGAGTATAAAAATGGAAAGTATTGAAAAAGCGATTATAGAAAAAATAGAAGAAATGCGGGAGGAGATAATAAATTTTCATAAGCAAATCATTCAAATTCCTTCCGAGAATCCACCAGGTAAGTATAAACAGATAGCACAGTTCGTTCAGACCAAATTTGAAGAGCTTGGTCTTAAAACTTTTGTAAAACGAAATAATGTAGTAGGGAAGTATCAAAATCTAACGGAGCCCTCTTTATTATTATATGGTCATATGGATACCGTTCCTGCTTATAAGGGATGGACAGAAGACCCATTTGGAGGTCACATAATTGATGGAAAAATATATGGTCGAGGAGCGTGTGACGATAAAGCATGTGTAACAGCAGAAATTTTTGCAACTAAAGCCTTGCTTGAGTTAGGTATTAAATTTGAGGGAAGTTTAACTTTAATTTCGGCAATAGACGAAGAAACAGGCGGATTCAATGGGGTTAGGTACCTATTGGATAAGGGACATATTAATGGTGATGCTTGTCTATTAGGAGATGGGCGCGGAGGTTTTCCTGCAGCCTATACTGGAGGGTTCTTACTTGTTACATTTTTAATTAAAGGAAAAAAAGCTCACGCTTTAAGTTTCCCCGATATCCCAATTTATAGAAATGAGTATTCTGGAGTCAATGCTATACAAAAAATGATTGGCGTGATGAATTTTTTGACTCAATTACAAGCAGAGTTCCTCAATACTGAAACCAAATATCCAAATTTTCCTGGACATCCTTCTAAAGTAAGTACTGTCAATATAGCAAAGATTGAGGGGGGCGACAAATTATCTACTGTACCAGATAAATGCTTATTATACTGTATTATCAATACCATTCCAGAACAAGATGTTGAAAGTATAAAGACCCGCATTTTAGAGTTCATAGAAGCTGCTAAAAAAGAAGATCGTGACTTGAACATCAATGTTCAATTTACAATGTCTTTTGAACCATTTGCATCAGATCTTAATTCTAAATTCGCTCAAGCTGTTCAAAAAGCCGTAAATAGAGTGTATAGTGAAGATCGAGAGTTTAAATTATTCCAATCAGCAAACGATGGGCATTGGTTTCATGAAAAGGGAATTGAAACGATACTAATGGGAACTGGAACGCATGAAAATAACGTACATGCAGAGGATGAGTTTGTATCTATTGACGATTTAATTGATACAACAAAAATTTTTGCTTTAACTGCATTCAATTATTTAAGAAATAAAGATTAATTAAATTATTATAAAAGGAGATTAAATATGGCTGATTTAGAAAAACTAATTATAGATAAAATAGATAGTATGAGGGATGGGATTATTAAATTTCTTCAAGAAATAGTAAGAATCCCCTCTGAAAATCCCCCTTCAAAATACAAGGAAGTTGCTAAATTCGTAGAGCGAAAAATGCGAGACATCGGTTTAAAAACATCTATTAAAAGAAATAATGTCATTGGTGAGCTTGGAAATGGTGATGGTCCTACGTTAATTTTCAACGGGCATTTTGATACGGTTGAAGCTTTTAAAGGGTGGTCTAAGGATCCATTTGGAGCGGAAATTGTTGGAGATAAAATCTATGGAAGAGGTGCTTCTGACGATAAATCTTCAGTGACTGCTGAGATTTTTGCAATTCAAGCTTTACTTGAAGCAGGAGTTGATCTTAAAGGAAAATTAATAGTCACTGCTGTAGGAGATGAAGAAACTGGAGGATTAAGAGGGGCAGAATACCTCCTAAGTAGCGGATTAGTCTCTGGAGATGCGTGCTTATTAGGAGACGCAGCTAATGGATATCCCTTTGGATATTGTGGTGGAACCTTGTATATCACGATAACCATCAAAGGAAAGACCGCTCATGGGCTGGCATTCCCGGACCTTCCTCCACCTTATCGCAATGAGAATTCGGGGATAAACACTATCGAGAGGATGGTTAAGATAATGAATTTCTTACTTAAACTGAAAGAAGAACTGCTAGAAAAAACTACGAATTATCCCACTTCAGATGGATGGGGTTCTAACGTGAGTAGTATTAATCTGGCGGAAATTCATGGTGGCACGAAAATCACGACGGTTCCAGATCGATGTTATCTTCATCTTAGTATAAATACAATTCCGGAACAAGATGTCGCAAGTATAAGGAAGAGACTCCTTGATTTTGTTGAAAAAATGAAAGAGGAAGACCCAGACTTGGATATAACAGTTCAAATGCCAATTGCAATGGAGCCGCAAGTGATTGATGAATCTTCTGAATTTGCTAAAATTGTTCTGAAAGCAGCGGAGAAAATCCATGGTGAAAAGAGAGAATTTAAAACTTTAATGCCTTCAACCGATGCGCACTGGTTTCAAGAAAGAGGGATTCCAACTATCTTAGTAGGCGCTTCCGCGAGAGATAATAACATTCATTCCGAAGATGAGTTCGTGTATATTAAGGATTTAATGGATTTGGTGAAAATGTTTGCATTAACAGCCTTAAATTATCTGAAATAACGCTATTTTATAATTTCTTTTATTTTTTATTTTTTTGCATTATACAAAAAACTGATTGAAAACTTTTTGGACTGGCCTTGACTATGTCTACCTCAGTTTGATGGATATTTAACACTCCAAGAGCATCTGGATCGTTACTATATTTTTTATATAAATGCTTGATTCTAATCTCAAGTGGTCTATAATATTCTTCCCACCAAGCTTCCTCTGGCAAAGAAAAGTGTTCAATAAGTTTATAGCCACATCTAGTAACTTTATAGCGTTTTTCAAAAAAGTGCTTAATCTCGTCGTGAATAACCAAGAATCCTTTAGGTTTAAGTAGCCTATTCCATCCTCTTAGACTTTTTTCAACACCTAGCGTTGTTATTGATCCTTCAGCCCAAATGATATCAAAACTATTGTCTGGAAATTTTATATCTAGTAATGAGCATTTAATAGCCTTTACTCTATTGGTTAAGCCTTCTTGTTCAATTTTTCTACTAAAACTGTCCAAAAGATCTTGATCAATATCGATTCCTATTATTTCACCATCACTTAATTTTGCTAATTCCATGGTGGGAACTCCCGAACCACAACCAATGTCTAATATCCGGGGGTTCTCCAATTTTGGAAGTTTTTGAAAGGCTTCTATGGTGTACTTACTGAATACTTTTCTAAACTGATCTAAATCAAGCTCATTTAACATTTCTTCAGTCAAGAGTTATTTACCCATTGCAATTATAAGTAACTTACTCATTTAAATGTCAAGGATAAAAGTTAGAATAAAATTAAAGTTTAAGATTGCACTCAATCAAGTTGTTTTACTGTTTAGTTTTTCTTTCAAATTAGTTAGCGCACCTGACCACGCTTTTTCAAAATATATGCGAGCTTTCATCGTAAAGGAAATTTTGGTTTTCGCTTTTCCATATAAGCATTGAAAGCTTCCATTACATCTTTTGAATTACTGCATAGAACTTGACCTCGATTTTCTAATTGAATAATTGTTTCTAGACTAGGAGAATCAAGAGATAAATTAATTGCTTGTTTTGTCAGCCGTAATCCTAAAGGACTTTTTGAAAGTAATACTTCGGCAATTTCCATTGCAGATTCAAGTAACTTATCCTTCTCAACAATCTTTAATATAAATCCTATATCTAAAGCTTCATCAGCATTAAAAAATCTTCCAGTGTATAGTAGTTCAACCGCTCTTGACATTCCTACAAGACGCGGAAGAAAATAACTACTACCCATATCTGAACCTGTGAGTCCGATATTAATATAGCCAGCGTTAAATTTTGCCTCTTTACTGGCAATACGAATATCTGTTGCCATTGTAATAGAAAATCCTGCTCCGATTGCTGGACCCTGAATTATGGTAATAATCGGTTGTGAAATCTTTCTCATTTTTACAATAATTTCTGCTATTCTCCACTGATAATACATAATGCCTTTCATTATTTCTGGAACCTCTAAGAAATAATAATTTTTGAGATTTTCGGGTTTCTTCTTTGATTTTAAAACTATAGCATCTTTAAGATCTTGCCCTGCATTAAAAATCTTACCTTCTGCTTTCATGATAAGAACTCGACAATCGAGATTGATCATTAACATATCAAATATAGAATGAAGTTCTTCAACCATTTGAAATGACATAGCATTAGCTTTTTCTGCTCTGTTAAATGTTAAAAATCCTATACCATTTTTTTGTAATTCAAATTTAATAGTTTTATATTCCATTTTTTTTTCAATTTTTAAATATGATATTATTGATATTTAAAAGAATATTCGGTTAATTTTATAAAAGAATTAACAATTATAAATTAGCCCCTTTTTTTATTTTCTTACATTATAATCCCCCGTTCTAGTAGGTCGGCGCATTCTATGAGTTTTAGATTGTTCATTAAAAAATCTCCCCTCACCTGCCTCGTGATTCGCACCTCGTCTAAGATTTCGGGATAATTCCGTACCTTCAATGTCGCCCTAATGCGTCTCTCCACGGATTCTATTGTTTTTGGGCCTCTTAACCGGATAATAGCTCGGAGGATAGAGTTTATATTTTCCGCAAGATTATTTTGTATTGACATTAGGGGGAACAACTTTAATGTCGCGTTCAGCCCGGCGCCAACCGGTCTGGACAACCCCTTTCCTAACTTTAACTTGTCTCGATATGGATCTATTGTGGCGTAGCCGACCGTTCCTTTTTCAAAAACCGTGTAAAGCCCTTTGCGACCGCGTTTCTTTTTTGTCATTGGCTTTTTGCGTCTCTTCTTGGTTTTAGAACCCTTAGGTCGTCCGCGCTTTTTCGTTATTTTAGGAGTCAAGTCAGTTCTTGCTTCCATGTACCTAAATTGCCGTTTACCGCGTTTTTTAAAAAAATTACTTTTAACACCAATCGTCGTCGTGATTCTTTCGTTGTTTTCGTAGCTGTAATGTCGGATAATGGCTTTCTTGAACGGTTTTTTATGGGGGTGGATGATATGGGTGATCTCCCTGTTCAAGTTTTTTGCCATAGATTGTGTAGCGTTCAAGGCATCGGAACTAATCGCGCTAATATCACGCTCGGTGTTCCCATCTGCCTCGTCAAAAACTTCGCGAATATCTTCTTCTGAACGACTTTTAGACACTTTTATTCCTAAAGTTTTATGGGACGTGTACCCCGTAGCTATAATAACGTAAATGGACGTACTCTCGATTTTAAGGAATGTTTCATCGATAGCAACAGCTGTATCTGGTTGAGGCGTCAATACGAGTCTATCCAACCCGTTTAACTTGTCAATCGCAGATTCAATCTCGGTTCTTAGCGCTGATACTTGCGACTCGGATATGCCATACTTTTTCGCGATAGTCTTGTTTTTTGCGCCGTCTTTCAGCAAGTCTTCGTAAAGAGCCTTGAGCTTACCGAATATTAACTTGTTGAATTGATATGAAGTAGTTAAAACAAACTGTTTGCTCGTTTTGTAATTCTTTAAATGCGGACATTTACGATCTTTACACTGAAAAGTCTCAACACGGGTGTTTTTTCTGCCGTGTGTTCCATATGAACCTACCTTTGAACTCCCGCACGCGGGACATAAAAGTTGGATCTTACCTAACGAAAAACACGCTCCACTCTCGCTCTGAGCTTCGATGGGGTGCCAATACGGTTCATAAACCCTTTTTTTTCTTCCAATCATGTGGAATATTAATGTGACTTGGTTTAAATATCTTTTGGACGAAGAATGGAACGATCCAATTCAAATCATTGCAGCCAATAGTGATTAATTAAAGACCGATAAAATTTTTAAGTATTCAAGTTAGTTCTTGGCGTTAATGAGGTGAAAGATAAAAAAAAGCGGGTAGAAAGATTTTACAAGCGAATGGCGTTGAAAGACTTTATAATTCTTCATTCATTTGTAAAATTACCCGAATATTCTTTTATTTATATTACTATTGAATAACTTGATTGTTTAGAGATAATTAATTCTAAGTTTCGGTTAAAATTAACAATTAAAAGCTTTATAAATCATCTAGAAAAATTCCGAGATTAAAAAATAAGTTAATTTTTAATATATAAATGGTATTAGTTTTTTGCTTTTCTTCTTGTAATTAGAGAATTCTTCTCCAAAAGCCTCGTAAAGAAGTCTTTCTTCTTCATCAATTCTCATTTTAAACAATATAAAATAGAAAATCGAAACGAATAAAAGCGTAATTATACTTCTAAAGACTAAACCGAACCCAATAACAGCTATTAATGCCCCAGAATACATTGGATTCCGAATATGTTTGTAAACCCCTTCGGTATAAAGTTTGTGGTCCTCCTCCGTTATTAATTCACCTGAACCGAACTTACCAAGCTGTAATCGTCCTACAATAACTAAGATACCTGCTGAGAGATAAAGAACGAATCCAATATAACTAACAATAATATTATCCCAGAATGGTAGTATCGATGATATTAGTAGCTTATTCTCATAAAAAGCAGCAATTAAGAAGAATGGTGATAACAAAAACATCAATAATATTAAGAAATCATATATTTTTGAAGGATTTCTCTCTTTCGTTAGAGGGCGTATCAATGAATCTGCAAAAGCAATTACATAATTCGTTAACAAATATAAAACGTAAATGGATACTGTATAAATTTCTGGAACAAGTAGAATATAGAATATATTTGGATAAATAATTTGAAATATCAAAAATATTAAGATTTTTTTACTAATATCTTTCATTTTCATTTCTCAATTTGTGTAATTATATCTTTATAATAAAAACATATTTATATATTTATATGTCTTCTATATTTATATGACAATTAGAACAACAGTAGCAATTGATGAAGGGCTACGAAAAAGATTAAAAAAATTATCTGCTTGGTTAGATATTACTCAAAGCGAAGTAATTAAACGCGCTTTAACTTTATTTGAAAGAGACATTCTTAGAGAAAAACAAATCTCAGTTAATGCCAATTTAAATATAAAAGAAACACAAAAATCAGATATTGAGAAGATATTAAAGGAAGCGACAAAAATTATTTGGAATTTAGATCCAAATAGAAAAATTCTTCAACAAAAATTGTTTGTAGGAACTGATACTTTAGATGAAATACTTTTAAACAATTGGAAAACAGGGTTGGAAGAATGAGTTCTCAAGAAGAAGTTAAAAAATCGAATAATACAAAACTTAAGCTAGCTCTCGATTCAAATATTTTTAGAAATTATGATTTTATTAATTATTTGACTCTAAATAAATTTAAATTTCAAGTTTTCCTGCCAACAATTGTACAATTAGAGGTAGGATTTTATTATATTATTCGAGGTATTCCTTGGAACGGGTTTATTGAAGATATTAAAAAATTTGATGGAATTTTCTTACATTGGGATAATTCGTTGATTTCAAAAGTCATTCAAAATGCTTTTGAAAACAAAAACCAACTTCCTTTTAAAAATCATTTTAGAGATTTCTTGATCGGAACTGAATGTGAAAAAATACATACTCCTTTAATTACATATAATAAAAAACATTTTACTTGGGTAAATAAGATTAAAACATTCACTCCGGAAGAATATCTTTTAGAAATAAGTTCAAAATAATTTATTTATCAAAACGATTTTATTATAAACATCTTTTATCTTTAAATCTCTTGCTATATATAGAATAAGAAAAAACGAGAGTTAAATTGCAATACTAAGAAATGAATTAAAAATAATAGTTAGTTTTATTCCTCGCTAAATTCCTTGCCTAATAAGCGCATAACGGCATCTGCGAGTTTGTTTTGACTTCGACTCATAATACCTTTAATTTTTCCTTCTTTTCCAAGCACTCGCAAATTTATAGCGTTCCATACAGACGATGGTTCTCCTTTTACTTTCTTGAATCTATCGCGGAAAACCTTTACGCTAATATTATCGTAGTTCTTTGAGGCTTCTGTACATTTGAAACATAGAATACACTTATCAATGTCTACAACTACTTCCTTTCCTTCCCGAGACATAGCGCCAACAGCACATTCGTCCGCGAATGCGTCAATAACTTTGTTATCTTTTTCATCGCAAGTAATTGTAATAGAACCTTCTACTACCTTGCGAACTTTCTGACCGTTCTCTAAAGTGCGAACCTCTTCCTCAAATTCTGGAAGAGAACCGTTTTCGACCAATAATATCTTGTTTTCTCCGTTTATAATTAGTTCCAAAGTGTATCCAGGACAGATCCAAGTGCAACTTCCGCACCAGATGCATTTCTCTACATCAACTACGATTTTTTTGTCAGACTCTACCCTCATTTCTTCTGGCGTTCCGATTGCCGTCTTTTTTAAGGGTTCATCGTAAATTGAAATGGTTACGGGACAAACTCGGTGACAAAAACCGCACTCAATACACTTGCTTTCGTCGTATTTTAGAATCATTTCGTGGTTTAGCATTTTATAAATGTAATGAGTAATATTTGAATCAATCTCGATTGCTTTTTTAGCCGGTAACGACATAATTCTTCACATTTGTTTTTCTTTATTATTAATTAAAAATATTATTTTTTAAATTTTTAATAATTATGTTTTTTATAACTCCATTTCGCTTATTGCTTTCCCAGATCTAAAGGGTATATCTTCCAAGCTCTCACCAGCATTGTAACCAAACTTTTCTTTAAATGAGTCGTTTAACGATTGAAAGTACAGAGATAACGGTAAATGCGTTGGGCAATTATTATCACAGTTGCCACATTCTACGCACCGGTCAGCAACGTGGGCAATTCGAGTTAATTGATATGTCTCTTTATTTATAGTTTTTGTTTTTCGCTTCTTCGTTAGAATACAGTCAACGCAGTAGCAAACAGGGCATCCTCTAATGCACATTCCACACATAGTACATGCTTGTAGTTTAGTCATCTTTTCCTCTTGAGAAAGCTTGTCCCATTCTTCTAAATCCTTTACTCTTTTTGCGAGGGCTGTTTCTTTGATTTCTTTAAGCTTTTCCGCGTCTTTTGTTTTCATGTCATCAGGTAATGGCTTCTTGTTAATTTTTGATTTTTCTACAAGTTCTTCTCCTTTAGTAGAATATACTTTAAGGATTATTTCGTCAGAATCGATAGGCAATATTAGATCGCTAATTCCCAAATCAGCAACAACCGGAACTTTTCTAACACAGCGCGTACAATTTTCTGCTATGTCTAATCCTACTTCTTTAGTGCTTCCATCTTCAAACTTGAGAATTAAACCCTTATCTCCGATTTTTTCCTTAACCACTTTAGTCGGATCAATACCTTCCATCTTCTTTATCTGGCGAGAAACGTTTATCACCATTCCTCTGTCTTCAAAAGCAATGATAAAAAGATTATCTAAATTGATCTGTCTAATTTTTACTAACTCAATTATCCCCCTTGTGTCACAAGGGCGAGCAATAAGTCCTACTTTTTCTTTCAATGCTCCGTTAACTGACTTATGTAAAAATTTCGCAGCTGAATCTGTTCTAGCGTACCCATATGCAATTAGGTTAGTTAAGGGAAAACCCGAAATATCTTCTGGTTTCTCGTAGAGTTCTGGAGAAATCGTAAATCTGTCCTCTTTCTGAGTTTTTTTATCTACCTTTACTTTTGTCCCAATTATTTTGCTAACAACTTTTTCTTTTAATAACGTTGTTAATAATTTAGGAAAATCTTCAATCTTTATTAGATATTCATCTATTGTATCCATGTTTTCCAACTCAAAACTGTAAATTTAATTTCTTGTTTTTGATTTAATTTTTTTAAAAAATTTTAAACTTTTTTTTTTTGATATATTTATTTTTATAAAATTTTTTAATGTGTTATATGGTGCTCCCATTTCTTCAGCTGAATTCTCGTTTTTTTAACTCAGCCTCATTAGCTAACACATTTATTTTTTAGAGGAGTTTTCTTTTTTTTTACGTAATGGGCTCGGTCCAAGTTTCCGTATTTCTTCATCAAAAGCAATTGCTACTTCCCGATATTTCGAACCTTCCGCTGAACTACAATATTCCATTTTTATTCTTTTTGGGTTAAGTCCGACGGTTTTAAGCACTTCTTTTATATAGGCGATTGATCTATGAGCAAAATAGTTACCTTTTTCATAATCACATTCTCCAATGTATCATCCTACAACGAGTATTCCGTCAGCACCTCTCCCAAAACCTCTCATAATTACATCTGAACCGATTCTTCCTGTGCATGGAACTAAAACGGTTCTTAAAGATACGGGGTATTGAGCTCTAATTGTTCCCGCCATATCAGCTGCACCATAGCCTCATTTTAAACATAAAAAGGATAGAATTTTAATATCGTTGTCTCTCATTTTAATTACCTCTTTAATCCTCAATAGGCAATAATTCGTCAATATAAACTGAATATTGAACATCTTTGTAATGCGCTAAATCTATTGCTTTAGAAGGGCATATTGCAGTGCAAATTCCACAACCTCTGCAACTTATTACATCTACAACAATCGTTCCTTCATCATTAATAGAAATTGCATTGTATGGACAAGCGTCAATACATTTATAGCATTTTGCACATCTTTCGTCTATTGGTTGGGCGCGTATTAATTCAATAACGTATTCTCTTCGTCCCATTGGAATGCCTGCTGAAGATGCTGCTCCCTTAGCCTGGCTTACTGTTAGTTCAATCGATTTTTGACCTTGACAAGAACCAGCTAAGTAAATTCCTGGAACTTTCGTCTTGATTGGTTCTAAACGTGGATGAACTTCTTTTAGGAACCCATCTGATGTTTTCTCGATATTCATTATAGCAGCAATTTCATTTGTGCCTTGAGAAGGTAGCGATGCCGATGACAAAATAACCATATGAACTTCCAGTTTTACTATTGTATCGGTTCCAACAGGTTCAAATTGAACGATAAGATTCTGTGTTAATGGATCTTCTTCTATGCTTCCTATCATCCCTTTAACAAAAAGAATTCCTGCATCTCTGGCTCTTTTATAATACTCTTCATACATCTTCCCTCCGCATCTCATATCTATATAACATACTGTAATTTCGGAATCGGGATATTCAGAGATTATAAGTTTGGAATTCTTAACAGATAAATTACAACAAACTACGCTACAATATTCATTCTTTTTTAAATCTCGTGATCCTACGCAGTTAATGAATAATATTTTCTTTGGACGCTTTCCATCTGAGGGGCGTACCAAATGACCAAACATAGGACCATTTGGAGCAAGGATTCTCTCTAATTGGATTTGTGTGATTACATTCTCGTATTTTCCGTACCCATAATCGTCTTCTTGATATATATCCCATCCTGTTGCCACAATTATTGTTCCTATTTCAAGTTCTACTATTTCATCTTGTTGGCTAAAGTCAATTGCTTCCAAATCACAAGAATCGACACATGCAAAACATTCTACACACGATTCTCTTGCAATGTCGTAAACTGCCGGAACTGCTTGAGCGAATGAAATATCGATACACTTCCGAGCCGACAGATTTTCATCAAAATAATTAGGAATGTATATCGGACATACTTCCGTACACGCGCCACACCCAGTACATTCGCTTTCAATGACAAATCGCGCTTTTCTTTTTACTTGAACTCGAAAATTACCTATATATCCTTCGACTTTTTCTACTTCACTATAAGTAAGCATTTCTATATTTGGATGCCGATCAGCTTCTAACATCTTTGGCCCCAATATTCAGATACTGCAATCGTCTGTCGGAAATGTTCGATCTAATTGACTCATACGACCACCGATGGTAGTTTTCTTTTCAACTAAATAAACTTTATATCCTGCATCTCCCAAATCAATTGCAGCACTTAAGCCAGCAATCCCTCCACCAATAACCAAACATGTAGGATTTACATCAACTGTTTTTGTAGGTATTTCTTCCAGAAATTGCGATCTTGAAATCCCTGCTTTTACTAATTCTATTGCTTTAAGTGTAGCGTCATCTCTTACTTCCATAGCTTGATGAACGTAACTACAATGTTCTCTAATGTTGACAAATTCCAAATATCTCTGTGGCAATCCTGCTTCTTTTAAAATAGCGTGAAATACTGGTTCATGTGTTATTGGAGTTCAAGCAGCCATGATAATTCTGTCGAAGCCTTTTTCGTCTATTTGTTCTTTCATAAATTCAGCTCCTCCAGAAGTACACAAATTTAAATACTCATAAGCGCAAACATCGTCGAGTTTATCAATCTCTTCTACAATTTTAGGCACATCTAAAATGCCTCCAATATTAACTCCTCATCTACATATAAATGCTCCGATTTTGTGTTTACTATTGGTCTGTTCTTCAGACAATTTTTCCACCTTTTATATTTGTATCCTCCTAATTTTAAAGGTTTAATCCTATAACGAATTGTATTAATTGTATTTGATTAAATAATAATGATATTGTAAATAATACTTCTTATTAAAGTTCAATTATTCTTACTCTTCACTTAGTTTGTTTTCAATTCTGGTAATTATCTCTTATTAAATTTAGATTTTACGATATAAATTGAAATACTAAAAATAAATTGAATAAAAATAAGAAAAAATTGAAACATACGAACATTCTACGAATCAATTGATTTAAGAGCCCTTAAATCATCTGAGAGGTCGTTGAACCAAAAATGGAAGTTTTCATTGATTTTTCTAATTGCATTGATTAACGAGGGCACTTTATTGATTTGATCGAAGAATGATACATCCATGGTAACGATACAATCACAAATACAGATAGCTGTAGCGAAAATCAAACAATCAATTGTATCTTTATGAATTGCTTTTAATTGAGATGCTAATTCGATGATTAATGGATTATCAATAAACGACTTTTCTACGAGACGCGAGTCGTTTTGAATGGCATCAATTCCAATCCTAATGTCTTGTGGCGTTATTATATTTTCCTGAGATGAAATTTTTAATCCCTTCGCTGTGAGTTCAAAAAGAGTGAGATTTGAATAAAAATATTCAAAAGATGTTTTAGCTAAAAGATTAACCAAGGTAGTTTGGGGAATATTTTCAATCCCAATTTTAATGAGAGGTAAAAAGTATGATGTATCAATTAGAATTTTCATATTTCATAGTCCTCACCTAATTCCTCTTTAAATTGTTTCCAAGCGTGATAACTAATTTTAGTCTTTGGTGAAGAATTCAAAATTTCCTCAATAGAATGAAGTTTTCTTATGATTAATTGATCGTGATGAATATATAATAAAATGGGTTGATTTGGTTCAAAACCAAGTCTTTTTCGAATTTCCTTGGGAGGAAAGATTTCTCCTTTTGATCCAATTTTTAGTATTATAGTATCAGTATGAATGGTCATTATAAAAAATATATACTCGAAATATTTAAATTTTTCGAGTAGGAAAAAAATATTGTGAGAATATCCATTCAAATAGTCATTTGAAAATAAGAGAAATAAAAAAATAATATAAATAAATAAGATAAAAAAATTAAGTTATTTGCTACTAAATTCCGAAACATCGCCAAATAAGCGTTTTACAGCGTCAATTCGGGTTTCTTCGCCAATTTGTTCTACATTTTTCAAAGTTATGGCTTCCTTGGGGCAAACTATTATGCATTGAGGCTCCTTTTTACCGCCTTCCTCGACAAATTCGTCTTTCATATCTTCGCAAAGGTCGCAGACAAGCGCTTTTTGGCTTATTACGTGCATTGTCATCGCTCCAAATTCGCAAGCCCGGCAACAATAGCCGCATCCGTTGCACTTGTCGTCGTCTACAATGATGGAACCCGTTTCAGGGTCTTTCTCCAAAGCTTTTTCGGGGCAACTTCGAATGCATGGTGCCTCCTCGCATTTTTGGCAGGCAAGAGCAATGTTAAATACTGGTTCGATTCTAACTCTATGGATTCGTGTGTTAATTGGGTTAAACTCGCCGTCGTGGACAAAAGAGCAAACGCTTTCGCAAGTTTCGCAGCCAGTGCAGAGTTTCGGATCTACAACTATGAATTGATGAATAACTCCGCCTCTTTTCTTAGTTCTAATAGTTGACATTCTTTTATTTACCTCCTGCTGGCTTTAATTTTCCAATAACAAAATCCAAACCTAACTTCTTTAGAGTTGCGTCGGTTGGAATTCCAGTTTTCGTGTCCCAGCCTCTAGCTTCGTAGTATCCGCTCAATAATTTTTGATATCCCTCTTCCTTTAAGGTAACACCCTTCGCTGGTCCTTTTGTATGGGCATCTTTGAAGAACTTTTCGGGAGGATGATCGTCTGCTCGTGTCCAGCCTTCTCGAATGTTGAAACATTTAGAAAGCGTAACTATTGCAGTTCCTCTTGTCAGCAATGATTGCTCTGTGTGTGGAATACCAGTTACAAGTTCGTATACCTTTGCCATTTCTGCATCGTTTTCATAAATTCCACGAGTGAATTTACATATTATATATGAATCAATTATGCCATAAACATCTTCAACTGCTACAATTGACTTACCACGTTCAAGACCTTTATCGTATCCGAACCTGTCGAACTTTCCTTTAGCATCGAGTCCATATGCTCCATTCCTTAAATGGCAAGCGCCTCTAATAGATACGCTTTCTCCAACTGCAAAGGAGGTCATACCATGAAGGTCAAAAGCGGGCATTTCTAAACCTTTTATGTGCATTCCGTAATAGCCTGCGTTTTTTACTCCTTTTTCTTCTAATCGAATTCCTGCTTGTTTACAGCCATCTCCAAAGATTTCACCTGCAAATCCTTTTCCAAGACACATTTCTTCGGTGAATCTCACTAAATTGACCGTTGAACCGAATGGTAACTCATAACCTAAATCTTTTTTAGTTATAAGCCCTAGATCAAACAATTCTGCCGCCATTGAGGCAGTCACCCCGGCTGAGATCGCGTCAATACCTAAATCATCGCACAATTGAACGCATTTAAATACCGTTGGCCAATCAGAATTACCCATATTTGAACCAAATGAATAGCACATTTCAACATCTATAGACGCGACTAAATTAGGATATTCGGGGTGAGTTTTTGGTACCCTTGCTAAATGATCGCACGCAATAGAGCATTGGGAACAAGCTACTTTTTTTACAACCCAATCAATATTAAGAGTGTCTCCTGTAAAGGCGCCATTATCTATTTCTTCCCATGTACCTTCCCGAAAATTCTTAGTAGGGAACATTCCTAACTTATTATAACTGGTTATTCCTGCTGGGGTTCCTAAATCGCGATATTTTGCAGTTGCAGGACCATTAGCCACTTTGATTAGTTTCTTAGCTAATTTGTAAAATTCAGCGGGTTGAGCAACTTTCAATCCTTTAGTACCCCTAAATGCTATTGCTTTGAGGTTTTTAGAGCCCATGACAGCCCCCATACCGGTACGACCCGCTTGTCGGTTTCTATCGTTTGTGATGCACCCTAATCTACTTAATCGTTCCCCTGCTGGTCCTATTGACATAACAGCTAGTCTCTGATCTTGAAATTCTTCTCGTAATAAATCCTCTGTTTCAAAATTTCCTTTTCCCCATAAAGTTTTCGAACATGGCTCTAAATAGTAGTCGTCATCATCTACAACCATGTAAACGGGTTCAGAAGCCTTTCCTTTTATCACGATCATATTAATACCCGCACGTCGGGCTTGGGCTCCAACTGAACCTGAAGAAATAGCCATGCCAAATACACCCGTTAATGGGGATTTAGCAAATACGCCATATTTTGAGCTAGTTGGTAAAATTGTAGTAGGGAAGGGACCAATAGCCCAAACAAATACATTATCTGGACCTAAGGGGTCTACACCTGGCTTTAACTCGTCCCATAGAACTTTTGCTCCAAAACCATAACCGCCAATCCAATCTCGGCAAAATTCATTGGATAAAGTTGTTTTTCCTATTTTACCGCTTGTTAAATCTACATCGATTCTTACTTGAGAGTATCCTTTAACTTCCTCGGGTAAAGTTATATCTTTAGCTTTACTCATGTTTTTCACTAAATTTTGTTTTTTGATTTTTTTTAGTATAGAGAGTTAATATTTAATATAGAGAACTACTATTTATTAGGTTGATTGTTCATAGGAACAACTTCTACACTAACTAATCCTCTGATGTTAAACACTCTAAAAATAATGTTTTTTTTAAAATTAATTTTTACTTAGTTTTTATTTTATTTAAAATTCCCCAATTTTAAAACGAAATCGAATCAAATTAGAATTTTGAGAATTAAGCTATACAAAAAGAAATTTATGAAATAGCATATTTGCTTCTTATAGTGAAAATTATATCTTTTGTACTATAATAAAAGTATATATAAATTTCTGTAAATTATATTTAACAAGATTAAAGACTGAAAAGTAATTAATATGACTGAATCTAAAGATACTGAAAGTGTTAAAAAAGAAAGGTCTAAAATTTATAGTGAAGTCATTAATAAAGTAATAGCCAACGCAAATTATTGTTACGATTGTAATCGTTGTGTTAACGTATGTCCTACAAGTTTTGTAGGTACGTTTTTTCCAAGAAAATTGATTACTGATTTGACTTTCCTACCGCTAGAGGAAGCGTTAGAAAACAATAATATTTGGAACTGCTTAACTTGTGGGCAATGCATGGAGTATTGTCCTATGTTTAAGGATAATACTGGTGTAGATTTTGTAGAAATTATTAAAAGTCTCCGCACTCTTACTTCCGAATCTGAGATTTTACAGACAGAACAACTTGAATGTCATCACGATAGAGTATATTCAAGTTTACCTCAATTAATGGCAAATGACAATGTTAGTATCGATAACAAACTCGGGTTTTTAGATTACACTAAATTAAAATTTACAGACAAAGGGGAAACCGCCTATTTTATGGGGTGCCTTCCTTTTATGAATTCCATTCCTCCGTGTTCTAATGCGTGTCCCGCAGGAGTTGATGTTCAAGGTTATATCTCATTAATTTCGGAAGGTAAATTTCAAGAAGCTATTGATTTAATTAGGGAAAGCAACCCCTTTCCTATGATATGTGCGCGAGTTTGTACAGAGCCTTGTGCGCTTGAATGTAATCGCAAAGATATCGATGAAGCTCTTGGTATTCGATCTTTAAAGAGATTCATCGCAGATTGGGAATTAAACAACAAAGCAAAATCCAGTATTAAACCAGTTAAGCAATTTAAGGAAAAAGTAGCTATAATAGGTGCTGGTCCTGGAGGGTTATCCGCAGCTTATTTTTTAGCGAGACAAGGTTATAAACCTACTGTGTTTGAAGCAGAGATTTATAAAGGAGGGACTTTACGATCTGGGATTCCAAGATATCGTTTACCTGCCTATATTTTAGATTATGAAATTGACTTTATCGAAAAAATGGGAGTTGAAATAAAATTAAATACTCCCGTAGGACCTAAATTATCTTTTAAAAATTTAGAAAAACAGGGCTATAAAGCCTTTTTTATTTCGATAGGGCAGCAGACTTGTTTAGGGCTCAAAATGGAAGGAGAGAACCTTAAGAACGTTTTATGCGGTCTAAATTTTCTCAAAGATAAAAATTTAACAAAAAAACAATTTGATTTCAAAGATAAAATTATAGGCGTAGTAGGTGGAGGAAATGTTGCCATGGATTCTGCTAGAACTGCTTTAAGATTAGGTGCTAAGAAAGTCGTAGTGATTTATCGTCGTTCTGAAAAGGAAATGCCCGCTCAAGAAGAAGAAATTGAAATGGCAAAGGAAGAAAATGTTGAGTTTCAATTTTTAACAAATCCAATAAAAGCAATTGGAGATCAAGAAGGAATTCTTAAAGAAATAGAATGCATTCGTATGGAGCTTGGCGAATTAGATAAATCTGGTCGGAGAAGACCAATTCCTATAGAAGAATCAGAGTTTAAAATGAACCTTGATTTTCTGCTACTTGCTATTGGACAAGGTACAGAATTAACGCTTTTAGAAGCTGCTCATGACCAATTAGAAATAGACCGGTGGGGGAGAATTATAACAGACGAATTAACAATGCAAACTAATGTTCCTAACATTTTTGCAGGGGGAGATGTAATCCCAGGCGAAGGGATAGCTGTTAGAGCCATAGGAAATGGAAATAATGCAGCGATTTCTATTGATAGATATCTTAGAGGAGTTGGTTTAAAAAAAAATAGAGTCATTAAAAAATATTCTAAACTTGCTCCAATACCTAAAAAAGAAGCCAGTAAAATGCCCAAAGAATGTATAGATTTGTTGCCTATACAAGAAAGATTAAGAAGCTTTAATGAGGTCGAATTACCTCTCACGGAAGAAAGTGCAATCCAAGAAGCAAGTAGGTGTTTAAATTGCAATATTTGTTGTAGTACAGATCAAAAATTAGATGTTTACGTAAATTCATGCGATGAATCTAATATACAAGATTGTAGTTATGGTATACAACCCGTTGTTCCTTTTTATAATGCGTTGGATTTCCTTAAGATTCCAAGAGTAGTAATAGGTCTTTTAAACCAAAAAGAAATTGTGCCTGTAGTTCTTTCAAACGAAAAATGTTGTGGACACGATAGTTTATGGCAAGGAGATACTGATACATTTGAAAAGTTAGCAAGACACAATGTTCAGTTATTTAACGACGCTGGAGTAAAAACATTAATACTTAGTTGTGCAGAGGGTTATCATACATGGAAATATGAGTATCCAAAATTATTTAAAGGAACTGACGAGTTTAACTTTGAGATTTATCACGTAACAGAGTACATCCTAAAGGAACACTTAATAGACGATGTTAAATTCCCAATTTCTGAAAAAATAAGAGTTACATATCACGACGCATGTAGATTAGGACGATTGAGTAATGTTTACGATGCGCCCCGCGAAGTATTAAATAAGATTCCATTTATTGAATTAATTGAGATGGAGAGTAATAAAAAAGATGCTTTATGTTGTGGAGTTTCCGCTTATATAAGTTGTAATGAGTACTCAAAAGAGATTCAAGCTACCCGTATTAAAGAGGCGATCGATACTGGTGCCGAGTATCTAATTGTTAGTTGCCCCAAGTGTTTAGCCCACTTTAATTGTTATTTGAACGAAGAGAAAGAATTAAAAAACAAAATTAAAGTCGTGGATCTAACAAGCTTTATTGGTAAACTCTTGTTTCTCAACTAATTGATATTTTTAATATCATTTAGGATAAATTCTCGCTTGTCTATAATGCTTTTTTTCCCAAAATTTTATCAGCAAATCCTAAACACATTAAAAAAAAAAAAGAAATAAGTTAATCTTATAAACAAAAATACTTTTTAAACTAAGATTTTTATTTCCTCGCCAAATACTATCTTATTAGCAATTTCAAAAGCAATATTATAATCAAAGACTTTTTTACCTTTTGTCTTTAAAGCTTTCTTAAAGATTTCCCTCTCAATTTTGTATTTTAATCGTCCTATGTTAAGAGCACCTATCGCATAAATACCCGGATAGAACTCCGTATTATAATAGTCTGGTTTCATTCCTTCTATTCCATAGGGGGGAACCAAGTTAATATCTACGACAATTTTATTTGGAGGTAGTTGGTTCATTAATTTATTTGAGATTATTTGGACTCCTGCTTTACCAACAGACCATATTATATCTGCGTCCTTCACTATTTTCAGATATTGTTCATCTGAATTTGCGGGCTCTCCTATAATCTTAGTGGCACCTCTTCCTGCCTTCTTAGTCAAATCTTTTGCCAATTCTTTTACGAATTGTTCTCTTCTTGAAGTAATGACTACTTTTGCTTTAAGTTTTGAAGCAATTAGAGCGGAAATTTGCCCTACAGGGCCAGTTCCTCCTAAACAAATTATCTTTTTACCTGATAAATCTGAAAATCCATGTTTTCTTGCAACCTCTAGTGTTTTTGCAACTATTGCTGAAGCTGTTGTATGAGAACCACGTGGATCTATAATTACAGGAGATTCAAATGGAGGAATAATTGTTTTCAAAACTTCCTCCGCAATTTTTTCACTTTCTATAACATCAGAACCACCAACAAAATAAACTGAAGAAGCTCCCGCTTTTCGAGAGAACATAGCATCTTGAACTAGCCTTGAGACACTGTCTGCTTTCATTCTAGAATATGGTATTACTATATCAAATCCCGCATCATAGCCCATATTTGTATCAAAAGGAGAACAATACTCATCCGTATCAAAAAAGTATAAAATTCTTTCTTCTTTTTCTTTTTTTATAACTTTTATAGGCATTATTTCAAGTATAGATCTATTCAATAAGTCATTAATCGATGTTTCTTCATCAGGATATTCTGTAACTTTCTTAAGATTAATTATTTCAATTCCTATATCCAATTCTTTAGCTAAAAATGTGATACCATCAAAATGACTTTTATCAGTAATAAAAAATGCTTTTAATTGGTTTTTTTCTTGTTTTTTGGCTAATTCTAAGATAGTCATCATCATCCAAGCTTCACGGACTTTATATCTTATTTCATCTTCTTGTGCTTTGAAATCATCTTTTAATAATTGTTTCCAAATAATTAACTGTTGAAAATTAGGATCGTTATAATGTACACGACCCATTTTTTTATAACTTTCAATCTCTTCTGTGATTTTTTTTATAAAACCTTTCTTATCCATTAGTGGTGCTGAAATTACATTTAATGCATAATCCGGAATATCCACAAATTCATATGGGATATCTGCATTTAGAAAAATCGCTCCAAATTCATCATCAATAGATGGTTCTTCACTTGAGCGCATTCCTTTATCTTCTACTACGAAATTAGGGTGGTATTTGTTCACTAAATCTTTAATAAATTCTATGTACGCCCTAGAAACAAAAAATAAATTACCCAGTATTCCTTCTTCTTTTGGTAATTCTAAAGCCCAATCTATCCTAAATTCACTCTCAACTAATATTAATTTAAGTTTTTTTTCTTTTAATCGTTTTAATTCTAAAACTTGCATTATTTTCATCCCTCCTTTAACATTACGATTGATTTTAATTTCTCTTCTCGAATATCATATTTTATGACTTTGATATTATATTCTTCAAATAATTTTTTCAGTTCAGAAATTAAATCTTCATGAGCAAAATGGATTATAGATAAATTATCATTTTTGATGTTATTTACAACATCTAATATTTTTTTTACAATCCATTTTGGTTTTATGGTATATTCTAATAGGTTTTTAGTATATTCCACTTTATCTTTTAACAAATATATCCAGGAGTTTAAGCTCTGAGCTTTAAATGTATCTTTTTGATTATTCAAAAGAAGTTTTTCATATTCTCCCTCTAATTCTTCTATCTGTACTTCCAAGTCTAAAAGCTCAACATAAAAATAAGATTTAATACTTTCAGGGATTTCAACTTCGTAATAAGGCAAATGGAATTTCTCTATAAACTCTGATAAAGGAGTCTGATAATATTTTTTAACCTCAGGATCGTTAAAATCAACAATTGCAAACTTAAATTTTTCTGCTTCTATGATTTTTTCTAAATTACTATTATGTAAACTTAATAAATCTCTGTCTTCTCTTCTTATTAAATAGACATTAACCGTTTTATTTTTTATAGGATGAAACTCTAAAACTTCCATTGAATTAACGCATTTAAGTAATTAAGATTAATTTAATTTCTTACCATAGAACAATTCTGGACAGAAATATATAAATATTCGGATAAACAGATTTTTATCTCATTTGACAAGAATAATTGTTATTATCAAAAATAGAATTATCATAATTTTTCTTATCAAGCTTTTTTAAATTGCTATATGATGAAATTTAATAATTAATTCTTTTTTTCTATGATCTTTTTTAATTCTTATTATCTAAATGTGCTGTAGAAGATTCAGATTTTTCAAAATATTGAGTAAATCACTAATGGAAACGATCATACTAAGTTGGGAAACTTCTTCAGAGTCTATACCAACCATCATCAACATTTTAATATACTTTTTCTTTATATTATCGATTTTGAACTTTTGACTTCTTCTTATTAATAATCATTAATTTAAAAATATCTAATTGATTTTAAATCCTATAAGAAGAGATTATAAACTTATAATATTAAATTTAGTGATAATAAATTGCCATTTGAAATTTTAGAAAAAAACGAACTTGGGACTAGCGGTATTGTGTTTGAAATGATAATTTCTACTCCTTTAATCGCTAAAAAAGCATTTGCGGGAAATTTTATATTACTAAGAATCAATGAAACTGGCGAACGTTTTCCATTAACCATTGCAGATTACGATCGAGAGAAAGAAACGATAACTATAGTATTTCAAGTTGTTGGAAAAAGCACGAAATTGCTCTCACATTTAGAAGTAGGGCATACGATACTTGATGTAGTGGGGCCTTTAGGAAATAAAATTCATGTTAAAAAGTACGAATATCCCGTAGTGATAATTGGAGGTGGGATTGGAATTGCACCAATTTATCCTCAGGCAAAAGAATTAAAGGAAGCAGGAAATAAAGTTATTTCGATATTAGGTGCTAGAAATACCGGATTATTGTTTTGGAAAGAAAAAATGAGTTCAGTAAGCGATGAAGTAATTATTTGTACAGATGACGGAAGCGAGGGAACTAAAGGAGTTGTCACTGTACCACTTTCAGAAATAATGAAAAGAGAAAAAATAAGCATTGTTATCGCAATTGGACCTTTAATAATGATGAAATTTGTTGCTCTTACAACTAAAGGGTCTAGTGATTTACCTAAAGTAAAAACATTTGTCTCCCTAAACACAATTATGATTGACGGAACTGGAATGTGTGGTGGTTGCCGCTTTTCAACGCTTGACGGAGGCGTTCAATTTGCGTGTGTTGACGGCCCTGATGTCGATGGTCATATCGTAGATTTTGATAATCTATTGAAACGCGCTAATAGATTTATTGATCAAGAGAAGGAATCCTTAGAATGTTACGACGAAGAATGTAGAGCTTTAAAAAGACATAGGAGTGAGGTGTCTTAAAATGGAAAAGCAAAGATCTTTAGTTAAAATATTACTTACAAATAAAGAAAAGATTCTGAAGTCAGAAAAATATAACGAGGCAGAATTTGGAGATTTAATTAGCGAATTAACCGATGTAGAGCGTTCCAGACAAGGAATTCTAGAAAAGATAGAAGAATATGGCTCTATTGATATTCCTAAATTGAAAAAAGAACTACAATTATCAGAAAAAAATCTGTTATGCAATATTGAGTATCTAAAAGAGCTAGGCTTTTTAGGTTTTATTGGGGAGAAACCAAGGTTTTTTCAAGATGTAGTAGAAATTTCTAAACAAAACGGTATTTTTCCTAATGTAAAAATAATTAAAGACAAAAATCTGTGCAGTGGTTGCGGGTTATGTGCTTCCATTTGTCCAGTTGGAGCAATAGACTATTCTGAGGAGACATTTGATTTTGACGAAGAAATGTGCATTGATTGCGGGTTATGTTATACTTGCTGTCCACGAGCATTCTTTCCGAAGGTTTTAGAGGTACCAGAAAAAAACGATGATCCTGATATTAACTTTTTAGAGCAATTCAATTATTATCGGGAAATTTGTACTGCTCAAACAACTGATGAAAGAATAACTCCAGTTGCTCAAGATGGAGGAATTGTGACTACGCTGCTGAAAATGGCGTTTCAACAAAAATTAATCGACGGTGCTCTAGCTGTAACTGAGGGGGAAGAACCTCTAAAACCGTTACCACATTTAATTGAAGATGAAGATGCACTCCTACATACAGCAGGGACAAAATATACAAATGCTCCTATTTTAAAAATATTTCAGGGCTGTAGGGATCACGATAAATTTGCAGTAGTGGGTACGCCTTGTATCATGAAAGCGCTTAAAAAAATTTCATTTTTTCCGTTTAATAGACCATTTTGTGAAAAGATTGCTTTAAAGATCGGATTGCTCTGCATGGAATCGTTTGATTACATAAAAATTGTTGAACTTTTAAAAACTGAGTTTAAATCTACTCCTGCTGATGTTAAAAAAATGGATATTAATAAAGGGCGTTTTATAATCTACGATCATAACGGTTCTGTTTTTGATGTTCCAATAAAAAAAATTAAAAAGTATGGTCGGTCAGGTTGCTTTTTTTGCGACGATTTGACATCGATACACGCTGATATTTCCGTAGGATCTATTGGTTCTGATCCTGGCTGGTCAACGGTATTTATACGAACTAAAACGGGTGCTGAATTCTTTCAAAAAGCTTTGGATCTTAATATGATCGTTAAGAAAGAGATTAAAGAAGATAGTAAAAGTTTTGAATCTCTAAGTAGAATAGCAAAATCTAAATTAAAGAAGTTTGAAGAATATCATCGCCCAAAGATGATTGAGCAAGACCCCAATATTAGGAAAAATAACTTTGAAGAGGTTCCTAAGGGATTGACGATTGATATGGTCAAGTTAGAATCACATAGATGCTTACAGTGTGGAGACCCGCTCTGTGTTACTGGATGCCCCGTTAACATAAGAATTCCTCAATTTATAAAATTATTGAAGCAAGAAAAATACATTGGAGCTCTATACGAAATAAAATCATATAATTTATTGCCAGCTATTTGTGGAAGAGTTTGTCCGCAAGAATCTCAATGTGAAAAATATTGTTTATTAAGTGGTCTTGGAGAACCAATTGCAATAGGCTATATGGAAAGATTCATCGCAGACTGGGAAAGAGAAGAAAATCTTAAAGAGTGTCCCGAATGTGCAGCTCCTAAAGGTATTAAAGTTGCAGTTATAGGTTCTGGACCGGCGGGTTTAGCTTGTGCTGGAGAGCTTGCGATGAATGGCTACGATGTCACTATATTTGAAGCGTTCCATGCTGGTGGAGGCGTATTAACTTACGGAATTCCAGAGTTTAGGTTGCCAAAAGAGATAGTCAAAAGCGAAATTGAGACTTTAAAGATGTTAGATGTTAAAGTTGAATATAACGTAATTATTGGTAAAACTTTAACGATCGAAGATTTAAAAGATATGGGGTTTAAAGCCTTTTTTATTGGGGTTGGGGCGGGACTACCAATATTTTTAAAAGTACCGGGATTAAACCTAAATGGCGTCTTATCTGCTAACGAATTCCTCACTCGATCGAATTTAATGAAGGCTTTTAAGTTTCCTGAATACGATACTCCTATTAAAATTGGTAAAATTGTAACTGTTTTAGGAGGGGGAAATGTCGCTTTAGATTCCGCTAGAACCGCCTTACGATTAGGTGCTGAAAAGGTTATGATTGTTTATCGCAGGTCCGAAGCAGAGATGCCTGCAAGAAAGGAGGAGTATCACCACGCTTTAGAAGAAGGCGTTGTTTTTCAATTCTTAACAAATCCAGTGAAATTTATTGGAGATGAAAACGACGATCTTATACAAATGGAAGTTATTAAAATGGAATTAGGGGAACCTGATGAATCTGGGCGTAGACGTCCCATTCCAATCGAAAATTCAGAATATCTAATTGATATAGATACGATCATTATAGGCATAGGAACAAGAGCAAATCCAATCTTAACTAAATCAATACCAGAATTGAAAATATCCAAATGGGGCTACATCGAAACGGATGAAAAATCTCAAACCAATATTGAAGAGATATTTGCTGGTGGAGATATCGTAACGGGGTCCGCTACTGTAATTTCTGCTATGGGAGCGGGCAAGCGAGCAGCTCACGGAATTGATAAATATCTCCAAGAAAAATATTTAGATAAAAAATAGATTTTTGTTATAAATTAGCTTATTTATGTCCTTGGGGGCATATTTTTAAACAATAAGAGCAATAATTATTGTTCAATAAACTTTCCATGCATTTTGAGCGATCTATGTGAGTGAAAATGCCAGAACCTTTTACTTTCTCAATTGGTTCTTCATAAGTAGCTCCACCTAAACAATCTTTTATGCAAACACCGCAATTCTCGCAAAAATCTTCCATATCGCTAAGATCTACTTTCTTTGTTTCGGGGATATTGGCATCCGTAGTTATCGCGCTCCACCTTTGTCTCGGACCAAACTCGGGACTAATAATTAACCCATTCCGCCCCTTTATTCCTAACCCCGCAGCTACAGCGTGAGCTGTAAACAAGAGTTTTCCTCCAAAGGGATGATGAGCTTCCGTCTTGTAACCTTTTTCTTGCAGAAATCGCGTTAACTCGATCGTTTTTTCTCCTAAGTCGTAATACACTCTAAACGCCTCAATGCTAACATCAATGCTTGGAGCTGTTTCGATCTTATCCCAATCCATTTCCATACCTAAAATTATTGTGTTCTTTCCTACAATTGGAAGATTTTTGAAAATGTAGTTTTCTAACACGGGTGTATAACCAATAAGAGCAATTCCCTTTTCTTTAGCTAAATTCTCAAACTCTACCCAAAATTCAGGTGTCGTCTCGGTCTTGTTATTATCGCCATTTTGATATTTCGTTTTGTTCGCCTTTTGAAAGCCTTTAAATGTCCCTGTTAAATACTTACTATATTCTTTTGCGGTTTCTCGGTCCAATTTCTGTTCGGTTGATAATTTCATTGTAAAAAGTTCTTTGGGAACGACAAATACTAAATCGTCGTTCTCTCCAACAAAAGTAGGTTCAACTTTTTCAGTTTCCATAAAAAATACCTCAATAATTTATAATAACAAAATTTTTACTTTTATTTGTAATATTTAGATTAAATAGAGAGAATAATAATTTTATGATTAACAATCTTAAGGCTCTTAAATATAAGTACCCTTTTTGTAGTAAGGCGTTAGAATCCAAAAAATAATATAATTTTAGAATGAATATTATAGCTTTTTTTCTTTGTCTTATTTTGAGATGTTTTTAAACAATTAATACAAAATTGTTAATTTTTTAAATAAAGATATCATATTAACATTTAAACCCAATTTTCATATATGGAATTACTATAATTATTAGAGCGTGGGTGCAAGATATTGAGTGATTATGATATAATAATAATCGGCAGTGGTGTAGGAGGCACTGCAGTAGGGGCTCTTTTAGCTTCTAAAAATTTAAATACGCTTCTTATCGAGAAAAATGAAATAATCGGGGGCAGATGTAGTACTTATGAAAAGGATGGTTTCAAAATAGATGTTGGAGTCCATTCTTTTGCAAGGTCAAATAAAGGTCCTCTTGGTAAAGTATTAGAGATGATTGGTATGGAGAGTGCCATCGATTGGAACATATTAGGGCCAGGAGAGTCACGCTGGTATTATAAAGGTGGTTTTCATGGATTTCCAGAAGATTTAAGGAAATTTCTTCCTAAAGAAGAATTAATGAAATTACTAAGTCTAATTACTGAGGTTTCTAAAATAAAAGATACTAGTACATTAGATGAAATTGATGTTAAATCGTGGTTATCTCAATATACGAACAATGCATTAATTCATAGGTACTTTTACATGATTTCAGGATTGTATTTTGTAATACCCTATCATCAAGTGTCCACGGGGGAATTTATCAGATGTTTAACTTCCCTTAGTAAGTATCAGAGCGTTGGTTATCCAAAAGGCGGATGTATCTCGATCCCTTTAGCTTATGTTGAGGGAATAAAAAAGATGGGAGGAAAAATTTTAACAAAGACTACGGCAAATAAAATTGTGGTAGAAGACGGAAAAGCAAAAGGGGTTGAGCTTGATAATGGAGAGTTTATTTCCTCTAATATTGTTATCTCTAATGCTGGAATTAAAGATACGGTAAATACGCTAGTAGGAAGAGAACATTTCGAGAACGTTTTTCTTCAAAAAGTAGATAATCTCTTATACTCATTAAGTGCAATTACATTAAAACTTGCTCTAAAAAAACCAATAACTCCCTATAAAATGGTTGTATCTTTCAGCTCAGAAGACGTAGAAGAATATTATAGTCAAATGTCGAAAGGAAAAGTACCTGATGAAATTGACTACTTTATTCCTGTACCATCAAATTATCATAGTACCATGGCTCCAAAGGAAAATCAATTACTAACTGCAGGTACAATAGTCCCTCGTGAAAATTTTGAAAAAAATAAAAAAGAGTGGATCGAAAACTCTTTAAATACTCTTGAAAATGTATTTCCGGGAATATCTGCTAACCTTCTTTGGTATGATGTAACAACACCAGAAGATATTGATTTAATGTATGGCAAACAAAGCGCTGTTGTAGGGATTGCCCAGACTAATAACCAATCAGGAATAAATAGACCATCTGTAGCTTTACCAATAGAGGGATTATATATGGTTGGCGGAGACGCAGGTGGGTGGGGTATTGGCACTGAGCTTGCAGCTACGAGCGCTATTGAGTGTTCAAATACAATCTTAGAGAAAGCTTTAAGCCAAAAATGAGGTCCATTAAAAAAGAGAATTTTTTTTGAATAGTCTTTTTTGATTAATTAAACAACCTATTAATTTTAGAAATTTTACCTAATTCCTTAAATGAATTAAAGTACATCTAGTTGAAGTCATAGATATAATTGACTCTTATGGAAAGCCAATAATTTATAATACTAAAATTTTTACTTTAATCTGTCGTACATAGAATTAATAGAGAGAAAATTAATTACATGATCAATAATATTAGGACTCTTAAATATCAGTGTCCGTTTTGTAACAACTCGTTAGAATCAAGATTGACGAAATGCTTTAATGTATATTGTCAAGGGCATAAATTCAACTTAGGTAATTTAGTCATCTTCAGATTAAATTCTGATTTAGACATTGGTAGAATTGTAAAAAAAATAGACATCCCAGCTTCCAGGTCGTTAGATGGCGAGGATTCTTACTTTATAACCAAATATAAAGTTTTATTTGAAAATAATATAATTAAAATTATTCATCCTCTTGATCTCATACATTACGTTTTTGAGGTTAACGAAAGAATAATTACTAAAAAAGGAGTTGGAGTAATTAATTCCAAAAATTTTGTAATAAAAGATGGAAATTTATCCTATGAAACAATATTTCCAAATGGAAAATTAGCTCAAATCTACGAATCTGAAATAATTTCAAAGTATGAAACTCCCGTAAAAAGAATAATTTCAAAGCAAAGAATTGACCCTCCAGAGAACTTCTTACTAAAGTACTGGGCTAATCTTTTTTATTCGTATTACACATCCTATCAAATAAAATGTATAACCAATTCTAGACTTTCTCTTATGCCACACCAAATAAATGTGGCGCATCGATTATCTGAAGAATATTTTCCTCGCATAATTCTAGCTGATGAAGTAGGACTAGGAAAAACGATTGAAGCAGGTATTTATATCAAAGAAATGATGGCAAGAAATCTCGCTGAAAGAATTCTAATAGTTGTTCCCGCAACACTTGTGCAACAATGGAGCTTCGAAATGCTAAACAAATTTAACATTGAATTTACTATATACGATGGGAAAAAAATCAAAGAATTAAAGAAAATCGGAAATCGTACTAGCTCTGAGTTGTTTCAAAACCCATTCTATTACGATAATCTTATTATTTGTTCTCTACAATTTGCGAAAAATAGAAAATATATAAACTTTCTTTCTCAAATTTCATGGGATATAATTGTTTTTGACGAAGCCCATCATTTGCGAAGATATTTAATTAATGCCGCAACTGGAAATTATAGGGAAACCTTAAATTACGATTTAGCAAGGAATTTAAGCCTTTCCACTGAATCTTTATTACTATTATCTGCAACACCTTTACAACTGCACTCGTTTGAATTGTATTCGCTTATAGAATTAGTCCAAGGAGAAGCTTTTGATAATTTTTCAGATTTCGAACATTTTAGAAAAAACATGCCGTTTATAAATTTACTAGTTGCTAACGTTAACCAAATTGATAAATTAAATAATTTCGAAGTAAAAAATACTATAAAACTTCTTAAGAACCTAAAGTACATAATTAGTAACAAAAATGATGAAGGAATACTAAAACTGTTAAAAAATGATAATTATAAATTAAATTTATTAAAGAAAATTGAAGAGGACCACACTTTATCAAAGTTTCTAATTAGGAATCGTAAAAAGAATGTATTTTCAAAAGAGTTTTTAAACGAACGAGTTGTTAAAACTATTGTTATAAACCCTACGAAGCAAGAATTAGAAATTTATGAGGAAATTAGACTCTATTTAGCGAAAATTTACAATACCGCAACAAATAAAGAGAACATAGGAATTGGATTTATTATAACGACTTTGCAAAAATTACTTACAAGCTCCAAATACGCGTTTTTAAAAAGCCTCGATAGAAGACTAGAACAGATTGAGCGCTTAAAAAGCATTTCTCTTGAATTAGATATATTAAAGGATGAAAATCCGGAATATTATGAATCGGAATTGAAAGATCAATATATTGATTCTGACTTTACTTACAATAACGATAACGACTTAGTTAAAAAATCAGAAAAAACTTCCTTAGGTTTGCTTAACCAAGAAAAAATAATAAGGCAATTTTATGACAATTTAAAAGCATTACCTTACGATTCTAAATCTGAGAAATTAATCGAATTGTTAAATAAGATTTACTATCTAAATTCTAACGAAAAGATATTAATCTTTACGCAATTTGTAGACACCCTATTATATTTAAAAGATTTATTGAACAAACAAAAACAAGATTATTACGTAGAAACTTTTTACGGAGGCTTAAATAAGGTCGAAAAAGATGAAGCTGTAGAGAGATTCCGAGAAAGCAATAAATTCTCTATTTTACTTTCTACGGAAATCGGTGGCGAGGGTAGAAATTTTCAATTTGCGCGGGTTTTAATAAATTACGATTTACCGTGGAATCCTATGAAATTGGAACAACGAATTGGTAGACTTGATAGGATAGGTCAAAAGTCCAAAGAGATTTACATTTATAACTTTTATATGGAAGGAACTGTAGAAACAGATATTATGTTCGCGCTCGATAAAAGAATTCACCTATTCGAAGAATCTATAGGACAATTAGAACCGATTATAGGTAGAATACAAAAAGATATAAAAAATATTATCTTTACTGAAGAAAAAGGCAAGAGAAGGAAAAAATTAAACGAATTCAATAGAAGGTTAGATCTTGAAGTAAAAAGGGCGCGAGAAATGGAAATGCAACTAGACGATTTACTGATTGACAAAAAGTCTTTTCGAATCGACGATTTAATAACTTCTTGGACATCATGCAAAGAAGTAAGGCTTAGTCATAACGAATTATTTTTACTAACGAAATATTTCTTTAACCTCAATAATAATAAGTTTGGTTTTGTAGATGTCCTTAAAGAAGAAGGCATCAAAGCTTCTGAAAAAATAGGTTTTGAAACAAAAATTACGATAAACGACATTTTACTTAAAAATCCCAGGTATAGATTCTCAAAGGAATATGTAGGTACATTTGATTTGAATCTGGCAAGAGAACGAGAAGAAATCGACTTTTTTGCGTTAGGACATCCACTAATTAACGAAGTATTAGATTTTTGTACATCAAGTGATTTAGAGGGGACATTTACTATACTCAATTTAATGAAGGATAACCTACCAGAACATTTAATCAATCTTTTATCTTCCAAAAAAGACCTTTATTTATTCGTATTTAACATAAAATTTCAAGGCTACATATTAGAAAATCAATTCTCTGCTGTAATAGTGGATAATAACGGGAATGAGATTCCAGATTTAGCAGATACAGTGCTAGATATTAAAAGGTTTCAAGATTACTTAGTTAGCGATCTAGATGCTCCTAATAAAGCTCAATTAGGCCTAAGTTTTCTTGAGCAACTTACTCAAAAAGCTAAAAATCTTGTAAAATGGAAAACTTCTCAATGGAAAAAGGAAATTAAAGCTTTAAACGCTAAAATATTTGACATCGAGACCTCTAAGAAAGAGAAAATATATAGTTACAAAAGGAGAGTATTAAGTTTTAGACAAGAATCTTTAAGACAAAAGTTAGAGAAAAAAAAAGGCCAGAGCCCAACCGAAAGACAACTATTAAACATTAAAAATATAGATGATAGAATAAAAAAACAAGAGCGTTTAGATAAAATTGAGAATTTGAAAGAAGAACAACAATTTCTCAAAAAAAATATATCATCTATCGATAAAAAACTAGACGATCTGGCCTTTGAATACGAGGATCTCAAAAAGGATATGGATAAAAGAAATTTGGCAAAATATTACACTAATTTAAGCTCATTTGCTATTATTCAAATTAAATAACTAGTTTAAAAATTATTTCCATTCTTGTCTTTTCGACTGTTCGAATTAAAAAAGATAGAATTGATTAGAACTATAATTTTATTTTCTAACATCAGGTATTAAATTAATTTTAAACAGACTCTTAAATAATGAAAACTTTATAAATTTTGAAATCTCAAAGTTGTTCTTAAAGAAATTTAAATATTTTAAGTGATGGAAATGAGTGATTTATTGTGTGTGTTTGATGTTGGGACTACAGGCTCAAGAACCATTATTTTTGATGTAAATGGGAAAGAAATTGCCAGAGCATATGAAGAATATCCTGTTGTTAAGCAACCAGTTGGTGTTTCAGAACAAGATCCTAAAATTTGGTGGAAGGGTATCAAGAATACTTGTAATCAAGTTGCTAAAAAAGTAGATATAAATGATATAATTGGGATATGTGCTGGAATCCTTCGAGGAACTTCGGTTATAATTGATAAGAATAGAGAAGTTTTGCATCCGTCAATATTAGCGATGGATGAAAGGGGATTCGCCCCCCAACAAGAAGAAGGATTGAGGTTGGCAATTCCTAAGATTTTATGGTTAAAAAATGAGAAACCTGATTTATTTAGTAAGGTTTATAAAATAATCTTTGCAGATACATATATTTATATGAAGTTATGTGGAAGTGATTTACTCATCACGGAACCTACAAGTGCGATTTATGGAATAATGAATATGAAAACGTTAGATTGGGATTCTAATCTTGCTGATAGATTTGATTTACCAGTGGATTTATGGCCTGAAATTCATACACCCGGAGAAATACTAGGTGAGTTATCTAGTAAAGCTGCGGGAGAACTTGGATTAAAAAGTAAAATTCCTGTAGTATTAGGAGGAGGGGATCAACAATGCTCAGCTTTAGGAATGGGCGTAATTAATCAGAATCAAGCTAAAATAACAATGGGAACATATACCATTACAAACTTAGTAACTGGTGATGAACCAGCTCAACTTCCCGGAGGAGATATCCCGATATTCCCTCTACCCCACGTTATTAAAGGAAAATGGATGTTAGAAGGAGCTATGCCCGGAACTGGAACTGCATTAAAATGGTTTAAGGATAATTTTTCTCGATTGCAAAATAAAGAATGTGAGGAAAAAAATCTTAACATCTACGATGCTTTAAGTAAAGAAGCGGAAGAAGTTACTGCAGGAAGTGAAGGGTTATTGTTTATCCCTTTACAAATGTTTAGAAAGGGAACCATACACGGTCTGGCATGGAATCATTCCAGAGGACATATGATCCGTTCTATACTAGAATCTGCGGCATTAAGTGCTCAAATGTACCTAGGATTGATAGAGGCAATAGCTCACACTAAAACCACAGAGGTAAAGGTAGATGGTGGAGGGATGAACAGCGCCTTATGGTCTCAGATTTTGGCCGATGTTATGAATAAAAAAGTTATTGTCCCAGAAGTTAAGGATAGTTCAGCTTTAGGTGCTGCTATATTAGGATTTTATGGTTGTAAGAATTATAATAGTATAGATAACGCAATTGAAAAAATGGTCAGATTTGAAAAAGAATTCAACCCTGATAAAGCAAATCTAAAGGTGTATAAAAAACTTAATAGGTTATTTATGCCGACAGTTTTAGAAATTTATAGAAAAAAGCGGGTTACTAAAGGAATTTAATGAAATTAAATTAGTGCAGCCATGTACTATTTATTTGTGTTTTCAAGAATGTTTGGTTGTACTGTTTGCATCAAAGAATGCTTATTTAATAAAATACCCTATAAATAATAAAAAGAAAAATCTTTATAGTTAATATGGTGAAAGAAACAACATTAAATTGGTGATTAAAATAATTAATGAAAATAATATCCAAAAAAATGAAGAATTATTATATAAAGAATGGATTCCAGTTGGAAAATTTGTAAAAGGTTTGGTGCTATTTGTATTTTTATTATTTATTTCAATCGGTATTATAATTACTGCTTTCATACCCAAAGAATTGACATTTTTCGGCATAATATTAGGTGTTTTCAGTCTATTTATTCTTCTTTTATATTGGAACTATAGAGGGCTAAAAATCACCTTAACCAAAAATCAACTTGATGTAGAATATGGAATTTTTAACCATAAAAAAATACCCCTAAATAAAATAACCCGTTGTGATATAACTAAAGCAAATTTTAGAATTTATTGGGGAGTAGGAATTCGATTAGGGACAGATGGTTCATGGGCCTATAACACAGATTTCGGAGAGGCTGTAAAACTAACATTTCAAGATGGTAGACCATTCGTTTTCTCTACAAGAAATCCACAGGAAATATGCAATCTAATAAACAAATTATCAAATTAAAAAAAATTTCTACGAAATCATTTAGGTCTTTAAGTTTATAAAAAAAAGAGTGTATTTTTTTGTTATTTTAACTTATTCAGCGCGTCTTTTAGAGTCATTTCAAAATTTTCTAATATAAAATCGGTATCTTCTTCCGTAACAACTAAAGGTGGCTTGATTTTGATTACATTTCGTCTTCTAAGTTTGCCTGTGGCCGTTAGAATTGGCATACTTGGTCCTAAGTATAAGTTATGTTTTGGTGCTAGTAATACCATCTCTTCAGAAAGTTCTGTGAAAGGTTCTCGTGTCTCTCTGTTTTTAACTAATTCTATCCCGATAAATAATCCAGGACCTCTGATATCTCCAATAACTTCGTATTCTTCTTGCATTTCAAATAGTCGTTTAGTGATCTTATTACCCATATTTTCGCAATTTTCTCCATATTTGGCTTTCTCGATAACTTTAATTGCTGCCAGTGAAGTAGCAAATGATAATGGGTCAGAGCTGAACGTAGTGTGCTCTTCCGAAGGACCAAATCTTTTCTTGATTTTTGGAGATGCAACTAAAACACCTAACGGATACCCTCCTCCGATTCCCTTAGTAAATGTCATCATATCTGGGGAAACATCTATATTTAATTCCTTTTCGTATCGTTCGGTTATTGTAAAATATTTTCCACATCTCCACATACATGTTTGACATTCGTCGTATATTAGGAATACTTTTTCTTCTTCACATACTAACTTCAATTTTCGTAAAAATTCGGGTGGTGCTGGTATTTGACCTCCAGCAGCTTGAATTGGTTCAAGCATAATCCCTGCAAATCTTTTTGGTGCCATCCCAAGTATATAGTTTTCTACTAAATCAAAACATTCTAAATTGCAGCTAGGATCCTTTTTACCGTTTAAACCTCCTTTATACTTCCATAGGCATCTATAACAATAAGGATAAGGCATTCTGGTGAAGTGTTCGTATCCAAAACTAGAGAAACGGTTTACTGCATGCATTGGCTGAGTGGCAGTGGTCATTACTAAAGTAGATCCGTGATAGCCGCCCCAAAAAACTCCAAAATGGTCAGCCCCTCTTGACGCCATCATTGCTAATTTGATAGCCGCTTCGTTAGCTAATCCCCCACCTTGATTGTTTAATGAAATTCTTCCTCCTTTAAGTTTCCCGGGAGCTAATTCTGCGATTTTATTTACCAATTTTGCTCTAGCAGGAGTTAATACGTTATATCTTACGTGATTTAGTCTAATCATTTGTTGATAGGCTGCATAATTAACATCCGGGTGTGCAAATCCAAGAGATAAAGTCCAATTCATGGATGTGGCATCAAGAATCTCTTTTACATTACCTTCTTTATCAATTACTTTCACCCACGAAGATCCAGGTTCTTTTGCTTCTATAGCAGTTAACGCTTCATAAAAAGAATTAAGTGCGTGTTTATCAAACTCAATAAGTTCTTCCTCGTTAATTCCCGATGGAATTCGCTCAATTTCTTCTTTAGTTAAAATTTTAGGTTCTATTTCCTTCATTTTTATCGAACTAAATTTATTTTAGAAATAATATATAATGTATAATTTTGAATGTATAATTCTCAAAGCTAAACTATTGTAAAAAGTTTTATTTATTTAATTAAATTTAACATAATGAAAAAACATGAAATCGTTCTCGCTTCTAATCAAACCAGCCTCAGCAGATTGTAACCTTAGATGCGAATACTGTTTCTACATAGATCACCTAGAAAATGCAAATAAAATCCCTCGAATGTCTGACGAGATATTGGAAATCATAATTAAAAGTTATATGAACACTGATCAGAAAAAACAATATTCTTTCGGGTGGCAGGGTGGAGAACCTACGTTAATGGGTCTTAAATTCTTCAAAAAAGTCGTTGAACTCCAATTGAAATACGCTCCACCTGGTTCTTCAATAAGTAACGGCCTTCAAACCAACGCTACTTTAATAACGGAGGAAATGGCTAAGTTTTTTGGGGAATACAAATTTCTTGTAGGAGTCAGTTTAGATGGACCGGAATATCTTCACGATCACTACAGAAAAACAATTGGTCAGAAACCCACCCATGCCTTAGTCATGTGCGGTATAGAGCGTCTTAAACGGTATGGCGTTGAATTTAACATTCTAACGTTAATTAACAACGAGACTGTAAAAAAAGCAAGGGAAATTTATCAATATCACCTTAAAAACGGTTTTTATTTCCATCAGTACATTCCCTGTGTTGAGTTTGATGAGGAGGGTAAGCTTAGACCATTTTCTATTAATGGAGAAGATTGGGGTAAATTTCTCTCCGATTTATTCGAGGAGTGGATAAAAGAAGATTTGAATAAGGTTTCAATTCGTTTATTCGACTCAATTATGGAATATTTAGTCTATGGACGTTATAACGTTTGTTATATGGGAAAAAGTTGCGTTCAATATTTTGTTGTTGAATACAACGGTAGCGTATACCCGTGTGACTTTTTTGTACGCGATGACCTATTATTAGGAAATGTTAAAGCCGATTCATGGGAAAGTCTTATATTATCGAAGAAATATCAAAGCTTTGGAAATCAAAAAGCAAATTGGAATAAAGAATGCGATTTATGCCCTTATCTTAATTTATGTCATGGAGATTGCCAAAAATTTCGCTTTGGAGCGCCTAACTTTTCAAAAGAGTTAAGTGTTCTATGCAAAGGTTGGAAGATGTTTTATTCTCGTACATTACCTCGCTTTAAAAGTATAGCAGAAAAATTTAAATCTGAGCACCAAATTAACGCTCCCACGCCCTTTAAAACAAAAAAGATTGGAAGAAACGAGCCGTGTTCGTGTGGAAGCGGAAAAAAGTATAAATATTGTTGCGGAAATAGAGTCTTACCTTAGTTTCTCTTCCTAATTATCCAATTAGTAATAGATTACAAAAAAAGATATATAATTTATTGATATTATTCTATTATGGTAAATAAAACTATTTCATTGCCCCTTGAAACATACGATAAGTTACGTAAAGAAAAGCGGAAAGGGGAATCTTTTGCTGATCTAATTAACAGATTACTAAAAAGAACAAAATCTAAAACAAAGTTGTTAGAGGATTTGGCTGGAGTTTTCAAAGATGATGATGAATGGGATGGAATCATTGAAGAAATTTATGAAGATAGAAAAAGACCAGCTTTGCGTTTGTTATGAATAATATGGTGATGTCAATCACAAGCGACCCTCGTACAACTAATCTTGGTGAAGCGCTTTATAAATCGTTATAACTCTTCTTTTTTATTTTTTTAAAACAAATACTTCTAATTATGATTTAAAATTTATCATAACCAATTAGATTTATAAATATAAAAATCAAATATATTCACACCATTATAATTAAAAAAAAAATTATTTTAAGAGTAGAAATTTTATGACAGTACCTAAATGGTATGTTGATGATAGTAAACCTTGGCTTAAGAAATACCAAGATGGCGTCCCAAAACATCCAGAGTTTCCAGTTATTAGTTTAGGAGACTGGTTTGACCAAAAGACTGAGGAATTTGCTAAGAATAAGTGTATATGGTTCGCAAAAACATTCATGAATTATAGAGTACTGCGAAAATATACGGATTCTCTCGCTACCTCTTTATCACGGCAAGGAATAAAAAAAGGGGATGTTGTCGCAATTCTACTTCCAAATTGTTTCCAATTTACAATAACCTATTTTGCGACTGTTAAATTAGGAGCCATAGTTATTCCGATTAATCCTACATATAAACCGCTAGAAATCCTTCATGTACTACAGCAAGTGAAACCTAAAGGATTGATTTGTATGGATGTAATGTATGGTTTGATTAAACCCATACAAGATAAATATAAATTTGACTTCGTGATTTCTACCTGTATTATTGATTTAGCTGCGATACCTCCAGCGATTAAGGAGCAAATGCTGGCTGATGGGACTATTCCCTCAGGAGAAGTTCCAGGCGCTATTAAATTCCTTGATGTATGCCAAAAACGCGGTGAAATTGACATTCCGGAAGTTGAAATTGATCCTTTAAATGATCCGGCCGTTTATTTAATGACTGGAGGAACAACAGGTGTTCCCAAACCTGCTATTATCACTCACTACAACTGTGTGACTAATGCTAAGCAAAATGTGATGTGGATGCCCGATGCAACTCACCCAATTGCATGTATTGGTATTTTACCCATGTTCCACGCTTTTGGGATGACAATTGTTCAAAATGTCGTTATTGAAGGGGGCGATTTTAACATTCTTTTCGCAAAAAGAGAATTGGATTTAAAAGAAGTAGTAGATACCATAATAGAAGTTGGTCCTGAAGGGGGAGTCATATTACCTGGAGTTGAAGCTCTTTTCATTGGTTTAACTCGCTACTTAAAAGCGAATCCTGAACCTAGATTGGAAAATATGTTTCGTCTGTGCGTTAGTGGTGCGGGACCGCTTCATAAACCCGTAAAGGATGCATTCGAAGCAATCAGTAATGGACACCTTGTTGAGGCTTATGGACTTACGGAATGTACAACTGCAGTAAGTATAGGACCATTCAACGGAACAGATACCCCAGGAACCATTGGTTTACCCTTACCTGGTGTTGAATGGGCTATATTTGATTCAGAAGATTTCAGTAAGGGACAATTAAAAGGTTACGGAATAGATTTTACAGGAGAAATCTGTGTATGTGGTCCACAAGTAATGAAAGGTTATTTAAATAGGCCTGAAGCCACAGCAGAAACCTTAAGGGAGTGGGAAGGACGAATTTGGTGTTTAACAGGAGATATTGGTTACATGGACGAAGAAGGACAAATGGTTATTCGAGATAGAAAGAAGCAAATGATTAAATATAAGGGCTATTCTGTTTTTCCAAAGGAAGTAGAAGATCTATTGGGCGCTCACCCTGATGTAATGGAAGTAGCTGTTTCTGGGTTGCCTGATCTTGAAACGGGAGAACTAGTAAAAGCTTGGGTCCAACTAGAAGATGAATCAGTGGGTAAAGTTACTTCTGAAGAGCTAATTGCTTGGAGTAAAGAAAATATTACGCATTATAAGTGTCCTAAACAAATTGAAATTATAGACGAAATTCCAAAATCTATGGTTGGAAAAGTCCAGAGAAGGGTTTTACAAATCAACGATCCTATCTGGAAAGAGAAATACGGAGAAACTCAATAAACATTATTCTTTTTTTTTATTATTACTTTTACTTTTTAATTCTATAGGATATGATATAAAGAATTTTGATTTGAAAAAATTGATTAAGTACGAGACGGAAAGATATATTGTTTCACAAAATAATGGTAAGTTAATAGGTCAAGAAAAAGAGCATAATGTTTTAAAGAAAGATGATGTAGTATTAATCCAAAAGCTAAAAAAAGGAAAAGAATTATTTAAATCTGTTTCTGACGCGTTTGATAAAATTGAAGCCGAGTCTATAATTAATAAAGGAGATATTGTTGCTATTAAAGTAAATATAGGTGGTGGTATTGATTATGTTCCTGTTACATATTCTGACCCAGAGATTTGTGAAGCAATAATTAAAAAACTCCGAATAATGGGAGCCAACCCGTTTGTTTGCGAGGCTAATATGAGAGCACGTATTATCCACGATAAGTTGCTAAAAATTAGGGGTTATTTTGATATGTTGAAGAGAAATAATTGTAAATTTGTAAACTTATCAAAATATACTTCAGTAGAAATGCATTGCCATCATCTAACAATACCATTAAGATTACCAGAAATTTTATTGAAACCACAAGTCAAAATTGTAAGCTTTGCTCCTCCTAAGCATCATTGGGAATGTGGAATTACTTGTAATCAGAAGAACATGTATGGTGCCATAGCAGAATTTAGAAAATCAAAATATCATCGTAAGTATGAAAGAATTGATCGAGCTGTAGCCGCTGCTGCCAGAATAATGTCTCCCGATATCAACATATTAGCTGCTTACGATATAGGTACTGGAGTAGGTCCACATTTTATATACTCCGTAGAAAACTTTGATCGCATGATAATCTCTAAGGATATGATAAGAGGAGACAAAGTTGCTTCAGAAATCCTTGCTTATCCGTTTCATCTCGTAAAATATGCAATGATTAATACAAAAGGCAAAAATATTGATTACTCCTTACATCCTGATTCAAGTTGGCCCGACCAAGATATTCTTAAACAAATAAAAGAACATGTTATGGCTTATGGAGAGGTTAATTTTTGGAAACCCATTTTATATCTTCAATATTTTTTACCACATTATCTTCAAATTAAAATGTTTCCACAAATGGAGTTTTTCTTCACTTGGATTAACCGCGAGTTTTATAGTAATTAGTAATCTAATCAAAGAACAAATTTTTTTATTTTAATTTTTATATTATTCAGTAATAATTAGGTAGAATTGTTGGAATGTTTTCCTTGTGTAAATCAAGAAATATTTTTCAGTATTCGAAGAGTTAATTCAACAAAAGCTTCTTCAACATTATCTCCTGTTTTAGCAGAGGTTTCAATATACCATAAATTTTCTTTCTTAGCAAATTGTCGGGTATCTTTTCGATCTACAACTTCACCAATTTCAGGAATCAAATCTAATTTATTTCCTATTAATACCACAGGAATTTTGTCTTTAAGAATTGTCCGCATATCATTTAACCATCTTTTAGTTTCAATATAAGTATTTTCCCTCGTAAGATCAAAAACTAATAATGCTCCATTAGCCCCTTTGTAAAAACTGCGATTTAGGAATCGAAACCTTTCTTGACCTCCAATATCCCATATTGTGAGCTTAGCAGTTTTGGATGGTTTATACTCTACATTTTTCATAAGAAAATCTGCTCCAATTGTAAATTTATACTTTAAAGAAAATTGATTGTGGACAAACCTATTAATAAGACTAGTTTTTCCTACTGCTCCAGGTCCAATAATTAGTACTTTAAAATTATATTTTGAGTCATTCTCATTCATATCAATCAATTGGATTAATTTAATTAATTTATTTGAAATTTGTTTTTTTTAATTTTTAATTTTTATTAATATATTAGATATTTTCCTTACTAAGTTATATGCTTTTCTGCAAATAATTTTGATAAAACTTTTTTATTTTAGCGTGTAAATTGTATCACAATATTGATCGCCTGCTGCAACGGTTTTAAGAATCTTAAGTTCGACCTTATCACTAACCGCTTCGCGAAAATACTCGTGGTCGATTGCCATAACGGCTTCGCATAACGCCCTAGCTGTATTTTCAAGGCCAAAAGGACACCTGGTGCCTTGAATTTGAAATTTTTCATCCGAGACAGAAATTATCTTAACAAAATTAGGATTAAAGCTCTTTGAAAAAGCACGTGCTACAGTTGTTAATTTATTATCTGGTAATTTTTTCATTACTTTTAAGCCTAAAGCACGACCTTGTCTTCCACAAACACTTTCTATAATAGGTAATGCTTCCTTTCCGAATTTTTTATAAAATTCTTTTATCAATATCCCTTGAGCTTCTATGGGATTATTTGGCAATTTTTCTGAATTTTTTTGAACCATTATCTTATCAACCTTAGTAAATATACTTAAAGATTCTATTTAAAAATTTTTTAAATGAAGAAAAAACAATTATTATCTTCTGACTCTATGTCGTAAAGCGATTTATTGTTTAATAAAATTGTACTTTCTTCCATATTTCTTAAAGAATTTCATTCCGCCACCCTCTTGCAGAACTTTAATTACTGATTCAGAATCAATTATATTCATACCTCCTACGATATCCACACCTTTATCAAATAAAATATCAGGTAGAAAGCTGATGCTTGGTCCGATTAAAACAACATATTTAGCTTTATTTTTAAACACAGATAAGATCTTTTCAAGCGTATTATTGATTAACGATGTTCCTGTACAAAATAGAATATCTATTGCTAAATTACTTTCCTTTAAATCGTCGATATCATTTAATATTGGGATATTTTGATAAGATCTCTTAATTGAAGGGTTGTTATCAATTATGCTAATGAATTTGGTTTTGTTCAAAATCTTTCTTATCATAGGTTTCATGAAACCAATGAAGAGGATTTTTGTAGCTTGTTTTGTTTTAAAAAATCTACTAAATCTCCCTCAATCTCTTTATATGGGGATTTCACTGCTAAAATATGTTGAGATGCCGCATTTAAAGTTGCGATACCGATAATTTTTTCTAAACTAGGAGGTTGATATGACCAACTCATTAATTCTTTAAAAGACTTATTAGTTAAGCTTCCTGCAAAATCGATTTTGGTACAATTGGTTGATTGTATAATAGCAGGTAAAGTAGCCGCTAACCCTAAAAAGGGATCGTAAGATAATGCTTCTAATTCAACGCCCGTATATCCCAACCCAATAACTACTTTACTGACTCTTGGTGGTATGATTTTATGATATTTATAAATATCTAGAACGAGTTTAAAGGTGTTCTCTAAGATCATAAAATTTCAACCATATATTCCCTTAATATCTTCTTTTTATTATGTTTAATAATCTTATTGTTTATTAAAACTCTGTTTAAATATGAAAGGTAATTATCTAATGTAATATTACTTTTATTAGTGATTACTTTATGGATTACATAATTATTGAAAACGAGAAAATTGGTCGAATTAAAGCTAAATTACTTACTGAAAAAAATCCGGAAACCTGTAAGACAATTTGGGAAAACCTCCCTTTTGAATTGAATTTGTCTAGATGGGGGGAAGAACTATATGGAGAAATCCCCGTTTCAATTGAAAAGGAGAATTCACAGGTTGTTTGTGAAGTAGGTGATATTGGATACTGGCCCGATGGAAAGGGGTTTTGTATCTTTTTTGGTCCCACTCCAGTGAGTAAGGATGATAAACCAAAAGCAGCATCTCCAGTGAATATCTTTGCCAAAATTGAAGGAGATGCTAAAATATTCAATCAATTTTCTTCATTCAACGGAAATGTATCTAAAGGATAATAGATAGTTGCTCTAAATTTAATAATTAACAAATTAATAAAAATGTGAAGCCCTATTCATACGACAACACAAGATCAAAGTGAGAAACTCGACAAACGTCTTTTAATCATTTTCATGATATAATTTACGGAAGTTTTAGGATTTAGCAGTGTGATGCCTATAATTCCATTTTTAGGAATTTCTTTAGGTTTGAATGCGTTTCAAGTTGGTTTAGTTCTAAGTATTTTTAGCCTATGCCAACTTTTCGCTAGTCCAATTACTGGAAAACTTAGTGATAAATACGGAAGAAAACCATTACTACTTTTCAGTCAGACTAGCACACTAATAGGATTTTTTCTCCTTGGAATCGCCGGTAATGTCTGGATATTAGTTGCAGCTCGTCTTGTAGACGGTCTTCTTGGAAGTAATATGACTGTTGCTCAAGCGTATATTAGCGATGTGACAAATCCTAAATATCGAACTAAAACTTTCGGTTATTCAAGCGCTGTTTTTGGTGCCGGGTTAATATTTGGGCCCGTAATTGGTGGAATATTATCAACAATCAACTATTCGGTTCCCATGTTTTTTGCTGCTGGAGTTAGCCTTCTCTCCATAATATTGGTATTAATTTTTTTACCTGAATCACTAAATAAAAGAGAGAGAGAGATTAAATTAGATTTTAAGTTCGGAGATATAATCCCAATTAAAGAAGCCAAACGGTTTTTTAAAACTGCTAAAATTCGGGGTACTTTACTGGTTTTTTTCATCTATAATTTCGGATTTTTTCTATTCATTTCAACATTTGCACTCTTGGCTGAAAAACAATTTAATGTTACTGTCCTAGAGGTTAGTTTTTATATGGCCTGGATTGGAGTGCTTAGGGTCATTTTCCAAAGTGCTCTCATCAATCCTTTATTGAAGAAGTTAAGTGAAAACACAACTCTAAGGTTAGGTATTTTCGCTATGATTTTCACCATGACGTTTCTTATTTTTTCCACTAGCTACTGGATCGTGTATATTCCAATTAGCTTTTTAGCATTTGGATCAGGTGTAGTTCGTCCCATTCTTACTAGCAAGTTAACCAAAGCTGTTAAAAAGGAGGAGACTGGTAGTTTGTTGGGCGTAAATAACGCGTTAGGCAGTATTGGTCAGATTATAACCCCCATTCTTGGTGGATTAATCTTACAATTTCTACCAACACAAACGCTTCCACTCTCTTCAGCAGTTATATTCGCACTCATATTTCTCATATGGCGATGGGCATTTGTTAATTCGACTCAAAGTGAAAAAAACCAAACTTCAAAAGAATGACAATTCATATGCGTCATTAAAAACTCGTTTTTTAAAATTAAGAAGGAAGGAACATTTAATCATTATTTTTAAACTTCTCCAAAATGACTTTTGAGATATTTCGCAAATTATAATTTAAATCTAATCTAAATCCTTTTAGAATTTCTTTAAAATCGCTTTCTAGATCCATCCTTTTTAATCGAAAACGAAGGTATTTCCAATCTAATTTATTCTTGTTCGCAATTATAATTTTTAAGATATCACTTATATCGATCGAACTACGATCAGATCTCCCAAGTTTAGTCAAGATATAATCTTCAACGGCTAGCACATAAACATTATCAAAAAATTGTTGTATTTTTCCGACCATTTGTTCATCCCAATGAAATGCATCACAAGGTTTTAACCATATCTCTGCTTCCCCGAGTTTTCCGAATACTGTAAATAAATTGTGACTTATTTTTGGTTTTTGGACAGTTGAAATCTCGTTTTGATTCAAGGCTTCAACAAATCTGTTTAACTCTTCTTGAGACATAATAAATATACAAATATCAATATCAAGCGTTGTTCTTGCTACGCTATAAGCTGGAAGAGCTAATCCACCAATAAGAACGATAGGGACATTACAATCGGCAGCTATTTTTAAAATTGTTTGAAGAAGATCACTTATCAACTTGAATCAACTTGAGTATATCTTTAAAAATTTGTTCTGTGGTTTTTCCTCGCTCAATTAAGCGTTGGAACTCCTCTACTTTTTTATATGCTCGTTCTACATCTGAAAGAGTAACGTGAATAGGAGCACGGGTTTTTTTTTCCACGACCATGTTCGTTCTTATTACTAAAATAAATTTATTCCTTTTTATAATTTTATATCTGTTTATAGTTTATAATTTCTCTCAAATTAGATATCAAAAATCTGATTTATCTGTAAATGTATTTATTTCTTTTCCGTTTTTCTATACCTACTGCTATACCAATAACAACAAGTGGAGCACCTAAATAAAAAAAATTATTTGTGATTAATTTTTCGCCGCCAATTTATTATGATAAAAACTAAGCCAATAAATGAAAATGGAAGAAAATAGTATCCAAACGAAATTGACGTGCCTTTTATCGTAACTATTACCGTATCGGAAACACCATATGTTCTTTGATCGTCGTAATACTCAATTGAATAATCATAAACTCCAAATATAGTTCGATTAATTGAAACGCTGAAAGGAGTGTTGTTAGTCCACGTAGTCCAATCCACCCATACATATAAATTTCCGTTAGTATCGTTTACCAAAACGCGATATTTATCTCCACCAGAATCGTCGCACAGAGTCCAATTAATAGTTTCTGTGCCGCTAATAGATGTTGTAATATCTGTTGGGTCATTCGAAGTAGGAACAAAATTCTTTATTCTCTGTGCGTAAATGTCGTTATTCGAACTTCTATAATCTTTCCACGTTATAATCGCACCTCCACCTCCATCGCTACAGATTTGAGGTTCATGTTGGGGACCACTTGCTGTACAAATTGTAGTGCCATTAGCAGTCCATTGTACTACACCAT
>JAHLWS010000086.1 GCA_019057795.1 Promethearchaeota archaeon | reverse complement strand
TATTAAGTTTATTCAAAATTATAAAATATAAAATATTTATTTAAGTGAAATATTTCACGTATTATATATCAAGTATACGACATAACTTTTAAAAATCCTTCATTTTTATAAAAATAATTTAAAAAAAATGAAAAAGCCCTTTAGCAAAGGCCAAAGGGCTGGAAATTGACGAGCTCCCCAGACAGGACGATTTTCGCAACTTTTGTATGAGGGATGAAACGGAAAAAGTATATCGGAAGTTAGAAGAATTAATTAGCATTTGTTAAGAATTAAAAAAGCAGAAACTTTAATTAAGAAGTCCTGCCTTTTGATTATCTTGTCTCCCCAGGTTGATGTCTGAAAGCGTGCTTTTATGGGATAAGATAAGTCTTAAGATGAAAAGAGTCAGTGCTGGGCATATAGGAATTTACTTGACTACTTAAATAATTACCTTAAAGGAAACTGAGGTTCTTTACTTATTTTATACTCATATTTAGGAAAACTTACCTAGAATAAAATTTCAAGGTTAGACGCTGTTTCAGCTCGTCTTTTATGATTTCTTCTAATCACTGAGTATAACTATGAAATTATAAGAAAATATGGGATAGAGAGAAAGATATCCTAATATCCTGCTCGATACTTGAATACATCACTATGTGTCCTGATCAGAGAATCCCTTTAGCCTGTCCACGAGCCCACCAGAATAGAGCGGATAGTACCAAAAGAAGACAAGTTGGTAATGCAATAAACCAGGTTGCTCCGCTATATTCCTGCATAATCCAAGCGTATAGCATCCCTAGACCGGCAAATAAAGTAGCCAATGCCATCGATGTTACAAAGATACCCTGTTTTTCAGGTTTACTAGAAACCATTAAGCAACCTATTCCAAGTCCGATGATCAGACCTCCAGACCATCGTAACCAGCTGAATTCAACAGGGTTTCCCCCTGATAAGCTTGCCAATAGGCCAGGAACAAACAACAAACCGAACCCATAGACAAACGCTATAACCGCGAAAATTATCAAGGTGACTTTCAACACTTTAACATCATCATTCTGAGCCATGATATGTTACCTCCTTTTTTCTTACTAGTATAAACGGGCTGAAATCGCGTCTAACTCTTTATATCCACACTTATTATTTATTTTAAAATTCTCTAATGCTACCCCAGAACACAATTGGGCATTGAGTGCAGCAGCTTGTATTCCCTGTTAGAAGCAGTGCGGCCCTTTTCTTGTTAATAACTTTTGAATATATTACTATACCTCATGCCCCATGGTAAAGATCGCTGTTGGATCGATATACACGCTCCAGGACTTGACAAATTCCTTGCCTGCATCAGTCCCGAGAAAACTCACCATCGCATCCAAATTAGATACCTCAATCTTGGCCACATACATATAGGGAGGTTCTGCAGGTAATTCTCCCTCTGGTTCAGAAACGGCAGGGCCAAAAACTTTGTCTATCTTCCAGGTTTTAAAGTCTGTGCACCAAGGTGCACCCCTAATCCCTGGGATTTTTGTTTTGATGAGATAGTTGTCGAATTCCTCAGTTCTTTGGTTCCTTTTTAGATTGTATACAGCAAAAATAGTTGCCATATCGGCACCTCCTTTTTAATTAACTTTGTATGATTAACATTTCTATATAGGACCGCATTGTTTCTAACTACGGATAGACGTTTACTGGGTTTATCCTACCAAAAGATTTATTATTCACAGTTTTACGGATATTTCTTACTATAGTTAGTCACTCTTAATACAAAATTGTTCAATGGACTTTTGCTTATTCTTCTAAACCATCTTGTATATATCTACAACAAATTTTCCCTAAATCCTTCTTTTTCTGAAAAATAATTTATAAAAAACAAAAAAGCCCTTCAGCAAAATGCCAAAGGGCTGGAAATGTCAGGCTCCTCAGACAGGACGAGTTTCGCAACTTTTGTATGAATAATGAAACTGAAAATGTGTATCAAAAGTTGGAAGAAGTAATTGGCATCTGTTAGAAATTAAATAGACAGAACCTCCGATAAAGAAGTTCTGCCTATGGAATTGTCTGGCTCCCCCTATTGGACACGTTTAGAACTTTTTGTTGGGGTGAGATTTTAGAGGAATTGCAGAATATCAATAAACTAAAGGAGTTAATTAGCATTCCGGCAAGCACTATGAATCCTATTTGACCTCTTCTCATTACCTATTCATAGATAAGTATATTCCCTACTCTCATTCTAACCATATATTATAAGGGTAAGTTATAAAGAAAGTCATCTTCTTTAGTTCACTCTTTTTATTTTATAATCAAATTTCTCAATATATATTCTTTTAATAATAGATATTGTGAATCAAATAATCATCCCCTGATTTTTTGGATAAAAGAAGTTGCCCAGGGCAATTCAGAGAAATCTTTGTCTTCTCTTTTATCCTCCGTTATATCAAAAGAATGACTTTTTTTCTCCCACTTCTATTATTAATTTCGAAAACATAGTTTAAAGTTTTTTCAGCTTAGTGATTCCAACTCCGGATATTTTTTTTCTATCTCTTTTATTTTTTCTTCCATTACCATAGGAGATAGAACGGGTCCGAAGGGGGGAGGTGAACACATTACTACTTCAACATCTCTTACCTTTATATGTTCTATGCTCGGTGAAATGAGTATAATAATCAAAATTGTAATAAGAAATCCATATAAGGTCCAGTTTACTTGTAGAGAAGGAAACCACCCAGGAATAAATGGGTGAAGCGATAACGATGCAAAAATAACAAGAATAAACATTGCAAGAATAATAAATCCAATCCTCTTAGGCCAGAGACAAAAAGGTGAATTTAACCACCAGTGCAACCAGGGTGGTTTAATTTTATAGTTCCATATATTTCTGAGCTTTTCACGGGCAGAGGTTTCTATTGGAGATTTTGATTCTAATTTGATACACTCTTCAAATTTTTCCTTTGCTGTAAAAATATCCTCACTCTTAAGATAGAAACAGCCTAAAAAATATAGGATATAAGGCCTCATTTCCTCTCCATGTTTTTTACTTATTGAATCTGCCCTTTCCAGGTTTCTTATGATTCCTATCAGCTCTTCTTGGTACTTTTCACTTTTTGAGCCGAAAGAAAATTTTGCCTTTAGATAGTTTGCATAAGCCTCCCAAAGGAAATGTTTTGGATTACCTATATCCAAAGAAATCGCTCTTTTAAAGAACTTACTTGCAGCGTCATATTTTTTTTCTTCAATATTGATTCTCCCTTGTAGGCTTAATGTAAAAGCAAGATTCTCATTTCTCTTAAGTGCCTCTTTAGTTCTTGTAGAAGCATCTTCAAGATTTCCAAGATCTAAGTAAAGTTCTCCTAAGTTGCTGTATACTAAAGCTTCCTCTGGATTTATTACAATGGCTTTCTCATAAGCTTTTATTGCCTCTTTATATCTTTTGTGTTTAGCAAGGTAGACACCTTTATTTACCCAGGCTTTATCATTCATAGGGTCTATTACAATGGCTTTATCATAGGCATTTATCATATCTTCGTATCTTTTGAGTTCACCAAGATAATAACCTTTATTATACCAGGCGCTATCATTCTGTGGATTTAACTCAATGGCTTTCTCAAAAGCCTTTATTGCCTCTTCATGTCTTTTGAGTTCACCAAGGCAGAAACCTATATTATGCCAAGCTCTATCATTCTTCGGATTTATTTCAATAGCTCTCTCATAGGCCTTCATTGCCTCTTCGTATCTTTTGCTCTGAGTAAGGTAGACACCTTTATTTACCCAGGCTTTATCATTCTTCGGGTTTATTTCAATGGCTCTCTCATAGGCCTTCATTGCCTCTTCGTATCTTTTGAGTTCACTAAGATAATAACCTTTATTATTCCAAGCACCATCATTCTGTGGATTTAACTCGATGGCTTTCTCAAAAGCCTTTATTGCCTCTTCATATCTTTTGAGCTCACTAAGGCAAAAACCTTTATTATTCCAAGCACCATCATTCTGTGGATTTAACTCGATGGCTTTCTCAAAAGCCTTTATTGCCTCTTCATATCTTTTGAGTTTACCAAGGTTAAAACCTTTATTATACCAGGCTCCATCATTCTGTGGATTTAACTCGATGGCTTTCTTGTAGGCCTTTAGTGCCTCTTCATATCTTTTGAGTTCACCAAGGTTAAAACCTTTATTATACCAAGCTGGATCATTCTGTGGATTTAACTCGATGGCTTTCTCAAAAGCCTTTAGTGCCTCTTCATATCTTTTGAGCTCACCAAGGTTAAAACCTTTTTTAAACCAAGCTTTATCATTCTGTGGATTTAACTCGATGGCTTTCTCAAAAGCCTTTATTGCCTCTTCATATCTTTTGAGTTTTGCAAGGTCAACACCTTTTTTAAACCATTCTTTTTCGTCCATTTTATTCTCCTTGAGCTTTTCTCATTTCGTAGCAAGTTTTCACAAAATCAATTCTTCCTTTTTAAATACAGTATTGTACTAGCCGAGCTACCTTGTTTATGCTCCTAAATTACTATGTTTTGTGAAGTGCTTCGTTGCATTAATATAATTTCTACATTTATTATACGACAAATCTTTTAAAAATCCTTTTTTTATTAAAAAGCCCTTCGTAAAACAAAGGACTTGAAATTGCCTGTATCTTCTGTTATATACGAACTCAGAATCCGGAAGGAGTAGCCCTACGATCCTTTGAGTAAAATGTTAAAGCTTCTAAATGCCACCACCCTGCTTGTCTAAGTGAATATTGTTGTTAGGCACATATTTTTTACTTATTAGTGATTTTAATTTCGGATCATCGAGAATTTTTGAAATTGCTGCATTAGCCTGACGATTACTTATACCTTTAATTGCCGCAATTTCCTTATGTATTCCTTTTTGCCATGGTTGCGGTGGTAATTTACGTGCAATTGACTCAATTTCTGAATCCTCTAAACGACATCGAACTTTTTTTTGAGGAAATTTAATTGCTCGTCTACTATGAAGAATTAATTCACCTATCTTTGCAGCATTCTTGATACGCTTCATATATTCCTTGATAAATGGCGACGGACCTGATATTTTAAGTTTAATTGTAGATTTTTCAGTTTCCACATCCTTGGATTCAAGAATATCCGATAGAGAGATAATATAATCCTCTACGTAAAAATGGTAACTTGGATTAATTAATGTTGAATCTCCTTCTGATAATATTTCAATAACAATTTCCTCTATACGCAAGTCTTCACATTCCTTTTTAATTTGAACTCCTTGTAATACATTTAGTGACTGTTTCCAAAGAAATTCTGCAAAATCATTGATTGAAGAAATGGAATTTAAAAGATAATTTTCTGGTACACTAATACGCTTTTTTCTTTCGCTATAATCGCGTCTATACTTTTCGTCGGTATTACCAAGTCGATGAATTAAAAGATGTCTACGGTCGTGCATCTCTTGAATTAATTTGATGCTCACTGGTGAACGACCAACATCGATTCCTAATCTCCGATCATAAAATTTAACAAACTCTTTGAATCCCTGATTTTGAAGTTTGCGAAGTTCAAACTTAAGTACTTTTGACCAAATTTCGGTGATAGAATTCATAGATAAAATCTCACGTTGAGGAAATATTATTTGTCGATCAGAAAAAAATATATCTCTCCTATGTAAAAAAAGTTCACGGGCAACTTCTATCAAAAATACTTCCAGAGCGGAAATAAGACGTACTAAGATGGTTTCCCGAAGATATCTTGGAAATTGCCATTTAGTTTGTCGTAAAAAAGTATATCCATCTTGCGCTATAATATAATTTTTATCATCTATTTTTATGTGTATAGGATCTTTTGGATTAATTTCACTTTTGTGTATCTGGCTTTTAACCAATTTACCAGTTTCTTCAAACGAAAATCTTGCAGTAAAATACATACCTTTCAACCGCTGTAATTCAACACAAAGCTTTTGAAGGGGTGTTCTTGCCACTTTCTTTTTCTACCTCCTGCTGTTCCAAGTAATGCGAATCGGGTTTCAACATTTGACATAACTAATTACTTAAAAGAAACTTATTTTTTAATTATTATAAAATAATAAAATCAAATTACTTCTAACTAGACATTACGACAAAAGTTTTAAAAATCCTTCTTTTCTATAAAAAAATATAAAAAACTATAAAAGTCCTTTGGCTTGATTGCCAAAGAGCTGGTTATTGTCTGGCTTCCACTATTGGAAACATTTGGAACTTTATGCTGGGGTGAAATTATAGCAGAATTACGAAACACCTATAAACTAAAGGAGTTAATTAATCTTCCTGTTAGTGTTCTAAATAATGTGTAGTTAAATATAAGCCCTTAAATCCTAAGGATTTCTTTGTTAATATGGTAAATATAGAAGAGAATAGGAGAATATAGTAGTAATAGAGAGTATATAAGAGAAAAGAAGGCTAAAAGCAGTGATTTCCAGGAACCACGAAAAACAATATCTAATTTAAGCGTGTTTTTAGCGCTTATTTTAAGGTGGCTGGTATGATTCATTAAGTTCGGATAAATACGCCTCGTATACGCCAAATTAGAAGCTTTTTTCAAAAACGCCAAAAACCTTATATTTCAATGGTTCCCCGTTTTCACGAGGACATGCTTATTGATTTTTAGCAAAATCAACCCGTAATTCATTGATTGCCCCCTTAATTTCTTTGATTTCAGCAGTAACATTATGGGAAAATTCCTTTTGATTTTTAATTATTTCAGCAATAAAAAAATCTAATTTCCATACTAAATATACAGAAAGCACCAGGGGAAAGCCGTTATTTGCTATTAATTTTAGTACATATTCAATATCCAATTCACTTATTTCCTTTCCAAGTGTGCTTTGGTCCAGGCCTAATATCGAGATGTAAGAAATTTTTCTTTTCGTAATATCCAATACCATTAAATCCCATTTCATGAGCAAAAGTGAGAAGATCATAAAGTAAAAAATCGCCTGCGTGAATATCTACCGCCATACCCAGGAGATGATAAGAACCGGGAGCTCCCCCGACCTTATGATTTTCTTCTTTGCACCGGTAACCGGAATTTACATATACCGGCCTATTTATAACCCTTCTTAAATGATTCAGTCTGGCCAAAAGGTCCGGAGACAACATAACCCGCCTGCAGCAGGGGCAATCAAACTCATATAAAGAAAAATATTCAGTTAATTCTATGTCATTAATCATATCCATAATTTATTTATACTTTAAAGTCCTACCGTTCCTTACTACATCCGGCATAGCCTTATAGATAATTTCGTTCACCTCCGGAACAGTAGCTTTCATAAGATCCTTTACATAGGAAATCTCGCCCTCTTTTAAGCTAACTTTCTGTTTCCTTAATATTTCAATTAATTTGACCCAGGCAATTTTCCATTTTTCCTCACCATTCCCTATTCCCAACTCTTCTTCTGCCCAAAGCATAGCTGCCAGAATAGCCTCTTTTATTTTGTCTGCCCTGTCCTGGCCAAACTTATTGATAATAAATTTAGAGGCCAAACCAACAAGAAAAACAAGAGCGAAATCTAATAAATATTTAGTGACAAATACTTCTAACATGTATTACTCCTTCTCTCTCCCCGGGAAGGTCCGCGGAGCCCTCCAAGGAAGAATATTATATTAATTTATTTCCTAGCTATTAGCCCACTTCTTTGCTTTCTCGCTTTTCCGGCTAACGACTATTCACTATTCACTAACGACTAGCCAACATCCATAACATCAGTAGACTTGTAATCAAGTATCCGAGCATTGACCTTAGCCACTAAGTCATTACCATTATTATGGAAGATATTCTTGGCGATTATAGTATCCATAACTCCTTCAATAGCTGCATCTTGTGCCGCAAAGTCGACGTAATCGCCATCCTCCAAATTTTTAGGATTATTCAAAGTGATGTTGATAGTTTTTGCAGCACTATCCCTAAACTGCATATAGAGTCTTTTATAACTGGTTACTTCTCCTAATTCGGTTGCCATTTATTTTTCACCTCCTTTTTTGTTTATGGTTTTACAATTATTAGTGATTATTCAGTAAGTTGGGATTCTCTTTCAAGTCTGATTTCATCTAAAGGGTACTTCTGCAGACCTACTAAAGCATTAGCTGTATCATAGACGTCTTGGTCTAAAGCAGCTGATTTGATCTTAGTAAAGGTCTTGCTGTTGATGATAGGTGCTCCGGTTTCCGGATTACTACCTACTACCAGTCTAAACTGTAAGGATGAATCACGAGGAACGGTTACTACTATTGCCATTATTTTTCACCTCCTTTTTTAGAATCCCCGATCAGGTCGAGGACGGGTTTTAAATCAAGCAAAGCTAAATGTTATATATGTTCATATTATCATATTTTAATATAATAGTCAATATTAGAACATTATCGCCCTTTATAATGTATAAAGCTTCCTATTCCTTTGATTTCCTTATAAATACTCCTTATTTTATAAAACTAAAAAAGGAGCCCCCTCGATACAAGCGGCCCCTTCCCCGCCAAAAATAGTTCTAACTAATATAAAAATATTATTTGCAGAATTAATATAATTAGTTTATGATAATCTAAGAATTTATAAAAACATACCACGTAGTTAGATTATTTTAAGTTATAAGCCATTTTATTTGGTAATTTTATGCTTAAAAATAAAAAAATATAATCAGAAATAGGAGTTAATAAGCAAATGAATAAATCTATAGATAGAAAAGGAACCAACTTCTTTCATATACCTTTTGCGTGCGAACTGATGCAGAAATCGACTGCCCAAGTTTTGGAGAAATGTAAAGACTTTGGCGCAGAGTTATTTACTGCTGAAGACATTCGTGCTTTCAGAGACGATATGAAATCTAACCAGGCAATTCCTCCTGAGTTTCTTAAGGTTCTGAAACCATTCACTAATAAGGTCTCTTTCAATTGCAATTTTGAGCTCCATGACTACCAAGCGTCTTCTTTTGTGTCTATCAATTTTATAAATGGTACTGCTGTTGAATGTGTGATCAATTTAGATCGACCTTTTAATCTTGAACACTATTCGTCAGAGAAGTCGGTGCTGAGGGCATTTCTTGTCTCGCTGGAAAAACTTTATCTCAACGGACGAATCCAACAAGATTACCCGGGGGGACGGGTTTTTACTTGGAAAAAGGATAATAGAACGCAGGTAAGCTTTGTCAGCTATTCCCCTTCTGGTCCCATGAGTACTGATACATTTTTTAGCGTTCAAATTCGAGATACTCAATTGTATCCCCAAGGTAACGAATTGGAACTTCTTTATAATAACACCCAGAAAAGCGTGGAAAGCCTTAAGTGGGTGCAGGAAGACTGAAGAGGTATTCCTTTTGAAAAAATATACAAAAATTGAAGAAGCCCATACAGACTAACCTCATTATTATTTATAGGCATGATTATTTTGAGAGTTGGGGGGATATCCTTATTTTCGAAACCTCTTTTTCTCTCCCCCCAGTATTTTATTAAATGATCTGTTAACCTACTTTGATTGCCTTCCTGGTAAAAACTTATGCTCATCTGCTTCTACCACGACCGCCCGCCAGGAGCATTTTTTGCCAGGCGTGGAATATTGTAATTAACGTTTGATGTTTTCTTAAACCCGTGATATATTTGATATGCAGGGAAAAGGTTTAGTAGTGCATTCCTTTTCTTTATATCTTTTCGGGGAATGTTATTTTTATAGCATTCCCCTTTTTGTTAACCGATTTTTACCGATTTATACGGTTATAATTTTATGATCACAGCCCTATTATTTGTAGAATTATAAAAATAGGTTTATGATAAGCTAAGAATCTACAAAAATACGCCACAAGGAATATTGGTGGTTAATTTTCGAAATTTCACCTAGAGTCGTGCATAAACGAAGTAGTTCGATTATTTCAAGTGAGGTAATAATGAAAGAAGATATATTAGAACAAATTGCAGAAGATTTTTATTCTAAAAAAGTTGGTTGCTTTACAAAACATAATATTAAATTTAGACCATCAAAAGAAGAACCAACATATATAGCCAAATATGATTCTGTACATTCTGATATAGATTTAATAACTATTGATACTAATGAAAGAAATAAAATTATTACTGTTAGCTGCAAATCGTGGCAGGGCGGTTTTAACATATCAAAATTCAAAAATACATTGGAGAATGCTTTAAATAACCAACCTACTAAAACTACTGGAAGAAAAGATGATTGGTGTGCATTCAGAGAACTTTGTATACATAGATGGACTAATTCATTCTTGAAAATATTAAGAAAAGAATTAAATGTTGTTGATACTAAAGAAATAGAACTAGAATATGTAATATTATGTACCAAAATAACAAAAGGATCATTAAAGGATAAAAGCGATTTTGAGAATTCTAAAGATATTAAGAATTATTTCAAAGAAAAGAAAGTAAATATAAAACTTAAAGTTATCACAATAGATGAAATGATTGCTAAGATTTTAAAGATTATGAATAAAAAAGATACTCCTTATGTTGAAAACACTCATCTATCGAGAACATTGCAATTAATGATTGCATCCGGTATGAGATTTAAAAATAGTAACCCCACTTAGAATATAATAATCATTAGGAAAATTATTGAAATCGATTGTAGATGGCCTCTTTTTCTCTCTCCCTCGGTATTTTATTAAAATGATCTGTTAACCTGCTTTTATTGACTTCTTGGTAAATAACTTCTGGTCATCTCACCCCCACGACCGCCCGCCAAGAGCTTTTTTGCTAAGAAGCTTATTTGAAAGTCTGCCAATACATAACAAGACTCTATCGGACATTCTACAAGAAATAATTTCATGCATATCTTATCCGATAAAGCTTTGTTATGTATAGCAAAAAAAGCATTATATTTTTAACCAACAAAAAGCTTTTTTAGCCTGGTTAAAAATATAAAGGCGGGCTAAATTAGATACTTCTTATCGTAGGGAAAAATCTCTATTTCTAGTCATCGGATGGCTTCCCCACCTTCCCTCCCTGTTCCTGTTCACTATACTTCTACGTTTAAATATTTTTTATCTGCCTGCGTGTGTACACTCCAGGTAGAGCAGATAAAAAAAACTAAAACTATCCTAAGAGATTATATGTGCGGCACCGATGGCGTTTATAGAAGACTCAGGCACCGCAAAAAAATGCAGGCAAACAATTTAAGCAGGAGAATTTTTTGCGGCACTGGCTTCTACAAACGCCAGGAGAAGAAATTGCAAAGAGAAGAAAAAAAGATGATCCTTCCCTGGCGATAGGTGAAAACTACATAAATAAAATGTTTCTCTTCTGCCTGTGCGTGTCCGCACGCAGACAGGTCTTTTAATATTTTATTTATGGATGTTTTTACTTATCGCCAACCATTAAGAATCCGATAACATTAGCCACTGAAAATGAAGGTAAAAAGTTCCTGCAATTATTCCTTCATTTACTTTTTATCTTGTTTTTCCGGGGATAGGACTAATCCACTGTTCGCTAACCATTACACATTTTATATCAGAATAAAGATATATAAGAGGGGGTGATTTTCCCTTCTTATATATCTTTTAAGCGTTCGTCTTCTCCCTGCCCTGCTCAGTAGATACTCACTTAACAGGGCCCGCGATAGGTAAAAAAATCTTAAACCAAAAAGGGTTTTTCTTTTTGTTTTGAGGTCTTTTTTACTTATCGCGTAAACGCAAAGAATCCGATAAATAATGTTTCAGGCAATAGGAGAAAAAAACCAGAATATATACCTTAAATAATTTTTTTCTCTTATTGCCTGGGATTACCCGTTCTTCTGTCTGGTAGTTAGACGGAAACCCTTTTTTAAAAAAATAATATTATGTGATAGGGGGTGATTTTCCCTTATCACATAATATTTAACCTTCGTGATTTTTAATGACACAATAAAAAATAATTATATTTTTCTTTTTCTCAAAATATAGTTATTTTTTTTGAGTGTGATTATTCTTATTGCTTTTGGCTTTTTCCTGGCAAATTCTTCTCCTGGTAAATTACTGTTTACCAGGAGAGGGAATTGCCTCTCCTCTTCTCCTGGCGATAGGTAAAAAATACAACAATAAAAAGTTTATATATAAAAGGCAATTCTTTTAACTTTTTATTAGTTGGATGTTTTTACTTATCGCTTAACTGCATGGAATCCGATAAATAGAGCCACCGAAAAAGGGAGATAAAAAAATCCCCGCTCTTGTTTTTTTCATTTATTTTTTTTATCTCTTTTTTGTAGGGGATAAGACTAAATCACAAACGATGACAGATGCACGAAAAGGTTCGCAAACAGGGGCGGGGCAAGGGAGAGAGGGTCTCGATAATACCTGCGCTTATGCTTGTAGAGTAGGGGGTGAATCGACCGTAGTTTTTCCTTCCCCCTTAATGCTTCCCCCCTAATGAATCATAGCCTAACCTTTTTTTTGTTGCGGTGCTGAACAGAGCGGAGCATAAGCGGGACCGTCAGAGCGACATAGCCTACATTTAAGCTTGAGAGCGTTCCCGCGGGCGTAGCTCTTGAAGCAAGGAGCAATAATAAAAAGAAGGGGGATAAGAGGGGGGTTTTAGGGGGGATTTAAGGGGGAAGGAAAGCTACCCGCCCCGCGCGTGGTTGAGTCGTAAAATTAGGGATAGCCGGAGTGGATTAAATTTACCTGGTAAATTAGATTAGTCAGAGTGGCCAGAATTGATAAATCAGGATTAGATAAAGTGAATTAAATTAGATCTAAATTAAGCATGAGTCCTGGCCTGGTAATAATTTATAAGGAGAGAGAAAGAGTGGGACCTCAATTTTTTAAAGCTTCTATCACTTTCTAAAATCCTTCTTTGGATATTTCGTTTATACCATAAAGACAAGAGATAAAAAATGAGACAATAAATAAAAGAATAGAAGAAAGAGATAAATTCCTAAAACCTTAGTATATTAGTCCGCATTTTTACGCTAAAACCCTTGAAAAATATAGAAATCACCCCTTAAAAACTGAAGGGGTTTTATAATCTTAGTTATACAAAGCCTCATCGATAACCAGCATTTCTTTTAATATTTTAATTGCATGCTTAACAGTTCCAAAATTCATATTCGCTGTTTCTGCTATCTTGTTTATCGAAGGATATTCACCCTCAAAAACGGTTCCCAAAAGACAAGCTACTCCGCGTTGAGCATTACTTAATTCCGGCAAAATTCTTATATTTTTAATCAAAATATTACTATCTTTTAATTTACCATCCTTAAACCTATACCCGCAAGCCTCACATTTTATATAAGCAAGCTTATCTCTGATACCACTACACCCATACTTATAAGCTTTCCGGCAGAACTTTTTTAAATCCAATTCAGTTAAGGGTTTTGATAATGATTTGTTTTTATTAATAACTAACTTTTTTGAATATTCTTCCGTATTCTTATTTTGGAGTAAGAGATTATAGAGAATAAATAAGCTGTTGTTTCTCTCTCCTTCCTCTAAATCCCTACTTAATATCTGGCGTATGCAGTCAACTTTTTGACCGTGATATTTTGGTATTTTAAAAACTTTATGCTCTCTATCCTCTACACAAAAAGCCAGTTCCCTTTCTTTTTTGATTAATAATTTTGGTATGGGAAGCATCTCACTAAGAGGAATTTCAAAAACATATCGATGGGCTTTTATTATCGATGGGGGAGCCACAACATAGGTTCCATTACTTTTTAATTCAAGTCTTTTGCCGAATAAGTTGTTGGTGCTTTTAACGTATTCGCCACTGAGAGAGAAATAGTAATGATACCCCCTTCTCGTTCTAACCCTGGTTGTTTCTTTTATCTCCGGTAAATATTCTTTTAACTCCGGCAAGAGATTAGGATCGTCAACATCAATAACCGCTAACTTACTTATATTCCCGGTAACTATTCCAATATTTACATCACGAAATTTATTATACCAACCAAAAATATCTTCTATGTTTGCTTTTTTATATTGGTAGGACTTCCAATATATATAAGGTTTCTTTTCCCTATCAATTGGTATTAGACTATACTCGTATTTTATGTACTCATTTATACTTTTAAATATAATTTAAACCCTTTTTTGGCGTGGTATGAATTAAGGGTTTAACCGCTATATATCACCTCCAGGCCTGAATAGTTTTAAGATGAGTATGATTTACTGATTTTTGCAGTATTTTTATAATTTCCGGAGAATATATTTAAGTCTAATAAAATAAAAAACCGAAAGGAAAACGGAAGTTAAATCTTTCGGTATAGCCATAAAAAGGGAGCGTAATTTTGGCAAATCGCACTCCCTTTTGTACTTATTATTATAACATTAAAAAAAGAAATATCGAGAGAAAATAACAATAATTTTTAGCTTATTTTATAAAACCTCTAAATATTAATTTTAAACACTATTGATTTATTTTACACCTTTTAACCCTCTCTCAATCTATGGACCCAATTCTAAATTTTCTTTAGGTTAATAAGCTACCTTATGAACTGCAATATTCACATCGCTTCTTTTCTCCTCTGGAACATTAAATACTCTTGAACCTTGATAGGTACAATTCCTCACTAAGCATTTTACTTTTTATACTTAAATAAGCCATATATAATTCGAACTTTATTAAGTGGTAGTGAAACTCCCCCAGCAGGAGCTGGGGGCATCTTTTGGCTACAAGCGAAAAACGAGCTTGAGCCCTTCGGGCTGCCGCTACATCTCCAGACAGGAGTCTGGAGTTTTATGCGGCTTAATAAAACAAGGGTAGGTCTACCCAAAACCGGAATAATTTTTTTCACCAAAAGAAACTACCCCAAAAAGGTTGACACTGACATTCTTTAATCCTTCCTTTCTATTTTATATTACATATATTATAATACTCTTCTTACCAATTGAACGATGGCTGTCTAATAACAATTTCATTCTTCACTCACCTAAAAAATCTAAAGCAAATTGGCTGTATAAAGAGGTAGCTATAACTAATGCATCTTCATCAATATTAAATTTTCTATGATGCTGAGGATAATTTGCACCTTTTTTTTCATTTCTAGCTCCCACAAAAGCAAATACACTTGGAGCTTCTTGCGCATAGAAAGCAAAATCTTCCCCAGCGGTTACCTTCTCAAATTTTACGACACTCTCTTCTCCAAAATTTTTAATTACTGATTGTAGAGCCATTTTGGACATCTCAGGATTATTAATTAACGGAGGAATTAATAAAATATATTCCAATGTTCCCTCCGCTCGATAAGCTTCTGCCGTTTTTTTAATTATCCTTTCAATCATAGAGGGAAATTTATCTCTTATTTGAGGATTAAAACAACGGGTAGTGCCTTCCATTAAAACTTTATCACAGAGTATATTCCATCCTTCTCCACCACAAAATTTACCTATGCTTAATACTGCTGGATCCAGAGGATTAATTTCTCTGCTTACTATCGATTGAAGATCTATTGCAACTGCAGAACCTGCTAAAATAGCATCTACTCCCTGGTGAGGCATAGAGCCATGTCCTCCTTTTCCCTTAATGGTAATTTTAAACATATCTGTAGAAGCCATTCGAGGGCCTGGGTCCACAGATACTTTCCCTACTGCTAAATCTGCCCAGAGATGAATTCCCAAAATTGCATCTACTCCTTCTATTACGCCTCCTTTGATCATCATTGAAGCACCTTGAGCGCTCTCCTCTGCTGGTTGGAATATAAATTTTACTCTTCCTTTTATTTTATCTCTCATCTGGCTTAATAACTTAGCTGCCCCTAAAAGCATGGCAGTATGACCATCATGTCCGCAAGCATGCATTATCCCCTTACTCTTCGATTTGTATGGAATATTATTTGCCTCCTGTACAGGTAGAGCATCCATGTCAGCTCTTAGGGCAACAGTTTTACCAGGTTTGTTCCCTTCCAGAATTCCTAAAACCCCTGTTTTGCCTATTCTTTTTACTTCAATATTTACTTTTTTTAATTCTTCACAAACTCTTTCACTTGTTCTTATCTCTTCACCGGAAAGCTCAGGATTTTCATGAAATTCCCTTCTCCAAGTGATAATTTGATCTTCATATTTTTCTACTAATTTCCTAATTTTCATTTTTTCTCCTCCTTCTCAGCAATAACTAAAACCGCCTCTAAGACTACTTCTATTCCTTTTTGTAATTGATCGTAATCAGTCCATTCTTCAGGACAATGACTTTTACCATATTTACTAGGCACAAAAACTAAACCTACATCCGTAATTCCAGCCAAAATCATAGCATCATGACCTGCCCCGCTTATCATCTCTTTATAACTAAAGCCTAACTTTTCGCATTTTCGTTTTAAAACTTCACTGATATTCCTGGGAAGTCTAACAGGATCTACAGATATTTTTTTTTCCATCTTGTAAAACGCTTTTTGTTTTTTACACTCGTGTTTTAATAATTCATCAATTTCTTTCGCGATAGTTTCTATTTTATTTTTATCTCGTGACCTAACGTCTACACTAAACCAAACTTTTTTCGGTATAATATTCGCCCCACCCGGATAAACTTTTAAATTACCTACAGTAGCTACTGTTCCCTCTCCGGCTTTTTTAGCCATCAAGTTTATTTGTTTAACAATATCACTGGCTAAAACTAAAGCATCATTTCTCATATTCATAGGAGTAGTACCTGCATGACCGGAAATTCCAGTGACTTCTATATTATATTGGTCTATCCCTACTATCGTATCTACTATTCCTATATCTTTATGTTCTGTTTCCAATACCGGTCCCTGTTCTATATGTAACTCAAAAAAAGCTTTTATAGTTTTAGGATCTCTTTTTGCCTTAGTAATATTATCAGGATTAAAACCAAAATCCCGCATAGCTTTAGCTATTGTAGTTCCGTTTTCATCACAATACTTTTCCAGGTCATCCTTACCAACTTTACCTACCATAGACCTACTGCCAAAGAGACCACTGCCAAACCTTGCTCCTTCTTCTTCAATCATAGCTATGAATTCTAAAGGATATTTTGTTTTTATATTTCTCTCATTTAAAACTCTGGCAATCTCTAAACCAGTGATTACTCCTGCCGGACCGTCAAAATTACCACCATTTTTAACAGAATCAAAATGAGACCCTATCATTACTACCGGTAAATGGTTATCAATCCCCATCCTTCGCCCTATTATCGTCCCTGCAGCATCCTCATAAATTTCCAGCCTTGCTTCTTCCATCTTTCTCTTTATGTATTCCCTTGCTTTTTTATCTTCTTTTGAAAAAGAAAGTCTGGTAAGACCTTCCCATGGGCTAGCATTAAATTTAGATAATTTCTCTATATCATTTTTTATTCTTTCTTTGCTGGTAAACATATCTACCCTCCTTCCCATTAAAAATATATTAAAAATTAAGGTTTAAAGGGCTAATAAAGTCTTATATATTTATTTTATAACAATTTTATAAATATTCCTGCTAGTATAACGGATACGATAGTTACAGTAGTAAACCCGCCCACTAACATTTTAGGAAGCATTTGGTTCATTAAAAATTCATTTTCTTCCGGGGTTTCAGCTAAACTTTTCGCCGCTTCTTCTGTTAGTATGTAATTAGGCGGGAAACCATAAAGGGCAGTTAAAGAAAGGGCGAAGGACATTTCTTTGCTATAGCCTAATAATTTTCCTACAATCATAGATATTAGTCCCAGTCCTATTACACCAATGATGATAACCAATAATAAGGGTCCGGCAATTCCCTTTAACATCTCTGGAGTAGCTTTTGCGAGTTGGCTAAATATATATGCCATAATTGCTAAGGATAAGTACCCAAAGGAATTTGATTTAGTTATAGGTTTTCTTTCTAGAAAACCTATTTCAGCAGCTACAACTCCAAATAGCAAACAAATAATATATGCAGAAACAATATTATTCATCAAACCTGCGAATGCTAATGCTGCCCCCGCTACTAAGGCTGTCTTGGTTAATAATACAAAAGTAGTTTGATATTTTTTACCTAAAGGGGGAATAAACTGCAATTTACTTTTTTCCTGACCTTTCCCATTAGAAACCTGTTTCGAATTTAGTTTTGCCAATTCTTCCTTATTATTTCTGTAAATATCTAATAACCTTAATCCTTCTTTTTTTAAACTAAGTGCTGTAAGAGGGTAGCCGACAAATCCTTGAATTACATACATAACTATCGCAAGAACTGCCAAGCTGGTTAATCCTTTCGCTGTCGCAGCCTCACTCATCATCAATGCCGCAACAATTCCTCCTGCTAAAGGCGGAGTTGCAATTATTATTGTTTCTCGTCCTACCAATAATATCCCTACAGTTAAAAGTACAGCACACAATCCAATAATACCACTTATAGCAATGACTATTGTCCTCCATTCTGCTGCCAGTTCTTTAAGACTCATCATTGTGCCCATGTGAACCAGTAACAAATAGATTGACATTAATACAAGACCTATTGGAATTCCCGCTGTAACAATGATATCTTTAGGGAAAAAAGTCCAAAAACCTATAAGAAAAAGGACAGCTGTTACGAACACAGAAGGTATAAATGCCTTTGTCTTTGTAGATACAATATCTCCTATGGCCATTGATCCTGCTACTATTATAAAAGCAACAATTAAACTCATTATTAATTTCCTTCTTTTTTAATCAGCCCTTTAAACCTTAATAATGTTGTAAATTCTAAATTAGTAAGCCAAACTAAAATTTATAAATATCTTAAAATTGTTCTCTAATTTTTCTATATTTATAATCACTTCTCTCTTCTTAGAGCACTTAATTCTAATTCTTTTTACCTAACTCTACGCTAATATACTAATTTATTTTTTTGTTTTCTTCTTGATTAAACTACCTATTCTCTCAATGCCTTCTTCAATATCTCCCTCGCTCGGATAACAGAAAGACAGCCGCATAGTATTTTGGCCTTTTCCGTCAGCATAAAATGGAGCACCAGGCACATAAGCTACATTCTCTTTGATTGCCTCTTTGAACATTTCTCCGGTATCCATGTAATCAGGTAAAGTAGCAACTACAAAAAACCCACCTTGAGGTTTAGTCCAGGAAACTTCTTTTGGAAAGTATTTATCTAAAGCATTTAACATTACATCTCTTTTTCTCTTATAAATTTGAACATTAGACTCGATGTTTTCTTCTAATTTACCTAATTTGCAATACTCGGAAGCAATTAACTGGTTTAAGATACTGGTACATAAATCGGTTGCCTGTTTCAGTATAGCAATCTTTCTTATTATTTCTTCGTTGCATAATATCCAGGCCAGTCGTAAGCCGGGACATAATATCTTAGAAAAAGTACCCAAACTAGTGAAACTCCCCCAGCAGGAGCTGGGGGCATCTTTTGGCTACAAGCGAAAAACGAGCTTGAGCCCTTCGGGCTGCCGCTACATCTCCAGACAGGAGTCTGGAGTTTTATGCGGCTTAATATAAAAAGTGCTTCCAATTTTCTCCACGTCAGCAGAGAAAGGATCCGGAAGCACTGCACTTTTTCTATCTGAAAAGAAGATAAGGTAGCCAGGTAACCAGTTTGGGGAACGCTATACACAGTGCCAGGCTAACTAATTGGATCATCACGAAGGGCCAGACAGAAAGATAAATGTCCGTCATGGTTATCTCCTTTGGAGCAATACCCTTCATCATGAAAAGCATTGTCCCAAAGGGCGGAGTAAGGTAACCAGTCTGTGTATTGATCGCGTAAAGGACTCCCATCCACAGAGGATCAAATCCATATATCGAAAATATAGGCAGAAGGACGGGAAGGGTTATCATAAGAATACTCCAAGCATCGATCACAAAACCCAGCAGAAACCAAAGTAACTGAATGGCTATAAGCATCGTCCACCAACCTATCTCGTGGGTCTCTAAAAAGCTGACGACCATCCTTTTGGCTCCCAGACCCATGTATACGGACGCAAATGCCTGGGCGGAAAAGAGGATCCACATCATAAAACCCTGCACCTGTATGGTAGTGTAGGCTGCGCTTTTGATCATTTTCCAGTTCAACCGTCTATGAATAGCGGTACACACAAAAGCGCCAAAAGCCCCTACGGCAGCTGCCTCTGTTGGGGTGGCAATACCTGTGAAGATCGAACCCAGAACAGCAATTATAAGGGCAAGTGGGAGAATTATTCCCTTAAGGGAAGCAATTTTGGCCTTCTGGTTAGCTCTCTCTTCCGCAGGAATAGGTGGACCTAATTTTGGATTCAAATAGCATCTGATCAATATGTAGCCCATGATCAGAATAGAGCAGAGAAGTCCGGCAGCCATTCCTCCGGCAAAAAGTTCGCCTATGGATACCCGAGCGAAAGTTCCGTAAAGCACCAATGTGATGCTGGGAGGGATAAGGGGACCAAGAACTCCTCCAGCAAGGACAGATCCGGTCGCAAGTCTCTTGTCATATCCCCTCTTGAGCATTGCCGGAATGGCCATAAGACCCATTACCACTACACCGGTCGAAGCAATTCCTGACATGGCGGCTATCAGTGTACAGGCTATGACAGTACCAACTGCCAATCCCCCCTTTACACCCCCCGACCAGCGGTACATCGTCTCGTACATGCCCTCCGCTACACCGGAACGTTCCAACGCAGTTGCCATCAGTACGAAAAGGGGACAGGCCACCATAGTCGTGGTGGACATCATAGAAAAGGTTCTGGCAACAATGATAAAGAGAGAATCGGGACCCCAGAAGATAGCGGTAAAAACAGTAGCCAGACCTCCCAGGACAAAAGCAACGGGAAGGCCTGAGAACAACAAAAGGAACATGCTGCCAAAAAGTAAAATTGAAATAAATACTATATTGATAAGAACACCTCCATCTCCTATAGTGGCTTTGTATCCACCACAGTAACGATCTCACGTCCGGTAACGGCCAGGTAGGCATCTTTGATGGTTTTAGTCATTCCCTGAAGCAGCATGAAAAAAACCCCAAAGGGTATGGTGAACTTGACAGGCCAGATAGAAGGACCCCAAGTACTCTCGGAGTATTCAAGCAGTGAAAGACTTGTCAGTGCCCAGGGCACGCTTTCCCAGAGCAGAACCCCCACAAAGATATAAAACATGGTCCAGGTAATAAGGTCAATAATTGCTTTTGTGCGTTTAGAAAATCGATTATAAAAAACCTCAACGTTTACGAAGGCATCGTGTCGAAGGGCATAGGCCCCTCCCAGCATAAAGTGTGCTCCGTAAAGCATACAGGAAGTCTCATGAGCCCAGATGGTCGGTTTGGTAAATAAATACCTCATTCCCACCTCGTAAACCAGTACGAGCATTATCGGATAAATAAGAAAGCTAATAATTTTACCCATCCGATCGTTCATTGTGTCAACAAATCTAATAAAACCAGTTAAAAAGTGCACTCTCCTCACCTCATTCGGAAGTTCTTTGGCCGCTGAAAAACCTTATCAACAAGAACCCCCCTGAAAAGAGAAGGGGGGTTCTTGTTGACCATTCCCTTAATCTGTGTATCCGTAGTCCCTCATGAACTGCTTAATGATCTCGATCGCCTTGATAACTCTTTCATCCTTCGGCCCTTCCTCGGCAGCGATCTTGTCAAGATAGGGCAAGGAGAACTCATTGACTATCCTTTTTACGTCCTCATCGCTAAATTCGATGTAAGTGGTTCCCCACTCTTCGAAGGATTTGTTGAACATCTCACGTTCCTGTATGGTCACGGCATCCATATAATCCGTGTTAAAAGCGCGAGCCGCTGTCTCAACGATCTCCTGGAGATCTTCGGGCAACTCATCCCATGCCTTCTTGGATGCCCAGAGTTCCATTCCCTGAGGTACCTGCACGGCCGGACCGATAAAATACGGACACACCTCATAGAGCTTGAGATCCCGGTACAGCCACCAGGCGGTACCACTGCCATCAAGAGTACCCATGGAGATGGCCATATAGGTCTCCGGATGTGGAAGCATTACCGGTGCTGCACCAAAGTGTTTCACAAAATCTGACATGGACCCGAAGAACCTCACCTTAAATCCTTTCAGTTCCTCCAGCGACCTTATTGGTTTTTTGCTCCAGAAATAGGTATTGCCCACGCTATGGCTGCCAAGGAACTTAATACCTCGCTCTTCCAGGGCCTCTCCCAACAGTTCATCAATTCCCCTATGATGGAATAATTCGTTAAATTCATCATTGCTTCGGGTAATAAGGGGCGGCATATTGGGTGCCGCTAGCCAACCCATAGGGATAGCTCCTCTAAAGAATAATGAGGTGGTATTAGCTATCTGGATCACGTTTGCCTGTAGGGCTGCGTCTACTTCCGCATAACCTACCAGCTCCCCGGCATAATGCAGACTAATTTCCAACCTGCCTCCGGACATCTTCTCTACCCTTTCGATAAAGGGTTTGATGACGGATTCAATTGCAAGAGATCCAGGCGTATGATGGCTCTGGAATTTCCATTTGTAAACCTTGTCTTCCTGAGCCATGGCAGGCGAAATACAACCAAGAACCACAATACTTACGGTAACTACCAAGACCATTACCATTGCAACTAGACTTCTCTGTTTCATTATCGAAACACCTCCTTAAAAATAATTAACTATTTTAGTGAATCTTTGTTTTATATAAATCACACTCCTTTGAGTCCTCTCTGTTTCAGGGTGGCGAAGAACTCGTACCAGGTCTGGTCACACCACACACAACCCGCCAACCACACCACCAAGCAATTTTCGTGCCAACCCACCCAGCAACCCCCGCAAAGCAAAAAACAGCCACCCACCAACAGGCATACGACCTTTTCCAATCTTAAAATTTTGGAAACTTCTCTGAGTTTGCGCTCCCTATAATTTATCTTTAGGAACCTCAATTTCTCCCAAACTATCTCTTTCAATTCTGTAATCCATATATTTTCATTCCTTAATTATTATATTTTATCATCAAGCAAGTATAAAATTTTCCTATAAAGACAATTTTGTGCTCTATTTATTTTTTTAGCATTACGTCTAGTATTGCCTGGTCTGTAGGCACCATCCCGGGATCACAGACATAACCCAGATTTTTAAATAATTGCTTAAAATCAGGATCTATAATGCCATCGGTATTATTAATGATTGCACCTTTTAGGGCAAGCAATGCAGATTGCACTGCCCATCCTGAGGCAAGAGCTAATTTATAAGCACAACCGTTTTTAGCCCCATCGCAAATCATGCCAGAAATCGAACCTACCATATTATATAGGGACCCTAAAATTTGTCCTTTATTTCCGCCTAATAAATATACTACCCCGGCACTTGCTCCTATTCCCGCCGCTACCCCACAACCACACATCGCTGATAGGGTATCAGTATATGATTTTATAAAGAAAGTAATTAGATTAGATAAAGCAAGAGATCTTATCAATTTTTCTTTAGATAAATTTTTCTTCTCTGCTACTGCAAAATCAGTTAAAAATACAGTAATACCATGATTTCCACTTCCTGCTGTACTCATAACCGGAAGCTTGCTACCGGACATCCTTGCTTCGGCGGCAGCAGCACACAAGACCTGGGCTCGAGTAATAATATTATCCGACATTATTCCCTCATGGATCATTTCATTTAATTTGACTCCTACACCCAACTTGATGGTCATACCTTCCTGAGCGATCTTCCGGTTCATATTGACTCCATCTTCCAAGAATGATAATTTCTCAAGCGGTATTTGGTCACTAAAACGAAGAAAATCTTCCAAGGTATATTTTTGAATCTGATACTTGAAGGTATTGGCTTTTTGTTCTTTTCTAACAAATGGTTTGAACTGGCTATTTAGATCGATCTTTTCAATACTTATTATATTGAGATGGGTGTTTAAAATGATAACTCTCACTTTTTCTCTATCCGTCAATATGGTGACTTCAATATTCAATCCTGTACAATCTCTTTTTAAACTTAATTCTATCCTTTTCTGCTTGATTAATAGTCTGGCTTCTATTATATCTTCTTCTGTTAAACCTTCTATAACTCTAAGGCTTCTTTTGGCATCTCCTGCGATAAATCCAAAAGCTGCAGCGGCCACCAACCCTTTATCTTTTTTTGATTATTCCTAATAAAAACCGTGGAAGATTTTAATATTTTTCCATCTTTTGATTTAGTTTTGTAATTAACAATTCTGTCTGTTTTTTTATTCTCATAACCATTTTTCTTCCAGACGGATAAGGCAAGATCGGTAATGGGGTCACCTATTTTTCTTCCTGTTACGTGGCCATTCTCTATTGCCACAATAGAATGTTGAGGATGACTAAAATCATGGATTAAGACTTCGCAGTTATTACCAAACATTTCAGCGATAGTTTTAACTAGCGGGATATATTTCTCTAATTCAGGATTGTTTTTTTTATAAGAATCCATATAAGCTCCTGCAGATATTATATTGTTTACTAAAACATTGTAATACTTAATAAAAAATTGTACGTAGTATTATAATAAACATTTTTTTGAGAAAAGTCAAAATTATTTATTTTTTTCTAACTACCCCAATAAAGTTTACACTAGCATTTTTTTCTGTTTACCCTTTTCTAGTTTACCACCACAATTCAGGCAAATATCCGAATGAGCCCATTCGTGACATATTTTTCTTCACTTTCGACATTTACACTTTACCATTTTAAAACCCTTTAATCTCTTGGGGTTTAATCCCCCTCCCTCCCCCGCAACTCTGCTACGATCAAATAAAAAGTATAACTACCAAAAAGATATTTGAAAAACTTCCTAAGTAAAAAAACAGCTATGGGGGCAGAGAATTTTGGGCAGATGGATTCTTTGTAAATAATGTAAGCAAGTTTAGTAGTGAAGATATAATAAGTAAATATGTAATAAATCAAAGAATTGAAAAAAGAATATAAAAAGTTACACTATCAGTAAATTAGTATGTTTTAGGGGAAATAGATACTCCGCAGCTCTGCTATGGGGGAAATACATTTTTAAATAATATTTTTATGGTTCATGATATTATTTTTTGTTTATTATTTATATCTTTAATCCTTCCGGACTTAATCCAATCTTTTATTATTTTTCCCCTCTTTGCTGTTATCGGTCTATGGTCCTATAACCACAATAATTCCAAGGGTGAACCTCATAGCTTGCCAATGTGTAGGCGTCTCCCAAGAATTCTACATAAGAATTTACACAGGCTTCAATAAATATAATATCGTTTTTTATAATTTCTTTATTTTTCATAAACGATTTCCATTATTACATCATTAAAAATTAAAGAAGCAGGAAAGTGCCATTTTTTCGGATGTTCTTCTATGTATTTATCAAAAATCGCCTTTATTTGTTTTGCATTCATACCATCAGTTGCTTTAGTAATATCAGAATATAATTCGAAATCATAGGAATATATTTGGAAAAAAACCATATCTATTAACCCCATAACATAAAATAATTTATTTTCTTCAGATAATTCTAAATAGTCATTTGCCAATATATAATAATCAATTCCTTCTTTTTCTTCCTCTTGGAGATAACTATAATTAATTAAAAAAATCGAAAATAACAACAGTAAAATTAAAAAGAGTATTATTTTATTTTTCATTTTAAGCCCCCCTGTTATATGCTTGTATTGTTTGTAATAATTAATGTGTGCCGTTATCTAATCTTCTTCTTTTTTATCATCGGTCCATTTTTTATTAATTGTCTTGCTTATACCATAGTTAATAGTTTTAAGGCTATCAGCTATACTGACTAAACTGTCCATTATAGTATCTAAGCATAATAATTGTGTGTGTTGAAAACCGGACAAATTTTTCTCTCCCTTAAGTTTCTCCATTCTTTTTTTAATTGCTTCGCTCATTTTATTTCCTCCTTTCTTTATTTAATAACCAAATCATTCATTTATAGTTCTAGGGTAGAAAACCAGTCCTTTCGCCATACTTGTTTTAAACCTCTATTAGTCCATCATCATCTTCGTAAACCGTCAAAACAGCAACAGGGTTGCCAGCTTTATTACTAACGCCGATTGACCCCCCGTCTTTATCGGCTCCTATAAGAGCAACAGGAGTGCCGGGATTATTGTTATTACTAACGCCGATTGTCCCACCGTCTTCACTAGCCCATAACATAATGACTGGTTTGGCCCGCATCGTTCACAATTAATATGCTCCTGGCCCTGATTTCCTCCTGAATAACCCCCTGGCTTTCAACATTTCCATCTACCAAGAACACATAAAACACTAATATTGCTAATATTGTATAAAGAAAGATTCTTTCAAATGCTTTCATTTTCTTAGCCCTCCTCTAATCCTCTTTATTTCTCTTTTTTATCCTTAAATAGTTTATACTCAAAAATACAAACGATGATTAAAAAAACAAGCCAAACAGGCCAACCATAGTAGAAAATCACGCTGGAACTATAAAGACGGAACTTTCCAGGTCTCCAGGTTATAGGTTCTGCGATAGCTAGAGCAATCACGTAAAGTATACTTGGAACAAAAATTGCTAAAATTATCTTTTGAATTTTATTCATTTTTAATACCCTCTTATTGATTAAATAACTCACTCAGAATAGGCCAAAATATCCTCTATTTTTGATTCTACAGCTCCCCGGATACATTTATAACCCTTATATTGCTTGCCCACGTTTATAACCTAAAATAATATTTTTTATTCCCAAAATCTTTCTCTTAATTCTTTTAATAATGATTCGATAGACTCTCCTCTTTCTCTCATCACTTTTAACAATAGTTCTACGGGTTCAGGCTTAATTTTATAATAAGAAAGAAAGCCCATATCTATCATAGAGATATACATATTAGCAGAATCTTTATATAAATCATCCATATTATTTATAAT
>JAHLWS010000085.1 GCA_019057795.1 Promethearchaeota archaeon | reverse complement strand
TAAACTTCCCTTTTGATACTTCTTTCCCTTCATCTGTCATGATAAAAAGTATGATGCGATCTTATTAAAGTGTTTTTCTATTCCTCCATTAGGAGTTCTTCATATAAATATTTTCTTTTGTTAAATAAAGACCTAATATACTCGGAGTTGTTCTTGCGCCTTAAAGCTCGGATGAGAACATTCTTGAAATCAGTGAATGTATCATAAAACTTGTATAGAGGACAATTACAAAATAGAAAATAAAATGTTATAAGCCACCTTTAAATAAACAAAAGAAATAATGATAGAAAGACCTTTAATAAAATTTAGTAAATGTTTATTAGAATTTTAATATGGGCTTAAAGGAAGTCTATAATCTCTTTTTTTACCAATCCAATTACCAATAAAACCACCAATAGTGAGGAGCCCTATTATAATACCTATTTGTAACCAAGAACCAAAAGGTTTGAAACTCATAATAAATTTACTAAAATTAGTTATTCCACAAATTAAAGCATATAATATGACTAATCCAAATCCGATTGGAGTGATTCCAAAAAAAATGTAGACCAATTTATTAACTTTTATTGATGGTCTTACGCGGATATAATAGGCAACACCCAAGACTAATGAAAATATAATTTCTAAAATAATAATGAGTACCAATTCTCCAGGTAATAAAAAATAAGAAAAAACTCCCGAACCGACCATCGAAATAGCGGTCAATATCCATAGTGGTTTCCACCATTTAGGTTTTGAAGGTTTTTGACTATTTTCGTCTAGTAATTTTTCATCCTTTTTTTCATTCATTTTTGTCAATTAAGAACAATGTTTATTATTCTTTTAAATATAACGCTTCTTCTCCAATATTGGAGTTGCACATATTGATTTGGGCAATTTCTCTCTATTAATCTTAAAGTAGTCTCTGCCCTTTCTTCCTCACCCACACTATCCATCACAAGCAAGACGAATTCTTCCCTATGCTTTTTTCGGAGCAATATATAGCTATGTAAACGCTCAACTAGCAATTTAAATGCCCAAGTAGTTATCCCTTCAGAATAAATGCTATAAAACGTCTCCTTTGGGATTATGACGGCAATAACCTTAGCATAAAGGTGAGAAATAAAATCGTAAATTTTATCTAACACCTTGACGAGTGTTTCATCATCTTATTTTAAATTTATGTAATAATTGGTTCTATTTGTTATTTCTTTAATATGAAGCTCAAAATCCTCAGGAATTTTACCATTATTTTCATCGCCCTTAACTAAATCCCAAATATCATATCTTAGATATTTAGTATACCCATTAAGATAGGGAAAGCCTTTTTCATGCATGATAAGGGCTAATAAAACATAGAACTTATTATTTGTATCTTTAGGATAGGGATTCCCTGATTCATCAATAAATGCAAAATACATAAGATCTCAAAATAAATAAATTAATAGGTTCTTATAGATATTATGACACAGATTCAAATTAATTTTTAAAAGTAAAGCGCCTATGAGTAAAAACTTAAATTTAATGATCACCTAAAAGGTGGTAATCCCAGGAAGTCTATAATCTCTTTTTTTACCAATCCAATTACCAATAAAACCACCAATAGTGAGGAGCCCTATTATAATACCTATTATTAACCAAAAACCAAAAGGTTTGATACTCACTATAAATTTACCAAAATTAGTTATTCTACAAATTAAAACAAAAAACATGGAAAATCCAAATCCTATTGGAGTTATTCCAAATAAAATATAAAATACCTTATTTTTCTTCTTAGAGGGTCTTACGCGCATATAAATACCGATACCAAAGACTAAAGAAACTATAATTGCATAGCTAATAATAAAGCGTACAAATTCTCCATGTAATAAAATATAATAAATAAAAACTCCCGAACCAACCATCGAAATAGCGATCAATATCCAAAACGGTTTCCACCATTTAGGTTTTGAAGGTTTTTGACCATTTTCGTTTGGTAATTTTTCATCATTTTTTTCATTCATTTTTGTCAATTAAGAACAATGTTTATTATTCTTTTAAATATAACGCTTCTTCTCCAATATTGGAGTTGCACATATTGATTTGGGCAATTTCTCTCTATTAATCTTATCTTAAAGTAGTCTCTGCCCTTCAACAAGGAAATTTTCATCAATATGTTCTATACTTTAATTTTTTCTCCACCCAACCCTCCTTCTTTTAATAGCTCGCATCCAGAAACCATTTTTTTAACCAATACTATTTATATATTTATAATAAAAAATCTATCATTTGTGACGAAATTCCTACACGAGTAGTATTTAAATAATGACGATTTTCGAAAATTTTACCTTGCATTTTTGGTCTAAAAAGCGCAAAAACAATGTTTTGGGCGATCCTTGATCAATTCCAATCAATTAATTTTATATTCAATTCAACAATAGCCTATCTATCGAATTAATATAAATAAAGATAAATAAAGTAAAGTGATACAAAATTTCGTTTGATGATATTAGTAAAAAATTAGCTAAATTGATGAAAGAAACTGAAGAAATTGAATTGCAAGATGTAGAATTATTTGCAGAATACTTAGAGTTTCAGATGCTCCCTGGAATTGTCTCAGCTGCGGCTCAAGCAGTCCTACCTGGAATTGGAAAAGCGGAATGGACACCAACTAAATTCTCTCTTGATATAGAATTTCCCGGACACATTGAAACGGTCGAATTTGTACGCTCTAACGGAAAGAAAGCAACAATAGGCGGAGAAAAGGTTCCACCTTTTTACAATTTTCTTGGTTTAGACAAAAGAAACCCTAATCCACCTTTAGTTACTTACGATGTATTTGACATGGGCTCCAAAATGATGTTACCTAAACCGATTAAAGAAGCATACGGAGAAGTTTTAGCAGATCCAGCCGAATGGGCAAAATTTGCCGTTGAGAAATTCGGCGCTGAAAGCATTACTTTCCACTCGTTAGAAATCGATCCAGGTATGGGAGACGCACCAGTTTCACAATCTGTAAAATACTTAGAAGAGATATTACAAGCTGTTGATGTTCCAGTCATAATTGGTTGTTCAGGAAATAAAGAAAAAGATGTTGAGTTATTTAAAGCTACTGCCGCTGCGACAGAAAGCGAAGTTTTAATGCTTTCAGCTGCAGATAAGGCGACTTGGGAAGAAGTAATTCCCTTAGCAGTTAAATACGACCACAATTGTTTGCTCTGGACGAGCTTAGACTTAAATAATCAGATTAAGATGAATAAAGACGCTTTAGAACTAGGACTCCCCCGTAATAGGATCGTCATGGATCCAACCTGCGCAACAGCTTAAAACGCATAAAATTCTTATGTAGCTGCGAAATTAGGATACGGGATGGAGTATAGTTTCAGCATTTATCAAAGAATGCGCATAGCGGGATTATTGGGAGAAACAGATTTAGCTTATCCAATAAGCGGAGGTACAACAAACGCATGGGGTGCTCGTGAAGCTTGGATGAGCGAGAAGCGAATGCCTCAATGGGGCTTAAGAAAATACAGAGGTCCTATTTGGGAAATCATCAATGCTCTTTCTCTGACGCTTGTAGGGTTAGATCTTGCCATGATGTTCCACCCAATTGCCGCTAAACACGTTAAAGAGATTACCGCTCAATTCTTTGCCGAAATTCCAAAAGTTATGGAAGATAAAGGCTATTATGATTGGGTTTCAGCAAGACTTAAGAAATAAAACTTATTACTATTAATTTCCTTCTTTTTTTATTTATTGTTTAAAATTTTGTAACTCCGTATTAATATGAATTTCTATAAATCCTTTTACTTTCTATCAATTTTTTCGATATATTTCTTTATAGTTATCATGCTTACATTCTGTTCGTTGGCAATTTCTTGAATACTTTTTTTTAACTCATAGTGTTGTATTTCTAACCATTGTAAATCAGTATAGACTTTATTTTTAGATTCTCTAAAGGTTAATCTATTGAACAATATTCTCGCAGTAATTAGCATTATTCCACAAATCAACGGAAAAAATATTGGAATGTCAATATAATATTTTGTATAATATGTGTCTAACAATCCTGTAAAAATCAATACAAATAGCCAAACAATCCAAAAAAATTCGAGAACAATTATAACAATTCCTCTATTTAACCATTCCCTTGATATGTCGTCTAATTTTGTATTATCCTTTCTTAAAATGAAATGTGATTTTAATAAGAATACTATCTCAACTATCATGCCTATTGAAAGTAGCTTGAAGGGAATATCAAGAATATTAATATACTCCAACGGGTTGTATGGAAACCCCCAAATCCAAATACCTGGTCCAGAATAAAAACTGGTTTCATAATTTATAAATGGAAATATAAAGGCGCTAAATAATAGAATCAATGCGATAATTGACAATAAATTAATAATTCTATTTTTCATCATTTTGATTAATAATCATAAATTTGAATTTTTTACTATAAAAATAAAGAAAAATATCATTTAATACTTTTTGCGATTTCTCTATGGATGATCGATTGATTAGATTATTTAAATAAATATGAGCCTCTAAGAAGAAAGAAATGATGGACATGTATGCTCAGCGCGTGTAAAATACTTAAATTAGTTAAGAGGAATAAGTTTATAAAATTGAAGCTTGAAGGCGATAAGACTAAGTCTTAAGATTGATTATTTTGAATATATTTAATCCTAAATATCGCAAGTGCAATGCCATGAATGCCCCCGATTATACCTACTACAATTAATAATTGGTTATCATATAAATTTAAGAGATAACTAATTATGATTATTAATGAACATACGATAACTGCACTCATAATTATTAGCCATTGTATCAATTTATTCCTTTCCATTTTAATACAATCTTACTATTTTAATTTTTTTAACGATATAACTAATGTATTTATAATGCATTAAATAATTTTGCATAATTACATCTACCTTTAATTTCTGGTGATGTTTTATTAGCAAACAATTAGTTAAAAATTATTTGAAAATTTGTTAAAAAAGTATCAACCGAGTAGTTGGTATCTAAATAATTTAATCTTTTTAATAATGAAAGTGTTTTTGATCTTCTTTTAATAACAACATAAACCACCTCTAAAATTAATCGAGGTTTTCTAAATCGAGGGTTTAAGTAAACTTAAAAAAAAAGGTAAAAAATTTGTTTTCTATTTCAATTTTCTTTTTATATTTACTCCTTATCTAAACATATCCAAGAGTCTACAAGTATTTGATGCTCAAGAGTCCATAAATATTTGATATTTAAAAAAAAGAAGAGTTCTTACTTAATTCATTTAGAAACGCGGTCCTTTAATTCTACACTATAGACTAGATCTTTATTCATATCTAGCTTAATCAATGTTTTTTCTACGCGTGTTCTGATGCGGGGTTTAAAATATTCAAGAATCATCACGCCAGGGAAAGCTGAACCTGCTGCAATAAGAGGGCTTATAATTTGTATTATTATCGCCATTTCGAATATACCTCTTTGTATTACAGGGGTTACCCAAAAAATAATCATTATAATTAAATTATACACAAACCCAATCCCGGCATATCCTTTAATTACTTTATATAATGGACTACTTGCTAAGTTAACGGCTTCAAATTGAACACCTTTAATTTTTTTAGTTGTTACAAGACCAGAATCCATCATAACCCAAATAGGAATAACGATTAGAGCGCAAGGGATTGTTATGATCCAAGCTAATTGCCACAATGTTTCAACGTCAGGTAACGAATATATCATTGATGGGTTTACGCTTCTCATAAATTCTACAATATTTTCTTGTCCTGCTAGTGTAAAACAAATATTACCAACAAAAAATCCCAAAATGATCGATCTTATCCAAATTTTACGGAATAAAAAAGATCCGCTTATTTTTTCCATATCTACAAGTCCTACTTTATGTTTTTTACTAAGTATTTTAACATATCTCTTTATAAAAATTGTCGAAACAAAAAATATTGAAATTAATCCTGCAATTGTACCACATACCCCCGCCATTAATATCGCAAAAATCCATTCAATTTGAACATTTCCAGGAGTAATAAAATTCCCTTCTGGGTTTGGTATGGGGTCTGGGTCTGGCATAAAAGAAAAAGCTACGATCGAAAGAATAATCAACACAGCATAAAGGATTATGAAGAATAAATAGACCTTCCGCGTATTACCATTCATAATTCATTAATCTATTCTATGTATTTAAAATTAATCTTTATTCAAGTTTATTGAATGAAGTTGCTCTCCAAGAGTATATACATCAGATTTAAAATCTATTTTGTAGTTTAATTACGCTTTCTCAATTTTTATGTAATAATCTTCTCCTTCGATCTTAAACTCCAAAACTGTATCGCCATGGTTTTCTACATATCGCTTTATATTCTCGCCCGATTCACCAAAATCTCCAGAAACTTCCAAAATTTCTCCGCTTAGCATTTCATTTAATTTTTTTTTAGTCCTGGCAACTGGTAATGGACAGACCAACCCGTCTAATTTTAGCTTGTAATTATTGCTCATTTCTATAATTCACCATTTAGTTTTAACTGAACAAAATGTTATCTGCTTCCACGCACATATCAACGAACCCTTTCATTGTTGTTTTTGATATCCCTGTCATTAATTCTTCGTCACGTAAACCCCTTGCTTTCATACACACTCCGCACGCTAACACTTTAGCCCCCTCTTCAATAACATCAGCCATCCATTTCCCGACATTATCATATGTGGATGGGTTTTGGTTTTTCATGCCCACAAAGATACCATCTTCGACTAAAAAGATATTGATTTTATGTTCTTCTAATAAAGAGGTATAGGCAAATCGTAACATGGTATAAGGTCTTTCAGAAGTATAGGCACCACTTCCAATTACAATCGTAAAAGTCTTTTTCTTTTCTGTCATGTAGGTTTCCTTTTTAATTATGTTAAGATGATTAATTATAGTATAGGAAATTAAAAAATATTTATTAATTTTTTCGTAATAATTTATTCATAATTTCGATAAACTCATTTAACTAGATGTAGTCTTATTTATTATAAAATATTTGATATTTCTTTAAATAGGGAATAAAATTAACTGATCTTAGATATGAAAATAATTCCTTTTAGAGGTACAACCTTTGTCTAAAGTACATCCAACTTTAAGGGTATATGATAAGCAAGCTAATTATTACGATACAATGAATTCTCCAATGGAGCGTTTCTTTTCTAAAGGAAGGAAAGTTTTCTCTTTATTACGAGGAAATATACTAGAATTAGGTGTGGGAACAGGTTTAAATCTTTCTTACTATCATCCTTCTACTAATGTGACCGCTCTTGATTGGAGTTCTCAAATGGTTAATCAAGCTAGGGCAAAAGTCAGAAGACTTAGACTTCATCATGTAAAAAAAATTGTCGTAGGAGATATAATGGAACTGGATAAACACTTCAAACCACATACTTATGATTTTGTTACATCTACATGCGTGTTTTGTTCGGTTCCTGATCCAATAAAAGGGCTCCACGAAATCGCAAAAATATTAAAACCATCTGGATTTTTAGTTCAAATTGAGCACGGATTAAGTAATTTTAGATTCATTAACTTTTTTATGAAGTTTTTTGATCCATTTATGGTCAAATGGCGAGGATTTCATATTACTAGGAATACTTTAAAAAATCTTAAAATTGCTGGATTTGAAACAACCCATCAATGGAGCCTTGACCCAACTGGAATTATCCGAGTCATTATCTCTAAACTGGATTCTTAAAGAAATCTTTCGCAATAATTTATCTATAATTTCGATAAATTAATTAATTTGGACGACATTTTATAGAATATAAAATATTTGTAATTTCCTTAAATAAAGATTAAAAAAAAGCGCGGTGAAAGTATGAAAATTGAATATCTAAGAAACTTCGTTAAACTAACTAAATATAAAAGTTTCTCAGGATTAGTAAAAGACATTCCAATTTCTCAAAGTACATTATCTCATCAAATTTCACTATTGGAAAAAGATTTTGGAGTAGTTTTAATAGATAGGACAACCAAGAAGTTTGAATTAACTGAAGCTGGAAGAGTTTTGTTAGATTACTCACAAAAGATTATAAAGCTATACGATTCTTGCGAAGAGGAATTAATAAAATACAGTAAACATAAATTTGAAGATATCGTGATTTCAGCATCAACGATTCCAGGCTCTCATATCTTACCGAGATATATCGCGAAATTCAGAAACAAGAATCCAAACGTAAATTTTAAAGTTAAAATTAGTAATTCACAAGAATCAATTGAAAACATAGCTAAAGGGTTGGCAGATTTTGCAGGTATTGGTAGTTTTATAAACTACAATGAAAACGATTTTGACTCCATCAAAATTGGAGAGGATGAATTTAAGTTTATCTGTTCTCCTAACCATGAGCTATTAGAAAACGGGAAGAATATAATAAATTTTGCTGATCTCCTTAAATATCCGTTTGTGTGGCGCGAAAAAGGTTCAGGAATGAGGGACACCTTTGAACACCAATTTTCAGAGTATAATAAGTTGAATATTAAACTTGAAATAAACGATAACGATTCTATTATTTCAACAGTAAGCGAATCAAATTATATTAGCATAATGAGCGAATACATGGCTGATAATGCTGAAAAAGCGGGTTTAATTAAGATTTTGGAGATTAAAGGTTATCCCGAAATTGTTAGAAGACCTCTATATTTTATAAAATTAAGAGAAAAGGAACTAAGTGAGTTAAAGAAAGATTTTTGGGAATATATTAAAAAAAAAATAAAAAAAATCAATAAGTTATAGATGTACTATTTTATTAGCATCCCCGTTTTGTCGAAATTAAGGAAATAACTAACCTTCTCTTTAAGTGGATATAGTCCTTCTTTAAAAAGAGTGAAAAGAAATATCCCTATAAAGATAATCGAACCTAATCCCGGAGCAAAATTACTCATAACATCAACTAAAGTTGACGAGGGATCTAAAGAAAAAACAGTATAAATCAAAGAACCTAAGGAGATTATTACAGAAATAATAGAAACTATCATTGCTGCTTTCTTACTTATATCTAGATGCAACGGTCCAATATCTACGTGAAAATGTTTTGGTTGAACGATTATCGATAATACGGAATGACTTATTGTTTCTTTCTCGTATTCGATATATACGTGTAAATATCGTCTTTCTCCTTCTTTTTTATCTTTTTTAGTTCTTTTCTCCTTTTTTATGGGAAGTACCGAGAAGATCATTACTGGAGGGTTTATTGCTTTTTTTTTAATTTCTACTTTACCGTGTAAAGGGTGGACTTCAAACCCCTCTCCCTCAACTTTTAAATCCACTATCGGCGGTTCTTTTTTCGTTGTCTCTATTCTAAATGAAGTTTCGAAAACGGTCTTTCCTTCCTCGTTGATGATTTTCAATTCCTTATGAGAGAAATAAATGTAAAACAGATAGCTAGTTTGTTCCATCATAACAGAATAATATTGAAGCCCCATATTAATTTCATAAACTGTTGGTTTTGGCTCTGCTGGGGCTGTTTCTAACCTCCTAGGTGGGGCGCGTAATTCTGATTCGGGCGCTTCTCCAAGTCCACCTAATTCGTCTCTAAGATCTTTAGGTGCACTAACTGGTACCGGTGCACCAGCACCAGGTGGTGCAGATGAAGGTGCCCGTGAAAGTTTCGGTGGGGGAGCAGGGGCAGATTTTATCATTTCTAATTCTGATTCGTCCTCAAATGCTTTAGATTCTTCTGAAAACATATCCTCTTCTTCAGCTTCTTTTGCTCTAGCTTTCTTTTTAGCTTTGGGAGCAATCATCGAGCGCTTTTTTTTTTCCTCAACTTGGAATTGTTTTGCAACATCTCTGCTTAATTCTTTATCTTCTAATTTTTTCCCGTATTTAACGCTTGTTTCGTCCTTCTTAGCAGGAGGAGCTTCTTCTTTTATTTCTTTTTTTTTTTCTTTCTCTTTTTTGGAGATTAAATTTAAATTTTTTAATTTAGTTTTCTCAGATATAGGCGTAAGTGTAACGAAATCAACGAAGGAAACATCTTCTCGGTTTAACTGTGTATCTCCTAGCGATCTGTAGATATCATCTAAAATTCTACTAATCCTTGTAGTCTTTTTATAATTTCCAATAAAGATAAAATCAAAAATGTAGATAGATAAAATCTCAGTCTTTTTATCATAAAAGATTTTGTTTGTTTCGATTTTAAGTTTTTTAATTGTTTGTAAAGACTCCATATTATTTTCCTCTAATTTTATTATTAAATAATAAATTTATTTATTAACCTAAATAACTATGAATCTAAATCTCTTATATAGGCTTTAAATTCTAATATATATTTCTTAATATCTTTTAACTTTTCTATTTTTATATCCTTACCAATAACTCTTTCAATAGCATCGTTCATTAGCTGTAAATCTTTATATGCTCTAAAATTATCGTAAGTAGTAGTTTCAAAGTTAGGCTCCCAAGGTTTTAACTTAGGGACAGATTCTATACCTCTTAAATCCCATTTGACTTCGTTTTTAAAAGCCTGAGTTAGGGGTTTTAAGCTATATTTGTCCCACTTTTGGATAATCCAAGGTGCGTAATTATGTAGTTTGTCATAATCTAATTCTAAATCGTCTCGCCATTCAAATTGGTGATCCCAATTAGCAATCGCAAGAAAATTATCATCTTTAGTTTTATCGTAAGGGAAAAATTTCCATGAATTTCTATCAATCTTTTCGCTTTTGAATGGAGTTCCTTCAGCATATTGGAGATAATAGCCAATTAATTCATATTTATCTGGATCGCTTAAGTAAAACCGTAAATAAACTTCAATTTGGGTGATGTCTACCTTACTTTTTAAAAGTTCTTCTTGAAATAATTTGTATAAAACATTTTTTGCTCTATTTGGGTGGCATTTTCCTGAAAACACGGGATAATAAGCAATACAATAAAAAACTATATCACCTTGAGTTCTTCCTTTATAAACCTCCATCCAATTTTCTATAGGTTTGATCTGTACATGAGAGCGGAGGTAAATAATAATTAAAGCAATATCAACGGTAGTTGCGACGACGATTACTGCGATAAATATAACTAAACTAAACTCTATAAGCTTAAAAATTATTGATAGAGAAATAAAAATAAACAACCCTCCAGTTATAAAGAAAAATGCTATCAACGAGTCAAACGCTTCGTGTTCCTTATCCTTCTTCGTATATAAAATAACAGGCGCGTTATCAACGATAATTTTCTTGTTATACTTATTTATAAAATCTTGAAATTCTACTTTATCCCAATTAGAATCAGACATTTTTCAAATGAAAGATAATTCATTTATTCAGAAATCTTTTGATCACAATAAAGGATAATTATTTTTATATTTTAGTAGTTGAACTATCAGCCCCTAAAGTGGCTGGATTCTTGCTTCCTCGACCACCGCACCCCTAAAAGGTGTCTTACACGATCTCCACAAGCGTGACTTCCCGTGGTTCCCACGGTACATCAAGTGATGATTACGATTCCTTTTTCTTGTAAGAGACGAATGCCCTCCTTCTTGAGATTAATTGAAGTGTTTTCATCCCGTAGATGATGAACACTACATTCGGGACAGATCCATTCGCGTTCTGCTAATTCTAAACTCTTATTTTTATATCCACAGGTTGAACATAATTTACTTGAGGGAAAGAAACGACCCACTTCTTGATAAAATTTTCCCCGCCATTCGAGCTTGTATTTCAATATCGTTATAAACTGATGCCATGAAAAATCTAAAGACACGGATTTGGATAGCCCACTATTAAATTGCTGCATCGCCTGAATGTTGAGATTTTCTAAGATCACAGCATCATATTTTTTAGCAAGGTTAAAGGTAGTTTTATGTACCCAATCATGTTTTTGATTTAAAATCTTTTCGTAATAACGGACTAAGCGTAGTCTGGCTTTCCATCGATTTTGAGAACCCTTTTTCTTACGGGATAATTGACGATGCAATCGTTTAAGTTTTGCTTCCGAAGAGCGATAAAAGCGTGGATTGCAGAAATCCTCGCCTTCCCCTACCAAGAACTCGGAAGCAGACATGTCAAATGCACCAATGCGATCTTCCCGAAGCTCGATCATTGGAGCAATATCAAGTTCTTTTTCAATTAAAATCGCTACGAAGTATTTTCCGCTTTTGGTTTTCAAGACGGTTACGTGGCGAATCGGCTCAGCGAAGGTCCTATCATCTCGATATTTGATCCATGTCTTGAGCTTAGGGAGCTTAATTCGCTTATTAGTAAAATCAATTTTAATATTTGCATTAATGTTATATGTAGTGTATGATTGCTTATTTCTCTTTGATTTAAACTTGGGATACCCCACCTTTCGGGTTTCCTTTAGACCTTTAAAAAAATTGTTGAATGCTTCTAATAGATGTCGGGTAGTAGATTGTAACGCTTTACTGTCCACCTCTTTCATGAATTTGAATTCCATTTTGTATTCTTTTTCCGTTTTATACTTGTGTTCTCTTAAAGCTTCTGAGTTTTCTTTAAGCAGTTGATATACTCCGTTGCGTTCTGCTAACATTTGATTCCATAAAAGACGACAGCAGCCAAAAGTTTTTTTTAACATCTCCTTTTGAACTCCTGTGGGATAAATTCGCATCTTGATCGCTTGATTAAACTTTATGAGCAATTCTCCCCCGTTGTTTTTCAATATATTAGCGAATAGACTTTATGGGGTTCTCGATGATACAGCATTATGATTATTTTAATTAGGTACTATATATTTATGAAAACTTAATCAATTTAATAATTTATAAGCATTCATCCACGCTCTAAAGCTAAAGGATGTAGCTTCCTGCTTTGATTATGGTAAAAAAAAACTGTTTTATTTACATAGACATGGATTTTAAAATTAATCTAATATCATATAAATTATAAAACCAATTATCTTTTGAAATTTTTAATTAATATATTTCATTAATTCTCTTGAACTAACCTATGGTTGATTTTGAAGATTTTCTAAAGTTTATCAAGTCTCAAGATTTTTATTGTGATCAAATATCTCACATTGAACACATTCCAGAATTGAGGGCTCGTTTTGAGAATTTGGACAAGCCACTAAGGAAAAGATTAGAGCGATGGTTAAATAACAACAACATAAAGTTATGGCGCCACCAGGCAGATGCCATTAATTCTATTAGGAAAGGAAATAATACCGTCGTTGTGACTTCTACAGCTTCAGGAAAATCTTTGTGTTACAACTTGCCCGTATTAGATTCTCTATTAAATAACGAGAAATCCACGGCGCTATACATTTTCCCTACAAAAGCATTAGCTAGAGACCAGTATATGAATTTAAAAAAGATTTTAGCAGACACAAATATAAAACAAAACAGAATTGGCGTTTACGATGGTGATATCACCCCAAATGAAAAAAGACAAGTATTAACAAATGCCAATATAATAATCACAAACCCTTATGGATTGCATTTCTATCTACCGTGGTTTAAGCAAAAATGGAGAAGGGTATGTAATAACTTAAAATATATTATACTTGACGAAATTCATATATATAGAGGGATTTTTGGCTCTAATTATGCGTTGCTATTGAGACGCTTAAAACGTATTCTCGATACTTTCGATGTTAAACCAATTTGGATATTGTCAAGTGCTACAATCAATAAACCAAAAGAATTTTGTGAAAAGTTAATTGGCGAAGAGTTCGTTGTTATTGACAAGGATGATTCTCCATCAGGAGCTAAACAAGTTATTTTATGGGATTTGCCTTACGATAAAGTCTCAGGAAAGTATAGATCTGCCCATCAAGAAACCAAAAATTTATTTACTACACACTTAAAATATAAGAACGGGATTCAAACTTTAACATTCACTCTTTCAAGAAAGATGGCAGAATTACAAGCGATCTGGGCAAGGAAAGCTTTACCTTTGCTAAAAAACAAGATATATAGTTATAGGGCAGGCATTAGCAAAACTAAAAGAAGAGAAATAGAACAAAACTTTAAGAACAAAAAAATTTTAGGCATTAGCTCCACAAATGCCCTCGAGTTAGGTATAGACATAGGCTCTCTGGATGCCACTATTTGCTCTGGTTTTCCTGGGACGCTCTCTAGCTTTAAACAGCAAATAGGCCGTTCTGGTAGGGGCTCTGAATTATCAATTTCAACCTTCATACCTATGCAAAACCCCTTGGATTTATTCTATGTTCATAATCCGGATCAGTTATTTGGAAAAATTCAAGAAGAAATTCTTATTACGTTAAAAAATAAATATATTATAAAGAACCACCTCTGTTGCGCCGCTAAAGAGATTCCACTAAATATTGATGAGTATATAAAATTTGGAGTAGAAGAAAAAGAATTATTTAAAGCTTATATAGAAGATTTAATTTCAGATAAGTTATTGATGAAAAGAGGAGACAAATACTATTGGAAGGGAGAATTTTACCCTAACGAGAAGTATGGATTAAACTCTCTTTCTAACAGGAGCTATAAAGTAATTCTCAGAAGAACTGGTAAAGATGAACTTTTAACAGTTGAAGATGAGAGCTATGTGTTTCGGGACTTACATCCTGGAGCCGTGTACCTCTATGAAGCTGAATCTTATGTTGTGGAAGACCTAGATCTCGAAGAAAAAATTGTAAGGATTTTAAGAGCTGATGTTGAGTTTTACACTCAATCGCTTAAACACACTGAAATAACGCCACTTGATAAGCAAGCTCAAGGGAAAGCAGGCTCCAATAAAGATATTGAGAAATTTTACGGTAGAGTAAAAGTTGAGCACGAGTACTATTCCTATAAAGTTATAGATACGCTAACACAGGAAATTATTTCGCGACATCCGCTAGAAAACATCCCTATTATTGAGTTTGAGTCTCAAGCAGTTTGGTTTACGATCCCTTTCGAATTCCAAAAAGAATTAGAACTGGAAGGTTTCGACTTAGGTGGTACCATTCACGCAATTGAACATGCAATGATAGCTATGGCACCAGCATTAGCCCAGATTTCTCGATGGGATTTGGGGGGTGTTTCTATTGATTTCGACCCCGTGAAACAACAACCCGTAATATACATTTATGATGCATATAGGGGAGGTATTGGAATATCAGAACAACTTTATTTCAATTTAACCGAATTATTAAATCTTTCTTTCAAATTAATTGAATCTTGTAGTTGTAAATCCTCTAATGGGTGCCCAGCGTGCATAATGTCTCCAAAATGTGGAAGCAACAATGATCCATTAGATAAAGCAGGAGCATTATTTTTATTAAAAAAACTAATTCATGAATAATTTAATTTTCAATATAAGCTTTAAATGGACTACAACCATTTTTCTAAGGTTGTCTTTGGCAATTTCCTTAGGAAGTCTTCTGTACTATAAATTTTTATTCGCTTCTAATGTCTTTAAATTGTAAATACATTCTTTAGAATTTTTTATCTTTACCCTTCTTTACTTTTTCCCACTCCCTAAATTGGTCATCTAAAGCATCGACAAATTCGTTTACAGTATCTTTATTGATAACAAGATAATTTCCTTCAATGATAAAGTTAAATTCTGAAG
>JAHLWS010000084.1 GCA_019057795.1 Promethearchaeota archaeon | reverse complement strand
TTGTGCGACTGACCAGGGTCGAAAAAGATACCAATCCACTACGTCATATAATAAGATTCAAATTCAAAATGTTAGTACCCTTAAAACTACGATGGGAAACGAAAGAGAACGAGAACGGTCTAACAATAGAGGAAAAATAGCTTATTTAAATAAATTAAATTCTATGATTCCTCATAACGAGGAAACTATGCAAACTGCGTTCAATCAAACTAAAACCCTTCTTGAAAAGCTGGGACGGCCATATAAGGATATATCGAAAATTCTTAAAAAATTTAACGAGATTCACCCTCATTTTAAAAAAAGTAGGAAATTTCGGAATCCTAAGAAGTTAATCCCTTGCGTGGTCTATTATTACTATAAAATAAATAATATAGTTATTGACCAAGGAACCCTTCTTGAAAATTCGGACTTATCAAACGCAGAACTCAATGCTTTTAGAAGGGGGATGGAAAATTTTTGGTCAAAATACCAAAACAGGGATCGTAAAAAATTCGTTCTTAATCGAATAGGAGGACTTATTACTGAGAAAAAATTGGGAACGGACCTATACTTTCAATCAGAGAAGATATTGGATAAGTTTTGGGACCTAATAAAAGATTCGAAGGACGACGTTATTGCCGGTTTAGTTATAGGAATCGCAAAAATACGCTCTAAACGCGAAAACATCGCTCTGGGTCCTATATGTGAGTTTTTACGTATTAGTCAGGGAACGCTTCAAAAATCAATTCAAAGGAAATTGTTCGACCTCCACGGCATTAAAAACAAAGAAAAAGGGTTTAAAAACAAAGTTAAATTTTTAGACGAAATTGGGCTGTTCAAGGGTTTATGACGAATACGAGACGAATACCATCAATTATAGTTCTATAGTTCTAACGAGATTTTTCCTTTTAAATAAAACGAATTTATAAAGTTACTAAATATAAATAAAAAATCGTAATAATAACGGCTAATGTTCGAAGAAATCATATTTATGGTAGGTTTTGCGGTATTTTCAGTAGTAATGTCATACATTCTTCTAGTGGTAGCACCTGAGCCGTTAAACAAATTTTTTCAAGTTTTAGCAGTTTTAGGTGTTGTAATACACGAACTTTGCCACGTCTTAATGTGTCTATTGACTGATACTAGGATACGAACCATGAAAATACTAGAGCACTCTGATGACAAGTCAAAATTTGGGCTGAAGTATGGTGGAAGAATTGAATTAGAAGAGCTTAATAAATTAACCTTTTTACAAGCGTTACTAATCGGATTTGCGCCCCTTTATATTTCGTTCTGGCTCTTTTTCTTTTTATGGGAGCAATTAAAGAATCCTAGCTTGGAAGTTGTAATTTTTTATCTGTACATTTTTATTATGGTGTCATTGGTGTTAAGTGCAGCGCCTTCATTAGCTGATTTAGTAGCAATTTTTGGTTCCTTCCAATTTGACTTGAGATATTCGCTCTATCAGATTTGTTTATTGTTAATATCAATATGTACAGTTTGGTTTAGTGTCGCATATTTTCAGTTTGAAGTTTTTCACGAAATTCTGACGTATTTTTTAATTCTACTAGGGTACCATATATATAAATATGGATTTAGAGGATTAAGGGCATTTATTCAAAACTTTTTAGGCAAGAGAAGTTCAACTGGTTCTGAAAGAGTGAATATAAAAAAGTTAACTCGACGACGTGTTAAACCCGCAAAATCTAGGAGAGAAGCTCAGTGGTAAAATTAAAAGGAGGAAATTTTTAAATGGAAATGGAAATAGTAGGATACAATTCAAGAATTAAAATAACACAAGTATTGCCCTGTGTAAGCGACGATATAACAATAGATTCTAAAATAAGACGTGACAAATTATTGCGTACTTCGTGGTTATATGATCCCTTTGGAGATAATTTAACTTATGGAGTGGAATTTAATGTGGGTAAGGGTTTTTCATGGGTTTTTTTCATATATGCTAAAACCGCCGAATTGGCTGAAGAATTAGGTGAGGCCTTATTGATGAATCTACAAGAGAAATATAAAGGATTAGATGGAAAAGTGAGCGTGTATCCTCTCTATTCGAAATATTTAGAGATAAATAGACGACTTTATGAAATAATTATTCCCCAACATCCTCCAATAAAATTTCAGTTTCTTAGGAAGATAATCAATTATTATAAGACACCTCAAAGAAAAATAGATGCAAATATATTTATTTTATGGAAAAGGGATGATTTACATATATCAACAGATCCATTGAGTTATATGCTGAGAATTTTCATTTCTTTAAATCCTAACCCAAATTATTTTATGAATTTCGATAAGCAAGAATCTTCAATTAATGCAGTACTTAGATATTTTATTTCCGATATGTCCATACCGCCATATATTAAAGCAGAATATAAGGTGCTCTCTCCAATTAATTGGATTGCTCTATTAACCTGCAATGTATTTCCAAAGAGATCTGATTATGGACTTGGTCCAGGTCAAAATATTCCCAGAGAGGTAATGCCTAATTTTATAAGATCTAATGAGATCGACTTCGATATCCCACATGAAATGCCTTTGTTAAATCCTCCCGTATTAGAAAACAGAAATTCAATCAATTTGCCGATTTCTAAAAAGGATCCTAATTTCATTTATATCGGAAAAAAAATGAAAGATGGAGTCTTAAGTACTGATTTAGGATTAATTGAAATAGACAGTCTCACTACCCATTTGAATATTTTTGGGAAAACTGGAACAGGAAAATCAACGTTGATAAAAATGATATTGAATGAGTTACATAATAAAAGACCAGATGTTGGAATATTAATCCTAAACTTAGCGAAGCCATACTTAGAGGACGATTATCCTATGGCTCACGTTTATAAGTTTCCCTCTGAAAAATTTAGAGTGCCATATATTATACCATTTGATAGAGCAATGATCTCAATTAAGGAGACTAGTAACGTTTTTGCGGCTTGTTTAGGATTAAAACATCTTGGACCTGGGATATTTTCTGAAACATTTCAAATCTGTTATTCCAAACATAAAGAATTTCCTAAAAATATCAAAGCATTTTTTAGTTGCGTTGACGATTATATGAAAGCAAAATCGTGGGAACCCGAGTATAAACAGCACATTCGTACTGCGTTCAAACGTAGGATTAGTGAAATGTTTTATAGACCTGATCTTGAAGCTACGCTTAACCTAATTGAGGGGGGAACAAGTAGTATTCCAGAATGGTTTATAAAATGGAAGGAAGGGGAATCAGTCTTACTTGACTTAACTAAATCTCTAGAGGACGAACAACATTTGTTAGGTATGTTGATTCTTAATATGATTGAGATTCTAATTTCTATAGATAAGGAAAAAACCAATAAATTAAAATATCTCATCGCAATGGACGAGGCGCATCGAATTGTTGGTAAATCAAACGATAAACATCCCGAATCTCCGGAATTTATAATGAAAAATAGAACTAACGCTCATTTTTCAAGAAATATTAACGAATGGAGAGCTAAAGGTATAGGAATCATTTTTGCAGATCAACATCCTCATTTACTCCTTGATGTTGCAATTGATTCCGCAAGGAATAAAATCTTATTCCAATTAGGATATCCCGCCAATCAAATCTTCACGGGAAATATGAGAGAAAGAGAAATGCTACTAACTCTATGGGAAAGACATGCTTTAGTTATAACAAACGCGGAGCGCTATTTAATGAAAACGGCAGACGATAACATTTAATGAAATAATCTCTGTGTATAGAATGTGTAGAGGGGTTTTGAAATAAAAATGGATTTTGAAAGCGAAGTTGGAGACGACGGAGGATATTTAGACGAAGAGAAAGGAGAAGACGAAGAGAAAGGAGAAGAAGAAGAGAAAGGAGAAGATGAAGAGAAAGGAGAAGATGAAGAGAAAGAAGAAGCTGACCTTAGTGATGGTTCTGAATTAGAGGAAAGGAAAGAAGAAACTAAATGGGACGATATTGATTGGAGCGAAGATAAGCTTGGTGAGCGAGAGAAAACTAAATGGGACGATATAGATTGGAGCGAAGATAAGCTTGGTGAGCGAGAAAAAACTATATGGGATGAGATCGATTGGAGCGAAGATAAGCAAGTTGAGCGTGAAAAAACTATATAGGACGAGATTGATT
>JAHLWS010000083.1 GCA_019057795.1 Promethearchaeota archaeon | reverse complement strand
GCAAAGAAATTTACGAATTCAATGAAATTAGTAGTTATCTTATTAATAAAAACATGTCAAAACGCGCGGATCATCATCTTAAAAGATTAGTAAAAGATGGTATGCTAGAAAAAACGGATAGAGGGTCTTATATGTTAAACGGAGTCGCAAGACAGCCATTAAGGAACTATTATAAAAAAACTGTTCCAATTTGCCTTATTGGTGGGTTAGGAATTCCTACGCTGTTCAATGACATTCTCGCAGCTTTTGAAGAGATTAGTATCCTCCCGAGAAAATACGTGTTATTTACAAGCCCAGATTACCACGAGGAGTTTAGAAAATTAGATAAAAGCAAATACGAAGAAATTGAAACTGTTGTGAGAGAATTCGATTATCAAAAAGTTCTAAGAGAAAATTATCAGCAAATTTATGAAGAGTTAGAAAAGATTTTAAAAGAAGAGATCAAAAATTACGAAATTGTATGTGAGATAACAGGTGGTACAAAACCGGTTTCTATCGCTCTCTTAAATCTAAGCACAGAATATAACCTTAGGCGTTGTTATTTCAGTGGGAGAAAAATAATCTGGATTTAAATCAAAAATCAAATTTAATTTTTAACAATATTCCTATTCTTTATTTGTTAGGTTTTAACGAACAAGTTAGTAGTTAATTTTTTACTTAGTTAGTAAAATTTCTGTAAATAAATATAAATTAATTAATTATGAAGTAGTTTTATAAGTTAAAAATTTAAACACTCATAAATTATTTAAAAATTTTCACGCATAATATGTTATATATTTAAAAAAAATTAAAATGCAAAAACCTAAAAAATGACAATAGAGAATAAAGAAGTTATTAAAGATTTAAACTCAAAACTCGAGAATAAATATATTGAACTAAAAAGATTAAAGAAACAGAATGAGGATACAGATTCTCTTATGGACGAGATATGGAATCTAAGCAAAAAGAAATTTGTATTGAGTGCCAGGTCAAAAAATTCTTTTAAAAAGTATGATGGATTAATTTTTACAGTAGGGTTTTCACATGAACCTATAATTTTAAATATCTTAGTAAATAATCCAACGGGCGTATTTTTTATTTATACTAAAGAATCTGAGGTAACTTTGAATAAAATTATTGATGAAACTGGACTAAAATTTATTCAATGTAAGCGTGAAATTATGAAAAAAAATTCATTTAAAAATTCCATAGACCTTATAGGATTAGGTCTATTATATTTAAATAAAGAAAAGAGAATAGATATTAGTAAAATTGGTTTGGATATAACTGGAGGGACAAAGATTATGAGTGTAGCATGTGGTATAGCCGCACTTGCTTTAGGGCCTGATGGTCCAGATATTTTATATATAGATCATGAGAAATTTGATAGAGAATTAAGACGGCCAGTGCCAGGAACGGAAGTTTATAAAACAATTCAAAACCCTCTTAGGATAACAAATAAAATATTTGAAGATAAAGGTTTAGATTTGAATCACACAGTAATATAGATAATAGATAATAAATAATAGATAATAGATAATAGGCTAAGTAATGATATCCATTTAAATAATTTAAATCGAATCGTTCCTATCGCTAATGATTAAACAAGAGAAATAGCACATAACATGCAAGATAATAATAGAATAAAGATGAGAAGAAATATTACGCTTCTCAAATGTAAATTTTCAGTTGTTGCTAAGAAAGACGCTCAAATTCCATTAAGAAATCATTCAAAAATTTACGGTGCCATCTATAATCTACTTTTTGAAATGGACCCCCAATTTTCTCGAAAAATTCATCTATCTACAACTGTGAGACCATGGACGTATTCTTACCTTACTTTCGAGAGAAAACAGCCCAAATCTGAAATAAAAGGATTTGTTAAAGTTAAAAAGGGAGAAAGAGGGCACTTTTTTATAAAAACAATCGACCCTGAAATTGGAAGATTAATAAAAAGTTACACTGTACAAAATAAACTTTTTAAAATTGATGCACTAAATGTAATTATTGAAAGACTCAATATTCATGAAGGCAATTTAAATGAAATTCCTGATCCCCTCAATACAGTTACAGTGAGATTGGAAACTCCAACTTTTTTCTATTACGCTCAAGAAAAAAGATTGGAAAATTTTACAATTGAAGCCTTCCTAAACTTCCAATGTGAGAAATTTAAACAGTTAGGGATCGTAAACCTGGAACCTACTCAGTTATATCCCTATTTAATAATAGTTCAAGATTATACTCGTGAATCCACAGGCTATCTCACTAATAAAGAAAACAAAAGCGAAGTAATATCATATAAAGGTAGAATTGGTAATATTACTTTTAAGATCGGTGGGAATCCTCTTGAAAAATCAATTATGTGGAAAATTCTTTATTTATCAGAATATACTGGAATAGGTTCTCGTACTACCAGAGGATTTGGTCATAATTTTATACTTTCTGTTGCATAAAAATAGAAGAATATAGAATTATTTTCTCATATTATTGTGTGTTTGTGTAGCTAATATATTAATCTTTTATAGATCAATTATTTAGGGAGTGCGATCTTAAGAGCTTTTGTTTAGTATTTAAAACGTTTTTGCTATTATGAAGCGATCTCACAAAGCAGTGCGTTATAGGATAAAAGCATTATGTGGTTTCCCACATAGCAATGAGATACATTTAAATATGAGGGAGATAATATATTATTCGTGAGCGAAAAAAAATCAAAAAAAACATTTTTAAGTAATTAAAGAAAGATTATTACATATATATTTTTGACAATATCCAATTAAGAATGATTTTTTATCCGTTAAAAAAGTTAAATTGATAAGAAGTCAAATTAATCTTAAGCTTTTAAGGAAAAGAATTAATTAGAAGGAATGATCATGAGTGAGGAAAAAACACTTGCAATATATGATATAACCGGAATTCAAAACTTTATTTTTTCGACAAACCGGTTAAAAGAAAATTTAGGAGGCTCGATAATCGTTGAAAATGCTTCTGAAGATTTGTTAAAGAAATATATCAAATTAGAGTGTACTAATACTTTAGAAGCAATTAAAAGAGAAGGAATAAATTGGGCCGAGCATGAAGCGGTAATCGTATATTTGGGGGGCGGAAATGCCTTAATTGTTTTTAAAGACAAAGATAAAGCAAAAGAAATAACTAAAAAATTGTCAGAAAAAGTTTTAGAACTCTCTGGGGGGCTACTTAGCTTTAACGTAGCCTATGAAAAAACTTTTTTGAATAACTTTAGTCTGGATTATAACAACATATTTAAAAAACTTGTAAAGAAAAAGAATTCCTTCGTCAAGACAACCCCCCTATTAGGAATTGGAATAACAAAAGCTGAATTGAGCAGTGGTTTACCCGTTCAATTTAAAGAAAATGACGAATATCTTTCGCTACCTACAAAAAGAAAAAGAGATAATAATGATAAAAATCATTTTAAAGATTTATTAAAAGGTTTTCACAATTACGAATTTCCTTTGAGATTGGAGGATTTAGGGCAAAAAACTGGAGAGAATTATATTTCTATCGTTCATATTGATGGAGATAATGTAGGTAAAACGATACATGAATTGTTAAATGAGTCCATTAAAGATTACGAATTGTCGCTCTACAGAATGAGTGAATTTTCGAGGAGACTTAACGAAATTTATAAAGAAGCACTTAAACAAGTTATTAAAAATTTAATAAATTCATTGGAAAATAATGAATTTAAAAAGAATTTTGACCTGAAATATGAAAATTCTAAAGTAAAATTACCTATAAGACCAATAATCTTAAAAGGAGATGATATTACTTTCATAACCAATGGAAAATTAGGAATAAATTTAGCTGCTTTATTTCTAAAAAAGCTTTCTAAGTTAGAAATTAAGATTCTTGGTAAAATTATCCCACATTCTGCCAGCGCAGGAGTTGCGATTGTAAAAACGACTTTTCCGTTTGATAGAGCCTATACCATGGCAGAAGAACTCTGTAAATCAGCGAAAAAAAAAGGTAAAATTATTCAAGAGAAAAATAATCTTTCTAATAGAGGTTTTTGGCTTGATTTTCATGTCATTCAATCTGGTTTTACGTCAGATTTGAGTGAAACGAGAAAAACTCAATATAGAATTCAGGGAATTCCTCTTCCTAAAGAATTAAAAACTAAAGAAATGATTTACAAACAAAATAATTTACTATGGCGACCATGGGCCGTTGTTGGGGATTCCAATTTACCTGATAAGTATTCATGGATAAATCTCAAAAGCTTAATTCAAGGATTTATTAGTGCCGCAGATAAATGGCCAAGGTCTAAAATAAAGAAATTACAGCAACTCCTTACTGCCTCCAAAGAAGAAGTGGATCATTTCCTATTAAGAATGGATAGTAGAGAAGTTAAACTTCCTCCATTTCAAAATATCGTTAAAATATTCCATGAAAATATGACTCCGTATTTTGATGCTTTAGAATTATTAGATTATTATTTACCACAAATGGAGGAGATATTAAAATGAAATTAAAATTAACCTTAGAATTGTTATCCGATGCTTTACCGGGATCGGGAGAAAGTGAAGCTGGTATTGTTGATAGAGACGTCTTATTTGACAAATTTGGATTACCTGAAGTTCCTGCCAAAAGGATAAAAGGTATTATAATAAGCTCAGCAAGAGATTTAGCAGATTGGAAAATGTTAAATAACAATGAAATTGATAAAATTTTTGGCGCTGAGGGTGCTTCGAAGACGATTTTTAGGATTTCAAATGGAACCATGGGGAAATACAAAATTTTTCGTGATTTTCTAAACTTTTGTCAAGAATACTCTAAATTATCAAAAATCTATGATAAACACTCAGTTCAAAAATATTTTTCTTATAATAGAACACAAACTTCTGTGATGAGGAAAAAATTTGTATCAAAAGAAAATTCATTAAGAATTTCACGCGTTTTAAGGAAAGATTTAAAATTTCATTTCAATATAGATGTTGATATCGATGAAGTTAATGAGTTTAATAAATTTAAAGAGGATTTTAAAAAGATTTGTAATATTACTAAAAATTTCGGCAGTTCAAGAACAAGAGGATTAGGTGAAATTAGTTTAGAAGTAATTGATCAACAGATTCAAAATAACTCTAGCGATAAAGTGGAATTAAAAGCGTTTGGTGATGAAGACGACTGCGTAATTAACCTTAACCTCACGAATGAAGAACAACTTTTAGTGTCTAATTTAATAAACGGTCAACAAACAAGCGAATTGTTTATAAGGGGTAGTTATATACTTGGAGCACTAGCGAGAATTTATATCAAAGAGAAAAGTCTAAGCACCAATGCACATACTAATCCAGAATTTCGAAACATATTTCTCTCTGGTAAAGTTAACTTCACTAATTTCTATCCGAGTGTAGATGGCAATATTTTTCATCCAGTCCCTTTCTCTATAGTAAGAGAAAAAGGAAAAGAAAGGTATTTTGATCTTTCATATGAACCTGACTTGGAGATAGTAATGGATAGAGAAAAAGGCATCCAAACGGAGCTATTCGGTGGATTTTCTAATATTAACTCTTCTATGATGCAAAATTTTATACCATCGACGAAAATCGAAAGTCATAATAGAAGACCTAGAGATCGTAAAATAGGACATGCTATTAAAAGTGAAGGCCAGCCAGTTGATATTACTGGTGCTTATTTTCACTACGATGTGTTAGAACCTAACTTTGATTTCAAAGGTCAAATTATTGGAAAATTCAAGGATTTAAGAAATATAATTGAGATACTTCCTAAAGAGTTGGTTATATATGTAGGGAAATCTAAAACCGCTCAATATGGTAAATGTCTTCTTGAAGTAAAATCTGTTGAAAAATATGAAAGGATAATTCAAAACATTGGTACTGATCAGTTGGTTATAACATTAACATCTGATATGATTTTAACAAACGATGGTGGACATTTAACTCCAGATCCTGAAATTCTGATAGAAGAGATCGAAAAAGCACTTGGAATTAATATAAACGAAACGGATATACAAAATTCGTATTTGAAATTCACAAAAGTTGGAGGATATAATACAACATGGGGGTTACCTAAGATTCAAGGGCAAGCCCTAGCAGCAGGATCAGTAATTGTCTTAAAAAGAAAGGATGGTCAAAAATTTAACATTGGAAAATTGGATAAATTCGCTTTTGGCTTGAGAACTTCAGAAGGATATGGGCAAGTGTCTGTTAATACACATGGGTTTTCTCATATCGAAAAAGTAAATCTCGAAAAAAAAACTAGTAGAGACGTCCTACTTTTAAAAAATATTAATTTACTTAGGGAATTTATAGAATTTTGCTTAATGGAATCTTTAAAATCCACTATAAACAAGAAAGTATTTGATATAATTAACAGTCCTAAGTATAATCGCATTAAGGTTTCGGGTTCTTTTCTACAACGGTTGTTTATTTTTATAAAATCATCGAATTCCATTAATGAATTTAATAAAAAATTAGAACACTTAAAAGATAATGCCCTAAATCAGTTAAAAAAGGTTGAAAAGGAGCTATATATAAAGAACAAGAAAGTAAATGAAGAAGATTTCAATAAATTATTAAAAAAACTCTCAAACGATCAAGTCGATTTTGATTCCTTTAAAAATACAGAAGTTGCTAAGATATTTGAAGATCTTGAAATCACTAAGTATTATTCCAGAAAAACTACAGAACTTTATAATATTTATTGCAGTTCATTTATTACAAATTTAATTCTCAAGACTCGAGAGGTGAGAAAGATTGAGTGATATAGAAGATGTAGTTATTTATAAATATTACGTGAAGGGGAAGTTAATATTTAAATCTCCCTTAGTTCTTGGTTGTGGTGAAGAATCAAATTCAGATAAAGACATAAGTAGGGATTGGTACGATAAAGTTTTTATTCCCGCTTCTGGTATTGCTGGACCAACGAGACATTATCTTGATTCAATTCTCGAGGAAGATAAAGATCGAGAACACGAATTAATTCGACAAATTTTTGGAGAAAGAGAAAAAGAATCTAGGCAAAGTTTAATTACATTTTACGATGGAGATAATATTGAAAAATGTGTTGTAAACATTAGAGATGGAGTTGCAATCGACTATTTCACGAAAACTGCTAAAAATACTGCAAAATATAATTATGAAATAATGGAACCAGGAGCTTCTTGTCGATTTAGAATTGAATTGACAATTCGGGGCAATAAAGATAAAGACAACGATGAAATGGTTTCAAAATTCGAAAATATACTTTTCTTAGTGTTAGAAGGATTTACTAATGGAAACATTCGCATAGGGGCAAAAACTGCTCGTGGTTTTGGAGAATTAGAGTTAATTGACATAAAAATATTGAAACTTAATTTAATGGATAAAGCAGAAGATCGGGATAATTGGCTGAACTTTGACTGGGAGGCTTTTAAAGAGGGAAATATTCAGCTTAATAATTTAACAAACTCTCTTAAAACGATTCAAAACAAAACTCATATAAGTGTAAAATTCAAAATTCCACATTCATTGTTGATTAGAGCTCCCAACCCGGACCCATCAGAAGAAGATGTAGCGCATTTGAGTTCGAACGGTGAACCTGTTGTTTCTGGCACTTCATGGGTTGGCGCATTAAGAAATGCAATAATCCAGGTTGCTCGAGAGCTCGATAAAATCGAGCAAGTTAAAAAAATTATGGAGCCTCTTTTCGGATATGCGAAAACGAGAGAAAAAGAGCCTAATTACGATCTTCGTGCCCAAAAATCAAGACTTTTTATTAATGAAAGCGTTATTGATAAAAGTATACCTCTTAATTATACACGTAACAAAATTGACAGATTTACTGGTGGAGCCGTAGATACAGCACTTTTCACAGAAAAAGCAACATTTGGCGGTAATATCGAATTAAATATTTGGATAAATGATGCTGAAGAATATGAGAAAGGGATAGTCTTATTGGGTATTAAAGAACTGTGGCATGGGCTTCAATCTGTTGGAGGAGGCTCCAATATTGGGCGGGGTATTTTAGAAGGCGTTAAGATTAAACTTAACGCAGAGGAATATGATATTAAAGATACTAAAGATATTAAAGATATTAACAATGATTTCAATGATATTTTTGAAAAATATTTCAAATCATTAGCAGATGAATTAGTGTAGTGGGAGGAGTTAAAAAATTATGATAAGGACAATTAAATCTATTGAAATAAAAGAAAATTACGAAGAAGGTAAAGATTTAAAGAAGTTTCTCTTGGAAAAATGTGAAGAAAAGCTCGGTGGGAATTGTTTTTTAATTGTTTTTAAATACAACCAAGTATATATTGGCTCAATTGTGAATAATGAAATTAATGTTTTAGGAGACGAGCATTTTACCTTAGATTATGTAACAGAAATAAGAATGTTTTCAGTGAGCGGAGAGCTTCATTTATGGAAGTATGGAGGTGATTTCAAGTGGAGGTTACGAATCGATGATGAAGTAGAAGGAGACATAAATGTTTACGAAGAAACCCATATCATGTGGGGTACGAAAGTCAGTATTGAGAACAAAAACGAACTTATAGAAGAACATCGAGGCATGAAAATCCGTTTTCCTCGAGATATAAACAACGAACCTTTACCAATCCAATTTAAAGTTCGAAATTATTTCAATTTTGATAAGGGTGGTATGATTAAGTTTTACGACGCCCGTCTTGTACAAATTTTGAATAATAATGGAGGTGTAATAAATGGGTAAAAAAGTAATAGTCAAATCTAAAGAAACGTTCGTAAATCCTTATGTTTTTATTCCTTTAGAAAAAAATTGCTATAAAAACCACATCTTCGAAAATTTGAAGAATGAAAAAGATTTATTAACGGGATGGATTGAATGTACTCTTTTAACAAAAAGCCCAATATTCATACCCAATACATCTAACGTAAATCGATTTAATCTAAAAACTGACAAAGGAGAACAAATAAATAGCCTTGAATTCTATTCGAACGAAGATCTTCGAAACATTAGCGATGATAAGCCATTACCACCTAAAAATCCCGTGATTCCTTCAAGTGAATTAAGAGGGATGATTCGCAGCTCTTTTGAATTGCTCACAAATTCGTGCTTATCAGCGATAGATCACGAAAAAAAATTATATAAACGAGTAACTAAACCGGGAGATCCTGGAAAAGTTATTCACACAAAAGATGGTAGATGGAAGATAATACCCTGTATTAAGTATAAAATGGATAAGTTTAGATATAAACGGGAGATATCAAATTTTGAAGAAGGGCAGGAAATTCGCTTTAGAGCAAACCATGATAGATATTTTACGGGATTTGATGATAATGAGATAAAAGGATACTTTCACCACGGAGAAGATATCGATAGAAAGGCAAATGAATCTATATTCGTCGAAAATCTTAATAAGCCACAAATCGATATTGAAGAGAAGGCCGTAGAGAATCTCCTAGTTAATTTTAGGTTATATAATGATAAGACGGTTAATTTAGCATTTAAGAAAAAGGAACACACTGGATACAGAAGAATAAAAGCGAACAAGATTAACGATTTGGATGGAGCTTTAGTATATTACAAATCATATAACTCAAAAATATATTTAAACCTTGCTGAGATTGGTAGGGAAGTATTCTATAGTAATTTAACAACCATCATTAAAGATTACGTACCTTGTTCTTCACTTAAACAGTTATGCCCTGCATGTATTTTATTTGGATTTACAAGCAAAAACGACCAACTCGCCTCAAGAGTTCGATTTACGCCAGCTATATCAACAAAAGAGTTTAGTGCAGAAGATTATTTTGTTGCCGAGGTATTGAAGGAACTTGCTTCACCCAAATTATCGTCGACAGAGTTTTATTTATTAAAACCAAGTCAAGAAGATGGGATAAAGGCTCAAATATGGAATTACGATTACGCCGGTTTTTACAAAAAAGATCTTGTCCCGTTTAGACGATATAAGGCGGAGATTAGCGGACGAAAATTCTACTGGCATCATAAAATAAGCGAAATTCCCCGCACTCTAGAAAGATCAGATCGTAATGTAGGGATACGGGCTCTACGATCAAATAATAATTTTATATTCAAGGTGTATTTTAACAATGTTAAAGAAGAAGAATTAAAGAAATTGATTTGGACGTTAGAGATAGGGAATAACGAGGAAAATGCTCATAAAATTGGGATGGGAAAACCACTAGGGCTCGGTAGCGTCAAGATTATAGTAGATAATATTAAAGTTAGGAAAATATCGTTATATGATGATGCCATAAATTACGAAATTGTAGATTCGGCAACAATTCGAGATGAGACTAGGACCTTTCAAAATGCAGATGCAGCCGAACTCTTAGGATGTGATCCAAAAGTTCTATCGATGTACATGAAAATAACCAATTTTGAGAAAGCACCATCTAATGTTGAATACCCATCTAATGTTGGGAGCGATCTTAATTACGAATGGTTTATGTCGAATCGTGCAATATCTCCTGGAAGCCCATTTAAGCACATTATCCACCAATCAATACCTACTGACCTAAATAATCCTAAATTGTTTAAATACGATAAAGACAGGCAGAATCAGAATAAAAATAGAAAAAATGCCAATATTGGAGATATTTTAAAGGGAACAGTAAAATTTTATAACGAAAAATCAGGTTATGGATTTATCATTCCAGATATTGGAGGAAAAGATGTATACATGAACTCCAAAAATATTTTTGGTAATAAGCTGTTAAATAAAGGAGATAAAGTCGAATTTGTTCTTGGAAAAGGGGAGAAAGGTTTAGAGGCTCAAAACATTGAAAAAATATAATAATTAATTATGAAAGTATTATTTAGGAATGGATTGTAAAATTTTAGTCATAAGGAAGTCATTCCTTATTTGAAATTATTATGATTGATCTTCATTTAGGCAAACATCAAACGATAAATACTTATTCATGTCCTTACAATAGTTAGTTGTTGGTCGAGTAAGTTTGAGAGCTTTTCACTTCCTATCCAGATTTTTACTGATTCAGAATCCCATTCTGTTGCTCCTTTGCCTCTCCATATTCCAAACATTTTTATTTTATATTTTTTACAAACAAGATGTATTGCTCCAAAATATACGCTATTAAGATAAAGAAAATCACATAACATGGACCAAGTTCCAGAGAATTGCCTTGGCATATCTTCCAGCGGTAGTCTTTCAAGATATATGCTATTAATACCTGATTGTCGTGCTTGGTCAGCAAATTGCTTATCAGAACTTAAGAGGAGCAAATTATATCCTTGCTTTAATATTTGATTTCTAAAATCCTCGATTATTTGATAATCAAATTCTCTCGATTCATTTATGTCTAGACCATCATTAATTAAACATTTAGATTGTTTTCTTAATTTATTAAATTCTACTAAACCAAGATGACGAGTTCGCGTATAAAGATTGTCTCCGTTCCAAAATTCTTTAAAGATCTCATGATTTTTTGTATATCTCTCTCTAAGATCGTCTAATTGCGTGTTAGATATGGTTCTCATTGACATTAATTCGTTTCTAATTATTCTTGATAGTACGAAATAAAAATTTGAAATATCTGTTTTATAGGAATGTTTTAACACAGAATAAATTCTATCTATGAAACAATTAGTATCCAACCCAATGAAAGCCTGCCGTTCTCCTTTCAATGGATCGATTAATTTTATTTTTTCTAATTCTTCCAGAATAGTTGACCAGTTCTTCATCTTCAAGAATCCAGAGGCAATTAAGATTCCTCGTAAAACTTCAAATTTTGGTACTATATTTGGAAAATCTGATAGTTGTTTTTCGGTTATTATTTCTTGATATCTAGATTTGTTTATTAGCCTAGTTATTTTTACTATCTTTTCTAAAGTGACACTGAAAGTGTTCTCTTCTATTATATATGGGTAAATATGAAACCAATCGTTAGCTTTTAAATATAGAACATTTAAAAGTATTGGTAATTCTTCTAGCTTTAAAACAAACTCTGAAATTCTATTAGCCATGTTTAAGTGTTAACTCCATAATGTTTATTAATTTCTGATTTGTTAAAGGAATCTTAATATATGGTTGATTTTGATATTCTCGACCCCACAATTGAAGATAATACAGCTTTTCAACCTTATACTTCATTGCAATACTCATACCAATACT
>JAHLWS010000082.1 GCA_019057795.1 Promethearchaeota archaeon | reverse complement strand
TCTCGTCCCATATAGTTTTTTCTCCCTCACCATGTATATCTTCGTTCCAATCGATCTCGTCCCATATAGTTTTTTCTCCCTCACCATGTATATCTTCGTTCCAATCGATCTCGTCCCATATAGTTTTTTCTCCGTCACTATGCATATCTTCGCTCCAATCGATATCGTCCCATATACTCTCTTCTTTTTCTTCTGGTAATTCTTGATAATCATCTCCAAATTCCCCACTTTTAATTTGATCGTCTTCAAAATCTTTTTCTTCCTCTAATTCAGAGTCTTCATTAAGGTCATCTTCTTTTTTCTCTTCATCTTCTCCTTTCTGTTCGTCTAAATATCCCTTATCGTCTTCAACTTCACTTCCAAAATCCATTTTTATTTCAAGTCCTCTATGTTTTATTTACACAAATTATACACAGGAATTAATTCATTAAATGTTATCGTCTGCCGTTTTCATTAAATAACGTTCCGCGTTTGTTATAACTAAAGCGTATCTTTCCCAAAGAGTCAGAAGCATTTCTCTTTCTCTCATATTTCCTGTGAAGATTTGATTGTCTGGATACCCTAGTTGGAATAAGATTTTATTTCTTGCAGAATCAATTGCAACATCAAGGAGTAAATGAGGATGTTGATCTGCTGTAATGATTCCTATACCTTTTGCTCTCCATTCGTTAAAATTTCTTGAAAAATGAGCGTTGGTTCTATTTTTCATTATAAATTCCGGAGATTCGGGATGTTTATCGTTTGATTTTCCTAGGATTCGATGCGCCTCGTCCATTGCGATGAGATATTTTAATTTATTGGTTTTTTCCTTATCTATAGAAATTAAAATCTCAATCATATTAAGAATCAACATACCTATCAAATGTTGTTCGTCCTCTAGACATTTAGTTAAGTCAAGTAAGACGGTTTCCCCCTCCTTCCATTTTATAAACCATTCTGGAATACTGCTTGATTCGCTCTCAAATAGGTTAAGCGTAGCTTCAAGATCAGGTCTATAAAACATTTCACTAATCCTACGTTTGAACGCAGTACGAATGTGCTGTTTGTATTCAGGTTCCCACGCTTTTGCTTTCATACACTCATCAACGCAACTAAAAAATGCTTTGACTTCTTTAGGAAATCTTTTATGTTTGGAATAACAGATTTGAAATGTTTCAGAAAATATCCCTGGTCCCATATGTTCTAATCCTAAACAAGCCGCAAAAACGTTACTAGTCTCTTTAATTGAGATCATTGCCCTATCAAAAGGTATAATATATGGCACTCTAAATTTTTCAGAGGGAAACTTATAAACATGAGCCATAGGATAATCGTCCTCTAAGTATGGCTTCGCTAAATTTAGGATTAATATTCCAACATCTGGTCTTTTATTATGTAAGTCATTCAATATCATTTTTATCAAAGTTGATTTTCCCGTTCCAGTTTTCCCAAAAATATTCAAATGGGTCGTGAGACTGTCTATTTCAATTAATCCTAAATCAGTGCTTAAGACTCCGTCTTTCAATTTTTCTCCGATATAAATAAAATTAGGATCGTTTTTAGAAATCGGCAAATTGATTGAATTTCTGTTTTCTAGTATAGGAGGATTTAACAAAGGCATTTCATGTGGGATATCGAAGTCGATCTCATTAGATCTTATAAATTTCGGCATTAACTCTCTGGGAAAATTTTGACCTGGACCAAGTCCACGATCGGATCTCTTTGGAAATACATTGCAGGTTAATAGAGCAATCCAATTAATTGGAGAGAGCGACTTATATTCTGCTTTAATATATGGTGGTATGGACATATCGGAAATAAAGTATCTAAGAACAGCGTTAATCGAAGATTCTTGCTTATCGAAATTCATAAAATAATTTTGGTTAGGATTTAAAGAAATGAAAATTCTTAGCATATAACTCAATGGATCTGGTTGTATATGCAAATCATCCCTTTTCCATAAAATAAATATATTTGCATCTATTTTTCTTTGAGGTGTCTTATAATAATTAATTATCTTCCTAAGAAACTGAAATTTTATTGGAGGATGAGAGGGAATAATTATTTCATAAAGTCGTCTTTTTATATCTAAATATTTCGAATAGAGAGGATACACGCTCACTTTTCCATCTAATCCTTTATATTTCTCTTGTAGATTCATCAATAAAGCCTCACCTAATTCTTCAGCCATTTCGGCGGTTTTAGCATACAAGAAAAATTCCCATGAAAAACCCTTATTAACATTAAATACCACTCCATAAGTTAAATTATTTCCAAATGGATCATATAACCACGAACTACGCAATAATTTGTTACGTCTTATTTCAGGATCTCCCGTTATATCATCGCTTACACAGGGCAATACTTGTGTTATTTCAATTCTTGAATTATATCCTACTATTTCCATTTCTATTTATAAAATTCCTCCTTTTTCGTCACCATTGGGCTTCTTTTTCTCTTGTTCTTTTAGTGTTAAACTGTCTCATCACTCTTTTGCGTTTGATAGGATTGTAATCAGGTAAACTCCTATTCTTAAAGATGCGATGGAACAACCGGTTTACTCCAATAAACGAGTATTTAAATGCGTAATATATCAATAGAATGAAAATGTAATTGATGATTTCGTGTATGATAGGAATTTGCTGTGCCGTAATAATTATCCACACTGAAAAAATTGAAATAACTAAAAGTAGTAATTGATATATCGAATAGGCAGTATCATAAGTGAACGCAGATGCTATCTGAGATAGATCGGCAGTAGACGGCGCGGCACCTAAAAGCAATGATACCATAAGAAACACGTAAAAAATCGCCATAAAATCTGTAATATTTGGGTTAGATAATTCGCTGAGAAGAAAAAAGAAGAACCAGAAAGATACGAATAACGGGGCTAAACCTACAACGAGAGCTTGTAAGAAACTTATCCTTGGATCAGGTTGAATGTTTACTTGTCCACTGTAGATTTTATTACTAGGTTGCTCATTTTCCAATTTCTTTAATAAGGTGACGCTATTGATCTTTGTGTTTGTAACTACACACATAAGAACGTGCGAAATCTCGTGAACGATAATTCCAACTATGGCTACTGCCTGAACTGCAATTTTTAGAGGTTTGTACTCTATATTAAAAAATACAACGGATAATATGAGCGAAACCAGTAAAAATCCTATAACAAACGGTATTTCTTCAAACATTTTTAAATCACCTCTTTCTTTTGGTTTATGGGTTTGGAATTAGGTATTGAATACAATAGAAAAAATTCGTAACGGATATGTTCGAATGCATCCCCATGGGTATCACCAAAAAAAGCCCAATGAAAATAAGTGGAAATCCTTCGTATATTATTTTCCTTTGTGCAACTGCTTCTACAGAAGTACCCAATACTACTAAACAAATAAGAAACCAACCGAGCAAAACGCAGAAGTTACTAATCTGAATTAAATACTCACCAGAAGCATTGGGATACATAAACCTTAATAAATCAATCATATGTTCATACACCTTTTTTTTGTTATTTTTGATTTTATTTGTAATTAGCATTCATTTGAATTCTAAATCAGCGTTTGTTTATAAAGAAAAATTCAACGCGTGATTTTTTGATAAAATTATTTATTGAAATTTTTGAATTATTTTGAGTATTTAAACAAAAAATGACAAATTTGAAAACTTTAGAATTAAGACAAAATAAAATTTTTGCAAGAATGTGGATTAATTTATTTAAAGAACCGATAGACGCGGTAAGTACAAATCAATCAAAAAGGCTAAATAAATAACATTTAATTTTTTTTGGCGAAGAATGGAATGTTGTTTACGACATTATTGAATTTTACGAGAACAGTACTTATGGTCGAATTATCTAGTAAATCTCTTAAAATGGTTTTTGAATTAGAAGTATTACCAATATCCCGAAAGTCAACTTAATAATTTAATAATAATTTTTCTTTTAAATAATCGGTTTAACCCCCACTTTAAGTAATTACTTTGAAGCACTTTCTATCGCTCTTTTTTTGAACCATTCAATAAAGTCGAGATAAGTGGTCTCGTCTACTATTTCATCAATTTTATATGTGTGAAGGTATCCGTGTCGAGAAAAATATATACCTATCTTTGTAATGCGGTTGCAGGGAGACATCCTCCAAATTCCACCAATTCGATACATCGTGTAATATCCTAACAATTGATCGAAATTACTCCTGTCTACCTTAAAGTTTTTTACCGTTTTAATTTCAATTAACATGTCGTCGAGAATAAGATCGCCATCTGCGCGTAATAACTGCGAAGCTTCTGGACCGAAGTGAGGATTAAGCACGCAAGTGTGCTTTGCTTTAAATGTTTTTGGATTAATTATGGAAAAGAGTTTTCGTAAGTCTTCCATATCTTTTTTACCTGGGATCGGCTTTTCAGTAGGTGGTAAATAACCTGCTCTTTTTAATTCGTCTAATTTAGCAAGACTTAACGCAGAAGCAATCAAACTATCGTTCATTTTCCCTGAATTTAAGTAAGCGCTAAGATTCTTTTTCGCTTTCTTAATAGTTTTTTTCGCTTCGGAATAGGATTTGTTTTTTAGTTCTTTAAACTCCTCAATATACCTAGCAGATAATTGATCCAAGGTACGAACTTTACCTATTTTAGATTTCGAATCTATTATCATCGTATTGTCGTCCTTGAGTTTATCTAAGATTTCTAAAGACGTTTCTGCAACCCATTGATAAGACAACGCGTTAGGGTTTAGGTAATTTGCGAAAAATCTCAGCAAGTAATCGAACGCGGTACCGATCTTTTGAGGGTTCGAAGTTATAACAGGTGCTATTAACGGTTTATCTAAATTAATTCGAAGCTTTACAAACTCTTGTCTAAACTTAGCCCTAACGTCTGGCTGTTTAATAAATTCTGATAAACTCAAATTGTTCGCTTCATCAAGGATTAATTTTTTTTAGTATTATGTTACTAATTGAAATCGTCTATATAAACTTTTTGGATTAATTACGGAGCGTATCAAAATAATACGCTGCGTAAATAATATAAGATACAAAAATCGGAATCAAAACAAAACCAAAACAAATCAAAACAAATCAAAACAAAAATTAAATTAAATTAAATCCAAAATAAAATTTCTAATCATACTTCAAGGAGTTAATCAAGGAATTGGTAGATTTCAAAACAAGAACCATCGTTTTTATTTAAGCTAGTGCTCTTTATCTTTTTAAAGAATTGTTTAGAAAGCTCCTCCGGATCTTTATATTCGTTAGACCCAACATAACAACAATAAAGAAGTTGAGATTCAATGTCCATGGTAAATACGGTTAAATAGGTGGTTTTATCTCGAGAATATGCGGTAAAAAAAGACAGGTCAATAAATATTCCCATTAATCGAAGTAAATCCTCGTCGTTTTTAATGTCTTTATTAATAATTTGTTCCAGACTTTCTTCGATCTCTTTCTTTAAGGAACCTAAAGCGTTTGATTTTAGATGATCGATTCGAGTCCTATAATAATCCCTGCAGAATTTAAATATATTGTTAAGATACCACGATGATTCAGTCCCAAACATGAACCCAAATTCGCTACAGTTGAACGCATTCTCCTTCAAACTAAAGTCAAGAGGTTCAATAACCAATAGAAAGGTCTTACCTAATCGTTCCATTATAATTCATGTAGTTTCGTTTAAATAATCTTACTATCTACTTTTTTTTTAATTATATAAAGGAAAATTTTTGGATAGCGCTATTATTTTAAAATTATCCCCAAGGATCTTAAAAGACAGGATTCCACCGTCCATAGTTGATTATTACGCCTTTTTGTTTTAGTTTTTTTTTGATGTCGATTAAGTTATTGCTTATATTATGGCTCCTATTCCGAGCTAAATTTATCTCTTTTAAAAATTTAATGCGAATCGAACTATTATACAATACAGCTCTAAAATATTCGTTAATTTTAAATTCTTTTTTTGGATCCAACAATTCTAACTCCATCTTATTTTTGTCTTATTATTATATTGAACTTTTATAAATATAAATTAATACTAAAAACAATCTCATCGAGTAGTATTTGATTTTAAGTTGTTTGGAATTTTTTTTTCTTAGTTAGTAATTTTCAAGATTTTTTTCCTTTAAATAAAATTAAATTGTAGAATAAATAATTACGACGTGAAAATTAATAACGATGAATGATAAATATAATTACCAGTATAAAACGAGGCAACAAAAATATGGCAGGTGACGATCATAAATTTGACGTACGAGGAGGTATTTCCAACCATATAGCTCTAAAAATTAGAGAATTATTAGAAACACCTTTAAACGAATACCAAGATCCCGCGTGGGTTCAAGCAGCCGAATTATTCGCAGAGATCGTTGCTCCTTGCGGAGCTTTCCCCTCTAAAGCGTTGCGCGATTTAGGAGTAGATATCGCGAAAGAAGCAGAAAAACAAGGTAACCGAGCCACATATCAAGCGATTCCAGGCATGTACAACGAGAGAACAGTGTCCGGCTCTATGACCGCAAGTGGCAACACCAGAGTAGTCGATTATTCCAAAACAATAGAGTCGATTAAGTCGTGGCTAAGTAATTACGAAAAGAGCTTCAAATAACTTCTTTTTTTTTTTATTTTTTTACTTTTACCATTATTAAAGCAGAATCCGGCTCCTTTAGGGGTAGGTAGTTCAATTATTTTTTAGGTTTTTTCCTTTAAATAAAACAAATAGTATTTCGCTTAAACAACAAAAAAAAAGTTACCAATATCCCGAAACTCAACTTAAAAATTAATAATAATTTTTCTTTTAAATATTCCTGTTTTTAAATCTATTCATTATGGTAGTATTCGATTATTTCGAAGAGGTTTTAGGAGGAGTTGAGTATTTAATCGCACTTGGTTCGATTATGGGCTTATTTGGGTTCTTAATTGGGATGATTTGCCTAATTTGGGGCGGTCAGCGGTATCGATCTAAGATGATTGGCGTCATTGTCGCGTCCATCGTACTTTTGGCTGTGTGTGGGCTTAACACTGGGATTAAATACTTCAGGATTTTTAGATAAAAAAAAAGAGATTGATTCGTTCGTGCCATTATTAGCGATGAGGCTTTTATATTATTGTTATTATTCATCAAAATGAGAAATTAAATTATGAGATTTATATCCTAAAAGAGTCATAAATTTTCGGGAAAGACAAAGCAAATAATAATAATAAATCTTTTAAGATTGAATGGAAGACAAAAAATATAAGAAGTGAAGATAAGAATTTTACTATCATAGTGTTATTTATTTCTTCTAAAACCGTCTAAGAGTTCGATGTCTTCGTCTGAAAACTCTAATCCTTTTAACGCTTGAATTGTTAGATTAATCCACCTCTGAGTTGATAAAAAACGACCCCAGTCTTTTAATTTCTTGTCTAAGTGGCTAAACTTTTTATTTTTAAAGGGTTTCTCGAGATTTATAAGTTTACTCTCCATTCTTTGTATTACTCCGGCTCGAGCGTCTTTGCTAACGCAATTTTCTGGATGATTTGGATTTATTTTGCATATTTCAAGCAGTGTGTAGGAAATGTATTGAATGATCTCAAAATCTACTGTAGAATCCATTTTTTGTAAGATAGTTTCGTGTACATTCCCCATATAGTCTATAATGATAGGATTTGTTAAATCTCTCGATCCTTGTTTCCCTAACGCCCATAAAGAAGGAATAAGAGTGTTCTTTTTCTGAGGTTTTGATATAAATTCTACCAGAAAAGCCAATATTTCGTTATCAGGTGGCATTTTTCCCAAGCTAGTGAGTATCGCACTTCTAATTTTATGAAAGATTGGTTCTTTTACCCAAGAAATTAAGGAAGTTATAATGTTTCTTTGTAGGTCTACGGTCTTTGTTTTTCCTATTGTTTCAATCGCGTATCTTACTGAAATATTAATTTCTTTGGAGTTTGGATTATCCAAATTTTGTATCATATCCACATAGCGAACCATGTTTTGGTTAACGCCATAGATAACATTAGGATAATTTTCGTGGACTCGAGGTTCTGAAACAATATCTCCAAGTAACAAAATAATTTTTTCCCTTATTTTATGGTGAGTTTTTCTCTGTATTTTAAGCAGCCCTTTGACAACTCGATCAATATTCCTTGAGTTAACGATTTCTACCTCTGTAAGTTTAGCATAATTAGGTTTATTAGTATAAGGAATCGAATGGAAAAACTCTACGAGTTCGTTATATTGCACTACACGAGAATCGCTTTCTTTTTCTTTTGTGAACTGTCGTGATTCTTCAATTTTTTCTTCCACGAAAGGTTCGATGCGCTGCTTTACTTCAACACCAGTCTTTTTCTGCTCTGTGTCTTTGTTGAAGTCAATTGTAATAGTAATTTTGTCTGAGGGAAATTCTTTCACCCACGCTTGGAATTCCATTACTTTAAGTAAATTGACATTTATTTTTGCTTTTATTCTTGTTTTAGAAGGATAAAGTTTAGAAAGACTAAATCTAGGCTGCGCAAGTGGGTGCGATGAATCTGTTCGATATAACGGAATATCTACGTATTTCTTGCCTCCAATTTTAAAGATAAACTCTTCTTCGTAAGGTAAAGAAACGCCTGAGGGGACAAGTTCTAGCATTTTGTGGTCTTTCATCTCAAGAATGATTGATTCGGCTAATATTGCAGTAGGTCGGTAACCTTGATGTAAGTAGTAATGGTAAATTGCAGCCCCTCTAGAGACAGCTTTATCTGGATCGGGAATGGTTTGAGGTTCCATGCCAAAAAAAGCGGACAATCGTTTACGAACCATAGGCAATTTCGTCATCCCTCCTGAGAGTAATATTAAATCGGGTTTCACAATCCTATTTAATTTTTTAAACGCTTTATTTAAAACATCTAATACAGGTGAAATCAAGTTTCTTTCGCCAATTCTTTCTCCGATATTCGATGTAGTGGGATATTTAATGTCTTTTGCTAAAAATTCTTCCATGATCTCCTCGTATTCCTTTAGAGATAATTCAACGCTTAATGGATGTTGCTCTAACAAATATCCAGCCATTATTGATTGACGCACATCTTCCGGCTCGTAATCTTCAAACATCTCTTCTCTTCGTAAAGCGTCGTTAGTAATCATTCGCTTAAAAGACTCCACATAATAAAAAAGAGACATCTTAGCGCATTCGATTTCAATATCGGAATAGTCTTGCAGTTTTAACTTAAATTCCTCACAATATCTCTGAAACAAATAATCTGTAAGTTTTTCGTCAAAATTATCTCCTCCGATGTCCGTATACCTTGATATGGCGATATCTTCAATATTTACTAAGGGATGTTCTGGGGATTCAAAATTTACTTCATGTAAAGATACATCTAACGTCCCTCCTCCCAAATCATACACTAAAATGCGTTTTTTTGTTGAAAAATCTATTATGTGGTCGGGGATTTCTCCTTGTTTTTGCCGATTAACAAAATCATAGAGACACGCCCTCGGCTCGTCCAATAGGATGTTTCTTGGAGACCCATTGTCGTTCTTAACCTTTATTCCCGCTTTTCTCGCGGCCTCTAACGTAGCGCTTCTCATTTCACTATCAAAAGACGCTGGAACCGTAACAACAATATCGTTTATAGTTGTTCGAAAAGTTCTTTTTATTCCAATAAGCAATTGTTTCAAGATATAAGAAGAAATATCCTCAGGTGTAAATTCTTTCTCGTCTATAGTTTTTTTCCAATCCTGTCCCATTTTGGTCTTGATTGATCGAATTACTCTTCCTGGTTGTGTCTTTAACATTTGTTTGGCTTTATACCCGACTTCATGATCTTTTTGATCTTTCGGTAAATAAAAAAACGAAGGTAAGAGTTGCTTCGCTTCCCAAGAACCGTCTGCCATTGGTAATTGCATGTCTACCATCCGTGGTTTAAAGATTCCATTTTTTCCAACACTCCCCCAAGCTATGGAGGAATTGGTGGTACCTAAGTCGATTCCTAGATAAAACTCTCTTGTCGTATCTGCCATTTTATTCTTTTCCTCCACCTTTAATTTCTAAAACGCTCGCTTTTGAAATCAATCTTCCCTGATAATACCAAGCTGGGGATCGCACTCTTGCTAGCACTTCCATTCCTTTTTTTAATTCTTGACCCTTATATTCAAAATTAGAGATGTTTTCTATGGTTATTAATACCTCTTCTCCTAACTTATAATTAGTGATAAGGGCTTGTCTATTAAAGAATTCTGCAAAAAGATCAAAAATATACAATATTGATTTAAGTTCAGGTGGAAAGGGCTCCCAACCGGAACTTTTTAATGTATCTAAAGTTGATTTAGCGATAAAGAAAGCGTCCAGCACATTGTTATTTTCAATAGAATTAAACGCCAAAAACACTTTTCTAAAATCTTGCTCGGTCGAAACCTTCTTCAAGTTATCCATTGATACCATTAGATCGTCGTATTGCATAGTAAGAAAATCGCACACCGCTCTAGATTCGCTAAGTTCGTTATTTAGTTTCTGATTTTGTTCCATCAAATCTCTTGGATTAATGGAAATTTCAGCTTCAAGTTGTTCTGCATTGTCATCAAGTACTTCTTCAGTATCAGTTTCATCTGGTTCAGAAAGATCCATATCGTCTGATTGTACACTTTGGTAATCGAGTTCTGGGTACATTTTAAGATAAATTTCGTATAATTCTTTAAAATAATACATACACACACCCCAACTTGCGTTTTTAAGTATCACCTTCATTTCGTTTAGTAACTCAATCGGGAATAATAAAAGTCCTTCCGACTCGAAGGCGTTTAATAGTATTATTTTATAATTTTTGATTTGTTGCTTCTTTTTCATAAATGAATTAACATAATCGATACCCCGGTTCATTTTTTTGTTTATTGGATAGTTAAAGAAAATGATGACATCCTTGACCACCAATCGTATCCAATCTAAATATTTCCTCTGGACATATAATCGTCTATTCTTAAAATGGATAAAGCCTATATCTCGAACCATATTAAGGACGACTCTTTGCGGTTGATTAATAGCTTTTGTCAAATCTTTAGGATAAAAATCTTTTTTCTGGACATAATTTCTCATGATAATGTATTCATGGTTATTTTTATCTTTAGTCTCTTCGTCTAAATCTTCTAATTTTTGAAGGCATTTAGCGTTCAATTCATAAACAAGGTTTAATAGCTCTTCACTCAAACATTTCACCTAATTCTATCATTTCTTCATTTATAGATTTTATAATTGGTAATTTTCTGTTAATTTTTCTCTCACATGCTTGTTGAAATTCTGCAATTTTTTGCGCCGGATTATTTCCGTGTACTAACACGACGGCTTTAGGCTTTACCATCTCAACGAGATTAGCCAATTCAGACGCAGAAGAATGAGTACTAATATAGAATCTATCTATATGTGCGTTAAGTGGGATAATTTCACCGTTAAGAGATATTACTTTTTCGGAGACGCACTTTAATAGCTTCGCTCCTGGAGATTCTTCGTCGAGATAACCAGTAAAGAATAAACCGTTTCCCTCGTATGGGAGGATGGCCTCTGCCCATCGAGCGGACTTGCTCCCATCTAGGAGCATACCAGAACTTGAAATAATAGCTATCCCTGGATGACGCTCTAAAAACTTTTTATATTCATTCACATCATTATGTATACCCGAAATAAAGTTGCACGAACCGTCCTTCAAGCTAAAAAACAGGGATTCACCTAACACTTTGCTATAAATCCGAGTAATTTTCTTTACCAAACCGTCTAAATAAATGGGAACGGGATTATCTTCTGCTTTATTACGCTCGATAAACATCTTGATAATGTCTTGAGCCTTACCTAAAGCAAAACTGGGGATCAGAACGTGGTTTCCCTTTTCGGTAATGTCCTTTACTTTTAAATATAATTGATCGAACCCTTCTTGCGGTGATATCTCGTGATTGGAACTTAAATAAGTGCTTTCCATAATCAATAGATCCACCTTTCGAGAAGGATAAGATAGATCGGGAATTGAGGGCCTTTCATGGGTAGAAACGTCTCCCGTATATACAAGGCTGCCCTTTCTCGTTTTAATAAATATGCTCGCTGACCCTAAAATATGTCCTGCGGGCCAAAATTCAAAGGTTACATTGGTCTTTTTTATTTTTGTTAACTTATTATATGCGATTTCTTTTATGTTTGATAGACAATTCGATACTAAGTCGATTGAATATTCTACTCCTAGATAATCTTCGGCGTATTTCTTGATTCGCTTTTGGTAAGTTAAAGATCCATATATCTGCACTTCTATTAATGGTAAACTTTGTTCAGGAACAAAAATAGGGACTTTTGGATTGGCTTCAAACACTTTAGGTAGAGAGCCCACATGATCGAGGTGGGGGTGGCTTATAAAGACCGCATCGATTTGGGACCAATCCTCGATTAATTCAAACATTTTAATGTATTTAGGCGTATTTTTAAAGCTCCTTGGTCTTAATCCTGCGTCCAATAAGAAGTTGAATCGATTGATCTGCACGAGATACGAGCTTGCTCCTATATCGTTCCCTCCTCCGAGCGGCAGGAATTTTAACATATATAGTCGCTCCCCTAATCCTCTTCGTGTTTATTAGGTGCTTTTGGGATAAATAACGGAACTAACGTCCCCTTATGGAGTTCTGCGTTCCAAATTCGAGCATATCCTTGACCAAGACTAAATATCAAAGTCACATATTCTCTACCAAGCGTATCTTTTATCCAATTCCCTGAAGTTGCTTCTAAACCCATAATAATTTTAGTTTGGAACACTCCAATAATTTCAGGTATTATGTCGTGGGGTTGTTGAGATGCAAAAATTAAACCAAAGTGCTTTTTCCTTCCGCGTCGAGCGATTCGAATTAAACTCTGGGAAACCCGTCGCAAATATTCTTTTTCTCCGGGATTAGCACTTTTTGGAAATAGCTCGTGAGCTTCGTCTAGTACCATTATAACGGGTGTTTGATCGTTTTCGTAAATCTTCTTTCTGTTAATCATCAAAAGTAAATATAATAAAACCGGCATTTTATCGACAATGTGATCGATTTGGATGACAGATACTTGACCAGGTACTAAAATATCCTTTACTTGTAATACTTTACCTCCTTGATCAAAAATATCAATGGGTCCATTAGTTATTGCCCCTTGTATTGCCTTAGCAACTTGAGAGTTTAGCGTGCTGCTTTCTCGTCGTATGATTTCGTTAATTTTGTTAGCAAAATTCTCATAATTGACTGCGGGATAATCCTTGAATATCATCTTAACCATCCGTTTAAAATTCGTGGAAGAAGTGGGGGGCAACTCTGGAAACAATAAACTAATTAGTTCGGGATCTATGGCGTTTAACGATAGTGTGTGCGTTCCATCGCCACAATCATGTATAATCTTAAATACTTTTAATTTATTCACTATTTTCATATCCAATAATTTCCAAAGTTCCTCGTCAAAGGTTGTAGCATATTTAGTGGGCTTATCAAGCTGACCAAATTGCCCTGTGATATCTAATACTATAACAGCTGGAGGCAGTCCATCTCTTGTTCCGACATATTGCGATATGCCATTGATTAGAATTTTTAATAAATTAGTCTTTCCCTTTCCAGGAGAACCAACAACAAATATCCCTTTATACCCCGTTTCCTTAAACGAGAACGGGTATTTATAAATAAGTTCCATGTCGGGTAATTCATTTTCTAACATTTCGTAAGTGACTAATCCTAAATTGATCCCCTCACCAAACAAATTCATGATTCTCATCAATTCTGGTTTAGAAGGAAGTCTAAAATAATGACTGGAAAAATTAGCTGGAAACAAAACTTTTGAATACCGCTGATTTTCGTAATACATAAAAGGAGAAGTCTCGATCAAAATATTGAACATTTCAATCTTGCGAAACGGGGCGGAGAGCGTCTTAGGAAAGGATTTTATTTCTTTCACTTCTACGATGGCAGATGGCATTTCTTTTATTTTCTCGTTCGCTGTTATCAGAACCTGACCAGGATACAACTTCCTTTGAAATTCTTGCTTTATCGCACCTGAGAGCAGATTGCTCTTTTCTGTAGATAACAAGTATCCGCGTTGTTCCGATTGTATGACGATCCCAATAGCTTCTTTAGGAACAAATTCCTTATCTGCTAACATTTTTGGAGTAGAAATAGCTTGTTTATCATTCTTAGTTGTTGTTGATTTCACTTCTTTTTGTATTGGTGTTGGAGTTGTTTTTTCTATTTCACCGGATTCAGTTACCGTCTCTTCAAAACTTTCTAATTCTTGTTCTTCTTTCTCCAAATCTAAATCCGAATCGATTGTTTCGGAGATGTCTTCTTCTGCTCCAGACAATTGTATAACTTTGCTTTCCTTAACGCAATCATCATAAAAATCGCATTCATTACATTTACTACCCATTAAAACGTGAGGAATATCTCCTTTTTCTTCGTAATCAAACAGTTCTTGGATTTGGGAATTAACTTTATCCCTATGGAAATCGGTGAACGCTATATTAAATTCCTTTTCGCCGTAATAAAGGATTTTTAGTCCTATACACTTCATTTCGCTTTCTTGTTCGTATACAACAGCATACCCAACCGCTTCTAAGACGTGACCTTCAAAAGGTTCGTCGGGAACAATTCCAGTTTTGAACTCCCATATAAAAAATTCGCGTTCTTGTTCTTTTTCAACCAAACAATCGATTCTTCCGTATAGCTGAGAATGTTCTAATCCTACATCCCATTCAAACTTCGGCTCTCCTTTGAAATAAGTTCGAGGTAGTTCATCAGATCTAAAAAGATCATTATTTTTTGCGAGTTTTCTGGCAGCGTTGCTAATTTGAGACACAAATCCGTTCCGACCCTCCATCATCCTCTTAAAACCTTTATTGAGTGGAGCTTCATAGGCCAAATACGATGGATCGCTTTCCATTGTTACCCTTGCTTGGTCCACAGCTGCTTCGAGGATTAATTTTAAACGGTTAATACCACATCGTTTTTCACGGCGGCTATACATAATATCTGTCCATTCTTCGTGAAAATTCTTAAAAACTTCGTGAAGGATTCGTCCTATAACTTTTTTTTTTGTGTCTTTTTTTCTTATTTCTTTCTTTCTTATCGAGAGAATCCCTTGTTTTTTGCAATAAGAATACCTTTCTAACGTTGATATAGGGATTTTTCCCGACGGAAAAGAGATTTCAGCGCCCATTTTCACACCTTATTTCAATTTTATAGCGAAAAAGCAAAAAAATTGTCTTTAATTTGATTATATATTCATTATTATTTAAATCATGACTGACCTTTATCTCATTAAATTTTTTTCCATTAGTTGTTTTAAATAATTTCAAATTACTTTCCTTTTTTCTCATTATTAAATTATCTAAACTCATAACCGGTCGCCTTTTATTATCTCTTAATACATGTCACAAAGTGAATTTGTTCGTTTATATACTTTTTCATATATATATCTAAAAAAAAGTAAACATGTTTATAAAAAATGTTATTAATTTATAAATAATAATTTTAATGAAATATATAAACTTAGATTTATATAAAGAAAAAATAGTTACTCATGAATGGAAATTACAATCAAATTGTTTTAGTGGGACATTTACCAGAAAAACTTATTTATTCTATTGATAAGGAGATTATCCATAAAATAACCTTAATTACGGAAAAACAACCTCTATCCGGTACACCTGAAGCAAAAAAAAATCTCAATAAATTAATAAAATATTATGAGGAACGTAAAATCTTTGTTCAAACTGTTGAATTCGACTTTCATATTCAAACAAAACCGATAGCAGAATTAACACACTTTATTTACCAGCAAAAACTTCAAGGATTCGATAATGTTACGGTAAATATATCTGGAGGATTGAGATATATGGTTATTTGGTTATATATAGCTTGTTCTATAACTAATACAAGGATTATTCACGGTGATTTCATATACGAAGGAAGTGAAGAAGTGGGAATTTACTCGAATATGAATTTACCTACCATTCCTTTTCCACTGATATCAGTTAAACAGTTCGAATTTCTAGAGTTATTTTTTGGTGTTTATGAAAATTGTCTTGATTTCTTCAAGCAAGAACAATCTTTTAATGATAATCCGTTATTGTATAATCGAAAAATGTATGATTCATTAGAAGAAATTAAGCAAGCTTTAGAAAATAAAAGGAATGAGTCTTTATCTAGAGGATCTTTAAATGGTTATCTCCAAAAACTAAATAAAATTTCAGCTTTGAACATTCATCCAAATCCTAAAGATAAAAAAGAAAAAACAGTTGAAATTAGCTATTTAGGTATAGCACATTTTCTCCATAAACTTATTAATAATTCTAAATATGCTTTTATTTAGATTTGAATTTCTATCATTGAAATCAAATTATCATATCAAGGAATCCCGAAAATGTTAGAATTCATTTTGCATGGATAGATTATGCGATTGAAAGAAGAAAACACTTCCGAGAGCGTCTATTAAATGCAAATGAAGAAGAAAGATTAGAGATCATAAAACACTCCTCTCTTCATAAGGTTAAAATAATATTGCTCTTTTTCAAAATTTTCGCCTAATAACATAATCCTAAATTCTTAAATATGTGAAAAAATCTAATTAACTCAGTCAATAAAATAATCAGATATCTAACTAAAAACACACTCTTAATTACCCCATGCCAAAATATAATCTTAATAAATTAGGCTCAGAAGAATTTGAGTTCTTATCTCAAGCCTTAGTTCAAAGGGTAATAGGCCCAGGCGCTAAAGTATTTGGAATGGGTAAGGATGGATCTCGAGAAGCCACATTCGAAGGTGAAGCACCATATCCTTCTGAACCTGCACGCTGGAATGGCAAATGGATATTTCAAGCAAAATTTCATGATATAGATCAAATTGGGATGGAAAAAGCAAGAGAGGCAATTAAACAAGATATTGATGATGAATTAAATAAAATTATAAACAAATACAAATACCCTTGTGATAATTACATTCTTATAACGAATGTATCTCTCTCTCCAGTTTATCAAACAGGCACAAAAGATAAAATTGAGAATGAAATATTACCTAAGTTCAAAAAAGTCATTCCAAATATTCATATTTGGGGTGCTGAAGAGATTAAAAGATTTCTTGATCAATTTCCCGAAATTAGGAGGACTTATTCAGATTTAATTATACCAGCAGATATTATTTCTAAATTACTAGATAACTTAGAAAAGCCCGAGGAATTAACAGGTATCAGGGAAAATAAACTAATTTCTAGGTTACTCAAACTAGATGATATTGCTGCAGAAAATTATAAAGGTGCAAAATTAACCTTTAAAAATGAGAAACATGTAAATAGATTTTCTCAATCAGCAAATTCACTCTTGTATATTTGTAAAATGTTAAGCAATTTAAAAGATGGATTCATAAAAAATACTGAATTGCTCCCAAAACCAGCTTTTGAAAGGATATCATCATTATTTAATAAGTTAAGAGATCTTTGTGAATACTTTTCTAAGTTAGCAAGCCATGATATAACTACTAAAGATATTGAATTTGAGGAGAATCTAACCGAATTTGAATATATTGTGTATGAAGTATTAAAACCGAATAAGGAAATTTTACAAGAATTAGATGATCTATTAGAAATTGATGTTCCTGAACAAATTCATATAAAAAAATTGCTACAACTATTAAATCATCCTACTCATTCACAATATTTCTTTACGAGACTTTCTTCCTCTAAATGGTTTGATCTATTGGAAAAAAGGAATTTGTTTTCTGAACCTGAAGCAGAATCAATAGAAGGCTTCTTAATGATTTCTATTTGGCCCCCTGTAAATTATTTAATAAGGATATCTCACCTTATTCCTGAAAAAGTATTTAATGTAATCAAAAATCTTGAAAATACTAAGAATTACAGAATATTTAGACCTCTTTTCGAATGTTTGTACAATATGCCTGTGAAAATCTCGCAGAATGCACTGCCAATTATTGAAAAATGGATAAAATATTATTCTTCAATTCAAGAATATGTCATTTTAAAGAAAATGGTTAATAAATTTATATTAGAAGAAGAACTGGATGTAGCTTATAATTTAATTAAAATTATCTTTAGTACAGAAGAACCGGCAATAAAAGTAGAAAACAGAAATATTGACTACAAATTTCATTTTTTACTCTCTGATTTCGAGGATTTCATTACCAATATTATAGAAATTGAGATTGAAAATTCTTTAAATAGATTCATACGAATAATCAGCTCTTCATTAGATATAAAATTAAGTTCGGAATTCTATATTGAAAATGATACATATAAAGATAAATCTGAAAGATGGAGGAGATCACTTGATTCTGTTTCTCGTTTGCATGCGATAAAAGATACTAAAAATTATCTAATAAATCTAATTTTACATTATTATGAAAAAATAGCTGAAGAGAGTAATGTACTTCTCATTTCTAATTTTAAAGTTCTTTCTGAATTTAAATGGACCATTTTTAGAAGAATCGAACTATATTTGGTTAACTTATATCCTAAGCAATTAGAAAGTAATTTATACACCAGTCTTACTAATAAACAATTTTTTGAAGATAATATTTATTGGATTGAATACCATGAGCTATTATGTAATCATTTTCTTAAACTTTCTGAAGAGGAAAAATTATTAATTTTTAATTGGTTAAGAGATGGACCAGATTTTTTAAAATACCCCTATAAAATAGAGGATTTTTCAAATGAAACCGAATTTCAGAAGTGGAAGCAACGCACTAGATCAAATTGGTTAAAAAGTATTTTAGAACCATTAAAAACACATCTTCCCTCGGATTTAAAAGAAATTTATAATGAGTTAATGACCTCAACTATAAAGGTTAAACCTTCTGAAAAGGAAAAATTAACACAACAACCAAGATTTTTTTCAGGATCACCATTGACAATCGAACAAATTGAAAATTTATCTATTCATGAACTTATTAGATACTTAAATGACTGGAGTCCAGGTGATAATGAATTTCTTACTTCTAAAGATGGATTAGGTGTCTTTATAAGTAAAGTGATTACAAAAAATCCTTCAAAATATAAGCAGCTCATAAAGGACTTTCAAGATATTCCTATAATATATATTCCATATATAATTGAAGGTTATAAGCACGCTATTAAAGACGGAATTGAGTTTAATGCACTCGAAATCATCCAAGTAATAATCGAGATTTTTAATAAATACAAGTATGACCTCGGAGATTCTAGTAAATTGGATATCTGGAAAGCAATGCTTACGTTTTTGAGAGAGATTCTCAGTCGCGATGACCTTACAATTAACACAGAAATTATTAGCAAAATATGGGAAATTATTTCTTATTCCTTTGATATAAGCGTTCCAGAATTAGATTTATTTGATATTAAAGATTCAGGGTATGAAGATTATGTCATATTTTCTATAAATACATTTAGAGGATCTGTATTAAGAACTTTTCTAGCATATGCTTTGTATTGTGCTAAACTCTTCAGTCTAAATGAAAATGATAGGATGGTACCCGAGGTAAAAGAAAAACTAGAAGAAATTCTAGACCCAAATACAGACACTGCCATTATTGACTATTCTATTATATCATATAGACTTTTTGATATTTTTTACTTAAATAAAGATTGGGCAACTTCTAAAATTTCTATCATTTTTTCAGTAGATAATAAAGAAATATGGAAAATCGCATGGGAGAGTTATATTTCGTATAATAATCTAAATGGATACATATATAGCCATATGTATGATCATTACCTAACTGCTATTGTTGATATGTCAAGCACTTTATACACTGAAAGAGCATTAGAAAATTTAGCATATCACATTGTACTTTTATTTGTTAATGCAATCGAAGATTTACAAGCAGGTTCCATTATAAGACTGTTTTTTTCAAACGCAACTCCTGAATTGCGTTCAAGAGCTATGTGGCATACAATAAAAGTTTTTGATCGTGCAAGTGAATTAGATAAAAAGGATGAAATTATTGAGAGGATTATGGAATTATGGGAATTCAGGATAAGGAAAGCAAAATCTGATGAAGGTTTAACCTCTGAAGAAAAATTTAAAGAATTTCACTGGTATGGATTGTTGTTTGAAAAATTAGATGTTGAGGATATTTACCTCCAATTATTAGATGAAGTTTTAGATCTAACAAAAGGGAATTTAGATATTTTTCCTCATTTCATTTTAAAAATATTGTTGAATTATATTGAACTAAATAGTTTTGGAGTTCTTAGGATTATCATTAAATTATTAAAAGGAAAACCCCTAACATGGCTATATACTAATACTGAAAGTATTATAATAGATATTCTTAAGGAAATAAGTAGAAAACATGAGACCCAGGATTTCAAGGTTCAGTATGAAGATATTGCAGATTTACTCTTTCATAAGGGTTTTTTTAATGCGAGAGAAGTGAATAAGAGACTATTTCAAGAATAATTATTAATTATAAATCTTCTTCTCTCTCAAGTTGTATGTCCTTTATATCTTGATATTCTTCAATAACTCTTTTAATTGTCGAAACACTATAACCTAATTCTTTAGCAATCATTTTTGGCTTCATATTAGCTTCGTGATATTCCCATAATTTTACTTTATCTTCATCCTTCATCTTTTCTCACACATTCTATGATAAATTGCTCAACTTAATTTGTGTAATTCTTATATGATTATTTTCTTTCCTTTTTTTAAAATTTTTGCTTTATCTCCATAACATTCTTTAAACCAATCTAAATTTTCTGTATGAACATGTATGATAATGTCTGGATCAATTTTATCGATAATCCAATCCAGTTTTTTGGGATTAAGCTGATTTGTTCTATTTTCAACCGAGTCGCGGTAAAATAAGATTTTATAATTATTTTTCTTTGGATCGATTTATTTTTTCTTTTAAATACTTTTATTCTAACATACTATTATGCAAATTATTAAACAAGGTTCGTTAAAGTCTACTCGAGACGCTCTGAGATTTTTTAAGGAACATTTTAATAAGGTGGATAAGGTTAAATATATTGTTCTTTACTTCGCAGAGCGAGAATGGCAGTTGAATCCAGAACTTTATCATCAATATGTTATTATAATTGGCGAAAATGCTCAATTGTGGATGTCTGGTTTGACTTGGGGGTATTGCGGTGAAGGTCCTTATGGATTGTTTGAGGTAATGCAAATGATTGATCCAAGCGTTACTTTTGAGCAAATTGAGAATTTAGAGTGGCCTGGGACATATCCCATTCTGTTTGAAAATGTTGAAGGAAGGTTGAGTTTAACACAATTCACGAATTCCGTAGCAAGTTTACTCTGCCTAGAAGGATGTAGATTGCCATGGTTTCCCCTTTAGAGTTGGTTTAAATAGGAATCCAATTATTTGATTTAAAATACAACAAAATTATTGTCATCTAATACGCTTTCAACGATCGAATATTTATTTTCTAGATATTTCAGATTTTTTTCTTCATACAGTCATAAATATATTTGGTTCTTTTCAGATCGTCCTGATTATAACTCATTAGATCGTTTTTAATTTTTTCCTTAGCAGATTTATTTCTTTTTCTTAAGAACTTTTCATATTCCAATGGAGCTTCAATACCAATAGACAATTTCAAATCTGATGGGGGAAAACCTAAAAACTTAGAGACATCTTTAAGCCCGCAAGGAGTTGGTATGGGTAAAAAATATTTTTGTTTCTTATAACTTTGAGTATAGAGTAAATCACCATAGAGATCGAAAAATGAATTTTCTATATGCTTAAAGGACATTTCAAACCTAGAAAAACAATTACGCAAATGGGGAACATCAGCAGTTTTCGAACCGTACGCTATAAATAATGGATTTTCTCTCTCTACCCATTCTGAGAAGTTTTTTAACATTTTCTTCTCATCCTGAGGATTATCAAGAAATAATTGTTGTATTTTTCCATTTATATCCATCCATCCTAAAAGAAAAATACCGTATGGTCCAGAGCGTGTAGTCGCTGTGTTATACTCCGCATCAAAGAAGTAGATATTTTCGCTTTCAATGGTATCAAAAGCAGACTTGATACCTTTTTTAACTATGATTTTATTAGAAATTATTGCTTTCGCATAAGTAACGATTAAAGGAAAGGACCCGATTTTTTTGGATAAAGGGTCATCGAAAGATAATGCTGCCAGTTGTTTCATACGTCTAATTCCATTTTCTTTTAATACTTCAGCCCTTTTTTCTGCAACGAAAGGAACATCCATTAAACCATAATGGGTTTTCCATTTTATATCAACACTACTAGGAGAGATATCTATAATAGCTACCTTTCCGGGAGATCCAGGAAAATCATGAGACGCACAATTTACAACTAATGTGTCTTTAAATTTCTCGGATTTTCCTCCCTGTAAGTGAACATGCCCTGAAATTACCATTCTTGTTCTATCAGTATACTTATCAATAAAATTTCTTAACGAAGTAGAACCTATATGACTTTTGCCAAATCTCATAGCGAAATCAAGGATTTTAAATGGTGGGGAATGTGAAACGATAATTAATTGCTTATTACCAACTCGATTTACCATATTTTTCAAATGAGTCTTCACTTCTTTTTCAGTATGTAAAAGTGTACCTATTTCACTAACAGTTCCTTCTATCCCAATTAATGCAAAGTTGTCGATAACGATTGGGTTATCGTGTATATTATGCACGTTTTTTCCATTTATTGCATTTTTATAATAAGGAGGATCGTCGTTTCCTGCAACTGCACACAAACCATATTTTGAATAGTTCGCTATTTTTTCAAATTTATTTACATCACTCTTGGTTTCATTTTCATATTTTTGGATATTATCTTCTAAGGATTTTTTATCTAATGCTTTAAATGATTGATTCTTCTCAATAAATCGATTCCTTCGTTCTTTTTTTTCTTCATTTGGCAAAAATCTGTATTCCACTCGATTAAATCGTTCTATATCATCGCCAGCATAGACTATAACATCTGGTTTTTCCTCTAATTCTTCTAAATAATCAAGAAAAAGTCCAATATTTTGAACTCTCCAATCTGATAATGCTATTATTAATATAATGATCTCCATAAAAATTATATTTTTTATAATAATTAAAGATATCCACCTTAATAAAGGTTTTTGTTAAAAAGATAGCAGATTACTATACATAGCATTGTTTTGCTTTGTTTTGGTTAAAATCAAAACAAAATTCGGGGTATATTATAAATTCTAATTCAAAATGTCTTGAGATTTCCTATTTTCCAAAAAGCATAGACTTTATATAAGGATATAACAATCAGAACAAACAAATACATACTATCCAATATGACGTATGGGCGGATTTGCCATAAAATGAAAGAAAACAATATATTAATAATACTCATCAGATTCCATTTCTCTGCATTAATTATTTATATTTGACAACACTAAATTATAATTAAGAACGTAAATTCAGATTCAAATGCAATTATGTCAGAATTAGATTATATATTTAAAATATGGTGGGATAATTTAGATCCAAACAAGATTAATGATTTTATAAATGATCATGCATCTAAGTTGGTGCTTTCATTTAAAGATTTATTTGATTGGATTGAAGTAGATCCATTGTTACAAAAATTATGGTCGGTTATAAACAAGAAAAAGATTCATCTTTATCCATGGGAATTTTTATTTATTCGTTTGATTAAGGAAGTGCTTACTCACATAATTTTGAATAAAGTAGGAAAATTTCCTGATGCTATTCTTCAACTATCTACTGAATGGTTTAAATATTTAATATCTAGGACAAACACTTACCTACAACTCCTTCCAGAAAATTTTTGCACATTACTGCATACGATGGCACCTGTTTCGGATGTACCTGCATACAATGCTCAAATTAAAAAATTGAATAAGATTTATTCAGAACAAAGTCTTATGGATGCTTATGATTCTAGCGAATCAGATATTATCGACATAATAAATGCCTTTGAACTGAATTATGGTAATCATTATCCACTTTTTCTATCTAGGTGCAAGCATCTAGGTGATGAATGGGGAAAACATGAGAATAAGACATATGGGAACTACTTATACTTAATTTTTCAATTAAATGCGAATAATAATAGAACCCCCCCAGATATTGTAAAAAATACCCTAATCGAACTTATACATGTTAGAAACGCTCCCTCACATAAGGATACATGCGGGATCATTCCTGTTGACGACAATAACGTTCGTATTAGAGATAGAAAACATGATGGATCTCTTTCATATGATAAAACAATTCCTATGGAGGATTTATGGAAATTCTTCCACAAGTTGATTGTCTTAGACCGTGGAATAGATGTATTTGCATTATATCTTGATTTATATTTTCATTTAAGAAAACATGACCAAAAATCTGTTATAATACTTACATGTTCATGTGGAGAAGTTCATGAAGTATATTTTCCCCCCCATATTACTCAAATTGTCTGTAAAAATTGCCTAAAAATCCACACTAGAGATAATTTATGGGCGACAGGGAAAGTTACTATTAGAAGGAATAATCCTTAACCTCATAACAAAACTTTTTCTCAAAAATTTTCCTTTTTATTCTCATCTCCTAATTAGAGGGTTTTTATTTTTAATTTTATTTAGCTTGTTATTTTATTAATACATTGAATATTTTAATTATTGTATTTTTATAATATCATCTTTACCCCCACTTTTTGTTATTTTATTCATCCCAAAACTGCTTAATAGATCAATAAAATAGAGATTTATAAACTTCCGACGATCTCTACCTAAAATAGTCAAATACTCATTTATATAATGTCTAATTACAATTTGCTTTGTAGCCATCCACCAACCTCGCTTATCTTCCCTCTTATAAAAGTGATTTGGGTTAGAGAGAGAAAAGTTTGGAATTCGATTAAGAATATTGGTATCATTTAGTAATTCTTTAATGTTCTTTAAATGAAATTTAAAATTTGATTGGGTACTAAATTCAGGAAAAGACATAAGTTTCTAGATATTATAATTTAGTTAAGTAAATAAGAATTTAGCAAGTGTATCTTTTATGTATAAGGGAAAATTCCTGCCAAGTCATAAAACTTTTAGAGAATTAGGAATTGATCCAGAAAAGGAAAGAATCACGATAATGGCTACATATGTAGGGGAGCCAAAATAACATTAATTCTAGTTTACTTGAATCAAATTAAAATTTGATTATTAGTTTCTGAATTATACCATTATTTACCAGCATTATCAGAGTTATTAGAGGAGTAGTGGCGCATAGTCCTTTTTCTTGTATTTGGATTATAAAAGTAATTAATGATCATTGGTGGAACATTAGATTTATTTATTAATCAGGTTCTTAAAATCATCTAAATCTTTAATATTCTTAAAATCTTGATCATCTTTAGCAATTTCTATATATTTTTCATCATAATCAACTGCTATATTTAAAAGTTTTAAAGCTTTATATGTTTCATTTTTAAGAGCAGCTATGCAAGCTTGATTGTAATTAAAGTTACCATCATCTTGGTCAAGCTGATAAACTTTTTTAAATAAAGTATAAGCCTCATCATATAGTCCTGATTTCAAATAAGATATAGCTTTATTATTTAAAGCAGGGATGTTATTTGGATCAATTCTTAAAGCCTCATCAAAGCATTTAATAGACTCTTTGAAGTTTTCTATTTTACTCAATAGCACGCCTTTTCTATTCCAAACTTCTTTATAATTTGGATCTAAATTAATGACATAATCAAGATTTTCGATAGCTTCTGTGAATTTTTCTAATTTTTCTAATGCAATGCTTTTATTATATAAGACCCCTTTTGATTTTGGTTTTAAATTGAGGGCTTTTTCATACTGTTGGATTGCTTTTTCATATTTATTTAATTCTCCATAAGCAACTCCAATATTATTTAAAGCTTCTGTGTATTGAGGATCTATCTTAAGTACTTCCTTATAACACTTAAGAGCTCCCTTATTTTTTTTTAAACGATGATATATAGTTCCAACCTCAAACCATACAATCTTATCGTTTTGATCATGACTTAGAAATTGATTATAATATTTTAATGCATCTTCATATTTTTCCAATCTTGCTAAAGCTTTACCTTTATTATATAATGCTCTCTTATTATCTGGATTTATCTCAAGGGCTTTATCATAATCTTGAATTCCCAACATATATTTATGTAAGGCACAATTCGTATTACCTTTATTGATTAAAGCATCAATATAATGTGGATCAATATTGAGTGCATTAGCATAACATTCTAATGCTTGATGAAATCGTCCTAAATTATATAATGAGAGTCCTTTATTATACCAAGCAATTTTGTAATTTTTGTCAATTTCCAGAACTTTTTCGTAACATTCTAAAGCATTCTCATCTTGATTTAGGCTATGTAAGCAATTTCCCATATTATTCAACGCTACACTATCATTAGGATCAATTTCTATTAATTCTTTGAATATTTTCAGCGCTTTATTGAAATCTTCTATTTTACATAACGAAAATCCTAATTTAATCTTAGCTTGCTTAAATTCAGGATAAAAAGTTAATATTTTTTCAAAGAATTGATTTGCTTGGTTGTATTTTTCTAAATTCAACAATGAGATACCAATATTATATAATGCTTGCTTGTTATTTGGTTCAATCTTAATCACTTTTTCACTACAATCAATTGTTTGTTGAAATTCATCTAAATCATAATAAACAACTGCCTTTTTATTCCATGCATCTATGAATTCGGGATCATATTCAATAACATTATCAAAGCATTTTATTGCCATTTCATAATTTTTTAAAAGGTGATATGAAATTCCTTTATAAAACCAAATTTGAGAATCCTCAGGTTTATTTTCAAGTGCATTCTTAAAACATTCAATGGAATCTTGATATTGTTTTAATCTATAGAAGGATATTCCTTTATAGAACCACACTTCTTTATCATTTGGGTCAATCTCAAGAACTCTTTGATAACTCTGAATAGAATCTTCAAATTTATCGATTTTGAAGTAACATATCCCTCTATAAAACCAAGAAGGTTTATCATTCGGATCTATCGCAAGAGCCATATCAAAGTGATCTATAGCTTCATTATATTGCTCTAGGATATAGGAGGAGGTACCTTTATTGTACCATGCTATTTTATATTTCGGATCAACCCGATTTGAGATATAATCTTGAATATATTCATCACAAAATTTGAAAAATTCTTCAAAAAAGTCTTTTGAAACAGATTTACCTTCAATAATTTTACAAATTCTATTGAGTTCGATTAATTTTGAATCATTTATGTTTTTAATAATTTGTTCATTACCTGTAATGGATATATATAGAACAATTTTAAGTGCAAATGAAAACCACTTCAATCCTTTGAATTTTTCCTTTAAAAACGGCTCAATAATATGAGTTTTTACATAATGCATATCATTCTTTAAATCTATTACTAATTTAAGCCTTGGAAATGTTGAGATCTCGAGTATTGGTTCTAGAATATTTTTTAAACCATAAAAGTGATGATTTATTTCTTCCGGACCTTTAATTGAATAAGTTAATGACTCTAAATCCTTAATAACTCGCATTCTATTAAAGACTTCAAGATTTATTTCTTTCTCAAGTTCTATATCAATCAAATAATCTATATATCGTTGTAAAAATATGTAATTTATTCCAGAATTCTGAATAATATTCCTAATTTCTCTCCAAGATAAAAACCATTTAGCGAAAAAATTTTTAGAATTAGTTAAAAAAATAACACCTGAATCGTCTATAAATGGAAAACGGCATAAATATTCAGCATTTTTATTAAACTCAAATCTTTCGTGTGCCCAATAAGATTTTTCGTGGTCCTTGGATATTATTTGCTTATAATATAAAATTATTTTTTCTTCCTCTTGATATATCTTGAAATTTTTAGCTATAATTAATTTTTCAAACCGCTTTAATTGATATATCTTTTCAATTGGTAAAACTATGATAGGTATATCTAGAAAATCTTCTGGATTCTCTAATATTTCATTTAGAATTTTATTATACTCGTCGGGTAACGAATATTTTTTCCTATAATAATCATTAGTCCAAAATTCTTTCGGTAAATACTTTACTGAATCTTTTATTTCCTCGTATTTTCCTTGGAAATTTTTAGCAATTTCTTCATTATCACTTTTAATATAAACTTCTTTAAGTTTTAGATATAAATCTGCTCTTACATCTTTATTTTCTAATGCATTTGCTATATATAACGCATTTTTGAATGATCTTTCACTCTGCTTTAATTTATTGTCCTTTAATGCTTGTTCTGCTTGGTTCATATAGATATCAATTATCTTATTCAATATTATACTGATCTCAAATGAAATACTTCGAAAAAAATTTGTAAGTGTTAATATAATATTAATAGCACCAACACGAAATATATTCCTTTTAATGGGATTTATTCCCTCATCTGCATTTAAATGAATAAAGTCATATATCTTCTTTTTATCATCCTTTGAACTAGCGTGAGCATAATGGCCAAATATGAAAATCTCTTTAATTTCCCTATTTGAGCTAAATTCTATAATCCTTTTGCCAATGTTGAACTTAAATTGGAAATCTGGAGAATTATCTAAGTACTCATTGACTTTTTCTCTTATATTAACAATTTTATTTACCTGCTCTGGGAAATATGTTTCAATATTAGGTAGAACATTATCTCCAATTTGTTTTAATGAACAGCTTTCATTACCTAGGATAAAAAAGCGAAAGGATAAAATAAATGCTTTAATTGATTCTTCATTTGGCTCATTAAGAGAACAACTTCCAACCCATCCATCATCTGTTTTATTTGCTGTTATCCTTAATTGAACATTTCTTGAACCCGTAAAATAAAAATTAAAAAATTTAGATTCTTCAATGTCTTTTATTTTCCGCTGAAATAGAGTTAAAGCATCAATATATTTCGGTCGAATTTCAATATCTCTTGGTACAGCCATAATCATCATTTAAAATATTTAATTTTCTAATAAATCAATTGACTCTTAATGAACACTAATTTTTCTTTTTAATTTTCCAATTCTTACAATTTTTAGTCTATAAAATGTGTATATTCTAAGTTTTAATATTTTGAAAGAAGCAAAAGTATATTGTATCCATTCTTACTTTAATAGATAACTTCAAAAGTTAAGTACAAAGGAATTAAAATAAAACTTAAAATTACATTATCTATTTGCATTATAAATATTATTATTCAATATATAATTTTTTCGGGAAATTATTCCAAAATTGATATTGGTGTGATAAAAAGAATTAATTAAAGAATAATAAAAATACATTAAAATTTTTTATAATTTAACATTATTTAACATTTAGGCATAATTTGTCGGTGAATTTAACATTATTAATCCAATGATAAGATAAAAATTAAATAAATTTCGTTAATTTGTACAAAAATAGCAAGATCATCAAGCATCTGAAATTTCATTATCGATGAAAATTGAATTTGTACACGAATTATTGGACGAAGTCCGGCACCTTTGTGCCGAAGAATGTCTACGTGCACATTCATATCAACCACATCATCAATTCTTACTACAAGAACGACGCGTATATTTTGGTTGAAGGCAGAAGCCCCATCGAACATATACATCATGGCTGTAACGCTTGAAACATCCCAGTTGCCGATATCTTGGTTGAAGGCAGAGGAAGTTACACTATAAAAATTTGGAATCTCAATCGTTTTTCCAGTAAGATCTTCATATATACAATTTGTTTTCAAATAATAAACCTATTTAATTTTTTCCTAGTCAGATTCTAAATGTGTACTAATCCTAATAGAATAAAATTAAATTCATATCATTCTTTCAAATAATCGGGGATTAACTAATTCTATTTTTCTCTCTCTCTTAAAAGGAGGTGGGTTATAAATTATATCAGGCGAAATAAAAAAGAAATTAATTCTATTAAAACGATTAATGTCCAATGTCTCATGATTATAATTTAAAAAATTAGAGGAATTATTACACAATTTAAAAAAATACTCTATATTTTTATCAAATCTAGTTAATTTTTTCGAGATGTTTTTTAGAGTATAATCAATAGTCTCTAATCTCGTTACTGAGGTTTTTTTATATGGTATAATTTTTGATTCGATAATTAGAAGTGTAGTTAACTTATAAGCAATTATGTCTATTTCACCGATTATTTTTTTATTTTGACCGATCATTGGAATTCCTGACAATGGATGTACATTATAACCTCTGCTCTCAAGAATTCTTTTCAGGTCTCTAAGGAGTACGGATTCCTTTTCAGGATCTCCGATTTTGGATAATTCCATATATAATCTTTCTTTTAAAACAGCATATGTGTTATTTGGATAAAAAAATGCCTTACTTCCCCCCAAAGGAAAAATAAAACGATTTGCAAAAGTATTATATGTAGCTATAAATGGTTCTTGAGGATCTATACACAGTTCTCTGATGATTTTCGCTATTTCTTTCTTATCATTACTTATATAATTCATAAATTTTCTTCTTAAATCTTTAAGATCAATAATGCAATTATAGTTTCTTGCATTTTTATAGTAATTTTCTATTAACTCTACTAAATAATTTTTAAATTCAGCATCAATTACTTCAATATGTTTTTCGCTCACATTTTTTATATTTGGTACAAAAAAATTCTGGTATTCAGAAAAGAAACAATTAAATTTTTCTATCATTAAGTCATTCAGTTTTAGAACTGCCAATATATATTTTTCAACATCGTACCCCAATTTAGAAATCCAAATCTCTTTTAATTCAGAAAATTGGTTGATAAGTTCATTAAAATCTGGAATTTCATTTTCAAGATCAAATTTAAGATATATATCAAATTTCTTTTCATGGAGTTCCCTAATTTCTTCTTTTGAATGAAGAATTTTAAAATAATAATAAAGACCTGGACCTAGAATTAATGATACCTTTTCTAAAAAAGGGGATTTGAGCCATAAAAGTTGCTCTTTTGTATATAGATATTTAAAAAACTCTTCAATGAATTTAAGAATATAACCAATAGAATTTTTTGTATTTTTGGTAAAAGATATTATTTGTTCTTTATGACATTTCAAGAGATATTCCATTGATGATATTAATGTGTATTCTAAATTTAAAATATATCTTGTAATTCTTCTTAAATTTATCATTTCTTTCTGATTATATCCGGAATCTTTAATTTTGTGAATAATTTCATGGATAGTCTTACTAACTGTATTACTCTGAATTATTTCATGTAAATACATTAAGGAATTTAATAAATCAAGTCCTAAATTCTCTGCTATCTTCTTAAAAATTGTTTCACTTAAGGAATTATAAATATTTATAATTTTCTTTATAATAATCCTATCTTCGATCATGTAAGCATTAGGTATTAGCTGCTCAATTTTCTTCTTTATTTTTTTTATCTGGTCTTCTTTATTTTGAAATAAAAGATTTCCAATTCTTTTAACATATAATTTTAACTTATCTATCTTTTCATTCCAGCTTTGGTTTTCATTCATTATTGTTTGAGTTTTTATTTTCGGACATCATTCCTCATTTATAATAAGGTCACCTAAAATTAAATAAATTTTCTCCCCAAGTAATTATTAAAAATTGGGAAAGCTAAAGTTTGAATTTGTAAATTGAGAAGATTTTATTGAAAAAGCGTATGAGATGCAAAATAAGCCCATATCTCTCAATAAGTGCTTCATCAAACTCAGTCCCAAATTTACGGTTACATGATCGACAGATAATTAATTTTGACTTAAGTCTTCCTCCCATGCATTGAGGAATAATATGTTCAGTAGATTTATTCTCTTTATTCAGTTCTTGATTACAGAAGATGCAATTATACTTTTTCAAAAAAATTACCAATAAAAATATAAATTTGTCAATAAAATATATCCCTATTCTTACCTTTAATTATTTACTCATATTTTTTTTCATGAAAATTGATGATTGATTTCTATTAGAATATTTTAAAAGAATTAGCAATTTTTTAATATTTTAAGGAGTTAAAATGAATTTAGAACAAAAAAAGGTTATTGAAAGAATCATAAAAGATTTTGATAGTTTAAGCAAGGAGGAGATAAAACACACTCTTATAAGCATGTTAGAAACTGAATCTCTATCCTTTAAGCAGTTTTGGAACTTAAAAAGTGACACAATTTGGAGAAAATATTTAAATCATTACTGGGATTTAATAAAATCTTCTAATTTCGATTTAACGAAGGAATTAGAGCAAATAAAACTTAGTACGATTAACGAATTGAGCCCTAAAGAATGGTATGACTTTCTCTTAGACAAATATTTCGTCTGGAAATTCACTGCAGCAAATATATATGCATATAACACTAAACATCTTAGAAAGTATGAAATCGAAAATAAATTAGATGAGTTATTATTACTGCGCGATGAAATATTAAGCTTGAAAGATGAAGCTATCGAATATGCTTTGAGAAAAGCGGCAGAAATAAAGGGATTAGGTATTGCCGGTGCTTCGGGGTTATTATCAATTTTATTCCCTTCTAATTATGGAACAGTTGATCAATTTGTTGTGAAGAGATTATTAGAAATTCATGATCTTCCAGAACGAAAAATAATTACTGAGATCAATCCTGAAAGCATTAGTCCCTCTCAAGGAGCGATTTTGATCGATATCTTAAAAAGAAAAGCTGATGAATTAAATATTCAAAATAAAACGGATTTTTGGACACCAAGAAAAGTCGATATGGTTTTATGGTCTTATGGGCGCTAACCAAAAATTAGAAATTAAAATTAAATGATAATCCATCTAAACCAAGAATGTTAATACCTTCTCCAAGGATGATCCCTTTTTCTTTATCCTACCCGAAAAGTAATTGATTAAATTAAACACACAATCCGGAAGATTGTTATCGTTTAAATGAAGGCACATCAATAACATTTTCAACCATTTCCTGTATTTGAAAGAGATATTCCTTGGATAAATAAGATGTTTCATATATAGGATAATTTTTATCGTTTAAGTAAGGTTCTTTTTCAGACTGTATTATATGGTTGTATATTGCTTGTTTATATATTTCTGTTCCAGGATGGATCTCTAGCGGAAAAAATCGTAAGTATTCCAGATCAAGTTTGAAACTAACATAAATCTAATAATGTGTCTTTTTCAATAAAGAATATATTTCCTTCTATTTTAGCCCTTATTGATTGTTTGGCAAAATCAGTAATTTTATCATTAGTGGCAATAAAGACTCGTGTAATTTGAAATTTTCTACCCTTTTCATCTTCATAAGGAATATCAAAGGCTTCTGAACCTTTATCAATTATATCTTGAATATATTTACGAATTTCTCCCCTTCCTTCAGGTTGATCAATCTTTCCTGTTTTAACGACTATGGCATCCCACTCTTGATGTTTAAACACATTTCTATGTGAAAATATAATATCCTTTCCAAACTCTGAATGTCCACGTCGGCCACAATTTATTTTTATATCGGTAAAACCCAGATCATGTAAAACCTCATAAATTATATCTTGAAACTCATTTTCATCCTTTAAGTTTTCTAAAATACCCTTTAGTTTAGACTTAGAATATATTTTGATTTTATCTCTCTTTTGACCAATTAAGAATCTAATGTTGTCCATTATTCTACTTAATTCTGTTTTTAAGCTATTTCGATATAATTGAAAGTCTTGATAATACACTTTATGCAGTTCAAATAATTTTTTTTTATATGAATGAATTTCTTGATTTAGTTTTGTCGGATTTTCAGTAAAAAAGAGATCTCCATATTCCATATTCGGAAATAATCTAAATTTTGCATCTAAACTATTTCTGATTTCATTAAAATATCTCTCTAAATCAATTAGGACTAAATATTCATAATTCTGAATAGAATTTTGCATATCAAACAAAATACTCTTAAATGTATGCAATAAATGTACAATATTAATATTATAATTTGAAATTTGTCGAGAGAGAAAAGGTAATAATTCCACAGACATGTAACCTTCTAATTTTTTAAAATTTCCCTCTGATAGGTGATGTAACTTAATTTCATTCACATTTAAAGCTCTTGTTCCCATAAGATTAACAAATTTGTTGTCTATGAAACTTTTTATGGCTTTACTAATAATTTCAGAATAATTTTTATGAACAAAAGAGGTAAATGTAATAAAAAATCCTGTCCCTTGAATTCTATATGTAGGACTGACATTTAAATCCTCGTCTATTAATTCTGATGTAATATATTTCTCTATGAATGATGAGATTTGAAAATCAACAAATAAATTCGTAGTGAAAAAATAATTTTTATTACAATCTTTTATCGAGTTAAAAATAGTTTCCATATTGTTTTGAAGCGCATCAAACATCTCATCAGTGTAGGTTTCCCATTTGAGTCTGAAAGATACCAGTAAATGATTAGTAGGAGAATGAGCATAAATATTAGAGTGTTGAATTTGCAGATATTTGAAACCATTGATTTCAATCTCTTGTCCATATTTTTTTTTTATTTCATTTAATAGTTTTGGATACTCCAAATCTTGAGTATATATATTAAATCCATTCAAAGTAAGTGTTTTTTCATCAATTTTTTCAATTCCCGTAGAAATATAGCCCGTATAATTAAAAGAAAATATAAATTCTTTCATATTTTTTCACGCAATAAGTAAATTCTGATTATTCAATATGATTTATTATTTATTTTATATATGTAAAATAAGGGTTTTATTGAATCTATAAATTAACCTTATTATTAAAAATTTTAAATCTTTATTATCAAAACTTCAAGGAATTATGAGAAATGATTTGTTTATTCACAATCGCAACTAGATAAGTACTCAGACATAATTAATCTTTATCCAAGAGCTATATAAGAAAAAAATCCAAATTTGGAAAATTAGTTTTTTACATTTTAATAAAAAATTACTTTTTTTAAATATTAAGTTGTGTTATTACCTATGTTCTATTTAAATCTTAATGATCTTTCTGACGAAATTAATTTTCGTCAGCTTTGAATTTTATTTTGCAACTCTTTAAAATAATTCTATAAAGCACAATTTTCTCAATCATCAACATCAGTTGCATTAAATAGTGACTTATGATATTATATCAAACAAATAATGATATTAAAACCTAAAGTCAATAACAATAACCTAATTATTACTAATAATAATAAAATTAGATATTTCAATACTCTGCTATTATTTAAAAATTAACAAGATAATAATCATATTAAAATAATAATAATTTAAACAATTAATCAAGATAAAACTGAATGGAAATAATTCAATACAATAAATGGGTAAATAAATAGAAGCGAAAAATAATGAGTGAAACAAAGAGAAATCATACAGTTCAACGAGCATTCCTTCAAAATTTCAGTAAGAAAATTAACAATGCTTTTTTTTTATATCAATTTGATAAAAATATGAATAATCCGAAACCAATTCGCATAAATATAAAGAATGCTACGGTCATTAAACACTTTTATCCACAATTTTTTGAAGATTGGTTATCAGTAATAGAAGGAAATGGAATTAAAGTAATTAATAAGATAATTGAAGATAAATCTGTTGTTGGGTTGAGTAAAGAAGAGAGATTTAATTTAATGACGTGGATCATAACCCAAGATTTAAGGACAAAAGAGAGAAGAAATGAATTAAAGCAAATGGCTGAAAGCTTGACAAAAGCGGTCATTCAACATTCTATCATTCCAAGGAAAGCTCCACAATATAAAGGAAAAGACTTTAGAATAGAATATAGTGATATGTATATGGAACACAGCCAAATTCTTCATACAAGAAATTTGATTGAAAAATGCTTACCAACAATGGTTAATTATCGAATTTATCTATTAAAAAATGAATCAAATCCATATATACCCTTTTACACCGCAGATCATCCAATTCTGAAGGATAATGTATATTACAAAAAAATGAAAAAGTATGATAACTTAATAGCAAATGGAATGGGTTATCTTTGCAAAGGTTTTGAATTTTACATCCCAATAAATTCTGATTTATGCTTACATATTGTTGAGCCAACTCCCTATATTGAAAATCATATAATTGGTTTACTTGATACTCTTGAAAATAAAATGGATTACCAAAATGTAGTATATGTTAATTCAAGATTAGTGGGATATTGTAATCGATTCGTTTATTGCATAGATAAAGAATTTGAAATTGCATATAGAATGTTAAAAGATTTTCCTGAATGTAGGAGTGAAATGAGAAAAAGAGTGGAAATTAAACAAGGACTACCACCAGAATTGATATAAATGTTGAAAAATAGTATTAACTTGCTGTTTTATCCATTATTCTCGATGATCTCGTCATAAATAGTAAGAATGAAATGTAGAATTAATTAGTTTTTAATCTAATAAATTTTTTAGCTTAGAATTGTTAATATCATTTAGACAATAAAAAATCAAGAAAATCATTGTATAAGGCTTTAAAGTTAACCTAATTCAGAAAGATGTTGAAGAACTTATCTTTCTTTATCTTAGATAAGATAACTAATTATTTAATTAGTGTTCCATAAAAGACTAAAAGTTTTATTACATATCAATTATCAATAGAACTCTATTCGTACAAGAAATTATGAAAAATTAACCAATATTTATATTTTCGATGAAAATCTAATTTTAAATAATGATAAAATTGATCATTCTATTAGATGTTATTATTATTATAAAGTAAAACATTCTTCATAATTATTAAATGTTTTATATAGATCATGAGCTCAAAACAACCGACTATCACTGAACTAAATCAAATTTTAATAGCCGAATTGTATAAATCTTATAGGGAAAAACCTGAAAGTTTAATTGATGGTAAGACCTTTTTTGAACATATTAAAAGAAAATTCCAAGATCAATTTTCTATCAGTGAAAATGATTTTATAGTTAGTTTAGATTCTCTTAAATCAAAATGGATTATAGAACAAGGAAAGACAATGGCGGGAGGTATTCCAATATATATTAAAGTAAAACCCTCAATCATTAGTAAGTTCGAAGGATTTCAATCAAAGTTTCGAAATCTTCAAAAAACCAAGATTAGTCAAATTAATTCGAAAATTTATATTCTAGTTAATTTTAAAGACTATAATCTTCTTGAATTTGATAGAGTAAAACATCTAATTAATAAATGTGCATACGATGATGATTTATATCGGCTTTTACCATTTTTATTTCGACTTATTTTCGAAAAATTACTCTATCAAATATATCTTACATCTCTTGATAATAATCATAAACCTCTATACTTTTCACACCGACCCAGAGATTTTTCTCAACTAATAAGTCTACTAAATATACTAAAAGATAGAGAATTTTACCCGTATCATGGAGGATCCATTAATCAAGAAGTAATAACTATTCTAAAGGAAGTTCAAAAAAAGGGAAATTTTACGGTCCATCAAATAATTAGGCAAATTGATAAGGAATATAGAAATAACTGGAGAGATAAAATCGATCGTGCTTTAGAAAATCTTTTAGTTCTTTATAGAAACCTTCCAGATAATAAAATATTAATTGAAGATATTGATAGATTAGAAAAAATCAAAGAAGTTTTAGGTATAATTCCTTCGTATTCAAATTCGAAAAGAGAAGAACAACTTAAAGATATCTCAGGTTCAGAAATATCTACCATAATGTCAAAAATAAGATTACTGATTGATGAGTCGGATTTACGTGACAATAGGTTAAATATTCGGAGTAAAATGGACGAGTTATTACTTGCAGTTAAATCTTTAAATCTTAAAAATAAGAAAATTGAAGCGTTAAGAAAAATGTATATTTTGTTTAATTCAGCTTTAGAAACTTACCCACCATTAAAATTAACCTTACAAACTCTATTGGACGCTATTAACATAATCATATTGTGAAAAAGTCTTAATTCAATGCGCAATGACAGTTGATTATATGGAATTATAGATCTCATTACTAAGCGATTTGTCAACTTAAAATAATAAATGTAATATATTAGGCATAAGCAACCTATAAAAAAACTGTTTATAGATACTAAGCTAAACCAAATTTTAGATATTCTTAAATTAAAAAAAGATATTGATTCTCTTAAAGAAATTTTAGTCTCTGAAAAACCTTAGGATAGTAATTAAATCATTATTTCGGATTTTCCACTTCCACTAATTCCTGTAATTACTACTAATTTATTTCTTGGAATTACAACATCTATGTTTTTTAAGTTGTTTTGCCTAGCTCCTTTTATAATTATAGAATCTACGATCATGTTTGCTCCTATTAACCTTCAATTCATAATAAAAGAAAAATTTCACGCTTTTATTTAATAATCTTCCTTTATTGCCTTTATTTTATCTCTTAAGTAAGCAGCATCTTCAAACCTAAGTTCTTTAGCTGCCAAGAACATTTTGTTTTCAAGATAATGAATAATCAAATCTTTGTCTCCTTCTTTTTCTAACTCTTCAATCTTATCCTTAATCTTTCTCTTTAATTTGGTTTTTTCTTTCTCCTTGAATTCCTTCTCTTCTGAAAGTGAATTTAAAATGCTTTTCCTTATCGTTTGAGGCGTAATATTATTTTTTTTGTTATAATCTACTTGTTTCTTTCTTCTTCTGTTAGTTTCGTCTATTGCCGCCTTCATCGCGGAGGTAATTTTCCCTGCGTATAAAATTGCTCTTCCATCTATGTTTCGCGAAGCTCTTCCAATAGTTTGAATTAGCGATCTTGTATCTCTCAGAAACCCTAATTTATCTGCATCTAAAATAGCAACTAGTTGTACTTCAGGCAAATCTAATCCTTCTCTTAGGAGATTAATCCCAACTATAATATCATAAGTACCATCCCTAAGAGATCTTAATATTTCAAATCTTTCTACTGTACCTACTTCAGAATGTAAGTAAGCAATCTTTAAACCAAGTTCAGCGTAATATTCTGCTATATCTTCTGACATTCGTTTTGTAAGAGTTGTTACTAAAATTCTCCCTTTGTTTTTAATCACCTTTCGAATTTCGTCTAGGAGATCATCAATCTGATTTTTTGCAGGACGAATCTCCACATCAGGATCAACTAATCCAGTCGGTCTAATTATTTGTTCTGCGGAAATGCCACTACTCTTTTCTAACTCCCAATTTCCAGGAGTTGCACTCATAAAAATTATATACTTTATCTTTGATTCCCATTCTTCGAATTCTAAAGGTCTGTTATCATATGCCGATGGTAATCTCCACCCAAAGTCCACAAGATTCTTTTTTCTCGATCTATCTCCACCTATCATTCCATGAATTTGCGGAATCGTGATATGACTCTCATCAACAACGATTAAAAAGTCTTCTGGAAAGTAATCGATTAAACACATAGGGGGACTACCGGGAGGTCTTCCATCTAAGTGCCTAGAGTAGTTTTCTACTCCCTTACACCATCCCATTTCCCTCATCATTTCGAGATCAAATTTTCCTCTTTTCTCAATGCGTTGCGCTTCAGCGTATTTTTTTTCCTTCATGAATTTTGCTATTTGGATTTCTAATTCTTCCTCTATTGAAACCAAGGCTTTTGCTTTATTTTCTTCTGGTATAATAAAATGAGTTGCGGGAAAAATTCTGCAATTAGATAAATTTTTTATTATATTATTTGAAACATGATGAATTTCTTGAATAGATTCGATTTCATCTCCAAATAAGGATATACGAATAGCAGTATCTAAATAAGCTGGAAAGATATCTATTATGTCTCCTCTAACTCTTATGACCCCTGGTTTAAATTCGATATCTTTTCTCTCATAATTCATTAATATTAATCTCTTGATGATGTCTTTTCTCTTAATACTTTGACCAACTTCAAGGTTTATAGAGATGGCCGTCCAAACTTTGGGATCTCCAATTCCATAAATGCAAGAAACCGTTGCGACTATTATGACATCATTTCGGGTCCTAATTGCGTGTGTAGCAGCTAATCTTAACCTTTCAATCTCTTCATTTACGCTAAAATCTTTCTCAATGTACATCCCTGTTACCGGAAGATATGCTTCTGGTTGGTAGTAATCGTAATATGAAACAAAATAATGGACGGTATTATGGGGGAATAATTCTTTTAGTTCATTATACAACTGCGCAGCCAATGTTTTGTTAGGTGCCATTACTAACGTAGGTTTTTGGATTTTTTGTATGACTTGTGCAATAGAAAATGTTTTGCCAGTACCTGTCGCACCTAAAAGAGTTTGAAACTTTTTTCCGCTTTTTATATTGCCAGCAAGGGACTTGATTGCTTCTGGTTGGTCCCCGGAAGGTTCAAAGCTAGAAACAATTTTGAACTTAGCAATCATAAGTTAAGCGCCAAATTTTGAAGTTAATTAAGATGAAGTTGAATCCAATTTATAGACGATAGGTCTATAGATTTTTTAATCAAACATAACTTATGATTTTTTCTAAAAAATAAATAAAAAAAAATTAAGAGGTTACAGTTTCTTCGTGGATATCTTCTGCTCCTTCTTTGGTTCGGACTATTATTATTAATACGTCGTTTAATCCAATGGTACGTTCCATTATACTTTCGAGATCATCCATGCTTATTGTAAATTGAATTGAATTGCCCGCTCCGATTTCGTATATACTTTCAGTAAAACTATTCAATGGGATAAATGTGTCATTAATATAAACTGAATATACTTCAACAGTGAATAACCCGTTATTTTCTATTGATATTATTACATTTTGAGTATCTGATGCTGTTGTTCCATCATCGTTAATATTTATATCGTAAAGGGAAGAATCTACAGATGCAGAGAAATCCATGGAAACTTGAGCAGTAGTGTTAGTTGTTATATTGACATTAACGATATTAGACGCATTTAACATCAACCCCGCAATATTAAAAGATACTAAAGCGCATTCTTGAGCATCTAGAGATATATCTCCATATTCAAAATTTACATCGCTCTCAAATGATAACATAGTTGTGATATTTAAATATAATTTATCTAAAGTTATTGACTCGTCTCCAGTGTTTTTTATTAAAATTTTACCTGTCTCGTTAGCGGCAATATAAGATATAGTTTGATTTTCGATATAGTCGATAATTTGTATATCTGGTTTGTCAATGATTGTATGCACAAATCCAATATCAGAAGCTTTGGTAGAGCCATTAAAATTTGCTGTGATTATAATTCCGAGCTCGTCATTTACATTTAGATCCACCAAATAATCGGAGGCAATTACCTTTATGCTTCTCTCTTCACCAGGGTTTAAATTAAATGGTATAAAATCTTCAACAGACGTCCAATTAGTAGATTTTGTTATGTTTATCGATTCGAGTCCTAATATGATGTCTCCAGTGTTTTTAATTTTAATATTAACCATAGTAGTTCCGTTATCGTAAGTATATGCGTAAGTATTGTCAAAATTAATTGGAATATGTTTCCTAAAATCGCTGTGAGTAGCAATTAAGGCTTCAGGTGAAGCAATTCTACTTTCATCTACAATTGAAATTTTGAAATCTTCATAATTCGACGTAAATAATAGCTCATCTTTGATGTTATTTGGAGTAATAACACCTATTTTATGTTCAGTTCCGTTGAACGGATAAAACTGAACTGTTGAATTTGTTATTTTGACATAAGCTTTTTGGCCAGGTTCTAATATAGGGGAACCAGATATATAATGCTTATCTACAAAGGTATTATTTTCGTTATCTACATAAAAATCTTTCAAGATCACGGTTGCATCTCCAGTATTCTCAACTTCGAGATATATCTCACTATTAGTCGCATTGATTTGGACAACTTTACTATTAGGTTTATTAATTTTTATGTCTCCTTCCCTAGCTTCTTCAACAAAGAAATTGTTCGTACTATTTGTAAAGATATAAGGTTTATCATCCAAGGCTACTGATTCAGCTTCTACTGTAATTTTTACGACATCGTTAATTTGAAAGGATTGATTGCTTGTTTTTATATCAACCCAAACCAAGTCATTTTCGAGGGCATTTAGTATATGTGTACTACTACCTTTACCCAAATCGAAATCATAACTCATATTATTTATTCTGACATCGGAAATAGTTAAATCTTTCGATCCTGTGTTTTTTATCTTGAAAGTTGCATAACCGGTATCGAATACTTCGGGGTTTTCTATTTGAAAACTTGAATCCAAAGCAGTATAATCAAGACTAAATAATTTAACCATCCCGTTTGTAGAGAAATATAATTCTCTAAATACTCCAAAATTGTATTCTCCATCTTCTGGTATGTGAGTAACATATAGGTTCCCTTCGTCATCTGTTCTCGAGTTAATCTCGCGACGATAAACCTCCTCAAAGGTTCGGGGGTTTCTTGGGTCTGGTGGGGGGTCAGTTTCAATTCCAGAAAACATTAATTTTACTAGTGTACTATCGAACCATTTTGCTGTTGGCTTCGAAAGAGTATCGTTAAAATATTCGCTTTCAACAAACACAGAATTTGGAGCCCAATTATCCTCCTCCATGCCATAATTTTTATAGGTTTCGTAGTGATCGTTACAAATCCTTACCATCCACGGCCATTTACCTTCATCACCGCCTAAATTCGGATAGAGCATTCCAAAATAGACTAAGACATAATCTGCTTTTAGTGCTTTAAAAACTTTGGCGCTATATATCTCGTTTGTTTGCATTAGTGCCATTCCCGTCATACCTATTCGTGTTCCATTAATTGTTCCATTATCGTTAACCGTAGTCATGTTTCCTATTGGAGTGATCCAATAACCGTAGTCCCACCACGACACGACAACGCTCGTTCCAGGAAGGTTTGTTTTCATCCAGGTTAGCGTTTCTTCCCAATCATGAAAATCTCCTGGTGCAATTTGACTTTGTGACAGTGTAAGAGTAGCCATATTAGAGGCATGGATTACTTGGACGAATAACATTATTCCAACAATAAAGTAAACCGCGCCAATTTCAGATTTCCCTACCATTCTTTTAACTTGGCGTTTTCGTTTCCTACTGATTCCCATTCTTTTTTCTCCAAAAAAACTGCCAAAAATTTTCAAAACGCTAACTAATCCGTAGGCACCTACCAAACATGCAGCAGGAGCAAACAATAATATTATTCGTATCATACTACCGGTAAAGTAAAAGAGCAAAATCATAAAAGTTATTAATAAAAAATCCGCAGAGTTACCTCTTTTGAACAAGAAGAACAACCCAAGGGGTAAAAGCATTAGGGGGATTAAAGTATTATAGTAGAATACGCTCCAAGAACTTGGCATGTGTTCGGCTACAGACGAAACAAGATTCAAACCATCTCGAACCAAAGGATTTATAACGCTCATTAATCTATTCCCAAATCCAAATGGAAGTAAATCAGGTGCCACCCATATAATTATGCCTCCTACTACAACAAGCGGTATTAAGCCCCATTTTATTAAGTCTAATAAGCCGTTATATAATCGAGGATAATCACCTTTCTTTATATGAATCATATGAAAAATGATTAGTAATATTGTAAAAAGAAAAATTCCAAATAGTTCCAAACTATTGAAAAAGCTAGCATAGTTGAAAGTAGAACCATATGAAAAAACTAATATTCCTACACCTTCGATTCCTGCATACGCTATTAAGACATTTGAGTCGTACTTTTTGAGTAAGACTAAAATACCACATACCAGGGGTAGAATTAAATATACAAAATTATATCCACCCCAACTCAAGGCTAAATATCCTAAAAATAAACCACCCAAAAAGGAATCGAGGATTTTACCTGTTCGTAAAGTTTTAACAAAGAAATATAATGTCATGAGAGTTGCAAATACACCAATTGTTTCATTATCAAAAAAACCCGCCATTGTTCGTTGCATAAACCCCGGATTAAACGCCAAGAAGAACGCAGCCACTAGCCCACATCTTCGGTCTAGCACTTCTTTTCCCAAGAGGTAGATCGCTAAAACAGAAGCTCCGCCCATAAAAGCGGGAAAATAGAAACAAACATCATAAAGGGATATTGGAATCCCAATTGAATTAATTATTTGAAATATAGTTACTACAGTGAATGTTAACCCAGGTCTAAGATTTCCACGAGCGTATCCCTCTGGATACCAACTTTTATAATCAATCCAATTAAAATATTCGAAAACAGAGTGTGTTGATAGGTATTCGGCGTTGTAATATTGTATCCACGGGTCAAAAGCTTTAATTAAGTAATTCCCCGATGCAATTGGAGATAACCTTATGAGAATAGATAAAAATAAAACTAAAAACAATGCGGAGAAAAATAAAACATTATATGATTTTATTGTAATACTCGCTCTTAAACGATCTCGTGAGTTTTTTAATGATGAATAAATTTTGGACATATTCTCTTTCTAAACGCTTTTAATATACTGAAATTATCATATGAAATTTAAAAATATAAATGTTAAATTCCATTAAAAGATTATTTTTTGATAAATTAATTAATCTCAATATTATAACATGAGTTTATTTTATTTGAAAATTCCGATTTCATACATAAAATTAATATAATTTTAAAGATGAAATTATTAGGAATGGAAAAAACAAGATATCTCTTTAAATTTTATTACATAGGAGCGGAGGAATATTTCGGTTCTCAACGACAACCCAATTGTTTAACTATTGAAGACTGCTTACTAACAGCTTTACAAGAAAAGAATTATATACATGAATCTAAGAAATCGGGTTTCGAGGTGGCAAGCAGAACCGATAGGTTAGTTTCAGCTCGAGGATCAACATTTTCTTTTATTACTGAAAAAATACCCATATTGATGGAGATAAATTCTGCTTTGCCAAAAAATATTGGCCTCTGGGCTTATTCAAAAGTTCCAACAGACTTTTATTCAAGATATAACGCACAGTTTAGGCATTACAAATATATTATGCCATATCCAAAAGCCATCCTTAAAGATGACTCCATAGTTAATTTTAAGGCGATGAAAAAGGTATGTAAGGCTCTAGAGGGACGACATAACTTTAAAAATTTTTCTAAGCCAGGAAAAGAAAAAGTAAAATACATTAGAGATATGATTACGACCTCAATTAATATAGAAGGGAATTTTATTATGTTCGATTTTAAAAGCAGAGCTTTTCTAAGGCAACAAATAAGACGAATGGTAGCTAAGATTTTAGAAGTAGGCTTTGGTAAAATCAGTTATGAAGAATTTATTGATTTATTTGACCCATCCAAAGATATCTCTTATCAACCTGCTGATCCTTTTGGATTGATCTTGTGGGATATCAACTATGGTAATAATGTAAGTTTCGTAATCGATAATAAATCAGAAGAGAGAAGGGATAAATATTTTAGAGAGCAAGAGCAAAAATTCGCTTTAAAAAAAAAATTATTTAATTTCATGCAACATAACAATATTGGCTAATAACGCTTGTAATTGAATCTCTTCCGTACCTCCTTGGCTTAATCGGTATTCCGATTCAGCTAAGAGTTTAGAAAGCTCAATTTTCAGGTTTTCTGAAATTTGTAAGTCATAAATCTCTCGATGTATATTTTTAATAATATTGATGCCCGACAAACCGTATTCTCTTATGATATCGTTAAGTAATTTCAAGGAAAATTGTAATTGCCCTTCAATAGCAGTTTTTAAAATTTCTCTTATTTTATCTGATGGTACTTCGCCAGCAACACGAAAAACTATATCTTGATCGATTTTTTTTGAAATTGTACCGCAAGATTGCAAGTAATTTATAGCTCGACGACAGTCTCCCTTCGATACATCTACTAAAGCAATTAACCCATCTGGTGTTAGGCTCATTTGTTCTTGATTAGCGATATATTTTATTCTCTCTTTAATGTCCTCATTATTCAAAGAGGAAAATCTAAAAACAACGCATCTAGATTGGATTGGGGGGATAATTTTATTAGAATAGTTACAAATTAAAACCATCCTACAATTTTTTGTGTATTTTTCCATTGTTCTCCTTAGTGCTTGCTGAGCAGGCGCCGTCATATTGTCCGCCTCGTCTAAGATTAAAATTTTGAACGGTATGTCAGACGGAGGTTTTGCTTTTGCAAAATCCTTAATGTAAGTTCTGATAACATTAATACCTCTTGCATCGCTTGCATTTAATTCCAAAAAAGTAGTATTAATCGCCATTTTTCTACCATACAGTCCCCTAACCATTGCTAGAGCAGAAGTTGTTTTCCCAGTACCTGCTGGACCAGCAAATATAAGGTGGGGCATCGATTTATCCTTAATAAATTGTTGTAAACGCTTTATAATTCCCTTTTGATTAACGACATCACCTAAAAGGCGAGGTCTATACTTTTCTACCCAAGGTCTGTTATCTGTTGACATTTAAACACTAAATTCTAATAAAGCTTATAATAATATATAAAAAAATATTATTAAGAATTAAAGTTTCTTTATTTATTATTATTACAGAACTTTAATAAACAGAATAGGAATTTTTAGAATGACTGACTTTAAAATTACAGAAATTAAGTCTCGTTGGATTTTAGATTCGCGTGGAAATCCGACAGTTGAAACCGATGTTTATGTAGGTAAGATTTATGCAAGAGCGGCTGTTCCTTCAGGCGCATCAACAGGTGTTTTAGAGGCTCTTGAATTGAGAGATGGAGGAGTTGCTTTCTTAGGTAAACATGTAACTAAAGCAGTATCAAATGTTAACGATATTTTAGGGAAAAAATTAAACGGATTTGATGTGAGGGAACAAGAAAAGTTAGATAAAGAAATGCTTTCAATTGATGGCACTGAAAACAAAAGCAACTTGGGTGCCAATGCAATACTTTCAGTGTCTTTAGCTGTTGCAAAGTTAGCTGCGCTTATATCTGAGAAACCATTATTTGCTCATCTCCATGAATTAGCATATCATAAGACTCGAAAAGATTTCTTATTACCATTACCATGCTGCAATATTATAAATGGGGGGGAACATGCGGGCAATAATTTATCGATACAAGAATTTATGATATTACCCTTAGGAGCACCAAATTTCGCTCAAGCAATCCAAAACGTCTCAGAGGTGTATCAAACATTAAAGAAGTTATTAGCCAAAAAATATGGGCCTTCAGCAACTAATGTGGGTGATGAGGGTGGCTTCGCCCCGAACTTATCCTTAACTAAAGATGCTGTAGATATTATTATAGAAGCAATTGAGGAAGCGGGCTTTTTAATGGGAACTGATTTTTTCCTAGGAATGGATGCGGCTGCGAGTGAATTTTTTGAGGATGGTACATATAATATTGACGGTAAGAAGTTAACCGAAGGGGAATTGTTACAGTATTATCTTGATTTAATTAAAGATTATCCATTTAAGTCAATAGAGGATCCATTTGACGAAAAAGCGTTTAGTGGTTTTGCCAATTTAACTGCTAAAGTCGATAAATCAATACAAATTGTAGATGATGACCTTACAGTTACTAATATAAAAATACTTGAAAGGGCAATTAAAGAAAAAGCGGGAAATGCGTTGTTATTAAAAGTAAATCAAATAGGTTCGCTGACTGAGGCAATAAATGCTGCAAAAATGTCCTTCAAAAATGGATTTAATGTTATGGTATCCCATCGTTCGGGCGAAACTGAAGATCCCTTCATAGCAGATTTAGCAGTTGGACTTTGTACAGGACAATTAAAAACGGGCGCAACGGCAAGATCTGATCGAAATTGTAAATATAACCAGTTGTTAAGAATTGAAGAATTCTTAGGGGCAAATGCTAATTATCCTAAACAATTAGATTCTTGGAAAAAATTTCAATAATTAAGTCTATTTTTTTTTAATTTTTAATAAATCTATAAACATTTACAGCAACTTTTTTTGTCTTTTTTGTATGGAACGGAAAAGACCTTTCTAAAACTAAATTAAAAGGTAATACGTAATTAATACTCCAGTTTTTTGAGCTTACAAATTTAGATATAAAATTATGAACTTTTTCATTGGCTAAATGAATCGAATAAACTACATCCGAGAAAGAAAAGGCTTTTTGTAAAAAAAATCTATCAGCGGTTTTTTTTTGCACTCCAAAAGGCGGGTTCATAATTGTCGTGATATTTAACTCTTTAGGATATAAATGCGCTGAGATTTCAAACCTATTAATGTCAGCGCACATAGGTAAAATTACAGCTTCAAGGTTCAAATCTTTAACATTTCCTTTTAAAACCTTTATCGCGTCAAAATCTATATCAATGCTTAAAACATACTTAGCTTGAAGGTACGCGCAAGAGATCGATAGTCTGCCAGTTCCTGCGCCAAGATCGATTATTAATCGGTTTTTTATGTCGTTAAATTCAACTCCTGCAAAATATATGATGTCTACCGCACTATTCGCATCAGTGCAATATTGCTCTAACTCGATTTTGGGATTAGAAAATACTTCTGTTTTTTGAATTAACGAAATTAAATCTTTTTTTCTCATATCTGTTTATGAAAAATTATGAAAAAACTTAATTGTGTTAATTAATTATAATTTAATAGGGAAATTAAAAGATTTTTGTTAAAATTATGAAAGAATCAGCGAAAAATAAAGAAATCGTTCTTACGGGTCAATATTTAGGTGTTGTAGAAGAATTTCTACCCGATAAACAGTCTACTTATGTAAAAGAGGGTCAAATTATTGCAACTAAAACTGGAATAATCAATATTGATACGAACAAAAGATTAATAGAAGTAAGGGGCCATCAAGAAGAAAATCGAAAAACAGTAGAGATTGGCGATCGGGTAATCGGCACAGCCCTGTTTTTAAGACAGTATTCTGTGGGCCTTAATTTTCATACAATCAATGGAAAAATTCATTTTAATAGCTCTTATTTTGGAAATATTCATGTTTCTCAGATATCTAAAAAATACATTGAGAGGATCTCAGATGCTTTTCAAACTACCGATATTATTCGAGCAAAAGTAATTGAACAGAATTATAACGAATATAAATTAAGCACCTCTGGAAGAAATTTTGGAGTTATTCATGCTGATTGCTTAATATGTGGAACAACTCTTAAGAAGATAGGGTTAGATAGATTAAGATGTCCCAGATGTGGAAATCTTGAAAGCAGAAAATTAGCAGACGATTACGGAAATGTAACCGAAAACTTAAGATATTAAAAAAGAACTATTTTTTAAAGGTTTTATTCTTGGGTAGCCGTGGTGGAAGAAAAGTAATACACTTTTATAACTCAAATGGGGAGTTAAATAACACTATTAAATTTCTTGAAGAAGTTCAAAAAAAAATAAATTATCTTACCTTAAACTGTAAAGTTGAAGGAAATTCAATAAAAATCTCGTTGTTTGGCCCTAAAGATCTCCAATATTTAGCAACTGAAAGATTAAAAGAGTTAGCTAATCGATATTTATAAAATTGCTTATCTTTTTAGTCTTTTATCGGAATACAATTCTTTTAATTTTTATTTTTAAAAAATTAGCGCGGGCGTTTGATTTAAATAGGAAAGTTTACTTGGTAAGGATAACGATGAGAAAAAAAAGAACGATTTCCGTCCGGCACCCTCAACTGGTAAGGTTTCGAAACGCCTTGAGAGAAGTAATTTCTACAGCTAAGCGCGTTGAGACGAGAAAGTTATTGGACGAAGGAAAAGGTTTAAGGCCTACAGAAAGCGAAGCGGACGGGAAGCGTGTTTGGGAATTATCGGATAAGCAGAGCAAGTTAGCATACGCGTGGGATAGCTCCATTTGCGTATGTGTCTTGTGCGGCTCCCGAACCTGCGACATGACCTTTAATTCCCATATGAAGGAGTGGTTTTGCGTTAAATGTTACGAGAAGTACCACAGGTTTTACGAAAGAAAGGCAAAAGAAGGAGAATTATGGTACGGCGAAGATTTTCCTCATACGCCGTCTTCTGAATGGTGGCCTTAATTTGAGTCAACCCTTTTTTTAAAATTAACCAAAAAACATTTATTTAATTCTATATTAGAGAAATTAGATTCACAGATTTTGGTAGAATATAGTGGCAAAAAAAAAAGTTGGACCAAAGGAAGAAGATAGCAAGCTTGAAGACGAGGAAGAAGATATATTTGACAAGGAAGATATAGATAGCCATTACCCCGATGTATCAAGTGAATCTGTGAAAAAGGACGAGACACCTCTTGCTGAAACACCTGAACAGACTGAAAAAGTTGAATCGGAAGAAGAAGAAGAAGTAGAACAAGCTCCAGAACTACCAGAGCACACAATATTAAAATTAAATATAGTAAGTGGTCCAGGCGACAACGATTATACATTAACCCTTGAAGGACAATCGCATGGTTTTTGTAATATCCTTGTAAAACATTTGTTAATGGTCGAAGGGGTTATAGCTGCGGCTTATAAAATTACGGAAATAGCCTTATCCCCACCTCAAATTTTTATTAGACTCGAAGACGGATACAAATTAAAAAAAATCTTTCTCAAAGGAATAGATGCTTTGAGAAATGAAGTTGCTGAAACCCAGAAATTATTTAAAAAACTTATGTAATGAATCTTTTTTTCAGTTTTATGAAAAGTTTATAAGAAATTACTGATCATCTATTCTTAATGGCATATAATTTTTTATTAAAAGATTTAAACCTTAATCTTACCCAAAGATCCATAGGAACTGATAAAGGGCTAGCTAAAATCGGAGATAGTATTGTTAATCTTACTTACTCGGTTGCTAAATCCATGTATTTAACACGTAATAACAAAAATAATAAAATTATTCGAACGGGTATGAAGGTAAGCAAAACAATTTTGGCAGAAGCTTTAAAAGACGCAAAGATGAAAAGTTTTTCGAAAAACAGAGCAAACGCTCACGATCTCGCAGACACCGTTGAAGCTATTATTGCTTACATCTGGTTTATTGAAAAAATGACGATAAAGGAAATTATAAATTTCCTCGCAGATACTCTTACAGGAGATTTATACGAAAGGCATATCGAAATAGAAAGCGCCAAGATTGCGTTCACAAAGCTCTTAAATCACATTAAAAAATTCTTACCTGAGAATTAAGCATGAAGAATTTTCCAATAACAATTGGATTTGACGATGCAAGATTTAACCTCAAATCACATTCTAAAACTACAGATTTAATAGGGATCGTCTGTCAAGGTGTTAGGATTGTAAGTATGGTTAAAAAAGAAATAACAATTGATGGAAGCGACGCTACAGAAGTTTTGATCGAACTCGTTAAACGAAACGAAAAACATATTCAATACATTTTAACTGACACAATTACTTTTGGCGGATTTAACATTATTGATTTAGAGGAAATTTACAGGCGAATAAACAAACCAATCGTAGCTATAACCGAAAGAAAAGTCGATCTTAAAGCTGTCAAAAAAGCGATTGTTAAGAATTTTCCTAGCCGGTATAAAGAAAAACTTCAAAATATAGTTAATGCCGGTAATTTATATGAAACTTCTGTTGAAACGGCAGGTGGAATCTCCAAAATTTATTTTCATTCTAAAGGGATTCAATTTTCTGAGGTAGAATCCTTGCTAAAAAAAATATGCATTGATTCAAAAATACCTGAGCCAGTTCGACTAGCCCACATAATAGGAAATGCCTTATAAAGCTTTCTGTAGAACATAATTTAAAAAGTAGCTATCTCGTATTCTAAAATTTCTTTCATCCTTTCGCGCAATTCAGGTCGAATAGCAGACATTCCATACGTCTTTAACCCTCCTAACCTCTTCTGAACTTCTTGAGCACTTAACCTACCAGGTAAGTCTTGTTTATTCGCGATGGCAATAATTTTAGTCCCTAAGGTACGTTCAAACCTATTATAAATCTCCTTAGTTTGGTTTACATTTTTCTCGGTTGAATCGCATACTATAACTGCTAAACCAGCACCTTTCAAGAAATCCTGCCACATGAACTTAAACCTTTTCTGTCCGCCTAGATCCCATATTGAGCACTTTTTACCGTTCAAAATGGAGTCTTCTACTTCTAATCCCACCGTAGGAATTCTTTCTTTTTGGACTTCCCTTCCCTGTAATAAGGATAGCAGTGATGATTTACCAACGTTCTGTTCTCCAATAAAACAAATTTTTTTCTTTGTAGAAAACAAAATTAACCCTTCCTAATCAAAAATTACCTTAATTAGAAAAGGCAAGCAATTGTTCAAAAAAGAAAATAATATTCACATAATATGAAATTTTTTTAATCAGTTTAATTAGAAAAAATGAAAAAATAAATAAAATTAGATATAAATAAAAAATCAAAAAAAGGTTAAATCTTTATTCCTCTGTTTCCCCTGTCACTAGGTCTTTTACAATCCCAACGCAGGCCGTTCTACCCATATCTCTTACCGCAAACCTTCCAAGTTCGGGGAACTCTTCGTATTTTTCAATACAAAGCTTTTTAATCGGTTGCAATTTGACGATAGCGGCTTCGTTTTTCTTAAGGAATTTCGGATTATCTTCGATCACAGCACCAGTCTTCTGATCTAACTTTTTAATCAGTTCGACGAACTTAGCAGCTACTTGAGCCGTATGAGCGTGAACAACAGGGGTATATCCTTGAGCAATTACGGTTGGATGCCAAATAACAATAATCTGTCCCGTCCAGCTCCCTTTTGGTGTAACTACCGTTGGAACATTGTTCGGATGACCCATGACATCGCCGCGCCCCACATCTTCCATTGAAATACCTCTAATGCTAAATCCGATATTATCACCGGGTTCTGCTACATCAATTTCCTCGTGATGCATCTCGATGCTTCTTATTTCGCCTTGAAAGCCCGTTGGCATGATTACAATTTTATCGTTTTTCTTTAATACGCCAGTTTCTACTCTTCCAACAGGAACGACTCCTGTACCCTTAATATTATAAGCGTCCTGGATAGGAATTCTCAAGGGTTTGTTAGTAGGTTTTTCAGGTATTTCAAAGTTGTCGATTGCTTCAAGTAAGGTTGGACCGTCATACCAAGAAAGCTTATCGGTTTTTTCCGTTAAATTCTCGGCTTTTATGCCCGAGACTGGAACGAATGGAATCTTCTTGACGGGGAAACCAATGCTTTTCAAAAGATCAGAGGCCGCATCTTTCACTTCGTTATAACGTTCTTCGCTATAATCGTAGACATCTGCTTTATTGACAGCAACGACTAATTGTTTAACACCTAAAGTCTGTGCTAAATAAGCGTGTTCTCGAGTTTGGCCATTTGCGGCAATACCAACTTCCATTTCACCTTTTTTTCCAGAAATTACTAAGATGGCGGCGTCCGCCTGAGAAGCGCCCGTAATCATGTTCTTTACGAAATCTGCGTGTCCAGGTGCGTCAATTATGGTAAAATATTTTGTTTTTGTTTCAAACTTTCGAAACGCTAAATCAATGGTAATACCGCGTTGTCTTTCCTCTTTCAATCTGTCAAACACATAAGCGTACGACCAAGATTCTCTATCGTATTCTTTTGCTAATTTCTCTAGTTCCCGCGCCTCTCTATCTGAAATGGCACCGCTTTTAATGAGCATGGCGCCCATCAAAGTGCTCTTACCGTGATCTATGTGCCCAATTATGACTAAATTCAAATGTTTTTTATCTGTAGGCATTTTTAATCAATTTCCTAACTTTTTTTTTTAAGAATTAATTTTGAATTGTACATTTTTAGATTAAATGATAACTACTTTAATGATATTGAATATTTATTTTTTACTATAAATTAAAGTTATATTTCTGAGGAAAGCACTTGGTTAAAGTACTAGGTCATAATTTCATTGTTCCTTTTTATTATCTAACCTTGTTAAGTATTCCCCTCTTAGATCGGAATATAATTCTCTTTTATTTTTTTTTAAAAGATCGAAAATTTGGTGAATTTCTTTTTGGAAATTGATTTCTTTCCCTATGTTATTTACTATTTGAGTTTTAACTTTTTCTTGTAGGAATTTATCAAAAATTAGGTCAATATCGTAAATATCAAAGCGAGTTTCTCTAAAATAATCTAACAGGTGATGTAAGTAAAAAGCTTTTACATACAAATTCTTATCGCTATATTTTTTTTCTAAATCTTTTTGATGAAAGAACTTTAGTTGTTTGACGATAACGCTTTCATCGTCGTTGCTAGGGTCGTTATTATTAGAATTAAACGCCCAAGTAGTCCCGTAGTCGATGTTCATATCGACGACATTCGCGATTAATTCGTCTATTCCCGCTATTTTTGCCCACTTATTATGAACGACCCAGTTAGGTATTTTTAGATCACTTAAGGAACAGTTTTAAATTATATTTATGATATATTTGAAAAGATGAGATAAAAAATAATCTTTTTTATTAAATAAGATAATAAAAGTAAAAAGTCATAATTTGTTAATTTATTATAAATCAAAATAATATTCAAATAATCTGATAGATATTATGGTAAAGAATAGACTCCCGTTTCCTCGAGAAGGCGCTTTTATTATGGGTCGTGTTGTTGACATTCAACATCAGTATATTTACGTGGATTTACCTGATTTCGATGGCTTACCTTCAGAAGAATGCGCAAGAGGAATGATACATATTAGTGAGATTTCGAGTAGATGGGTTAAAAACATTAGGAGCATAGTGAGAATAAACCAAAGAATCGTATTAAGAGTTGTAAAAGTTGTACCTGATAAGGGACAGATTGATTTATCCTTAAGACGCGTAAACTCTGCCCAAAAAGCTCTGATAGTAAAGGAACATAAATACGCGAGTAAATACGAAAATTTACTACAGTTTTTAACGGAAACAGAGGGTATCGATATAAGTATGGGCGAAGCGTACGAGCTCATTGGCTGGCCTATAAAAGAACAGTTTGATTTTTACCAAGAAGCTATTGAAGCTCTTAAAGAAGAAGGGAAAGAGATTTTGGACGATCTTGAAAACATTCCCGAAGAAGTCAAACAAGCTTTCTTGAAAATTGTTGATGAGAATGTTGAGATCTCCACAGTAAACATAATTGGAAAATTAAAACTTGTTAACACAAGTGGAGATGGTGTAGACAAAATTAAAGAAACATTGAATGAAGTTTTAAAAGTAGTTGATACTCCAACGGAGACGAGAAAGTTAACTTTATCATATATCGGAGCACCGTTTTATAGATTAGAAGTAGTCTCTAAAGATTATCTAGACGCAGAAAATATCCTATCAGATGCACTAGAGGTTCTTGAGAAATTAACACTACAAAATAACGGAAATTATGAGTTTATACGAGATTAATACCTAAATAAACAGAGATTTGTAATAAAGTTGACAAAATACCTCCAAAAATGTAGCGATTGCAGTAGATATGGATTGATTAATCCAGAATCTAAATGTAGATATTGCGGTGGGAAATTGATTAATCCTAAACCACCAAAATTTTCTTTAATCGATAAGTATGGGAAATATCGCATTTTATATTTTAAAGAGGAATTTAAGAAAAGGTTTGAAAAAAGTTAAATTAAATCTATTTTTTCTGCGAATTTCTCATAAATAAGAATTTTCGCGTTTTTATATGGTAAATTAGCGATATCATCTTCCTGAAAAGGTCCATAATTAAATCCATCGATTCCAACTAAGGGAGGGGAAGGGCTGATAAATCGAATGAGAGTGTATTTATATTGAGCTGATTGATTAGTTTGAATTGTTTTTGATTTTTCTGAAATGTCATCAATAGGAACGATATTTTTTTCGTCATCTTTAACTTTTTCTACTAGTGTAGGCTCAACTATGACATTTTCTTTTTCAAAAATTTCTTCCAATTCAAGGGACTCGTTATCGTCGTATAATGCGATTTTCTTAAGCTTTTTAAACCCTTTGATGGAACTAATTAAATTTTGATAGAAAAGCTTTTCTGCTTCTATAACGTCGTTAAAATCAATCTCTTGAAGTATTAAAGCCGCATTTAATAATTTTAACTCTCGAATTTTTAAGAAATCAGTAAATAAAAAATTGAAATTCTCTTTGTATGAATTTAATAATTGAAGTTTAACTTTTTGTTTATTTTCTAGCTCAAATTTCTTGATATGTTTAACAATTTTACTAAAATAATTAAAATCCTCTTGAGTTAAGCGTGCTAAGGCAGTTTGCTCAAATTCCTTAAGCCAATGTTGATAAAGTCTCTTGTAATCAGCTTTTAAATTCATGAACATCAAAATTTTTAAATCTATTGATATAATGAAGGATATTACCTAATAATATTTTAACTTAAATAGTTTTAGCAACTTCTTTACATAATAAAAATACTGCAATGTGGTGAGGAACTTCTATTTTTTCACCTTTGACATAGGGACCAAACGATTCACCCTTGATTTTAGTGATTGGTAATTTATTTTCCACTATTTCTAATTTTTGGGTCAATTTTTTTTTACTTTTAAACACGATTGGATCTAATTTCTCATTAGATTCATCTAAAGGGTTAAAACCGTCAAGTTCATTTAATTCAATTTCTTGAACTTTAAATCCTGTTTTTCCATGTAACGATCCAGGATATCGTATGAGTCGATGTATATCTATTGATACCGGCTCGTCTAATTCAACTCCTATTTGTTTAACAATTCCTCTTAGGAGTTTCTTCCAATTAGTTAAACCAAAGCCTTCAATAGCCCAAACATTTCTTTCTCCTTTAGTAATTAGCTCTAGGAAATCATCTTTATAGTTTAAAAAGCTTCTAACATAAAATGGCGTGAAATCAAATAAATTTTCATCTAAAAGCATATTTTTTACTATATTTTTAGGCTGTTTTAATACTTCAATAACTTTATTCATTATTTTTTGGGACCATCCAATGTTGTTCACCAGCAGTCCGTAGATTATGTTAGATCTTTCATTTAATCCTAAAATTTCAAAATTTATATTTTCTCCGGTGATGTAATCTACAATTTCTCTCCTTTCCTCACTAGTGAGTTTTCTAAGCTCTTCACTTTCAATTTTAAGGTGATATCCTCTGTGACCTGAAAACGCAATTTTCATATCTTTTTCTTCAATTCCAAAATCGGGGCTAAGATAATTAGAAATTAATTTAGTAATCTCGTTTTTAGCAGCATCTAAACATTGATCACACACCCAACTGACTTTAGTAAACTTTGAACCCTTACATTTTGGGCAAATTTTCGGCATGCCTGTTCCCTCATCTCCACAATCTTTACAAGTCCATAGATCGTGTTGATCTTTACATGGAGTATAGAAGTGATCGACATCAATATCAATAATAAAATCACACCCTTGGTACTCTTTATTATTCATATCTCGTGCATCAGGTTTTAGATAAAGTGAACCACTGGAATATAAGTGTCTTGGAGCATCCTTTATTAAATAATATCTTAGATTATCCAGATTATCAAAACTCATATGTCTCTTCATAAAAACTTTTTTTTCCCAAGGGATTAAACCAAATTCCCTTAAGTTGAAAGAACTTACTTTAGGGAGATCAAATTGTTTTTCTTGGTAATAGGCTTGAAATAACCTTTTTAGATATGTGTATTCAACCATTTTGCTTCTGTGATTCCTCCAGTTCTCTTTTTGCCTTATTTTTAAGGTATTCTTCTTCTTTCTCATCTCTGTATTGTTTTATTCTGACATAATTTAAAGGATGATTTAATTTTTTTCTCTCAGTTAGTTCTTTTGAACCGTATCCTTCTTGACACAGCTTATCTTTATATTTCTCTTTCATACAAAGGGTAATTGATTGTAAAGTAGAACACTGATATGGAACGTATTTTTTTTTCTTTGCATATTCTACTTGATAATTAGTTTTTTCTCTATCAAAATCAGGTAAAGTAGAAAATACATCTACAACTTTTTCAACTGGATACTCTAAAGCGAGTAAAAACCAAACTATAAAGAGCCGTTCATAATGCACTAAATTTTGTCCTTCCCCAGCTTTTTTTAAGATTTCCTTTACACACGGAGGATAAAGCTTCAGAATATCAGTTTTACCAGTAATATCGATTTTAAATGTAAAATCAAAATCTTCTTTTCTCTTTGCCCAAATACTATTGATTTTTTCATATAGTTCTTTAAATTCTTGAATTTTAAGAACTTCTTCAAGAAATGATTTTAATGAGGCTTTATCTTCCGTCTCTTCAATAAGGATTTTATTTCTAACATATTCTTGTATCAAACGCATTAAACTTCTATTTTTAATGTACACATAACCATTTTCTAGTGGATTATGGGCTAATTTTCTGTATTCATCTCGTAAATGTGAAGCAAGTTTAAGATAATCAATATAGTAAATAGTAAAGTTAGTTACTTGTTTTTCACGATTATCTTTTAACATTTTATTTCCATATCTAATGGGAGGATCATAAAAATTAACTCTCAATTCCAAATCTAAACATATATCGTAAAGAGCCGATTCGCTGTTATCTCGTTCCATCTTGCTATAAGCATCCTTAGAATACAAATTCGCGATTCTATTTGTTATTAACTTATTATCTAGGGTATAAACTAAAATATTAAGTAAAATATATACTTGGATAGACAAGTTTTCGTCCTTTAAATTCGGGATATCTTCCAAATTATTAAAAGCAGATTCAAAAATTATAAGAATATGTTCAGAAATTTGCTTACTATCGCTTTTAGAAAAAATATCAGAAATAAATTCAGAAGGGAGTTTATCGGCAATATCAGAATAAAAACGTTTTAAAGAAGGAAGCCAAGGATAACGGTTTACTAAATCAGTTGGTATGCTCAAAGCTTCTCTTACCTTACTTTTTAAATATAAAATAAGTACATATAATTGATATAGGAGTTTTCCAATTTAACCGCAAAGAGTTAATTGGTTTATTATCGTTTTCAAAACAATTGATGGAAAAATCTTAGAATTCATCCATATCGTCGTCGTCGTCAAAGTCAGCTTCTTCGACACGAGGCGCGAGGAAATAACTTAATTCACCGCCCTCTAAAAGACCAAAACTCATTTTTAAAGGGTGATCTGTTTTTAAAGATACCTCTAGTTTTTCAGTTATCGGAGCCATTTTTAGAATTGCTTTCAAAAAGGTAAGACTATACGCTCCACTACAAGTTTCCTCGATATCACTCTGAATTAAATCATCTGTGCTAATACTATACTCCATTTCACCGATTTGTCCCGTTGAGCTAAAAAGTAATCCTTCATCTTTAATAGCTTTCATATTAAGTATTTCCGAATAAATTTCAGCGTCTTTTATTGCTTCTATAAGAAAATCCGTATCTATAACCCATTTAGCTGGGTACTCGATTTTTAACAAGTTTTCCATAGGAATTTCTTCCCTATCAAGATCAATTAAAGCTAAACTGAAAGTTCGTGAACGACTTTTTCCTTCTCTTTCCATTTTTATTTTGATTTTTTGGTCGGTCTCTTTAAAATCGATCTCAAGAGAGTCGTTAGAAGCACTTCTCTTCAGTATTTTATCTAAATCGTCTAAATTTAAACCAATTTTAGTTTCCTTGCTACATTTATAATCGTCAAAACTTTCTTTTTTTATAGACAATTTTAACAGACAGATTCGACTTGGATCCATTGCTGTAATAATAAATTCCTTAGGAGTAACTTTAAATTCAGTTTCATCAATAATACTTGAAAGCGTTTCTGTAATTACCTTTAATATCCTACTATTATCTAACCTAAGAGTAAATGACATATTTAATCAGTACTTTTATTGATTGCTAATTTATAATAATATTGTTTTATTACCAATATTTATAAAATTCAGTATTAGACCTTTAATAATACTTATTTGTAATTTTTGAATTAATTATTTATAGCCCCCATAAATTTTTAGATCTATATAAAAAAAAAAAAATTCCTAATAAAATGGTTCGCGACGTTGCAATTCAAAGGACGATTAAAGATATAAAAAACTCCGATATTCGAATTCAAATAACGGGTTACGTTAAGGATATCGTTGAAAATGACTACATTATTTTGAACGATAAAACTGAAGAAATAAAGGTCGATATACAAGCAGTTGAATATCCTTTTCAAATAAATAATCTAATTAATGTTATTGGTAAGTTAAACTTTAAGATAGAAGGAGAAAAGGAAGTAGAAGCAGAAATTATACAAGATAAAAGTAATCTTAACTTTGAATATTATCTAAAGCTGTATGAAATCAAAAAAGAGTTAAAATTAGTTTAATTTTATCCATAAACTATCTAAAATGATTCTGATTTTCAATAAAAAATATAGCAAACTTGTTAGAATTAGTTAATTTCTAATTTCTTAAAGTAAATAATCTTTTAAAAGCAAAAATTTTATTAGATATGCTTATTTAGAAAAGTTAAGGAACAATAATAAGTTTAACTGTGATTAAATGGTCGAATTTTGTCCGGAATGTTCAAGTCTTTTACGTAAAGAAGTTTTGGATGGAAAATCAACTTTAGCTTGTAAGTGTGGTTATCAAAAAGAATTAGAGCAAAGCATAGAACAAATTAACGAGATTATTAATAGAAAAAAAGAAGCTTTAGAAAAAAATCTAATTATTGTCTCAGAAGAAGATAAAATTTCTGTCCACCTAAAAGTTAAGCAAGATTGTCCAAAATGCGGTTATAGAGAAGCAGAGGCTTGGCAAGAACAAACTCGAAGTGCCGACGAACCAAGTACATCTTTTTTTAGATGCATTAAGTGTAAATATACTTGGCGTGAATACTAAAATTTAATATTCTCCTGAAAAAGTTTCTAAAAAACTCGATATTGGGGAAATATCTTCAATTTTTATGCAAAGCTTATTGAATATTGATAAATGTTTAACTAGACTTCAAATCTGGTAAAATTTATTTAATAGGATAAGTTTCCTATTTATGAGATATAAGAAAAAAGTTTAAAGCCTAAAAAAAAAATTCGAATGCAATACTTTTTTTCGTATTATAATATTAACTTAAAGTGAGGTAAAATAAGTATGAATGAAATATCTGAAGCAATTACAAATTTAGAGGAAGAAAAGGTTTTAAAATTAGTAAAAGAAAAACTTGATGCTGGTGAAGATCCCATCAAAGTTTTGGAAGCATGTAGAATAGGTATGACAGAGATAGGCAAAGGATCTGGTGATACAATATTTTTAACAGACCTAATTATGGCAGGAGAGATTTTCAATCAAGCTATGGAACTATTAATGCCAAAATTAGTTGGAGCTGCTACTGAAAGTTTGGGAAAGGTAGTCATAGGAACAGTAGAGGGAGACATACATAATATAGGGAAAGATATAGCAATTAACTTCTTAAAAGCTGAAGGTTTTGAGGTTATTGATTTAGGTGTAGATGTTCCCGCTCAGAAATTTGTAGATGCGATTAAAGAACATAATCCACTTGTTGTAGGTATGAGTGGGTTGCTTACATTATCAATAGAGCCTATGAAGAATGCTATAGAAACAATTGCAAGTGGTAATTTAAGAGAGAAAGTAAAAGTCATAATTGGAGGAGAACGGACGGATCAGAGTGTTTGTGATTATGTAGGGGCGGATGCTTGGGTTAATGATGTAATAGATGGTGTAAAAATAATCAAAAATTGGGTAGGAGGTGCCTAGAATAATGGACAATGCTGAAGAAATTTATAAAGCGAAATTAGAGAGATTAGAAACCGCAGCAGCAGCAAAAGAACCGGATAGAGTTCCTATAGCGATAAACACGACTTATTTTCCCGCAAAATATGCTGGAGTAAGTTATGAGGATATGTTCCATGATAATAATAAATACATAGAAGTCATGGCTAAATTCGCTAGAGATTTTAACTGGGATGGATATAATTCCCTTCGATCATTTGAAAGCGTACCTCTGGGACTAGCGTTAGCAGGATATGATGCCGATTTAGCTATAGGAGTTGCTGTCTCTTCCGTTCTAGCTGGAGGTGCATCACACGATATTTTAGCTGATGTTTACTCTTCAAATCCAGGTAGAGAAGTAGGAAAAAATGTTGAATCACAATTCGTTATGGACAAGCCCGTTATGAACGATGATGAATACGATAGCCTTATAGAGCAACCCTTTGAATTTCTCATGAAAACCGTTGTGCCGAGAGCATATAAGAATTTAGCAAATTTAGATTCTCCAACAGGAGTAGGTACTTTATTAAAGATGGGTCAAGAACTTGCTAAATTTCCAGCTTTTTTCGGGGAATTTATTGGGAAAATGAAAGAAGAGGCTTGGCTTCCATGGTATTTAGCTTTGACTCCAAATCCATTAGATTTTATTGGAGCATGGTTAAGAGATTTTGATAAACTTACATTAGATCTCTATAGAATGCCCGAGAAAGTCAAAGCAGCTTGTGATGCCTTAACTGGCGTACTAGCAGCGGTGGGGAAATTGACAGGTGCTATCTCAAAGCAAACAACAGGCTCTCGTAGGGTGTTCTGCCCGACGTGGTATAATACATATTTATCACCTGAACAATATAGGGAATTCCATTTCCCTTATATAAAAAGAATTGTCAACGAATTAATTGAAGCAGATTTTACGCCTCTTTTATGCTTCCAAGGCCGTATGGATCATTTATTAGACACTCTTACGGAACTTCCGGAAGGGAAAGTAATTCTTTGGTTTGATAAAACAGACCTATCAAAAGTAAAAGAAGTTGTAGGAGATAAATATTGTATCGCTGGTGGCATCCTTTCATCACTTCTCATTAGTGGAACGCCCCAACAGGTCAAAGATCACATGAAAGAAACGATAAACAAGTACAAACCTGGCGGGGGTTACATAGTAACAACCGAATTTAATGGAATGGGCGACGCGAAAGTAGAAAACGTAAAAGCGATGACTGAAGCTGTAATGGAATACGGAAAATATTAATTACTTTAATTTTATTTTTTTTTTTATTTAAAGCAAACTAAGCCAAATCTAAATGAATATTTATTGGAGGGATACTTAACATCCAAATTCAGTTCAAGTACTGTCCTTATAACTTCAATCCCTACAGCTTCCATAGAATATCTTATCATTCTTGGAAAACGGCATGGTTCGCCAGAATCAAAGGTGCAATTTCCCGCGTTTTGAATTTTACAGTATTTACATGTCCCATCGTACAAAAGAAGTCGTTTTTTATACTTTTTATTATATTGGGTTAAGAATTTATCGAATTCAGTTTCCAAATCATTTAATTCGAAACTTTTGGTGAGCAAAAATGTGTTTTTAATGAAAAATTCTGATCTGTTTGTCTTTTCCTTTTCTTTCTTTATGTATTCTTCTAGATCAAATGTAGAGTAGATTAAATAAAATTCTGTGTAAGTTGACATAGCTTTTTCAAGATAAGGTGAATTTGGAGGACAACTCCACGAATGCTCATAAAAAGGACACTTAAAACTAGGTGAAATACACATCTCCTGAACTTTAGGATCAAAATAAACATCGTCATATTTTATTTGAAAGAATGGCATCTTCAGAAGTAGAAAACTTCAGAATATTTTATATTTAATTATTTAAAAATATTAGATTTATTTAGTCTCTAATTTTTATTTTTATAAATTAAAGTGAATATTATACATAATGGATTCATTTGATCGTATTTTTGCTGCTTTGAAAGGTCGTTCAGTTGATCGACCACCAGTATTTCCCCAAATCGGGGATCATGCGGGGATCATAAATAGGCTGACTTATAATAGTATGTATAAGGATGCGAAAAAAGCTGCAAATGCTCACCTAAAAGCATTGGATTTGTATGGTTATGATATAACAACAATTCAGGTTGAACCAAGCTGGCCGGTTGCCGAAGCTTGTGGGGCAGAAGTTACTTATCCGCCTAATAAAAACCCCTGGATTACCAAATATGTGATTGAATCAGAGAGTGATTTAGAAAGATTAGAAATACCAGATTTCATGTTAACAGAAAGTACAAGAGTTTTGATTGAAGGCACGCGAATTCTTGCCGAGGAAGCTAATGTCCCTGTAGCAGCTTTCATGACGGGACCAATAACTTTTAGCTTACAGCTAATGCCTTATAAAGCTTTGATAAGAAGGCTAGTAAAAAACCCTAATTTTGTACACCAAATAGTCAAACGAACTATTGAAATAATTAAGGAGTACATTTCTGTTTTGAAAGAAGCTGGAGCAACAATCTTTGTAATCTGTGAACATGATCTTCAGATGTTGAGACCTACTCATGTAAAAGAATTCAGTATAGATTATCTACCTGAGATCCTTAATGTGTATGACTATAATATCCTTCATATGTGTGGAAAGATAACGTCACATCTAAATGTTGTTGCGCCTTATCTTAAAAAAATTGATAGGTTAAATACATTGAGCATTGGACCATATGTTGACATTACTAAAACCCAAGAATTGTTTGATCATAAGATAGGTGTGGCTGGAAATATTGATCATGTTAAATTACTTCCATCTGGCACACCAAAAGAAATTGAAGTAGCAGTTCACGCAGCTTTAAATGCAAGTAGAGGTGATCCACGCTTTATAGTCGCACCAGGATGTGAAATTACTGGAGACACACCTATAAAAAACATAAAATCTTTTGTACACGCTGTAAAGACGTATTTCGACTAAACTAAAATATTTTTAATATATGATCTAAGTTCGTGAAAGAGTGGTTATCATATAAATTTTCATAACATTTATATGAGTGTGTTGCTATTATTATAATAAAAATTAATTTTAGAGTTTAAAAAAAATGTCAAATGGAAATAAAAGAATTTTTATTCAGATTTCTCTGAGTCAGGATGAGAAAGATAAAATCAACGATTTAGCTAAAGAAAAGCATACTAGTATGTCTGATTTTTGTCGCATAGCTATCTTTGATTATGTTCGGAAATTAGAGAACCCCGAATTATTTCAAACTACATCAAATTTTCAGTTTAATCCTGTAATATTAGAACAATTAACTCAGAATACTAAAAAGATTATGGAATTACAAGAATTAACCTTAGAAAGAACAAATAAGATTAACGAAATGAATAATACTTTAAGATTGATTAAGAAATTCTCAATAAAAGCAGATTCTACAGCAAAAGATACTATAATTAATTTATTGAAAGCTCATAATACATTAAACCCAAAAGAAATAATTGAAAAAACTAATTTGGATAAAGAAATTGTATTTTCTATAATTACTGAATTACATGAAGAAGGATTAATTGAACTGACACCAAGAGGGAGGTATAAACTGAAATGAATAAACCTATGAATAATACAATAATAAGCAAATATCTTAATCATTATAGACATTCTAATCAATCAGTTAAAACAAGAAAATCATCATTAAACTATTTTTTTAATCCTAAATATTTTGGTCATAAAGGACATATCTTTGATATTAATACAGATATTCTTATAGATTATTTTGATTATTTAAAACATCTTGAAACAATCAGCTTAGGAACAAAAAAGACAAAATGGACATTAATAATTAGCTTTCTTAACTTTTGCATGGAATATTATAGAAAATATAAATTTATTGTCATTATACCTAAACATTCAATTAATTGGAATGGGATTAATCATAAAGAACCTGAAACAAATAAAGATATTGTAATGACTAAAGAGGAAGTAAAAGATATTTTAGATTATTTAAAATTACGACATTTCAAATATTATCTCATATTTAGGATTTTTTCTGAAACAGGAATGCGAAAAGGAGAATTAATAAATATTGATTACAATGAAATAAATTTGGAAAAGAGATTTATTAAAACAATGGGTAAAACAGGAAAAAAGGTATATTATATTTCTAAAGAGTTAGCTAAATTTCTAAAACTTTATCTTAAAGAACGCAAATTAAAAAATGTTAAAACAAAAGCGTTATTTTTATCAACTCAATCTAAGAGATATACAGAAAGACAGTTTAATGCTTATTTAAAGCATGTTTTAGATGATTTAGAAATAAAGAAAACAATTACATGTCATACATTCAGGAGAACATTAAATACTTTCAGAAAATTAATGGGTTGTCCAAATGAAGACCGAAAAATACTGCTAAACCATAAGGTTAAAGATGTAAATGTAGAATCTTATGTGAAGTTGAATTATAAGCAATTTATAGAGTTATATGATAGGTGGTATCCATACCAAGATATAAACCTCTGAATTTTATATGAATTTTTTCAATTCCTTTTTCTTAATTTCAAAAATTTCATTATATGTAGAAATCCACCATTTCTTTATATCTTTGAATTTAGGGGTATATGTTGCGATTCTATTATATATATATCCTGTTTTGAATGCCAATTTTTCTCTCCATGGTGGTTTAATTGATATTATTCTATTTTGAAGAATTATTTTCAATTCTGTTATTTTTATTGAGGTTATATGTTCTATATGAGCAATTGTTGGATTATTTTCGAATTTAGATAAAGGAGAAATAAGAAATGTATACTTTTTCTTATAATTTGATTCATCATAAATATATTGACTAACTAAATTTGTAAAGTGTTCTATTACTTCCTTAGAAGATTTTAATGTTTCCACTTTCTTTTTAGTTCTATTAAACGCTTCACTGAGCATATCGTCAAAAACAAAATTAAAAGGAAATATTGGGGCAATAGATATTATTGTTTTATTTTTTAAATTTTCTAAATCACAGGAATTTGATAAAATTATAAATCCTAGATTTTCTTGTTTTGTATTTATATAATTTGTATATTTTATTATATCTCCTTGAAAAATATGATTCTTCTTTTCTGGTTCACAAAATATATCTGGAAATGGAGTACTTTTTATTAAATCCATACAAATTTCGCCTATTATTCATTAAACTCTTCATTACCATAATAACCTTCTGGTAAGGAAAAGTCTATAGTAAACCGATCTATATTCTCCTTATAAACAATAATATCTTTCTCAAGCTTAGATATAATTTTATTTTTAATTTTAATTATTCGATTCAATTTTTCAAATTTGGGGATTTTTCTTTTATATCTCTTTAATTTATTTTTATATACTTTGACTTGAATTTCAAGATCTTTTATAATTTCCTCTTTTTCATATAATTGATGATTTAAAAAATCAATTTCATTAAAAAAATCGGCTTCTTCTATGTCTATCCAAACATATTCAGTATCTGATAAATCTATAACTGGAAAAGGCTCAAATTCAGGAGTAGATCCTTCAAATTCTTGAGATTTAGATGGTCTAATAATATGAGTCAATCTGACATAAGCACTCTCTTCAGGGAAAACCTCTATAGAAAATCCCGCAGATTTAATATCCCCTAATGAAGCAATAGTTTTATATGAAGAAACATGCCACGCTTCACTTTTAGTCTCTCTTCTTTTTAACAGTTTAGTAACATCAGCCCATTCAGGAATATCTTTTTGTCCAGTAATTCCCTTCTCGGCAGATGGTTTAATTATTCTTCTTGTATGTATTGTCTTTAAAATTAAATTTCACCTCTCATTTTTTTTCTACAATCTCCTGTTATTAGTGAATGGAATTCTTTTAATATAGTCTCATGTAATTTTTCAAGAGTTTCATATAGATTTTCTTGTAAAATATTAAGAGAATAAGCATCAAAATCTAACATATAATAATCTTTATTATCTTGTTTTAAAAAACCACTCATTATTGTTAATTCTGCTGAATTCGGTTTTTTTACTCTTAAACGCACTGAATTCTGAGAAAGATCTTCAATCCTATATTTATCGTGATTAAATAAAGGAATGAAATATTTCTTAAACCACTTAGAATTTTTTTCTTCTAATTCAATTTTGTTAATATATCTTAAACCTAAACGGTTGAATTTTTTGATACCATATACTTTTATAAAATTATTCAAACTAAATTTTAAAATATCAAGAAATCCCTCTTTTGATTCATATCCTTCCCATGATTTATATGTATTAGAAAATAGAGAGAATCTATGATTAAAAACTTGGCATTTTGTCTTATTTTCAGGATTTACGAATTCCCATGCTTTTTCACTAATTTCTTCTGAACCTTCTTTTGAATCAAAAAATATTTTTTTATCATAAATTATATTTGTTTCAGGAAATTCTTCACTAATAGCTTCTTGAAAATCTGCAATGTCTCTAGGAATCTTTAATAAAAGAGGAAATCTAGCTTCAATAACTACTTCTACTAATAATGGATTATCGAAAACTTCATTATAATCAATCATTTCTATTCTTTATGATATTTTATTGATTTTTTAAATATAATTATTTAAAAACATATATAATTTGATATTTTAAAAAGTAATTTTAATCTCTTAATTTTAAAAATTTTTGATTAATGTTTATCTATAATTAATATATATTTCTATTTAATATCTTTTTTCCTAAAAGCTAATTTGTTAAATATTACAGCATTTTTCAATAATGGATAGAATCTTTATGATGATTTCCAATTGAGAAAGAGATTACTGATATTCCAAAAAAAAATTCCACGTTATTAGGTGATGAGATTAAAAGAGAACATTAAATACTTTCAGACAATTAATGGGATGCCCAGTAGAAGATCGAAAAATTCTTTTAAATCATAAGGTTAAAGATGTTAATGTGGAATCCTATGTAAAGATGAATTATAAACAATATATTGAATTATTTGATAAATGGTTTCCATATCAAGATATTCAATTATAATCTTTTTTTTTAATCCACTTCTAATTTTTTAATTTCTTCATTGATACTAAGTAATTTAGATTCCATATTCTCATAACTTAAAATCAATGATTTAAGAATTTCAGAATTTTCTGCATTCTCTTTTTCAATTGACATATTAATAATTATTACAACAAATAGTATTTAAGGTTAAATGTTTGAATCAATCTATACAAATTGAACCATTTAATTCATATTGAAATAATTATTTCTTTTCTTATTTTGTTAATTTTGATATATTTATAAAGCTCATAGAATTAATTTTATTATTATGGATAATAAAGAATTTTATTATCAAGCATTAGATTTAATTAAACATCATAAAAAGAATACTAAATCTGCTGATATTATAAATATTTTAGATGTTTTAAAACAAATAACAACTCAGAATTATGTATTAATGGATGTATTACTTTCGATGGCTAAATCACTTCAAATAGATGGACAACTTCCTGCCACTACTTTTTAAGAACGGAAGATGTAATAATAAATAATTTTTTTTATTTCTTATTTTTGTTTTATATTTATTTAAAAAATATAATATCTATAAGAACTTTCAATAATATAATCGAATTAAATCTATTAACTGAAAAGTTATATAATTATATAATTATATAAATATATAAATATATAATCAGTTTAATCAACTATTTATAGCTATGAAACATTCTTATATTTAATTAAATATAATATAAATAAAATAATAGAGGAAAAATAAATGAAAAAATTTGTTAGAGTAACTTTAAGTTTGGATGAAGAAACTGATAGAATGTTAAAAATATTTAGCGATAATAATAAAATAAATAAATCTAAATTAATTAGATATTTAATCTTATATTTCAACCAAGCTCCTTATAAATTAAGAAATATTTTAGAAGAAGAAAAAAAAGATTTAAAAAGAAGAAAAATACAAAAAATATGGATGGATAAAATATACGAAGAGCTGAGAGAAATTGAGATTATTTAAAAAAACACACAAATATTCTCACTAAAGGAGATTTAGATGATAATATATTACAAGTAATACAGATTGAATATCTTCATCATATTACAGGGAAATTAGATAAGATATTAGAAGCTATAAAAAAACTCAAATTAAAATAATTTTTTTATTCTTTTTTTGTCAAAGGTTTAAACAAAAAAAACCGTTTTTAAACAATTGTTTAAAACATTAAATTAGACTTATTATTTTACTCTTGAGATAAATTAAAAATTAGAATCGTTATAAATTAAGAATAGAGAAGTTCTAATCGCTGATTTTTAAGAGCTTGAATAGATGGCTTCTATCGTAATTGGAACGAGAGGAGAAATAGTCGTAGGCTTTTGAGAGTTTGACAAAAAGGTCGGATATGAGAAGAGCGTTTGAAACTCTTATTTAAAGAGATTTAAGGAAAAAAAAAGTACTTTTGATACCTAGCATATAATTATAGTATACTTATATGGGGGTAATAGAAAGTACTTTTTTTTTTAAAAATGTTATTAGAGTGGGTTGTAGTATTGTTTGGCGGGGGGGCGAATAAAATTTTTGGAATTATTTGCTTACGACTAATTATTATGTCAATGTAGTCCTCATAATTTGGGAGTGTGGGCATTCCTAAATAATCATCTATTCTATTCATTTCCTTTGTCATGACAACTATATCCATTTCTCTCATAAGTTCTTTATTTGGTTCACGCTCATTTTGAGTATAAATAGTAGTGTGAAAACTAATGAAATTATAGATATAATGATAATATTCGAACGCTTTTACGGACATATTAAGCGTTCGTGTTGTTGGTATCCTTGTTTGGTTTTCTTCTCCCTCATGTTCAATAATAACATTATTTTCAATTCGTAATATATCATTTACTCGTAATATAAAATAATCGTAGTAGATAAACGGAGTAGGGATATATCTTTCACGCTTTTCTTTTTTTATGAGTAAATTAACCCATTCTTTATCGTGAAAGATGTGTCTATACGCTTTATTTTGGAATTTTTTTTTATTTCTCATATATTTGATTTCTTTTAACGAATAGATGTGAATGGTATATTTTGATTTAAGTTTTTCTAACGCATGTTTACTGAAAAGATTAAAGAACTCTGGTCTCCACATTGTACTTCTCTTTCTGGACGGAGTTCCGCCTAATCCTATTTCAAAATTAACTAAATCCGCTTCAATAATCTTTTCTTGATTTTCCCATACGGAAATTATAATTCTGACTATATCATTAGGGAGGTTTAAATCTTGAGGTTCTTTCGCATTTATTATATTCAAAAGTTTAAAATCTTCTTTTTTGAGCTTCGTGCGAGTATGGTGTAGGTATTTATTTCCAAATTTAAAGAAGTAGAGAACCCTTTTTGGTTTAAATTTAATTAGCTTTTTCCGTTTATCAGTTATTCCGTGTTTTATTGTTATTTTATCTTCATTTTCTAAGATTTTAAGATATTTTCCGATGTTTTTAATGTTAATTTCAGTTTTTTCTACTATCTCCTTAATTGAGAGAAACTTTCTTGGTGGATGTTTTAAAATTTTTACTAATTTCTCTTTATTACTCTTTATTATATTATTGTCGGTATTTAGAATAATAGATTCTTCACTTTTTTCAATTGTGTTGAATTAGAATAGTTTTTTAACTATTTAAGCGTTTTTCTACTAAATCGATAAAAATCGAAGAGAGGAATTAGCGAAAAGTTTAATAGATTAACATTAATAATGAAAAGAAAAAAATTTAGGAAGCTCGATTTTAGAGAAGGAGTTCAACACAATTGAATTTTCGAGCTTCCTTAAGGCGAAAAAAAAGGCTTAAAGATTATTTTGTCAATGCCAAATCCAAATAATAATTGTGAATAAAACTATTTAAGAATATTCATTTAAAGCATATTTTATAGAAATTAGAAATACCGAGAATAGAGAAAGGGAAAAATTGACCATAAAACCCTTTCTCTTCCGCAATAAGCGTGTTATAACAATCTAATTTTCTCTCGAACTAACAACTGGATTTGCTCTTTAATACTTAAACTCCCCATTAAGTACTCTAACCTTTCAATTCCTTTTTGTGTGATATTATACTCAAATATTTTGGCATTATTTTTTTTTCTTTTTAGTAAACCCTGAGAACAATATCTTTTTAGGGATGAACATATCGAACCTAACGACACGGAGCATAATTCGTGTATCTCTTTTGCAGTATATGGATGTACCATATAACTCATGATAGACAACACAAATTTTTTCCTTTCGTTACGATTATTGGATTTCATTTTCAATCTCTTGGATTATAACGGTTATTTCTTGAGGGAAAAGTTTATTAAGTTTTTTAAACGCTTTTTTTAACAATATATTTTCTTTTTTGGCAATCTTGTTATCTTTATCGGATTGTTCGAGTATTTTACATTTTTCTATCAAAATCAATTTTGATAATTCTAATTCTTTTAGTCTATTTTCCGCATCTATTAACTTCTTTTCTGTTTTTTGTAGTTTCTCTAAATTTGGTTTCTCTAATAGATTATTTATCATAACAGTATGGAGAGAGGTTATTTTTTCGTATTCTTTTTGGGCATTGTCGATTTTTTCTTGCCAAATATTATATTCTTCTTTAGCGTTTTTAACTAATTTTTCTGCTTTTGTTTCAATATCAATAATAAACTTCTCGCTCTCTTCCATATCTATTTCCCTTTCATACCAATTATCAACGGCTTCCATAAATTTTGTTGCGTCTATGTGTTCGTTTATTAGAGAAAAACTATTGGCTAATTCGCAAAACACATAATAAAACCATTGTGGTTTACTTGTTATTCTTAGGAATTTGTTCATGGTATTGCTTATATCGGTTAGGTAATCGTGAAGAGTAACATTTATTTCGTTTGCTTGGTCTTTTAGTTTGTAAACCAACGGAGCTATGTCGTCTTGAAAATCGTATTCTTCTAAATCAAATTGTTTCGTTAACGAATTTCCCGTTTTCTCATCAAGTTCGTTATCTTTTTCGTAGTCTTCTGAAGTGTATTTTTTAACGCTTGATTCTGAAACTTCAAGTGCGTTTGCCGTTTCCTTAATAGTTAAGCCTTTTTCCCGCATTTCTCTAATCTTATTTATTTGATTTTCATTTAACATTTTTAATTCCTTTATTTTATGGGTTTTTTATTGCGTTTTTTTAGTTGTAAAAAAGTTTTTTAGTCGGTTTTGATAACAAGGTAATAAGTGCAATTTTCACACCTTTTACTTTTATTGGTTGTTTTTCAATTTTCCAACCGTTCAGAAACCGATTTTTCAACGCTTTCAACCATATTTAAACGATAGTTTTTCACCCATTTAAACTTTTAGTAATAATACTGAAAAAGCGTTTTGAACAACCTATATAGATTATATCAGAAATCTATTAAATTGCTACGATTTTTAATTCTTGCCTTAGTGGTTTTCCATACATCCCGATAAAAATTTTTGAGAATATCATTTTTGGTTTTCGGGGAATATTCATACTTCTTAGAGCTTTTCTCAATTCTCTTTTTGCCTTTCTGAAATTGAAACCTCAATGCTGGGAAGCGAATAGAAAGACTTAAATAGGTAATTGAACAATGATAAATCAAAAAACAAATAAAATAAAATATTGGAAGTGAAAAAAATGACCAAAGAAAAAACTCAAGAAAAATACAGAAAGGATACAGGAACTGAGCCCTTAACCAAAACAGGAGCTAAGACAAAGGCATATTCCGATTATCTGTTAACTCCAGAGAAATGTACTGTACCGTGGATGTCTAATTGGAGCAAAATTTATTCCAAAAACAAAGCAAAACCTTATACAAAGGGGGAAGTCCTATTAGATGATTTAAAAACTATTGATAGGGAGAACCGTTTGCTTGAGAAATGCGTTATCGGTGGAACAGGTAGAGGCGAAAATTTAAAAAACATTGCTGGTTTCCGCAGAGAATCTAAAAAGAAATTCAATATCGAAAACTACTAAAATTTAGTTTAGACGATATTCGGAGATATGCTATAAAATTCCAAAATTTTAAGCCGATAAAAATCTTTATTTTAGATATGGTATAATATACAATAAAAATATCAAAAACATCTAAAAAACGCTTTAATTATTCTAAAAAACTTAAAAAAAAGAATATACTATTTTTTCAGTTTTTCTAAATTTTTCTTAAATGCTTCCGTAAATTGAGGTAATAACACGTAAAAATCAATCATCCCTTCTCATATTCTATTTTCCAAGCATTTATTATCGCTTTTTGCATATCTGATTTTAATTTATTAGTAGTAGAACCGAATCTGTTAGCATAAACGCTTTTTATTAGGATTAATTCAAGATTTTTGTTAATCTTTGGAATTTCATTCAATCTTTCTAATTTCGGGGTTTTTTGCTCTGAGATAATAATTTTTTTTCTTTCAGTAGAAATCTTTCTCTCTCCCTGAAGAGAATCTTTTTTTTTGAATTTCTCCAATTTATCTAACAAGGTCATTATTTTAGCATTTCCTCAATTATTTTAATAGTATTTGTTTCATTTTCGCTCGGTTTTTCAACAAAATCCATTCTTTTATTCATAATCGAATGTAATTCTTTTAATAATATTTTTGGTTCTATAGCGTTCTCTTTTAGTGAATATAAATAAGCCTTTCCTTTTTTACCGTCTTTAACAATAATCTTTCTCTTTAAAAGTCTATATACGCTTTCTCTAACTAATCTCTTTCTTGTTTCATTCAACCTTTCAGTAATTTCCGCAATACTCAATCGGCTTTCTTTTTTTAAAACTTCACTAATTTTTTCTGGAACAGACATTATACAAATAATTACTACAAAATCTATTTAAACTAAGTTATAAAAATATCATAGCTGATTTTTTATGATACATTTATATCAGATACAGTAATGATACCCTTAAATCTGTAATAATATAATTATATCATTTAACAATTTCGTTAATTTTTAAAAAATAGCTTCTTTTCTCTTATTTAATATAGAAATAATATATTTTGCTTGATACAATGAACTATGATTCTTAGATTGCTCAAAATTGATATATTGGTCTTAAATAATTAAAAATATTGATTTTTCGCAATTCTTAATAAATTTTGTTTTGAAATTATGTTTCATATATTTGATATGAGATTTTATAGAATAAGAGTGGTTTCACGATCAAATAAATAGATAAAAACTCAAATAAGGTGAAAGTTAGTTAGGAGAGCACTTCTAAAATCTTGGTTAGAATTCGTGCTTTACCACCAGTAGATTGAAGTAATAGTTTTCCGCATACTAAACATTCCACATCTGTAGAAGAACACCCAAAAATTATTTGCTGATTGCCACAATTTAGGCATTTTACACGTAAAAACCTACTTTTTGGATAGGGAATTAAATCCTTTGGTCTTTTTTTCTTTGGCATAATTTTTCACAATTTTATACTTCTTGTAATTCGAATTTTTTTACGCGGTATGATTTTGAATATTGTTTTTTACCACATTCAGAACATTCTAATATTGGCTGAGATCTTTTATTCATTTTCGCGTTTTTATGAAATATCTCTTTAGGAAAGCTACCGTAGCCCTTTTTCTTTCTTTCTAGGCGTCTTCGTCCATGGTTCATCGCTCTTTCCTTCCCTTTCTTATAGAGTGTCACGTTGTGCTTTGTATGAGAGCGACATTTTGGGCAATACCGATTTATCGTACGTGGAAATTTCATTTTTCAAACAACTACAAATTTTAAATTAAACTAATTAATTATTTATAAATTTTAAATTTTATTAGTTCTGAATAACTCTTTTATTGATATAGATAAAAAATAATTTAAGTAGTAATAACCTAATTTTATTAAAACTTTTGTTAAGAATTATGTCATTCAAAGAGAAATTTAGGGAAGGAATCATATCAGCAAAAGATTTTTCGCGGGAAGATATCGATCATATCTTAAAAAAAGCCAAGGAAATGATTCAGAATAAGAAAAGTTCAGAACTCCTTAAGGGGAAAATTTTAGCGACTTTATTTTTTGAACCCTCGACTAGGACTCGTTTAAGTTTTGAATCAGCAATGCATCGATTAGGGGGGAGCGTAATTGGCTTCCATTCTGGTGATGTCTCTTCTATAAAGAAAGGAGAAAGCATCGCAGACACCATTCGAACCGTAGAAAATTATAGCGATGGCATTGTTATAAGACATAATTTAGAAGGATCAGCAAGACTTGCCACAAAATTTGCAAAAATACCAATCATAAACGCGGGATCAGGGAGCGGTGAGCACCCAACTCAAGCTTTGTTAGATTTATTAACGATTACCGAAGAGTGTCAAAAGTTAGACGGTTTAAATATTGGGATAATGGGCGACCTAAAATTCGGAAGGACTGTTCATTCTCTGTCGATATTACTTTCAAATTATGATGTAAACATCTATTTCATAAGTCCTAAAGAGCTAATGATGCGAAAAAGAGATAAGGAATTCTTACGGCAACGACAAGCAAAATATAAAGAAATTGAAAAATATCGAGATATCTTAAACATTTTGGATGTTCTCTACATTACTAGAATTCAGAAAGAGAGGTTTGCCGACATTGAAGAATACGATAGAGTTAAAAATATATATGTATTTACAAAAAAAGATTTAAAGGAAACTAAAGACGATTTTAAAATTATGCATCCTCTACCCAGAGTTACAGAAATTTCTCCTGACATTGATGATTCACCAAAAGCGATTTACTTCAAACAAACGTACTATGGAATCCCTATGAGAAAGGCTATTTTAGCAGAACTTTTATCAGATTAATTCGTAGTAAACGCTTCAATTTAAGCTCTAATTGAAAACGCGTTTAATTTTGATTTTATTAAAATCTCTATATGTTCAAGTAAATGTAAGTTATTTAAATTACATGTAAAAATGCTCCCTCCGTCTAGGATTTTTTCGAATTTCTTATGAAGTTCAATTTTTCTCTCGAAAGATAATTTTGATTCATCTCTAATCAAATCTATGTTGTAACGTTTAGTTTTATCTCCTAAACTAAGTTGATAATTATAATCTTTATTAAATAGGTAATTATCGTTATGAGGTTGAGTAAAAATATAGTTTCCATGCTCTCGTTGATTATTTTCATCAATAATATCTATTATAAAATTTAAGACTTTTTGGGCAAAAACCTCGCTATTTACGTTTCTATCTATTTCAATACCACAATGCGTTTTTACAGCTTCATTTAAGCCAAAAAAACTAATGGATTTTAAAGACTCGTCAATCCAATCACCATTTTTCGGCTCAAAAAATTCGGAAATTATTTTCTTCCAATGATTTGAAGATTTTAATTTTCGATCTACTAATTTTTTTTTACTAACAAAGAATTCAAACACAGAATCTAGTTTTTCGTGCAAATTTTCGAAAAAAACGTCATCTTTTTGGTTAGATTTTTGAGCAATCATATGTAAATTTATCAGAATTTTGTCTAAAACGATTTTATTTCTTTCTTCGTCGTTTTTATTTTGCTTGTGGACATTTGTAAGCGTTGAATTGAGCAAGTTTGAATGGTTGTTCTTATAGAATATAATATTATTACGATAACTTGAAGTGAGAACTTTTATTAAATTATCAGACTCGCTTTTAGAGCTAAGAAAGTCGGAATAATCGTATAGCATTAAAGGACATATAAGGTCATTATTTAGGCTAATTTGATAGATTAAATTCTTTAAAAAGTCGTTGCAAAAATGAGTTTTCGAATTTTCTGCATTATTCTTTTTAATATTATCCAAAAATGAGAATTCTAAAGAAAGGTGAGGTTTCTCATCGTATTGCCTATTACTGAGTTTTAAAATTTGGGAAATTATGATATTAAGAATATTTGATGTATTTTTGTTAGAATTAAAATAAGATAAAAAGGAATTATTAAAATTGCCTAATAATATATCTTCAGAAAAATAAGGCTTGAATTTCGTTAAGATATCGAAAAAATTCATTATTAAATTAATAAAGTCTACATTATTATCCAATTTATTAAGATTAATCGAAGACTGCTTGGTGATATACTCTACTATTGATTTTGAGTCAAGATAGAAGCCTAAGGGTCTTAAACTCCAATAATTTAAGTTTAACAAAGCTACCTCTCCTGATAAATATAAGTCCGCTAAGTTTTTAGGGAGCAAATTTAACAAAAGAAATTGCTCAGACACATCGGATCCTAACTTAGAGATAAACTGTTCGGGGTTGAAGTTTCTGTCAAAAAAACTAAAAGCTTCAAAAGGAGGAGTCCCTAATCGAGTTAATTTGTGCCTTATTTCTTCTAGCCCATTTTCTAATAGAATCGCGTTAATATATTCCCTCATTAAGGGTGTTGTTAAGTAATCAATGTTAGCTTTAGAAAGACGCTCTTTTACTTCCTCTGATATTTGTATTGCTAAAGATTTCTCCAACTCTCCTTCCTTAATCAAGTAAGCTTCGATTTTATTCGCATTAAAAGGCTCTTTCGAGTATTTAGAAGTCCTTATCATAATCTGTTTGTTTTGATCGTTGAGGATTTGTTCCATCGATACGATATTTTTTAAAATTTGTTTCCCTAATGTGCTTAAAGTATAACCACTCTCGGAAGTTGATATTAAATTACCATTTTTTAGCGCTTTTAAATGAAAAGAGAAATTAACTGAGTTTGGATTTGCACCTAAAACTTCTTTTTGAAGCATTGAATAAGATAAAGGATTACGACAGACATTTAATTTTTTCAAAATGTCAATTCTTATTTTTTGACCTAGTATTTTTAGCTGTTTCTCTAGAACATCAATATTTTTGTCGGAATCCACTTTAAGTTCAATAAATCTTGAATATTATTATTTCTGCTTAACTAAATATTATATAAGAGGTATATAAAAATTAGGAATTTTACAGACCATAATGAGAATAGATATTATGTAGGTGATAAAATTCAATATAATTTTTAATTTTCCAAAAGAATTTCTTGTTCTGACTCTTTAAAGAGGATTTATAATTATTTTAGTACATAGAGAAACGATTTTAATGAAATTAAGTACATAATAAATAACTTATAAAAAGAGTACAAAATAATTTTTCGAATTGAAGGTTTTTTAGCGTGCTGATACTGCTATCCTTTCAATTTCGTCTTTTCTTTTTACTGCCCTTGATTCTTGGCTATCATTCGAAGCTAATATTAATTCTTGAGCCAAATTCGCTGCAAATTGCCGTTCGTTTGAGTGAGATCTTGCACCAATAGCCTGTACTAAATATTTAATTGCTAAATCTACTCGGCGCTGTGGAGCTATGTCAACAGCAGACGCATAAGAAATTCCACCTCGAGCAATCTTTGTCGTTTCTTCTCTTGGAGCCGTATTGCAAATCGCTTCAATTAAAATTTGGATAGGATTCACGCCTGTATTCAATTCTATCAAAGTAAACGCATCTTCTAAACTCCTTAAAAATTTACTTTTTTTTCCTGAGCCGTACGAGCTCTTATGCCCTTTAATCTTACTACCAATGAATCCAGGTGCTAGTAATCTGTTTACAAATCGTTCAACAATGGATATTTTAGTAGTTTTCCAAAAGCGCTTATGTTCATGCTTTCCCGCAGTGTGCGGTATGATAACAGGTCTTAAGTTTAGGTAATGTTCAAGAGTCCAATCTTTAATTTCAATGTTGTTAAACGACCATTTATTAAATAATTTAATATCTTTTTTTGTTTTACTCAAGTTAATTCACCTATCGCATTGGTTTTTCTACTTTGCCAGCAATCAAGGCTTGAAGTGATACGTCGTTTACTTTCACAACCCGCCATCGTACTCCGGGGAGATCGCCAACTGCACGACCCTTTGCGCCACCAATTCCTTCCACAATCACTCTATCATGTTCATCAATGAAGTTCAAAGCCCCATCTCCAGGAAGAAACGCAGTTATAGTTTTGCCATTCTTTTTTAACTGAACGCGTACGCACTTTCGAATAGCTGAGTTAGGTTGTTTGCTTTCTCGTCCTACTTTTTGTAGTACGATACCTAGAGCTTGTGGTGAGCCTTCCATGGGATCTACTTTTTGTTTTAATTTAAGCTTCTTTCTTTTATACTTTGTTTTGCTCCATCGAAATTTCTTACGATTCATTTTCAGCTTACGAGCTGCATACAATCCTTTGGTTTTTCCCATTGAAAGATACCTTAAAAATTTTATATTTGTTCTTACGTATTTATTATATGATTTAAATATCTCTTTAAACTTAAAATTTTTGAATTTAGAGAATTAGATATTTAATTTTTTGTGTTGATTATTACATTATCAATCTCAAAATGGCGGAGCACAAGCAATTTTATTTTTCTTATCATAGAACCTTCTTTACCTATTGCTTTTCCACGATCTTGAGGTCGCACGGAAATAATCACGGTTTTCTTTTCGTTTCTACTTTCCTTAATTTCAATATTTTGAACTTGAATTGAATTCTTAGTAGTATTTAAAATAAATTGAATGAATTGCTCGAGATTTTCTGACCAAGGGATTACATCGATCTTTTTTTGAAGTTTGGCCATGAGGTCCTTCACATGTTCTCCAGCTTTACCAATTGCTTTCCCTACATCTTCTTTTTTAACTAAAAAAATGATTATCTCAGAATTATTTTCTGGAGATTCAAATATTAAACAATCTTTAATAATCGCACCGGAGATATTATTAAATAGCGAAATTAATTCCATTGATTGACGATCTAGTTTGATCCTTTTGCGTAACATATTTTTATATTCCACGTATTTATTGATTACTTTTGGTTTTTAAAGATAATAAGTCTGAATCTCCAAAATCGTTGACTCCAATAATAGAGATCATATAAGGTTTGCCCATTGCTAGTCCTAACTCCCACGAAGAGCCATGATATCTGTGAATGAAGAGAATATTGTTCATAAGAGAGTTATAATAACTTAATTGAGCGTCTAATTCGGCCGGACAGTTGTTTGCGATGATAAGCATCTTAAAGGATTTTTGCCTTAGTTGACTAAGAACTTGGGATTTACCATATACCAGAGTACCCGTCTTATATGCAACTTTAATATTAGTATCGACATCAAATACTTTAATCTTCTTTCGAGATAAATCCAGTGATTCTATCATCTTTTTGCTTTTCCTTGCCATCGATATCGACTTTTCAAATAGTATTCGTTTTAATTATCAATAATAAAGTAATAAAATAAATTCATAATAATATAAAATTTTATCGCTTGTTCCCCTATTTCTTACTCTTAAGGATTTCTAAATTTTTTTTTTTGTGTTTTTATTTTTTTGTGTTTAAAATGCGGTAAAACCGTTGGTTATGATTATAATTCGTGCTGTATAGCTATATTGTATACTATGTCTTTTTTCCTGCTTGTTCGAGTATCTTTAGGTTAGCGTCCAAGTCGAACGAGATCTTTACGCGACCCGTGCCCATGGGAACCACCTGCCCAATTATGACATTTTCGGGTATCCCTAATAGCCGTTCTTCCTCACCATAGAGACCCGCATCTAACAATTGATTTACAGTAACTTCAAAGGCAGCTCTTGCAAAAACACTGGTTTTTGAGCCTGAAATCCCATGTCTACCGATTGATTGGATTGAGCCTTCTACGCACATTAAATCGGATAAAATTAGCAGGTGCCTTAAATCGACATCTAGGCCTTGTTGATCCAAGACTCTTTGTGCTTCGTTAATTATCATATTTCGAGCCGCTTCTATACCATAAAGTTTTTCAATTTCGTGGATATGGTTTGAAACCGTTCGTGTGACATCAACACCTTCAATTTGAACAACCCCATGCATATTTGTACCTTCAGTTTTAATAACCCACTCCTTTTGATCATCTGTTAGCGTTATTAAACCTCGATTAATACCTCGTACGCCTTTTACAACTTTTTTAAGGATTTTTTCTCTTAATTTTTGAAGACTTTGAAGATCCTCGATACCAGGATCAATTATAATAGAATTGCCTTCTCGTTTAATGGTTCCCTTTTTTTTATATCTTTTTAAAATTTCAGGAATTGCGTCGATATCAATATTCTTTTTTTCACAGATTTCTGGAATTAAGTTGATGATGATGGTCCAATTGACAAAATCCAAGTCTATGTCATGTGTAATTTGCTCAAAACGAATTTGCTCAATTAGATTATGAATTTCAAGCGCTTTTTCTTCGCTTTGATTATACGGAGGTTCTAAATATATAGTTTGTTGAGGTGTACTAGGAAATCGTCGAGCATCTACAATCTCTATAAGTCTAGGGAGCCCTTGAGTAACTGAGAATTCTTCAACCCCCGCATAGTGGAAAGTTCTTAACGTCATTTGAGTCCCCGGTTCTCCAATACTTTGAGCTGCAACTGTTCCGACAGGTTCGTTAGTTTCGACCAGTGCGTTATGATAATTAATATAAATCTTATTTAAAAGGTATTCCAATTGTTCTTCTTCTAATTCTTCATCTTTAACGCGATCTCTAATTTTTTCAATCAGATCTTCAGGAATACCATCTTCTTTTAATTCGTTTAATCTATCTTTTAGTATTTTTTGCGTAACTTTTACCATCTTATATAACCTTAAAATATTTTAAAAATCTATCCTAATTTTTCTTTCTTCCATTCTAAATATCCTTTTGTGAGCTTTCCTCGCCACTCTGCGTTTTTTCCTGTGTTTTTTTCATATAATTTCCTTAATTCCTCGTCGCTAAGAATTTGATCTTTTTGATCAGGTTCGGGTTGTTTTTTAATATTTGGTTTTTTAGATTTTGTTGTTGCTTTAGGTTTTTTTGTTGTTGCTTTAGGTTTTTTTGTTGTTGCTTTAGGTTTTTTTGTTGTTGTTTTGAGTTTTGGCGATTCTTTAATTTCTTCTCGAATTTGATTAATATCAAGTGCTTTAGCCTTAAGCAGTAATACATCAAGATTAACAGCTGCAGAATGGTCAGTATGCATAGGATCTATACCGTCATCACCATATCTAAACTGAATAATATTTTTGTCACTATTTCTTACAGTCCCATCGTTTTCAATTATCATATCTTGTAAAGCGTTTACAAGCCTTCTTTGCATATATCCACTTGTGGATGTGCGAACTGCCGTATCTACAAGGCCCTCTCTCCCACCCATCGCATGGAAGAAGAATTCCGCTGGTTTTAACCCTTTTCGGTAAGAAGATTCGACAAAACCACGAGCTCGAGGGCTTAAATCATTTACTTTGAAATGAGGGAGTGCTCTTGCAATATATCCTCGATTAATTCTTTCGCCTCTAATCGCTTGTTGGCCTACAACGGCAGACATTTGTCCTAAATTTAATATATTTCCTCTCGCACCTGATTTTGTCATAATTACAGAATGAGCCTCATCTCCGATATAGTCAGATGCTGTTTCTTCAGCCATTTTCCGCGCTTCTGCAAGTATTTGTCGAATTCTAAGTTCTAGCGTTTCGCGCATTGAGCGTCCAGGGGCTCTTTTTAAAACGGTGGTGTCATTTTCGAATAGGGCTTTTATTAATTTTTGTGATTCATTGTTAGCATCTTCCAATATTTTTTGAATTTTTTCGTAAGCTTCTCCATGAACATATACTTCATCTAAACCCATTGTCATTCCATTTTGTCGGATAACATACAATAACATTTTTGTAGCGCTATCTAAAAACGCTCTTCCACGAGCGTTTCCGTGGTCTTTAATTATTCTTTGCAAAATGCTATTAGGTTGCATAGCTCCAAATGAATTCTCGTCAATTGTTCCAGCTAATAATATGCCGTTTTTAATTACGACATAGGCGTCGTACGGACAGTCTTCTTGTTCGCATACATCGCATTTTTTGCAAAATTTTGATTTGACTTTTATATTCAAATCGTTAGGAAACAAAGTGCTAAAAATTTGTTTTCCGGAGTAGAGCGGTTCAGGGTCTGTAGTTATGGGAGTCAAATCTTCTAAATTAAAATCGGGCTTAGACTCAAAAACATCTCCTAAATATAATAACTTTAAAGCATCTTTTTTGTTATAAAGTGAATTTAAACTGGTAAACTGAAAAACTGAAGAAATAAAATCTTGAATTCCTCCAAGAATTGGTCCGCCAAATCGTGGAGATAAAATATGCTCTTGAACCTTGAGTAATAATTCAGCTTCCGTTCGAGCCTCTTCACTTTGGGGAACATGCAAATTCATTTCGTCACCATCAAAATCAGCATTATAAGGTGGACAAACTGTTAAATTTAATCGGAATGTTTTACCTTCCATGATTTTTACTTCATGAGCCATAATAGACATTCTATGAAGAGAAGGTTGTCGATTAAATAATACCAGATCGCCGTCTGCTAAATGGCGCTCAACAGTAAATCCAGGAGCAAGCATTTCAGCAATAATTTCTCGATTTTTAACGTATCGCAGGTCTACTCTTCTACGATCGGTTCTAATTATATAGTTAGCTCCCGGATGGTCTAATGGTCCCTTTAAAACTAAATGTTTCATTTCTTCAATATTCCAATCGTTAACATTAGTTGGAATAGTTAAGATTTTAGCAATGGCAATTGGTACACCAACTTCGTTAATACTGATATAAGGAGATGGTGATATTACTGATCGCGCGGAAAAATCAACCCTTTTCCCGCTAAGGTTGCTTCTAAATCTCCCTTCCTTTCCTTTTAATCTTTGGGTGAGTGTTCTCAATGCCCTCCCTGAGCGATGTCTTGCTGGAGGAATTCCTGACACTTGGTTATCTAAATAAGTAGTAATGTGATATTGGAGCAATTCCCATAAATCCTCAACAATTAAGTGAGGGGCACCAGCGTCAATATTTTCTCTTAATCTTTGATTAATACGAATAACATCAACTAATTTATGAGTTAAATCATCTTCAGATCTGATTCCACTATCTAATGTAATTGAAGGTCTCGCACAAACGGGGGGAATAGACAATACTGTAAAGATAACCCATTCAAGTCTTGCGTTTTCAGGAGATACTCCTAAGATCCTAAGATCGTTATCAGTCATTTTTTTAAGGCGTTCTAAAATCTCAATAGGAGTTATTCTATGAGAACCCTTATTTTCCTCCTCTTCGTAATAAGTTGTAGGTTTTTCGATAACAATCTTCTTCTTTTTAGCTCCACAATAAGGACAAATTTTACCCTTTCGCGCAAGCTTGAATACCATCTTAGTTGCTTCTTCATCCGCTTCAGAGTAAATCTTTCTGTGTTTTGTTTGTTCTTCTCTAAAACCTTCCATTTCTTCTTCTGTCAGCATTAACCTCGAACATTCTGGACAGATGCTTCTTAAAACTTTCAATACTTTTTTCGCATATCCGACATGGATTACGGGGCGGGCGAGTTCTATATGCCCAAAGTGTCCCATACAGTTACTTACGAGGTTACCGCAAGTCTGACATCTCTGTCCTGGCTCAATAGTTCCTAAACGTTGGTCCATAAGCCCACTAGGTATGGGTAGTCCATCTTCATCATATGTGTCGGCTGTTATTATTCTTGCAGCAGACATTTTTCTAATCTCATCGGGGCTCAACAGCCCGAATTTGATTTTATCAATTAATTTAGTACGACTAAACGAATAGCTCATAAACCCAAATCACCATTAGAATTTAGATTAACAATATAATACAATAAAGAATAAGTTAACAAGTTCTGCACTATAAGGAATTTAAGCAAGCAAATATTAAAAATTTTTCGGATTAGGCATTTTTTTATCTTTTCTTTTATTAATCTATATCAAAGAGTTTAATTTATGGATATTTTTAATTAATTAGTGATGAAGATAAAGAATTATTTTAAAAGTAAATTAGTGCTTTTCATTATTCAAATCTTAATTTTAAGTTTATTAATGTCTATATTTCAATATAACTCTCAAATCGAGTTTACTAGCTCAATTTCAATGGAAAGAAAGTTGATAATCCAACTTCTTTCTAATTATATTATGTATAACAATAACTTTAGTTTTATGTACATATACTTTACTTGGATTTTAGTATCACTAATACCAATTTTTATTTTTAACGATTTCAAGAAAGCTTATTCTATGAATTTGCTCGCATTCTTTTTTCCTAACTTCTTCTTTTATGTTTTTTATTACCGGTACTCAGAAACATATTTTAATGCTCTTTTTCCTTCACTTATTATAAAAACAATCATTTTGGGTATTACGATCGTAATTATTTCGATAGGGTTATCGTTAATCTTAAAATTCATTAAACATTTTAGTAAAGAAACAAAAAAAGAAAACTTAAAGCTTATTGAACTTCAAAGTAAAATAACTTGTCAGAATTGTGGAACAGTATTTAATTCAGTTCCCAAATACTGCTATAATTGTAATAATCTTTTAACAAACGAGTTAGGGGAACACATTGGAAATAAAAAGTAATACAAATTCTTTAGAACTATTATTTAAACCAAGAAATGTATTAATTTTTGAAGCGAAACCAAAAATTGCTTTTTTTATTGAAGGCTTTATTAGACAAGGATTTGATTTAGAAAAACTTTACTTAGTTTCACCCAAAGAAGATGAACTTTTAGGAATAAAATGTTATAAATCTATTGACGATGTTCCAGCCGATACGATAGACTTACTGATTTTATCCATTAGAAGAGAGCTTGTAGTTCAAAATTTAAAAGATATATTATCTAAAAAGAAAATAAATTATATTCATATTTTTACTGCTGGAACTGGAGAATCTGACGAAGTAGGACTTAAAATTGAACGGGATTTAAAAGAAATTATAATGAGTTATCCAGGAACCAGAAGCATAGGACCAAATTGTATGGGGTTATATTGCCCACGCGGAAAAATAGCGTATTACTCCTCCTTTCCAGTTGAAATCGGGAATATTAGCTTAATTTTCCAATCGGGAGATTTGCATTCCAAAATGGTTAAATTTAGTTCTCGAAGGTACAACTTAAGATTTTCAAAAGGAGTAAGCATAGGTAATTGCATTGACATACAAGTTTCTGAACTTCTACAATATTTCAACGACGACGACGAGACTGATTTGGTTTGTGTTTACTTCGAAGGTTTATCCACTTTGCACGAAAATGAAGGGAAAAGGTTACTAAAAGCGTTTAAAGATACAAAAAAACCAATACTTTTTATGCGAGGGGGCAGAACTGAACGAGGCCAGACAGCAGTTTTAACTCATACCGGCTCAATGGCGTCTAAACGCAAGATTTGGGATGCGATTTTTAACCAAACAACGATTATCGAAATACCACCGTCGTTAGATGAGCTGATTGATTACGCTTACCTTTTTTCAAATTATATAAAAAAGTTTAAAAAATTAAGTAAAAAAGTTATCTATCCATCAGGTAAACGCGCTTTAGTTGTTCTATGGTCCGGAGGATTTGGAATATTGGCAACCGATACTTTAACAGAATTAGGCTTAGAATTACCATTGTTCGAAGGGGAAAAGTTAGAAAAACTGAAAAAAATTTACCCTATCAAGATCGGTAGTTTATCTAACCCTTTTGATATGCCATGGGTTACTGCGGATAAAGTATTTCTAGAGGTGTGCAAAGTAGCGATAGATGATGATATCGATCTAATTATAGTAGAAACCGACGCTTGGAGAGATTTAAACGATGCTAGGTTTAAGGGTTATTACAACAATTTACATGGTATAAAAAAGTATGCTGAATCCTTAGAAAAAGTTTTTATCATTATTCTTCATCAATACCCAAGCGAATCTCGAGCAATATTCCACGATAAGCTAGTCGAAGATGGATTTTTAGTGTATCCCTCAATAGAAAGTGCTGCAAAATCTTTCCTAAATTTATATAAATATGGTCAGAAGAGAGAACAGTTGTGTGGTAAAATTAATTAATGTTCAAGGGAAATAAATCTTATAATATTGCTCAAAAAGGTTTATTTTAGTTTTTTGAAAAAAAATTTAGAGAATGTGCAGTTTTATGGTTGGAGAATTACTAGCAATTTTGGCAGTCCTAACTTTTGTAGGATCAAATGTGCTCTATCGAAAGACAGAGCGTTATGCGAGCCCTACATTTATTAATTTCTTTCGTACTGCTCTCGGCACTATAACATTTTTCCTTGTTGCCGTTGTCTTAGGAATCCTTCCTTATCTTTTTTTACTCCCATGGGAATTGTGGGTAATTTTATTCGTTAGTTTTCTTTTTGGCCAGGTAATCGGTGATACTGCTTATTTTAAAGCACAAAAAGAGCTTGGTACGACAATTGCTTTAGCAGTTTCTATGACTTTTCCTCTTTTTACTTTTATTCTATCATTAATTTTTCTGAATCGCCCTTTTGAAATAAAGATGATTCTGTCGCTAATTTTCATTGGACTGGGGATAATAATTATTGGAAAATATAAAATCAAAGCTGAAAGTAATAATTCATTAAAAACAAATTCAGAAAATTTCCTATGGAAAAATAAATTACATGAGATAATAGCGCATACCTCTATTAAAGCTATTGGCTATAGCTTAGCCGCATCCCTCGGATGGGCTATTGGTATAGTTATTCTTGACTATGCAACAAACCAGATTGACCTAATTTTAAATGCTGAAGGTGTTACTTCAATCATTAGTAATGTAATTCGTTTTCCATTTGCTTTAGCGATTTTAATATTAATGGTATGGAGAGAAAATAATGCTACCGATCGTAATCAAACTTTATCTTCTCTAAAAAAACCCTCTCAGACATGGTTAATTTTGCTTTTAGCGTCAATTATTGGCACCTCTTTAGGAGCTTATTTATATACTGAAGCTACTCGAACTGCTGGTGCCATTGTTATGGCTTTATTAGCTAGCACAAGCCCATTATTTTCGCTTCCTCTAACTTACTGGGTGAATAAGGAGAAATTATCAATACAAAGCTTTTTAGGAATAATATTGACGATTATTGGTATAATCTTAATATTATTTTAGTTAAGATAAACTATCAAATTAAAAGTTTAAATCTAAATTCTAAAAAATCTCAAAATTGTTTTGAAAGTATCTTTAGAGAATTTTATCGTATTTAAAATTATTAGTATCCATGATTAGTTTTATCATCTCTACAAACATTTCTTTAATGTTAACATTGTCTTTCGCAGAAGTCTTAATAAACAGTACTTTTTTGTGTTTCTTCCTAAAATTCTCTATTACTAACTCATCTATTTTTCCAAGGCTACCAGCTAAATCACTTTTACAACCAATTAATAATTTCGGAGTATTTTTTTGTTTTTGCTTAATAAGATGCTCGTACCACCAATCTAAGCCAAGTAGAGTGTTATTAAGGTTGAATAGGCTAAATACCATAAAAATACCGTTTGCTCCATTGATATAATAACTAAACATTTTTTTAAACTGTTCTTGACCGCCAAAATCCCATATACTCAATCGAATATATGTTTTATCGCCATCTACAACAAGAGGGATGTCATAAGTGTAAAAATCAATTCCTATAGTGAGTCTTGTGTTTGCGTCGAATGCATCAAAGCATAGTCTTCTTGATATACACGTCTTTCCCACACCACCTTGACCCAGCAGACATATCTTAAATATATAATAAGGTTGGACTTCTTGTTCTAACATCTTTAAGCTTCAACCGCTAAATAAAGTGTAATAAAAATTAATGCATTCTAGAAATAAACATTATAATCGGTTTTAAATCTTTATATCGCAAATTGAAAAAAATTTATTTTAGATTTTAAATATAATCAAATATGAGCGAAAAAAATTTATTTCCAGATTACGAACCAAAAATAACTCCCGATACAATTGAAGATTATTTGAGGGGGGCAAGCAAAGTCTATGACATTCTTGCAGAAGTTGGAGAGTTGAGCTCTGGAAATTTGAAAAGGATTGTAAAATACTTTAAAAAATACATTAAGAAAGCTATTAAAAACCCTGGTGGATATCGGAAAGGTAATATCGCAATTGGAGCAGATTTCAGCCAATTTTACCCATCTGAAGAAGAACTATTAGCTTCCGAATTAGGCAAAATGGTAGAAAAAATCGTTAATTCTCATTCCAGAGAAGATTTTGAAAAAGTTAAGGAACAAGAAGGAATCAAATCTCAAAAAATTGAATTTAACGAAATTTACTTTAGACACGTTGATGTCATGGGATCGGGAAGATTCTTTTACGCAGAAAAAAGACCGGAAAAAAAGGAAGTAATAATATAACGAATTAAATATGTATTGTTGACGATTAAAAAAAAAGAAAAAAGAAATTTGAAAATATTAAGCTTTCAAGAAATCGCTTTAAATTAAGTTAATTGCGATTTTCATGTCGCCTTGAGTTACTTTCTTTCGACCAGAGTGTTTAGCAATACTTAAAGCACAACCAGTTAATTCTTTAGCGTATTCTTCTAAATAATCCATTAATTTATCAACTGCGGCTCTACTTACGATTTCAGCTCCGGCCTTTTTCATTAAAGCCCTTAAAGGACTCCATGCGAATGCTGCCATAATTTTTATTCCTCCACTAATTTTTTAAATATTTTTTTTATAATTACGATGGTAATTATATTTAATTTAGGATTACTTATATTTAAATGTGTTGGTTGATCGTAGTTTATCCGAGTGATTTTATCATCCAATTTTGGTCGACAAAAAGAATTATTGTTGATAAGAAAAAAAAAAATTAATAGCAAAATCGGATCATAAGATATGATCAAAAATTGAGTTCGAATGATGAGGTTTACTTAGTTGGGGAGTCAACTCTAATATTGTTTGATTAAGTTTTATAACGCTGAAACAATAAATTGTTTAGTAGCTAAAAGATTTTGGGCAATAAGATTTAAATATTCATGAGATGAATGTTTACTGGCATTTTAAATGGCTATAAATTTGAAAAAAAATGTTATTGCCATTAAAACTCTGATACTTGAAATAGGTTGAATTTTTAGGAGAAAATATAAATATTATAATTTAAACAATTATCTAAAAGGTAATTTGGAATCATTAAAAGATTATCATGGCGACAGTAGATCCTGATACCAATGACGAGATGGAGTTCGTTAGATATTAAATTGTTTGTACAAGTTTATTCTTAATTTTCATTATTTTGCTACCAGTACTATTGTAACTTTTTTTCATTAGAAATAGAATATATTTTAATTTCGGTTTATAATTCTATATAGTATATTTTTAAAATAGAGTTGTTTGAGAAATGGGATTCGAATACAAAAAACTCTCTCTGAAAACAAGAACTTTTTACGGTCTAGGGTCGTTCGGGATTAATTTAACAACGGGGCTATTTGGGGCGTGGACGCTAATATTTTACATCAAAATGATCGGTTTAAACCCTTTGTTATGGGGTTTGTCTTGGCTTGTCTATTTGATATGGAACGCCGTCAACGACCCCCTTTTTGGATTGTTGTCTGATAGAACCCACACTAAATATGGAAGGAGAGTCCCGTATTTAATGGTTGGCGGTCCGTTGTTATCGTTAAGCTTCATTTTACTATATGCTACTCCCACGATTAGCGAACAATGGGTTTATTTCGTCTGGTTACTAACGACTTTAATTATTTACGATAGTTTTTTCACGATAATTGGTTTGAACTTTAATTCGCTTATGGCAGAGTTAACTATCGATCCAGACGAGCGCGCTAAATTGAGTTTATTTGCGGGCGTAGGTTCTGGTTTTGGGATTTCCATTACATACCTTCTTCCTATATTATTTATTGATTTAGATGCCGTTCCTTTTTCTCAAAATTTATCAGCGTTCTATTATATTGTATTGATTCTTGCCATATTTGGGGCGATATTTTTAGCATTTCCAGCATTTGGTATTAAAGAACGTCCTGAATTTTTGCCAGAAAAATCAGAGAAACTAAATATGTGGTATTGTACTAAAACGACGCTCAAAAATAAGGCATTTTTAACTTTTGTGATATTTAATTTCATGATGACTTATGTAGTATTTGCGATTCAATCGAATTTACCGTTCTATATGGCTGACGTGTTGGGGGTGTCAAGCGACAACATACTTGGTTCGACCCCTTTACTAATGTTTATTATATTTTCTATTTTTGGATATCCCGTAGGTTTATATCTAAATAAAAAGAAAGGAAATAAAAGAGCGCTATTTATTCTTTCGATAATAGTAGTTTTTGGTTTTATACTAGTAACCTTTTCGAACGACGCACTTTTCGCTAATATTTCTTTTATGATAATTGGATTTGGCTATTCAGGTCAAACTTTGTTGGTTTACACATTATTGGCAGATATCATTGATAAAGACGAATTAGACGCGGGACAGAGAAGAGAAGGCGCGTTTTTTGGGATTAATGCGCTTGTTACAAAACCAGCCCAATCAGTTTCCGCGATGATTTCAGGATTTATATTCGCTTTTACTAATTTTAATCAAAATTTAGGAGTAGGTGAAACTCAGCCAACAAGCGCTGTTATTGGAATAAAACTATTGATGGGCTAATTCCGGCTATTTTTATTGTAGTTGGATTAATTTCGTTATGGTATTATCCGCTTGATGGTGCTAGTAAGGAATATAAAGAGATGAAACGACAAGTAAGTATTTTACATATAGAGAAAATTGATCGTTTAAAAGAAAAGTTATCTAGTTCAAAGAATAATAAATAATTAAATTATTAATGTTTAATTTTTAGACTTATGGACTTAATAAAACGCCCCTATAACAAACTTTCTTACGTTCCATTCTATAAAGTTCAAATTAACGATAATTTTTGGTCAAAAAGGCAAAAGATCAATAGAGATGTGTCAATTCACTTACAACATGAAAAACTAGAGCAAGATCACCACATTGACAATTTTAGAGTTGCTGGAGGTGTTAAAAAAGGAATTCAAATAGGTGAGTTTTACTATGATTCAGATTTATATAAATGGTTGGAGGCAACGAGTTATATTTTACACACACACAGCGATCCCGACTTGGAATTAAAGGCGAGTGAAATCGTTGATCTAATAAACAAAAGTCAAATTGAAGACGGGTACATAAACACTTTCTATTCGACGAGATTTCTTCAAGAGAGGTTCACAAATCTTTATATTATGCACGAACTTTATTGTGCGGGTCATTTAATTCAAGCTGCGGTAGCCCATAACATTGCAACAGGAAAAGAATCGCTATTAAATGTAGCATTAAATTTGCTGATTTGCTCGTAAAAACATTTTTAGGAGGAAAAAGGAAGGGGGTTCCAGGACACGAAGAAATCGAATTAGCTCTAATTGAACTATACAGATTAACAAATAAATCTAGTTACTTGGAACTCGCTGAAGAATTCATTAATCGAAGAGGTAAAATCTCCAATTTTAAAATATACATTCTAAACCAATATCTAAATATGGGATATATTATAAAATTAGCTAAGAAAAAAAATCTAGAGCACGAAAAAGAAGTTAAAGGAAAAGATATTTCGAGTATACAAAAGAGTGAAGTTGCCGAATTTGTATCAGGACTTACCATAAAGCATTTTATAAGAATTATTCGCGAAAATTTTAACGGTAATTTCATTCAATCCAACAAACCAGTGAGGAGCATATTTGAACCTGTTGGACATGCCGTAAGAGCGATGTATCTTTATTGTGGTATGGCAGACCTCTATTCTGAGACGGGTGAAGACGCTTTACTGAAATCTCTCAGAAGAATTTGGTTAAAAATGTATAAGGCAAGAATGTATATTACGGGAGGAATTGGTTCAGAAAGAAGTACCGAAGGTTTTAGAAAAGATTTTGCCTTAGGAAATAGAGATTCCTATTCTGAAACATGCGCAGCTATTGGAAACATGATGTGGAACTGGAGGATGCTTCAAATAACGGGTAATTGTAAGTATGCAGATTTAATCGAGAAATTGTTATACAACGCGATGTTAGTGGGGCAATCTATAGATGGTAAAAAATACACATACGACAACCCTTTAATTTCGCATGGTAAAGATGAAAGGAAAGAATGGTTTCTTTGTGCGTGCTGCCCCCCTAATGTTGCTCGTACAATTTCATCTTTAGGGCAATGTATTTATAGTACATCAGAAAAAGGCATTTGGGTTCATCAATACATTGGCAATGCGATGAATATTAATTTCTGCTCAAATTTAATTAAAATAAACCAAATAAGTCATTTTCCGTGGAAAGGGAAGGTAGAGATTCACCTTAATTTAAGCAAAAGTCAAAAATTTTCGATATTCCTTAGAATTCCAAATTGGAGCATCGACGCTGAGCTAAAAGTTAATGGTATAAAACATTCTAATGGGCTCTCTAAAGGAAAATATGTGGAAATATTAAGAAATTGGTTAGATAACGATATTATCCTGCTTACTTTTAAAATGAAACCAAATTTAATTGAAAGTGACCCAAGAATCAAGGATAATAGAGGTCGAGCGGCAATTTCTTACGGCCCTTTAATCTATTGTCTAGAACAGAAAGATAATAAAAAGTTCGATATTTTTAAGACTATTATCCCAAGAAATCAAGAATTTATTGTTAAATTTAAACCAGAACTGTTAGGAGGAATTAATATCATTACAGGAAAAAATTCAAACAACGAGATATTCATAGCAATACCCTATTTTGCGTGGAGTAATAGGGGGGCAGATAAAATGCAAATTTGGCACAAATCAATTTAATTTGTATCATTCCTGAAAAATTCTATTTATTTTAATAAAATATAAATTCTTGAGTTTATAAGTTATTCTTTTTTTAAAATTTTTTCTTAAATTTATTCAATATTTATTACCGACAAATCTTTTTATTTTTCGGGAATACTTTTTTAAGATCTGCATACCACCCAAATTAAAATTTCACCTTATTCATATGTTAAATGACGATATGGTTTATTTTGTTATCATGGTCACCAACCAGCGTTTATTGATATAAGATAATTTTAAGATATAAAAATATTTTACCGCTATATTTAAATATTTCTGTGCCCCAATATTATATAGATGGTGTTTTTAGTAAAAAAGATTGTGAAAGGTAATACATACCTTTATCTTGAGGAAAGAGCCTGGATCAACGGAAAATCTAAAAGGCTATGGCAAAAATATCTTGGTCCTGAAGACAAGATAAAAGAATTCTTTAAACCCTTGACAAGACCCGAATATACTATTACAACTCTCGACTTTGGGCTCCCACTTGCTCTAATGAAACTCATAAAAAAACTCGATCTCATCGAAATAATCAACGATTGCTCGAATAAACGAGCTCAAGGATTATCATTAGGACATTATATCGTATTGGCGGCGCTAAACCGCTGCGTGAAGCCTACTTCTAAGGCAAAAATCCGCAGGTGGTTTGAACATACCGCACTTTTTGATGAATTTCCCCCGATTGAAACGTATTTGGATTCAATGGCGTACACTAACCATTTCAAATATTTAACTCCGGAAGTTATTGATAAGATAGAAACCCGCATTCACGAAAAACTCATAACGAAATTCGGTGTGGAAATGAAGTCTTTATTCTACGATCCTACCAATTTTTTCACTTACATCAATCCCAAACTCGATATGGAGCTTCCTAACCACGGACGCTCTAAGGATGGGCGATTTACACTTAACCTTGTTGGGTTAACCCTTTTCTGTACTCAAGATGGCGGACTTCCCATAATGCATGAGGTATATCCCGGAAACGTTCAGGACGCTCCGCTTTTTCGGGACGAACTAAAGCGTATCTTTAAACGACTAAAGGATATTGGTGTAAAGAACGAAGAATTATGTTTGGTATTTGACAAGGGAAATATCTCTCCAAAAGCATTTGAACAGATTAATGATTCGGGCATTCGTTTTATTTGTTCAATCCGTCCCAGTACGCAAAAAAACCTTCTCAAGTTGCCGGCAGGTAAGTTTACCCTTGAAACGCTCCCTAACGGAAAGAAGGTCGGTGCGCTTGAATTTGAACATAAAAAATACGGGGAAAATCATAGACTTTTTGCGGTATACAATCCGAATCAGAGAGAGTGGCAGGAAAACAATCTTAAGAAAAAGCTTGAAAAACGACTGGTAGACGTGAATGAATGGTTTAAGGACAGGTTAAACGTAAATAAATGGAGGAAGCCTAAAAATGTCGAGAAAAAAATTCGTGACATCATAAAAACTAAGGCATATTTCAATTGGATTACGTATTCGGTTTCAGGGGAATACGCAAAAGTTAAATATTCCGTTGAAATCGATAAAGATGCATTGGGTGCTCATTTAGATACGCTTGGTAAGACTTTTATTCTTACTAACCATCCGACCATGAAGCCTCTTGAAGTAGCATGGTTATACAGGCAACAATACACGGTGGAGCGCGCATTTTCCTATATTAAAGCACCTACAATGCTCTCGATTAGACCCCTATACTGTCACACGGACGATAGCATTCGGGGTCATTCCTTCACTTGTGTTCTCGGTCTTTTGCTCTTAACTCTCTTAACACGAGAAGTTCGGCGTAAATATAAAGAAATGAGCCTTCCTAAGATTGTAGAGACTCTCTCAGAAATCGAATTAGCTATAATAAAATATGAGGGTACTACAAAAAGTATTAAAAAAATGGTTGAAATCTCAAAAGAAGCTCTGAATTTGTCTAAATTTTTAAAACTTGATGAATTCCTTTAATCTAAATTTTTTATGGTCACTAACTTTTTTATAGCACCCTAAGAGAACGTCATCTTTTAAAGTTAGAGAGCGAAAAAGTTTTGAATGAATGATAACTTATAAACTCAAGAAATTAAATATTAACTCTCTAAATTATTTCTTATTTATCTTTATTTGTCTATATTTTTTTATATAGGCGTTATAAAAAAATAAATACGCAAGCTCAAACATTTGGTTTATATTTTTCAAAAAGAGTATCTGTTATACCATCAAACGCGTTCTCAACATTTTCCCCCGTTTTGGAGGATAGTTCTATAAATGTCGATAAATTATACTTCTTGGCCGCTAATATCCCTTCTTCTCTTGGAACAGCTCTAAATTCCTCTAAATCAAGCTTCGAACCAATTAACATAATGGGAATGTCTCCTGCATGTTCTCGAATGATCTGAGTCCAGTCTGGCAAGTGATCTAACGAAAGACGATTAGTTATATCGTATAAAAAGAATGCTGCATTTGCACCCTTACAGTATTGATGGAGTAGAAACCTAAACCGTTCCTCGCCACCAAAATCCCATATTTGTAATTTGACTTTTTTTCCTTTATGGTTGGTAGTTTTGGAATAAAAATCTACTCCAATGGTTAGTTTTAAGTCAGAAAGGAAGAATCCAGAGATATATCTGATAGTGAGTGAGGTTTTGCCAACAGCTGCATCACCTAACATCATTATCTTCCAAGTATAATCATAGTCCGTCAATTTCCTCAACCCGTATAAGCGACTTGTAATTATTTTTAATTTTATGTTTTATTGATCCTTAAATTTAATTAATATTGTTTTCGATTGAACTAATTATATTTATCTTTGCAAGATTTTTTAAATGTATGTTTTTTATTTATTTTTCAATACTTTTAAACATTTTATCATAATTATACATAAACTCATAATATTAGAATTAGTATGTTAAATATAGAATGAGCGATAGAGCTCGGGAGTAAAGAATTCTTAAAAAATATGAAAGTTAGAGCCAATAAAGTTCCAAGCGTGAAGAAATATCCGAAAAAAGTAATAATTGTTGATACTGGGACAAGGAAAGGAGGAACATGATAAATTGTGAAAATGAATGTGGATAATATAACTGAATATATTAGCTTCATTTTCTTCTGGCTTTTTTTTATAATAAAACCTCTGAAAAAGCCTTCTTCACACGGACCAACAATAATTATTTGAATCGTTATAATAATTATCAATTGGGTAATTGTGGGATTAAAAGGCGCTGTAATGATCGCATTTTCTACCCCCTGCTCAACAAATTGCGTTCCAAACAAAGTTTGCACTATAAAATTTGTAAAAAAAGATAAAACAAAACTACTAAAGAAATAAAATAAGGTTCCAATTAGTAATCCAAGGAAAATTTTTAGGGAAAAATTTTTTAAACTATTTGGTTTCTTTTGAAAACCCATTTCTCTAAATTCTTCGATAATTGGTCTTTTTTCTATTTTTGAAGCAATTAAAGCAGGTATAAGGATTAAGAAAATCTCGAAAAATGTAATAACGATTAGTAACGATGGATCTCTTCCTAAATTAATAGCCATTTTTATTAAAGAGTTCTAATGATTCGAATTGGAAAAAAATTATAAAATTTAATCTCTCATCGTTATTAATATTAACTCTCTTCATTATAAATTTAGATGACTATTAGAGATAATTTTTCAAATTCAAATGTTACCAAATCCAATCAATATATCAAAAATACCACTCGTTCTAATGAATCAGGTTTAACAAAAGAACAATTATTATTGATAGATTTAAAAATAATCGCTCAAGAATACTTAGAAATTGAACGTTTAAAAAATAAATTTACTAAAAGTTTACTTGATAATCGTGAGAATTTAGATTTTTCAGAATTTATAAAATACCCTAATTACAATATTAAAGAAAATCTAGTTAAAAAGCAAATATCATCTTCAAACATAAGAGGTTTAAATGTTGTTAGCGTCGATGGAAGTTCTGTAGTAAAAAAGTTCATGAATGTAGATTTTTCCTTTTTGAAAGCCATAGCTGTGAATTATTATTTCTATAAAAATCATATTTCTAAAATAGATTATTTTCCAGACATAACAGGGTTTAATAATTACATGGTAAAAGCAAATTACATAAACTGTGAAGAGAATGCTGTGGAAACTAAGGTTTCTATGGATATGACCTTTATGGAAATTAAACTCTTAAATAATTTAATTGAAAAAAATAACTCAATAGATTTAATTATTATAGATGGCTCAATCGTTATTATGCCTATAAATTTAATCTTTTCCAAAGATCTTGAGATTTCTATAAAATATGATAAATTATTGAAAGAATATCAAACATTATATTCTAATTGTATTGAAAAGGGAATAATATTAATAGGCTCAATAAAAGATACGCGAACTTCAGCACTAACCCATTTAATAAGGAATTCCATTCAGATGTTGAAGCCAAGCACTACGAAATTAACAGATTTTATAAAAATCAATTATCGCCAAATAGTAGACTATTTTTCCGATTTAGATTTATTCAATAGAGTTTTAAAGAAATCAGAAAGAAGCTGTATCTTCAATTGTAAAAAGGAACTTGACAAAATTAGGGATACCGGTATAAAGAAAGAAATACCATATTATTTTCCCTTTAGTTTTTATGCGTTTTACCTTAAAACCACGCTTCATGATACTCCATGTAGAATTGAGTTTTTTATGGACGAGAAACACTCTTTAAAAGATGCTTCAGAAAAAGCCGATTTGATATCGTCTATCCTCTTGCCTATCTCTAGCTTAAATGAATACTATGGTTTACCTATTCCTCAAATTGAAGCTCATAGAAGAGCTGTTTTTAAACCTGCCGAGGTTAATTTATTATTTAATAATTTATCAAGAACTTTAAATAGCTATGGAGTCTCATTATTAGAAAAACGTAGAACTAGAAGGCCATTTTAATCATATCTTTTTTCCAAACGATTCAAAATAATATCTTCGAAAAAAACATGCTTTTTCCTTAAAATTGTGTTCTTAAAGCCTTGTATATTTAAATTATCGTTCAATTTTTTTAAATTGGTTGTGCTTGAACTGATATAATAAATGTAAAACTTTTGATTTGGATCAATAAAAGATTTGACATCTCGAATAAATTCAAGGAATACCTCAAAGCCCTCTTTTCCACCATTCCAACAATAATCGGTGTTTTTCTTAACCCCATCTTCATTTTTAATCTTAATAGAAGGCAAGTAGGGTGGATTAAAAATTAAAATGTTAAACGAGTTCTGAAGAATAGAGGGAAACGTTTTAAACAGATCCGACTGGATAAATTCTATTTTATTTTCTAAATTATTAGCGTTTTCGTTTGAAATTGCGCATTTAATTGCATTTTCAAGTATATCTGAAGCGTAAATTTGAGGTGAAAATTTTGGAACAATAATTTTAATTAACTGTAAAAATATTGCGATTATTCCAGTTCCAGTGCCCATATCCAAGATGTTTCTAATTTTAGCTAATTCAAACCCATCAAAATAATTTTCATCGATATTTTCACTAAAATAGTCCATAATTAAGTAACTATCTTCAGAAGGCGAATATACATCGTTAAAAACATTATTGATCTTTGGTTCAGGAAAAGAGTATATTGTTCTCACCATCTAAATTGAAGGGGATTCATATATTAATTCAAAGATTAACTTGCTTAATTTCACGAGTTCGTCGACTTTAAATTTTGTTACTTTCTCATTATTTATATTTTGATTTTTTAAATACTGAAGAATTTTTGGTTTTGGAAAATTTATTACCTTCTCATTCTTTAGAAACAAACTTATTGCATTTACAATGTTTTTATTCTTGTAAGGCATTATTCCAGCGATAAACCTTAAAAAAAACGCCCTATTCTTGTCAGATAATAAAAAGGGGTTAAGATTTTCTCTAGGTTTAACAATTATTAAAGATAAATCAATCCTTGGAGCTGGAAAAAACTTTAATCGAGAGATATTATATTTTTTTACAGGTATCATGAAAGCGTTGAAACTAACCGTTATTCGTGAGAAATCCTTGTATTTATTTTGTATAAATATTCTTTCTGCAATACTATTTTCAATTATTAAAATCCCTCGAGGAGGTTTTTCGTTATAAAAAACTTTTTCAAAAATAGGTCCAGTAATGGAATAAGGGATGTTTGAGACTATGATATTATGTGGGGGAATATTTGCTTTTAATATATCCTCATTTATGACCTCAATATTTTCAATTTGAGAAAATTTGTCTTTAAGATATTGAAATAATTTAAAATCTATTTCATAAGCGTAGACTTTTTTAGAAAACTTCAATAGTTCTTCTGTTAGTGCGCCTAAACCCGGGCCAATCTCTAATATTACTTCGTCTTCTGAAATTTGCGATTCTAATATTATTTTTTTTACAATAGTTTTGTCAAACAGAAAGTTCTGGCCTAGTCTTTTATTAGGTATTATTCCTAATTCATTTAAAATAAGTTGAGTTTCTCTTTTATTCATGTTATTCATTCGTATCTGCGTGTCTTCGAAAATAAGTAATATTTTATTCCCTCACGTTGCAATTCTTTGATTATTCTTTGAGCAAGCTGCTTTGTGGGGTGAGATAAACTTGTCCGGTCAGTTATATCTTGAAAGGTTGTGAATTTTTGTCTATTTCTTGCCTCTATTATTTCCCACATGTGCTTTTGACCGATGCCAGGTAATAACTTAAGAGAGTGCATTCTTGGAGTTATTGATGTAGAGTTATTAAAGAAATTTAGGAATTCTTCTTCGTAATTTAATATTTCTTTTTCAAGAATAGGTTGAATTAGAGCTTTTGAAGTGTTTGTTAAATCTTTATAATCAATTTTCTTCAAAACTTCTTTAAGTTTGTTTTGTATCAAAAACACTTCATAAGTATTTTTTTCTTGAATTTTAATCTCAGAGTCTCTATTACATTTAACTTCATAAAGGACAAAGTCCGGAAAAGTAAGAACTTGAGCAATTGGTGTTTTACTCCAACTAGGTTTATCTTCTTCTGGATGACCGTGCAATAATATATCTAGTATTACTAGTTCTCGAAATTTTTTGATAAATTGTTTCTTTTTCCTTGGCTCTCTTCTTTGATACTTGGGTCTGCGAGGAGGCCTTCTGTATCGATCTCGATTCCTTTCCATACCTACCAATTATCTTATTGTTTACTTTCCCGATATGCATAATTATTTAAATTTTGAATATTCCTTTTTTAATAAGGATTGCTCAATAAAAATTAAAACAATTAGAATTTATAAATTCTTCGTTGTTTAACTTACTTTTTAAAGATATATAGTAAGAATCCGTTTAAGAAGTTTTTAGTTCTTCTATTTGAGCGAGAAGCTCTTGCAAATTTTCTTCATTTAATGTTTTTCCAATGAAACTTTTCTCTAAAATCATTCTAAGCTCTTGGATGGTATGAGGATCAATGTTTACGACATTTATTGCGTAAATTTCTTCGATTTCATATTTGTCTATTAAAAATTTTTGAATTTTAATTGCATCTTTCTCGCTCATTTTAGCAAATTTATTTACATAATTATATGTAATTTCTTGAAAATGAGTAAGTCCCTCTTCAGGGTCAATTTTTTCTTTTCTTTGCTTAACTATTTCCATCATTTTTTTTACTTCGGGTATAGAAATAGTTTTTTCACTTATTTTACGTCCAGACATACAAATCACTGATTTTTTAGCTAATATTATAAATTATTTTGCAGTTCCCCTATTAGTTCGTAAATGTTCCTTTCCAATTATTAACATTTTCTTATTATTTCCTATTTTGACCTGAACTTCGTAGCAGCGCCCTCTTTTACCGATAACCGTGCCAGTTAACCCATGATATCTCCTGTGGGGAAATCCTCTCTTATGTTGCGATGGGTCGGTAATAACATCCACTTTATCGTTGATTTCATAATCGATTAAGTATTTTTCTATAGAACCCAAACCTCTATCTCGTACATTTTTCCTATGTCTTTGACGCGATTTATTTCTATAACCTTTATGTAAAGTCAAATTGACTCCCTTCGCTATATTGAATTATTTTTTATTATAAAATCAAGTATTTTAGACAAAATATGAAACATAATTTATTTATTTTTTGATTTAACAACTTTAACAAGTTAACTAACATATTTTTAGAACATCTAATTTCTTACAAACAATTGAAAAACCAAATATTTCCGTAATTGATGGCGTTGTTCGTCCATTATCGCCGCTTATGAGTTCTTTAATGTAAGTTCCTCCCTGAGTTTCAATGAGAAATTCAAATACGCCCGGTTTAACGAATTTTCCTTCTAATAGATAGATTTTTTTTTTTCTAATTTTATCTGCACGACGATGAGACACTCTGACAGGTGTTCTTTGATGTATTTTTTTGTTTTCAAGCGTATCTTTTAATTTTTTTAATAAATCTCCAAAATTTTCTTTTGTTACTTTCTCATTAGAGTAAGTCAAGGCTCTATACACCTTTCTGGTGTTTTCAGCGTCTAGCTTTAGAGATTTAACTTGTTCTTTATTACTATACTTTAACTCGTTAATTCTAACTTTTCTTTTGTTTCTTTTGTTAACTTTTTTTTGTATTTTTTCTAGCTCTAAAAATCTTATTTTAGGTTTTATTAGTTCTAAAATGTAGGGTCTACCTTCCCCTAACATCCTCACATCAATATCCTCTCTCCCAGCCCCGTGGAACTTTGAGCCTTCTGCTTTTGCTTCATTAACGAATTCTGGGTTAATAATTTCTTCTACACTAGTTTTATATTGCTTTCCAGAAAAATTGCACTCTTCACAGCCTTTTCCTCTACATGTCCTACAGCCCCAATGAGTTTGTGGAATCCCTCTAAGAAACTTATTATATCGTCCATAGATAAAAATTGATCTTATGAGCAAATTAATTTCAAATGAGTCAAGATTTAACGAGTAAACAACCGTTATATCAGGTTTGGCAAATTCTACGGGTTTTTCTATAATTATTGATAGACATTTTCCAACTTCTCGGTTAAAATGACTTTTAAACGACTCAGAATTTAGTAAAGTGAATTGAGCTTTAAAGTTATCTTCTCTGTTGACAATTTGAGAGTTAACGGTAGTTCCTACAAGAAAGTTTTTGAACTCAATATTTTGGAGTTTTTCTTCTGCTTTTTTGGCATATTTATGGATTTGGGTAAAAATATCTTCACACAAATAACATTTTTCAACTATACTAACCTTGTTATATTCAAAACCTTCTTTCTTTAAAACGCTTTGAGCGGGCGTGTATAACGCTTTTTCTGCTAGCGTTCTTAATTTAACGATAGCACTCGCGTGGTCTTCGTCTCGGGCTAAATATGTTCTGTGATTTTCCATAGTAATTGCCAGCAAGAGAGATATACCTCTATCGTAATTGGTTGTATCAGTTCCTAACAAGGAGAACATTCTACCTAAACAATGTGGGCAAATGTAATATTGTTGGTAAATCTCTAAAACTTTGTCAAAAATATCCATACTCTATTAAAATAATTAGGTATTGTTTTTGTTTTTAATGATCTTTCATTTCATAAAAAAAAAAAAAATATAAGGTTGCAAGTTAATCTTAGTTCCCTTCATGTGAGCTTAAGGTTGGCGACAAAACTAACAAAAAGTTGAAATAGAAGCATGACCCTTTATATTATAATGAATCGCAAAACTTATTCAGAAAACCATGAAACCGTGAGGATTTCATATCCAAAAGAGTTAAATAAGGCTTGTATCGTCTGTGGAAGTAAAGTAAAGTTCAAGTATCCTGATGGAGGCAAGCTTGTCCACACCCTAGAAGGCGATATCTATCAAGTCATGAATTATTACGCTTGTTCGGATGAAGTCTGTGAAATGAGCAAGAAAGCATTTAATCCAAGCCCTAGATTTGATTATGGTGATGGATACTTTGGAGCGGATGTTTTTAGATTAGTTGCAGATGAGTTTTTACTCTTTAATCAGAAACCAGACCAAATTCACCACCGATTGATCACGAGCTATCAATTAGACATTTCAAGCGCTACGATTGCTCGAATGTGTGATGATATTTTACAATTAAAATCATTAAAGATAGATGAGAAGACGTTAGAAATCATTCAAGAGCAGGGCTATATCTTACTTGGACTAGACGGCCAAGATCCTGGCAGAGACGCTCCATCGATTTGGTGTTTCATGGACCTGATTAGTAATCGAATCTTAGCCACCCGCAAGTTTGATTCGTTCAATCATGAAGTCTTATATAATACTATTGAAGAAATCCTCAAGCTTTACGGGGTTAAGATCATCGGCTGGGTCAGCGATAAGCAAAACGTGATTACTAAATGCCATGATACTTTTTATCTTGAAATTCCGCATCAATACTGTCAATATCATTTCTTGAGAAATACGTGGAACCACTTGGTCGCTCTGGATAGCACCGTGTATTTAGCCCTTAGAAAGGTCATTAACGGTTTATACATCCATTCAGCATCTAAAAGCACTAAGGTCTACTTTGAAAATGTTGGAAAAATATCCGTTCGAAAGGTGTTTGAGAGCGTTGATAAGGACTTTCAAGCCATGATAAAGGTCCGTAATAAAACATTTAAGGAATTGCGAGGGATGTGGCTTTACGAGACATTAGAAGGGTATGTTGAAGACATGGAGCAGACTATAAAAGATTTAGACCCGACCTTTCGATTCACGAAAATAGCCGTGAGAACCGCAGCCGTTCTAAAAATTGCATTGCACGAAGTAAAGGAAAATTATAAGCATTCGCTCCCCTTATTTCGTAACTTTCAACAAATACGGGGTGTGTTTGGTGATAATAAAACTTCTAAAACGGTGAAGAAAGCAAGCCTTGGCGATATATATTCCCAAATACTCCGTGATGCCAAGTTGATGGATTCTACACTGCAATTAGAGGATTGCAAGTCATTCTTGCCTAGTAAAAAAAGAACCGCTATAGAGATCATGGGTGAATGGTGCCGCTTGTGGGCGTCCTATTTGCCCGGATTGTTTCAGTATTATGGTTTTCCAGAAATTATAAAAACAAACATGAAACTTGAGCAAGGTTTTGGGAAGGAAAAGCAAGCATTGTTCAATAGAGTTGCGAAAGCTAATGTGGCTCACATGGTTGCGACACGAGGTGAGGACTACCTGCGTATAAAGCACTGTACCACCGAAGAATTAAGATCTGATATTGTGAAAGAATATTCCGAGGAGCTCATCAAGCAATTAAGAGCAGAATTATCTGAGAGCATAAAAAAATCAACTGCGACGAGGCGCACCAGGAGTAGGGAATATAAGGGACTTACAATTGCTTCAGAAAACGACTATCATCAAAATGTACAAAAAAAAGGAGAGGTTGTTTTTGTCGATGACAAAGATTAACTTGCAACCTCATAAAAAAAAAGGATTTTTATTTTTCCCATTCGAAATCTAGTTCGACAAATTTTCTTGTGTAGAAATAAGAAACCAGTAAGATGAGAGAACATATTGGACCCCAAATGACCAACCCCATTGAAAAAGTTGAGGTTCCTACCGTAACATCAGGCAATCCTAACATAAGACCAAGCAAGAAAACACCAATTCCTTGGAAAATGTTTAGTATTATACTCGGAAAACCTGTATAAATACCTGCTTTTAATTCTCCAGTAGATTTTTCGTCATCTTCGGCAATGTCTGCATACATAATATATGGAAATAAGAACCACCCGCCTAAAATTAACCCAACTCCTGTTATAAAGAATACTCCAAGTATTAAATTGGGAATTGCCTCAATTAAACCTAGTAATGTTATTGGTAGAAAAACTACTGCAATTAAAAAGATTAATAAAAGTGTTTTCTTTTTCCCTATTCTCTCTATCTGTTTTCTCCATAAGAATAAAAATACAAAGATGCTTAGAAGAAATATAAGTGCGACAATGATATAGTCTGTGCCACCTAATGATAATACAGCTTCAGTATAAGTTAACATCACTGCAACTGTTATTGACCATCCAAAGCCTGAAATTCCTTGCATGAGAACAATTTTCATAAAATTTTTATTTTTAACTATTGTTTTTAAATTATCCCATAGACTAGATTCCATTTTATAATTTGGTTCTGTTGGCATTATTAATACAATTAGAATAAAAAGTATTGAAGCAATAAGGCCAAATGCGACTACAATCGATAGAAATTCAGGAGGAATAACATTAGGATCAGCTGCTACCTTTTCAAACACACCTGTAAAAACAAGTAAAGTGATGATTGCCATTAACCCATTTCCTATAAAATTGAAGGTATTTTGGACTTGAGACACATTTGGGCGCTCAGAAGCAGGAAATACTTCTGCCATCCATGCTTGATAAGGCGTTGTTACAGAATAGCTAAATCTAAAAATTACATCCCAAATTAATAACCATATAAATAAACTATTTTTATCGGTCATATCTGGCAAAACTAATGCTGGTAACAACAGAAATATAAATGATATTCCTAATAAAGGTCCAAATATTATTAAGTATGGTTTTCTTCTTCCTAATTTAGTATATTTGACGTCACTAAGCCATCCTAATAAAAATTGTCCCGCAGCAATACTCAAATAACCCATAAATAAAGCAAGCCCTACTAAAAATGAGTTCAAACCATATCCTAGGTAATAGAGCGTAAATACAGCAAATCCTTCGATTCCTAATACTAATGATGTACCTAACCTTGGAAATCCGAATATAATTTTCTTTCCCTTTGTAGTTTCAGTTCTTTCTAATTCTGTATCACTCATAACGATTCAAATTTTATTTTTTAATTTGCTTTTATTATTAAATTAATAACATTTATAGATTAGAGAAGAATGTATTTAATATTTATTATCAATTTAACTGAAGAAAAATCATTATTTAGAAAAAGTTGGATTCTTTTGATACATGAATAGATTTTCAAATTAATTAATCTTCTTCTTCGTCCCATCCGAGATCTTTTAAAACACTTTCAAAGGTTGCCGACTCTTTCTCTAACACAAATTCAGTATCATACTCTGAAGCACCTTCTACAAATTCAGAATTAAAATCGGGTGTAGGAAGATCTTCGAGTGAAATTCTCCATAGTAATTGCCAGCAAGAGAGATATACCTCTATCGTAATTGGTTGTATCAGTCCCTAACAAGGAGAACATTCTGCCTAAACAATGTGGGCAAATGTAATATTCTTGGTAAATCTCAAAAACTTTGTCAAAAATATCCATACTATAGTAAAATAATTAGGTATTGCTTTTGTTTTTAATGATCTTGCTCAATTAACTAAAATAACTATTAAAAAAATTAAAAAAAAAGATGATTTTATTATAGAATTATATTGCTCTGACTTTTTAATTAGAATGTTATAAAGGAATTTTATATACATTAAAATAGATGTTTATCTTATTTAATTATTAAATTAAAAATACAAATTAAGAAACTTAAATAAATAAGTAGTGAAATCATCATGAATCAAAATGAAATTATACAAAGAAGTAAAAGTAAAAGTAGTAAAGTTTTGCTTTTTGGAGTTCCAAAGTTAGGTACTTCTATTTTAATGGGATTTGTAGATTTCGCTTTATTTTCTCTTTATTACCTAGGATATGGTTTGGACTCATTCTCAGTAGGGGTTGCTTTAGGTATAGGAAAGCTAACTATTGCTGCCTCTCAATTCTTTTTTGGATGGATTAGTGATGCTAAATATACTCGATGGGGTCGAAGAAAGCCGTATTTAGTAACCTTAAGTCTGTTTCTTGCCATAACTTTCATATTCTTGCTATTACCAAGCTTTTTTATAGACATTACTGATGTTTCATCCGTTTTTATATGGCTTTTAATATGGAATATAATGTTTAATATTAGTTATGGCGTTACTACTCCATATAACGCTTGGATGGCTGAACAATTTACTATTGATGAGCGTCCTAAAGTATCTCAGTTTCAGAATCTTTTTGGTTTTATTGGAACTGCAATAATGACAGTTTTTGCAATGGTAGTTTTAACAGATTTTAATGAGGAAATACAAGCATCAGATATTATTCCACCGGTATTTTTATATAGTGTAGTAATATTTGCTATTATTCCATTGATATTATTTTATTTAATAACAATATTGATGCCTAAAGAACCACACTTTAAGATTGATTCTAATATGATTGATAACTTGAAGACGATCCTAAAAAATAAGAATTTTTTATTGGTTACAGTCATGCAAGGTATTGCTAGTATAGCTTGGATAATGATTGGTTCATTAATATTAGTCTATATTTCGGAGGTTCTGCAGTTTGATAGTACGTCTAATCTCATTGCTTCAATAGTTTTTATGCTTGGTATTCTGATTTTCTTAGTAATATGGAGGAAATTGATAGAAAAATTAGGGCGAAAACGTAGACTTTTATATATTTTTCTTACAGCAATAATTTTTCTTCCATTTTCTTTATTTGGATTATTACCAATGGAATCAACTTTTATATTTGGTATAATATTTATCCTTGGAATAACCGCATGCATGGGCGGGTGGTTCTTATTTCCTAGCATAATGTATGCAGATATCGCTGAAGATGATGAAAAATCAACAGGAGAATTAAAAGCAGGTATTTATACAGGTTTTCCCAGTATTGTTTTAAATATCTTCCAATTTTTTGGACTAATCATTATGGGGATGATTGTGGCATTACCCGATATAGTAGTAGGAACTGGAGATCCATTTTCATTAGGTTTATTAGTATTCGGACCAATATGTTCATTAATATTGATAGGTGCTTATTTCTTTTCAAGAAAATTTATAAAACTTGATTTTGAGGAGTAAAGGAACTAATAATAAATATTTTTTTATTTTTTTATTTTACTTAACTCTAATAGTTTTTCATCCTAAAGTATAGGGAAGATAAAGAAACTTATTCAAGAAAAATTTAGGTTTATTAGATATATGAAGAAGAATAGATTTTCAAATTAATTAATCTTCTTCTTCGTCCCATCCGAGGTCTTTTAAAACATTTTCAAAGGTTGCTGACTCTTTTTCTAACACAAATTCAGTATCATACTCTGAAGCACCTTCTACAAATTCAGAATTAAAATCGGGTGTAGGAAGATCTTCGAGTGAAAGCAAGCCATCCTGTAAAGGCTGTTCCCGTACGATTTGAGGTTCTTGATAACTGGGATCCTCTTCGATTTCCATCGGAGTATAATCTTCAAGGGGTACTGGGGGAATTTCGTCGTCATAAACTTTAAATTGTGGTTCAAAGCTTTGAGTCGTTGGAGAAATCGGCACATGAGTTTCCATGCCCTCAGTGGCGTGTTCTAATTGCCTTTCATATTCTAAGCCAAGAGATGATGGGATCGAAACAATGTTATTTTCATTTTTAGCTTCAACGCCCTCAATATCGCCCCCTTCTTTCTCCCAATTGTCTAAAAACCCTAATAAGCCGTCTAATGCCGCCTTATCTTCTTCGACACTAGGTTTAACTATTGCAACTACTTCCTCTTTTTCTTGCTCTTCCCTTAGTTTAGCTCTTTCGGATTCCTCTAAAGAAAGAGTCATTTCAGTTATTTCTTCCCCTGAGATTAATATATTCAACTTTAATGCTAATTCGCGTAAATAACCAAGGTAATAACCTATTCGGTATACATTTTTTAAACCACCAAATACAAGATATTCGTCGTTAATTGCTAAAATGATACTATACCCAGAGGTATTATGAAGAATAATTTCTGTTAAAGCGCCATGAGCTGTTGCTTCACTTAACCTCAACCCCAAATCTATCAATGCAGTACTCGATGCGGAAGTTGCATCTGCATCAAGTTCATAAGAAGTAGAAGAAGCTACTTTCATACCAACTCTAGATAAAACAGCTAAATTTTCTAAATCGGTTTTATCTTCCTCGATCCTCAAAATTTTCATCATATTTTCGCGAATACCTTGCACAAGGGACGACATTTTAAATCAAACTGCTTTATTAGTTAAAGTTAATTAAAAATCAATAATATTATATTCTCTTAATTTATATCATAAAATCTATACTAATATATTTTATTATAATTGATTACATAAAATCATTTAAATTCTTTTGCGTAGAATTTTGCGTAGAGGGAGAGTTAATAAGTTTATTGAACGAATAACCAGATAAATTGGCTATTATTTTTTTAATTTCTTCTACAACCTCTTCTGTGGTCAATTTATCTGTATCGATTATGAATATTTTTTTAGTTTGAGTTTTGGATAATAGAAATTGATTGTAATAGGAAAGAATTTTTAACAAATACTCTTTGTCGCTTTCATTCCACTCTTTTCTGGTTTTATCAATAGAGCCTCTTTGAATAATTCTTTTTAATATCGTATCCGATTGAGCTGTAAGATATACGATGTAATCTTCTTTCCATTTAACTGATTTATACATATCAAGGATAAGGTTATAATCCTTTTCCTTAAGATAAAGGCTTTTTGAATAAACTAAAACACAGATAGGTGTTCTATCTAAAATGATTACTCTACCATTATATTGGTTATCAAAATTCGTGATATTTTTATTTCTCTTTATTAACTGTTGAAGAAAATGAATTTCGCTGCGGAAACCAATTTGTTTGTCGCAAGAACCAAATGGAAAAGGAGGGATTTTTATGTATCTTTCTGGAAAAAATTTAAATTTGTTATTGGTTCCCAAACTTTTTTTTAAAAGATTAAAAATAGTCGTTTTACCGATTCCGTGAGGACCGGCGATTGACAAAATTATATTGTCCTTGCTTCCTTTATTTGTGTAATACCTTTTACCCAATCTCTCTTTCTCCAAGTTGTTTAGATCTTATCGTATTTAAAAGAATAAAAGTTACTAATAATACCACTAGAGATATGTGATTTTTCTTATTATAAAATTTTATATTAAAGGATAATGAAAAGTGATCTTAAAATTAAAAATACACGATCAAGATAATAAGAGCAATATTGTAGATGATGCTGGCGCATATCGTGGTGAGAATATTTTTATTAACTTCATATAGTATACCTAAAAAAATAAAAACCATGAGATTCACTAAAAAGAAATATATTCCTATTGGTAAAGTAAAAAATAGAAAAAGAACTGAGTATATTAGCGCGATTATTAAAATTACTGAAGACCTCCCTAGTAAATCGTTCTCAAAACGTTCTGTTAGAGTATTATGTAATACTCCTCTAAATACTAATTCTGTTGAAATTGCAGATAAAGATAAAATAACCATAAGCAAGATTACCCAGATTAAATCTGCGTTTTGAAGTACCAGAGATTGCTCATCTAAATAAGAAAAAATATCAAAAAAATTTATTCCGGAGTCGTACATAAAACGTATTAATACTGAAGAGAAATTATCAATAATTACTAATCCTATACTGCCGATTATGCCAATTAATAGCGCAATTAAAAATGGTTTTGCTTTAAAATTTAACCTTAATTTTTGAAAATTATGTTTTTTTGAATAAATGTACCATAAGGGATACACCCCGAATACTATGTCAGGAATTTGACTTAATAGTATTGTTGTAATATTTAAATCAATTGGATCAGAGGCGTCTAATGGGAAAGCTAATAACATAGTAATTAGCAATCGAATGATGATATATGCCATAAGGGAGTTACCAAAAACGCTAATACCCTCTCTAAAATTCCAAGTATCTTTTTTTATTATAAATTTTTGTTCTGGCACTAACTTTTTATTCGTAAAGACATAGCCTGTTTTAATTAGAGGTGTTTCACTTGATTTTGCTTCTTGAAGTTGTGGTATCTTTTCTAGCTTAGTATTACATATAGGGCATTGTTCTAATACAGAAGAGGTTATTATTGAACCACAACCAGAACATTTTCTTGAAACAATTTTTTTTTGAGGTGGTTTTGCCCCTATTTTCTGAAGACGACTTTTTTCTTTGCTTGGCTCGATTTTTACTACGAGTTTTCCACATTTAGGGCAATAGACTTTGTTTTCTTCAATTCGGGTCCCACAGTACACGCAATGTTTTACTATTTGCTGTTTTTCATTTTCTTTTGACATTATACTCAAAAAATTAGGGCATTAATTTCTACCAAAGCGCAATTAGTTTATTATATAAACTAAAAATTATATAGTTTATTGTTATTTGAAACAATCAAAGTAATATTGTAAACAAACGGGGAAGTTATAGTAGTTAAAGATTTTTTTTTTTTTTAGTTATTGAGTAAATTTCCATAAGTAATAGATTATGATAAAGTGATATCGAATCAAAATATCCTTCTCCTAAATCAGATTGATTAGCGTGAACTAATGCTAGTTGAGCATTAAGAGCAGATCTCATAAGATACTCAATTCCTTTATAAATCAAGTTAGGACTCCATGCCCCTCGAATAGGGTTAGCCCACCATGTACTATCTGAACAAATTCCTTTATCATAAAACCATCTAGCTGTATTATAGTAATTTTCTACTTCCCAATCTTGAGTTAAATCTAGGTTTTCTAACAAGGTCATTAAATTATTTAAGCTTCTCATTATCTTCCAATATAACTTATGGATGCTATTATCAGGATGATCCCATAATGGGAACGGAATGTGCGCCTTTATATCCTCATGAGTTGTGCTCCAACTTGAATCTCGTGGAATTATTTTTTCTTTATGAATCGGAAAATATCTATCTAAATCGGATATAAATACAATCTTGATTTCTTTCTGAGAGTTAATAAGTTCAAAAACTTTACTCAAAAAAGTTCTTTCATATTTCTTTATATGATGACCAAATGTCTCAGAATCCATCGCAGTGATAACATATTTGTCTTTATCCTTAATTCCTTTTTTGTCTTTAAAAATATCATTTAAATCTTTGACGAATTCTTTTGCATTAATATTATTAAACGAAATTTTGTTACTTAAAATATCGTCTCTAAAAAAAAGCTGTAATCCATTTGGAGAACAATATATGTAATCATAGGGCCATTTTACTGGACAAGCAATTCCGCTCATTAGTACCCATTTATAGCCTAACTGTTGAAGAAATTTAGCAACTTTAGAGTTAATAGACATTTCGGGAGGAAAAAAACCCTTTCTCTCCCATTTTTGGAATTCCAACCTATTAATCGCCTCATTTAATCGAATTTGGTTTTGAGCTTCTTTTTCTGGTATTAAGGGAAGAATAGGATGAAATTTTGCGGTTCCGAGAATTTCAATTTTGTTTTCAGAAACTAAATTTTTTAATAACTCCAGTGTATCCTCTAAATCAAATTCATGGAACATTTCAATAAGATTACTATTTATGTTTAGACTGATTTTGATATTTTCGTGCTCTTCTAACATAGAAAAGAGAGGTTTATAACACTCCTTATTAATTTTTCGCAAAACGCCAACATCCTGATATGGAGGTTGGTAGGCATGAAGCATTGGAGCCCAATAAATTGTCATATTAATCAAAAGGTTTTTGTTTTATTTTATTAGGATATTATAAATTTATTTAATTAAAAAATTATTTCTCCAAAATTGATTCTTTTATGGCAGTTCCAAAATGAGTAGCTCCAGGTCCAATATGTACTAAAACCTCGTCGCCAATTTTAATAGCAACAACAGGTTTAGCTATACCATCTGGAGCCACTAACCGAATTGTCTCGGCATTTTGACATATACAACTCAGGGGGATTTTTTTATTACCTTCAGAAACTTCCAATTCAAATCTCAACATTGGTCGAATCTCTATTTTTACACGTCCAATAGAAACAATTCGAGCTTCTCCTTTATAATTTACAGCTAAGACTCTCTTTCCACCTTTTAGTTCGCTTAAGTAATTTGTTTGATAGATCTTTTCAGGGTCATCGTTAGGAACTAAGATATACGCTGATACATCGCCTGCGTTGACACGAAATGGTCTAGAATTCACAAAAGTTGTTTCAAATGTTTCAGAATGTATAAGTACAAAACCACGTGCCGTTGAACCAACAAGAAATCCCTCACCAGATTGTAATAAAGAAGTACTATCTACGCAAACTCTCTCGCTCTCAGGTATATTTTGTATTTTAGTTATCTTTGCTTTAGCTAATTCAATTTTAATCCCAGACTGGATCAGTGATTTTAATTGAACGATATCATTGACATTTTTTGGAGTAATAAGGATTCCATCGACCCCTGTTTCTAAGGTTTTTAACATTAATTCAGCTTCTTCAATGTCTTCAACCAAAGCAATTAGATCCGTATCGTTAGTATGCATTGCGGCTATAAGGTTTTCAAAAGGTATAACTTTCCAATCTTTTGCTGATACTATTATAAAATCAACTTCTTTGGTTTTAGAAAGTTTTATTACTGCTTTTTCATCGTTTTTTAATTTTAATTCCATAAAAAAACCACAATTTACTCCTAACTCTTTTTGTTTTTTTAGTTGTTCTAGATTGGCAAAAATTAGATTCTTAGCGGGAATTTCAATATTTTTGGTAAAAGTGTTAATTCGTTCAATTTCTTCTAATTCGGAATAAGTTTCTTCAGAGAGCAAGAAATTGAGGAAATTCATGTTAAAAGCTTCTTGCACCAAATCTTTAAAATTGTTGGTCTTTTTTTCGAAATTTAAAATTATTTTTTTCATTTATTATTGGACTCTAAAAGATTTATTGATAAGAACCATTATACTAAATTAAATTCTATCAAATTTTTAAGTTAATAATATCATATTAATAATAAAAGAGATACTAATAAAATTACTCTAAAAGGAGTGAATAGAAGTAATGGCGTTAAAAAAAAAACTTTTTCCCCGGAAAGCTAAAGAAAAAGACGAATTAGTTATTAAAGCTAAATCACACATTAGAAAAATAGCGTTATCAAATAAAACTTTCAATAAAAGAGCAGAAATTGCTAGAAAAAACGCCAAAATTGCAATAAAGAGAGGAGAAAGAACTAGAGCTAAGAATTATTTAATTCAACACAAACAATATCAGATGAAGGTAGATCGGGCGAACAACATTCGAGCTAGAATAGAACGTCAGCTAGAAGCAATTTTGGAGGGCCAAATGATATCAACGACGGGCGATTTAATGGGGGGAATTAGGGACGAATTAAAAGTAATTGCAACGAAGGCATCTCCTGTTAAGATTGCAGAGATAGCCGAAGATTCTGAGGCATATGTTGCAGAAATAGAGGAGTCTGCCGATATTCTTGCCGGAGATCCCGAAATAGATTTAGCAATCGATGTAACTGATGAGTTAAACCAACTAGAAACCGAAATGCTTTTAGAACAAGGTGGCCAAATGCCAGAAGTACCTGCCGACGACTTACAATATCTGAGCGAGTTTGACGAGATGGAAGAAGAAACTGAAATAAAAACGAAAGCAAAATTAGAAGACGAAATCAACAAACTTAGGAAAGAATTAGAAAGTTAATTTTTTTAAACTTATTCTCTTTACCAATTTCAATCAATTTTGATTAGTATTGGAATTCTTAGGTAAAATATCTTTTTCTATCGAATTTTTTGGCATTTCTTCTTAAAAAATCTTCTTCTTGCATCTCTTCGTCGATCGATTCAATGCTTTTATCAATTGTATAGAAATCCTTTTGTAATTTCTTAAAATTTTTAAAGAAATCAATTTCAGAAATATTTCCAGATTCAAATTTTGATTCTAATGTTTTTAACGTTTCTACGAGACTATATTTTTCTTTTTTCAATTCAAACATTTTTTTACGTCTCGTTTTATTCATTTTCTTTGAATTAGGTCTTAGGAGATCATTCGGTTGATTTGACATATGGTCATTATTAAACAATTCTGAAAGATGATTCCTCGAGTATTCGTTATATTGTGGCATTTGTCTAACTTTTTCATTCAATCGATAATAGGCAGGTTCGTACGATCGTTCGTCAAAATTATTTCTATACAATGGATTAGAAGAAGGGGCGCCGTATCTTTGCAATTGTTCTAATTTTCTCATTAAAAAGTTTTTCTCTTCAGCATTAGAAAAATTGTTTTTAAATCCGCTGTTAGACCTTATAGGATCGTAATTCTGTATCCTACCGGTCTCAGTTAGATTTTGCAAGAAGAATTCATTTTGATTGTAATTTGGCGGTAGGTAGTGCCTTACTGTGTTGTTGTAATGGTTTAATTCTTCAGGAGTTTGAATTTGGCCGAATCCTTGATTAGAAAATCCTTTATTTTTTTGATAAAGCAATGGATTTCTTGGCATATTTTGATAATTATTAAATGGATAAATAAAATTATTTTGGTAAGTAGGCTGATTTTGATTATATGGGGCTTGAAGTGAAATTTGATTAGGTACATTCCTTAGATTTTGATTAAATAATGGGTTAGCATTGTGAAGATTAACGAATACATTATTTGAATTAACATTATTATATTGGCATTTTATACTAAAGAAAGAATTTATCGTCTCCTCAATATAATTGGTTAAATCGCTCAAATCGACATCAATATCGTAAAGTTTTTTCGCTGCCACTTTATCATACACAATAGTTTCATCAAAACTTCTGGCTAGTAGAATATAATCTAATACTCGCGAAATTGAATTTGTAGGAAGTGTGAATTCATATCTACCATAAGGAAATTCGATATAAAGTTTTTTAAACAGCTTACCTTTTATTTTAACGCTAGTTAAATCTTTAACTGGCGCTTTAAAAATACCTTTTTTCTTTCTCTTTAATCTTCCATATTCATGAACAAATGATAAGTCAAAATTAGTAATGAACAGAATACCTTTATCTTTTTTGTATTTATCTTCTGTGTTAAGACCATTCGCTAATTTTGCATATATCGCATAAACGGGTTTTTCATCTTCTGCTAAATTGAGAAATTTAATATAGTTTTTGAAGTAAAATGCGATCTTGTCTATGAAAATAAGATTTTTTAATAGGTTATCTATGCTAGTATTTATTGTTTTTACATTACTTTGAATAAAATCAGTTATAGAATTATAGCTTCTATTTAAATTTTCTAAAATGTCTTCTATAATTCTTATATTAGAATTCTGTTGAGTGTAAATATTAAAAAAATATTCTCTATTTATAGATAAATGTTGGATTAGATTGTGTATCTTTTCAAGAAGATTTTCTTTTGCATATATAAATAATTTAAAGAGCGCTAAGAGGTCGGATTCCATTTTAGGATAATGAAAACACCTTATAGGAGGCGCTCTTGCATCAAATACTCTCTGTCTTATCATATAAAGGGAATTTACTATATCCCTAAATGGATCAATAAAGGAGCGTGCGTTTTTAATTAATTCTAAAAATTGTTTTTCTAAATCTTCCTTCTTTTCGTAGATATTAATAATTTGATGAGAATGACACTTGGGACAAGATTTTAAAAGTTGGTTCGTTTTGATTATATTCTCTTTTCCACAATCGTTACAAATCTTTTGCTTACTTGATCCTGAGAGAGCAATATTTTTTGAATTGCAATCTTGACAAACATAAGAATCGACTTTTTCTTCGTGAAGGCAATCAGAACAACAACTAACGCCACATTTTTCACAATAATACGCTATCTTTACATTTCGCTGGCAAAAATGACATATTTGGAAGTGTTGCTCCGACATATTTAATTTTAAACCCGACCTATTTAAATTAAAAAAAAACTATTTTTGATCGCTTTATCAACAGAAATAGATGAAAATATAGTATTAATTTAGGTATGTTATTGAAATATTACGAAAGAAGTCCTTATAATTCGTGAGAACAATACTTAAAAAATAGTTATTTTATAATTTTCACTTTAGTACCTAATGCTTGTCCAGGGACGCCAGCTTTTTTGAAGTGGGCTCTAACCGCTCCACTGTTGCCATGTGCGCGCGATATGATACCTTTTAATTCTTTTCCCGTAGAACTTACCCAAACTACTGTCCTTCCAATTAATTTATTAGCCTCTTTTCTAGTCTTAACATTTGGAAACACGATAATACAATGTTTAAGGTGTATTGTATGACGCCCTTGCTTATAATTTGATATAGTGCCTTCAATTCCTAATACATCTAATTTACTCAAAGCCATAAAAAAAACCATTTGTTAACTATTTAAATTAATGAATTATTAGAAAAAATATTGAAAAAGATAAAAATTTTTCGTAAAAGTCGTTCTTTTAATCTAACTTTTTAAAAAGAAAACTTTTTGAGTAAATTACTTTTAATATTATCCAATGAAAGTTGCTTTTAGTAAGTTAAATATTACTCCCAAAGAATATGTTAGTAAACCTTTGGCAGGATATACTCGTAAAGACCCCTGTTTAGGGAAGTTAGATGACATTTATGTTCATAGCGTTTTAATTGAAAGCAATTCAGTAGCTTCTACTAAAGATTTTTTGCTTCTAATATCTTTAGATTTGTTAAAAGTTCCTTTATCTATAACAAAATACATTAGAAATAAAATAATTAAGAAATATCCTTCATTAAAATTTGAACAAATTTTAGTGCATGCCACTCATACTCACGCTGCTTTTGATTTAACGGGCGAGTTTTATTGGCCTGGAGGTGCTCTAAATGTAATGAGAGGTATTATGTTTGGTGCGAATAAGAATGATAAATACATCGTATGGTTCACTAATAAAATACTGAAAATGGTCGAAGGATTATTTAGTAATTTAAAGTCTTGCAAAATTGCGTGGAAAAAGGAACCCTTTAATCCAGACCTCGTAATCAACAGAAGACACCCCTCTAGGAAGACTCTTCCTCATTTAGGAGTAATTACTTTTAAAAGTTTAGAAGAAAATGAATTGTTAGGTTTTATTATTAACTATGCGTGCCATCCTACTACATTATCATACAAAAATAATAAATTATCTGCCGATTATCCGGGTCGTATAATTCAGAAAATTAGCGAATTAACAAATAATAAAGTAAAAGCAATATACTTCAATGGCGCTTCAGGTGATTTAAACCCTATAACAACATGTGGGACTGAGTACGAACAATTTGAATTGGATAAAACGCCAATATACGATCAGCTAGGTACTTATCATCATACAGAAAGAATTGGATATACTATTGCTGAAGAAGCGTTGAAATTAGCGAATTCTATTTCTGATAATGATTATTTTAGCACCATAGAATTCCAAATATATGCACACGAGTTTTGGATTCCAATGAAAGATCACAAATATTTTTCTAAACAATGGTTTACAAACAAATTGATTTACGCAATTAAGAAATTATTCTTGTTAAACATTGCTCGATATACAATGTTAAATTCTAATTTTCCAATTTTTATCATTGATAAAAATAAAGGTAAATTCAGATGCAACACTGTTATTCAATATATCAAGGTTAAGGCAAAATCAAAATCTAAGGAAAAAGAATTTAGTTTAATGACAATTCCAGGAGAATTGTTTGAAGAAATAGGAGAAAGCTTTCTTAAAGCGTCTTTAATTGGAAAAGATAACATTTTTATTTTTCAAAATGCTCAAGATTGGATAGGATACCTATTTCCTATACACGAATATGTTGAAGAAGGGGGTTATGAACCCGTGCCAAGTTTTAGCCCTCTCTGTGGTTACTTTGTAAAAAATGAAATGCTTAGACTTTTAACAAAAATTAGTAATGAAATTAAATAAACATTAAGATTTTAAGCTAAATTTCTTCTTATTTTTATTTTATTAGTTCTTCCGCTAGTTCCCACGCTTTGTTATTTAAAGTTATAACTTTCTTCGTAAAATCGTTGCTAGAAAGAGATGTTTCTTGTTTAGTAATGTTTTCTACATCGCTTGATAATTTTTTTTCTATTTTTCTTAATCTGTTGATATATTCTTGCTTTTCTGGTTTAATTGAGCGTTTTTTATATGGACTTATAAATTCTTTATGCCTTGACCAAAACCAGGATGAATCTAGCTCTTTGTATGGTCCAGGTTTTTCTGTAGAAAATATTTGTCCTTGTCCCGGAAAAATGTATGGTTTAAAGATATTTAAACACGGAAGTGTACCTCCAGTGAACCAATGTATAGATTTACCATCTTTTTTTAGGTGTGATACTTGAGAGGCTGTTGATTGAAACGACCCATGCATACATATTCCTACATTGTGTTCCCTCAAAAACTCCATCATTAAAGCCGGAGTAATTTTTTGATTATTCTCGTTTAACATTGCTAATGAACACCCTTCTCGTGTAATAGGAGAAAATTTATCGGGAATTTGAGGGTCTGAAAAAATCATAGCGAAATCAAAATTGCTGTCATCTTTACAATATCCTTTTTCAATAGCGTGTTGGATTATGCCTTTTCGCCTCAAATCACCTTTTCCCCTAATTGATAGGTTGTTGGAAATTGATCTTACATCCTTAACGATTTCTGCAATCCACCATTTGTCAGCTGTTTCTAATACATAAGCTTCTTTTGTATCCGCAATTAAAAATGAATTATGGTATGTCCAACCTTGATCCCCATAACTACAACCCCCTCCTTGCCCATATTTTTCTAATAAATCTGTGATTACATTTAATGCTTCTTTAGCCGATTGTCCTCGTTCCACGCCTAAGCGTAGTAAATCCATCCCTAGTAATCCCGAATCTTGATAATCTTCTCTTGAATATACTGACTCGTTTCCTATGACAACGCCATATGAATTTGCAGCCATTTCAGCTCCAAACATCCAGTAAGGTTGCGAGAGAATAGTTTCATGTGTTTCAGAAACTTGTGGAATGGAAATATAGGTACATTTTACTTCTTCTCCCTTGGAATATTGCGTTCTGGGAAGGTACGTTACCAGTTGGGCTTCAGATTGAGGTCTATCGCTATTCTTTCCAAAAACTACATTTCTATCTTTAGTTGCCCCCCCTAACGCTACTAATGTATCGCACATAATTTCTTCTTCTAAATTTTCATTTATTTATTTAATTCTATAAGAATAACTCAATAAAAATTTTAATTATTTAATTTAATAAATATAGTTAATTTTTACCGCGATTGACCCAAACAATAGATAAATTTAATTAATCTTTAATAAAAGTAATATTTAAAGTCTTTAACTAAATATTAATAATTAAATAAGTCTTGAGCTTTTTTCCAGTAAATTAAGTTCTTTAAAAAATGAGCTAATTTGACAGAAAAAAAGAAAAAAGTATGGATTTTTTCATTTGAGTACGCTGGTGTAGCTAAAGTAGGAGGGCTTGGGGAGGTCCCTGCAAATCAGGCAAAACATTTAGTTGAACAGTTCGATATAACCGTATTTATGCCGTCCCATGGGCAAATTGAAAATCTAAAAAACAAATTTAAATTGGAAAAATTACCATTCACTTGTATCGGTCAAATTAATCCTTCTTTTATCGGAATAAATGAGCAGGAAGCGAGCTATTATATTTCATTTTATAAATTTAAAATGGAAAATGTGAACATCGTTTTAGTTTCTGGAGAGAATTCTTTCACATCAAAGTATTTGGATGATAAGACGGTTTATAAGCCAGAAACAATAAAAGGTAAAATATCTCTTTTTAGCATTGGGATTCAATGTTTAGTAGAATTCTTTATAGAAAATAACAGGAACTATTTGCCTGAAGTTGTTCATTTGCACGATTACCACGTTGTTTTGGCCTTTATAGGAATGAAACAGATCTTAGCAAAAAATAGTTTAAATGTTGCTTCAATATTAACGATACACTTATTAACTTGGCCGAGGTTCGAATACGACTTTTATAGAGCAAGTGGAATAGACGAAACGCCAATTAGAGTCTTATTAAATGAAGGGTTTAAATTACTAAATTTGAACGAAATATTTAAACTATCTAAAGAATTTAACGAATTGGGTATTGAATCTACAGTACCCACAGTTGAAAAGATTGGAGCTATTATATCAGATGTTGTTACTACAGTAAGCCAATCATATTTAATATCAGACATTATTCCAAACTGTGGCAAAAAATTAATAGCGTTCAAGGCTGATTTTGTATATGATGGAACTGATTGGGATTATTACGAGATATATGAAAAAGTTTTGAAAATTCACGGCCACGATTTAAGAGAATATCTCAATTTAAATGAATTATCAAAAATAGAAAGAAAAGATTTAAAAGAGTATTTATTAGAATACAAAATTGGAAAATTAAGTCGGAGTCCTTTAATTAATTCACAAAAAGTTCTTGACACAATAAACGAAATATCAAACGGAAATCCCTTTATTAAAAACGGTAATATTAAAGCTTTTTCCGAAAGTGGCCCATTATTATTAACTACTGGTCGTATATCGCCTCAAAAAGGTTTTGAAATCATTTTTGAAGCAATTCCAGAGGTCTTAAAGGTAGTTCATGATGCACGATTTCTTTTCCTTATTTTACCAACGGACTATAGCCTTGATGAAATTAAAATATATTCCACATATGTTAAAAAGTATCCTGAAAATGTTAGGATTATTTTCGGAGTAGCTTCCGATATTTTTTATCTGGCACATATATCTGCCGATGTTTTTGTATCTCTTTCCCGATGGGAACCATTTGGTATTATGGCATTAGAAGCTATGGCATCTAAAATGCCCATCATTGCAAGTAAGGTTGGAGGCTTAAAAGAATCCATCATTGATCTAAGAAACTTCCCAGAAATAGGAACTGGGGTTTTAGTTGAAAGAGATAATCCCTCTCAATTTGCTGAAGCTTCAATCTCTCTTTTAGTTTTAGCAGAAATCTCTAAGAGAGCGAAAAGCAAAGAAAATATATATGAAACAGAAATCCTTCAATTGGTAAATCAGATTCCAGACGAAATAATCAAGTCTTTAGTTCTTTTAGATCCACACTTCTACAAAAAGATTAAAGAAAATTGCTACAAAAGAGTTAAGACCAATTTTACATGGAGCATTGTTTCTAAAAAATTAGCTAATCTATATCTTAATTTATAATAAATGCGGTAAACTTCTTGAATTAATGTAAAATAATTGATTCTCTCTAATATTTTAACTGTGCCAAAAGGGATATAAATTTTTCGTTAAAACACCTTCCTTATCTGGCACAACTTCAAGTTCTTTTCTTATCCATTCAGAAATCCATTTGTACTTTTGTTTAAAACGGAAATCCATAAATATTATTGCGCCTTTATCTTTTAATTTTCGTATAGGGCGCCCAGAAGCTTGGTTTGCCCTTTGAACGGCAGGATATAGGTACGCGAAATTCCATCCTTGCTTATCAAAAACATTATCGTAATATGCTATTTTTGCATTAACTCGGGGGGAGGGTAAATGATACGGAAATCCAGCGATAATTACTGAATTCATATGATCTCCCGGATAATCTTCTCCTTCTGAATTTCGCCCTCCACACACGCCCAATAAAACAGCTCCATTACGAGAAGGTGATGCCATTGATTTAAAATCGTTTACCAAGTAGGCATTTTCTGAAGCAGAAAGTCCTGGTTCCTCGATAAATAATTGTTTTTTATTCTTATTAGCTATTGATTCAATACCATTCGTAACTAATGCGTTTAGAACTTTATATGAAGCACAAAAAATACCTATGTTAGCAGGAGTGCTATAAATTACTTCGTCAATTTTAGAGAGCATTTTTTTAAACATTGGACCTGTTCGACTCCCTCTACGCGTGTCTACTCCTTCTGTAATTAATGCTTTAATGTTTTCCTTTTTAAATGGTGAACTCGCAACGATTCCTTTATAGCTTTTTCCACTTTCTCTTAAACCCATTAAATTGTTATAAACATAAGGATTTACGGTTCCAGAAAGATGCACACTAGTATAACATTCTTTTAAAATGGGAATAACAATATCTCGTGGGTCTAACGCAACAATTTCTATTGAAATTATCGGTTTCCCTTTTACCCTTTTTAGATTATAACAAAAGAAGTAATTATCCAATAAATAGCATCTTATCCATTTTAGCCAGAACTCTGCTAAGGCCCCTATGAAATCTCTTGAAATATCACCGTTAGCTACCTTTTCGTTGTGAATTGAAACACTGAAAGTGTGTAAATCCCTAAGAAGATTCTTAAAATCGTTTAAGTTCGAAAACCCTAACTTTGAATAAATTTGAAGCAAGAAATTTTCTGCTTTAATTTCTATTTCTGCTACACTTGAACTCTTTTTCTTCTTTTCTAAATGGCTTAATAAAACTTTTACAAACCTCTGCATAATACTTGGTGACCGGAAAATTTCTAAATCCTTTAGACATATTCTAAGTGAGTACGGCGTTATTCTATCGGAATTAATTTCTGTTGCCATATCAATTACATTATGGCATTCATCAAGCACTAAAATGCAATTATTAAGCTCTTCATCTATAAATTGTAAAAAATTTTCGCGTATAAAAGGATTGAAAATCCACTGGTAATTGCATGCAATTATTCTCATTTCTTTTAGAAGAAATTTGCTCAAAAAATAAGGACATAATTTTTTATCCTTACAAAAGTTAATTAATTCTTCGGCATCAACCGGTTCACTTAATAAATCGGGAGCAATATCGATAGGGTTATCGTATTCACTTCTTTTTTTGATTAAATTTAGAAAATATCTACAATTTTTATTTTTTCTTAAATCTCCACACACGGACATCGATTCTTTTGGTCTAAGTTTTAACGATAATAATGTTTCGTTAAGGCACATTTCGTTCCTTCCCCTAATGGAAAGCCCGTTTATTTGGATTTGGGGGGTTTTCTTTTTTAGAAAATTTGAAATTTTCGTTAGTTCTTTAATAATCCTTGTATTCTGAGAGTGAGTACGGCACATATAGATGATTTTTAAATTATTTCTTATTGATAAAGGCAATAAGGCACTTAAAGCAATTATTGTCTTACCTGTACCATTTGGAGCTGCGAGTAAAGTATTTTTTTTTTCAATTGAAGCTTTCTCAATTTTTTTCGTGATATCTTCTTGGTCGCGTCTAAATTGCTCATAAGGAAAGAAATCGAGGTAATTTATTTTGTCCACCGAAAGGTATTTTGATAATTATTGTTAATCTATAATTTAGAACTAATAATATCATAGAGTATAAATGTTTTTTATTATTTATTATTAAAAAATGAGTGAAAATAATTCTGATGAAAACTATTTACTTTTAAGAGAATTACTTAATGAGACTTTACTTAGAGATGTAATAATTTTTACTATTTTATATTTGTTTGTCCTTGCTCAATCTTGGGTAAATTTATTTCTACTGTTATTTCCAATTATCACGTTTGCGTATTCTGTATTTTTCAGAATAATTAATACAAATAAATGGAGAACCACACCTAATAGCACCCTAATTACTTATAGCCCCATAGGATTAGAAAAAAAGCATGCTAATCGATTGTTTTTCACATCAATACTCCAATTAATTTTATTGTTTTGGATAGGAGCAGAATCTTATTATCATCCACAGTTAATTCAATATTATGATCTATTTTTTAACATAATTTTTAACTTTCTCTACACTTTCGGGTTTTATTGGATACTAATTGATGTATGGAATTATTCCAAAATAGTAATTAGGTTGAAAAATAATAATAATAAACTCAGTACACAAGCACAAAACAATACTATACTTAAAAACGATTTAGATAAAGTAATCGCACATCTAAAATTGAAGAGTTTTAAAATTGTAAGCATTATTAACTTAAGTACATTCATATTCCTAAACATCTTAAATATAAGTTTTACTTTATTTATTGATAACACTTTTTCAAGATTTTCGTATTATTTACCAGGCACGGGAATTGAGGGTTCACAACCATTAAGTATATCCGTCATATCATTTTTAATTGTTATAATTTCACCTCTAGTGGCAAGTTTGTTACTTATCTTTATCTACAAAGATTTAAACAGCATTAATCACACTGATTTTGAAAATTTACTGAAAAAATTGCCCGAAGAAAATCGTAAAAACATAATCGAAAATCTTACTAAAATAAATAAAAAATTTAATCGAGATTTAGCTAGAGAATAAATTATAGAATTATTTTAATTTATTAAAATCAAATTTATTAAAATCTTATCCATATATTAATTACATGAATTTCAAATAATTGTATATTATGTCGCAACCAAGCGAGCAAAAACGCAAATATCTTTTTAAGGTAGTCGTTGTAGGAGATGGAGGGGTTGGTAAAAGCACCATGATACAGAGACTAGTTACGGGGCATTTTACTCCCATGAAAATCACTATTGGAACGGATTTAGCCACTTATCAGATGGAATTTGAAAATCTGGTTGTAAAACTTCAAATTTGGGACTTTGCTGGCGAAAAAAGGTTCAGATTTTTTTTACCGAATTATGCAAGAGGCGCTCACGGTTGCCTGCTATGTTACGATATTACAAGATATACAAGTTTCCAGAACCTTCAAGAATGGTACGATATTATTCAAGACCATTCTTCAGATCCCGTGTTTGTGCTAGTTGGCGGAAAAGTTGATCTAGCTAATGTTAGACGAACTGTTGAGCGAGAAGAAGCTGAGGAGTTTCAGAAAGAACATGGTATCCATCATCTTTTTGAAACGAGCTCAAAATCGGGGGAAAATAATAAAATTATATTTGAAATATTAATAAAAGAAATACAAAAAAAAATAGGTTTGGGTTAACTACTTCAAAAATTTTATTCGAGTAAGTCCTTGAATTCGTCAATGTTTAAATGTAAGTATTTGGCAGTAATTAAATCTCTACCTAACAAATTTAAGAAGTTTTTCTTTCTCTTCTTATTTATGAACTTTTTCATTTCGCTAAGATCGGGCTCTTTATTGGTAACTTCGATTAATTTATTCTTTATTGCGTGATCAACGACTTTTTGGCCTACATCAGTTCTAACAATCAAAAATGCTTCTCCAGAGCCTTTAGGTGCGCCCCATGGGCTATAAGAAATATCAGAAAACTCTCCAGTGTAATCAGTACAATATTTACACCCTGCCATTCCACCAGAAGAGCAGGCAAAGCCTATTTTTAGGGAAGTACGCTCAGCCCCCGTATTAAAATCGCTTGTTACAATTTTTGCAAGCCCTTGAAGATGACATGGATTCGCAATAATACCTATTTCCCGCTTTCTATCCAAATAAGCTCTTCCAATTCCAGTGATTAACGGCCCGGCGTTTTGATTGGGATTGTTAGGAATGTATTGTTTAGCATCATTCGCGCTATCAACAACTACAGGAAAAGCGACAGGTGGTTTTTGGCTTTTAGGTTTGCTCAAAACAAAATGTTTAACAATTCCAGAGTCGAATGCGGCTGAAACTAAATTGTATAAAATCTCATCTTTGTTTTTGGATTTAACCTGAATTATATCTTTATATACCCCAACAGCTAAGTCAACGCGATTTTGACCGAACATTTTTTGTTCAATTTCGGAAATAGGAAGGAAACTTCGTGGGCATGCATTATAGCACAAACCTACAGTCTCAGCACATTCGTCAACGACGTAAGCTAATCCAGTTTCTTCATTAAAATCCATATGTGGGCAAAACGCGTTACAACTTCCGCAATGAATGCACAAACCAGCATAAATTACTTCATTTTCAAGTTCTTGACTAGATTTTTCAATCTTCATTAAATTAGACACTTTAATATGTATAATTTTTATAGATAAAAATTTGTTTTATAAAATGGAACATAAAATATAAAGCTAGTGTGAATATTCACACTCTCTATTTTCTAAGGCCTGAACCGTATAAATTAAGGTTTAAAAATTCCGATATTTTTATTTTACACTCTACGCAAATACATATATATTTAGGATTCCTAATATTTTCTTGTTAAAATTATTTTTATCCGAAATCAAAGTTTCTATTTATGATGTCTAATCTAGAAGAATACCTAGAAAATTTGTGTAAGAAAAACGTAGGAATTAGCGCAATCATAGTTATGGGTAATGAAGGCTTACCCATTGCTTCTTTTGTAGATGAAAACACAGACCGGACTCTTATTGCCGCGATATGTGCAGCCCTAAGGTGGATAGGAAGACAATTTCTTGGTGAAATAATAGCTGGTAACCTAAAACGAATACTAATTGATTGTTCTAATGGGGCAATATTAATACAACCGTTAAACCATTATGGAATCTTAATTGCTTCATGTAAGAGTGCCACTTTATTAAACGAAATCGATGTTGAATTTATCCAGTCTTTTTTTTCGCCTAACCTACCAAAATCACTTAGTTCTATTGTAGATTAGCTTTTAGAAACATGTGAGATTAAACACATCAATTTAAATTATACAAATTATTTTACATGCTAAAATACTTTAATGATCTATTAATTTCGATTTCAATGTCAAAAATTCCTTCGTTACCTCGTAATATAACGCTCCATCTTACTGAAAATTGTAATTTGCGTTGTAAAATATGTTATTATTGGGGGGAAACTGGTGCGTATTCTACATCTCAGACCAAAAAAAAACCCAAGACTCTAAATTTTGAAATCGTTAGGAACTTGATCAGGGAACTTGCGATTGCAAAACCAACTTATTCGCTATTCGGTGGAGAACCGCTACTATATCCTTATTTTGAAGAGTTAATAGATGAAATTAAAAAGAAAAATTCCTTTGTAAATACTCCAACAAATGGAACACTTTTGTCCGATAATGCAGAATTATTGGTAAAAAAAGAATTTGACTTGGTGCGGGTTTCCCTTGATGGACCTCGAGATATAAATGATAAAATGAGAGGGGTAGGGAGCTATGAAAAGGCAATACAAGGAATAAATGATCTTTTTGAGGTGAAAGAGAAGAATAAAGCAAAAAAACCTCTTATTGATATAATTTTCACTGTAACTTCTGATAACTTTCTAACAATCGAGGAATTTTTCTTGCAGGATCTTGATATTTCAAAATTAGACCGTATTACAATACAAATGCAGAACTATATTACAAAACAGATGGGAGAAGATTACGCAGAATTTCTCAGTTCAGAATTTGGAATTCAAAGTGATACCTATTGGAAGGGTTTGGTCCGTTTACCATCTGAATTCAATGAAATAGATAGAACTGAGTTATCTAGACAAGTAAATAGAGTGCGAACCTATTATTCGAGTCAAAATAAGTACGCGGTGCTTCTACCACCTACTTTTTCTTCACAGAATTTAGAAGCGTATCTAACTTCGAATTGGGATCAGATGACTGATGTATATGAGAAGTGCATTATTCCTTGGGTGTCAACTGAGATTGTTGCTAATGGTGATGTTGCCCCTTGCCATATCTTCTATGATTTAGTGCTTGGAAATCTACATGAGAATAGTATTGCCGACATTTGGAATGGAGAGAAATATAAGAAGTTCAGAGATTATATGGAGTCAAAAAAATTCATGCCAATATGTCCAGGGTGCTGTATCTTATATTTAGCTGGTAAAAAGTTGAGAAAAAAAAGATAATCCTCAGCATTTATCATCATCTTTTAAAAATCGAGAACAAGTTTCGTCCAATTTCTTTATAATATGATTTCTATCTTTCCACATAATCCAGGTGCTTCCTGATTTTTCAAAATGAAATCCATCGTATTCTTCTTTTATTTTAGCTAGTGTTTTTTTCACGAAGCTCCACGAGAATCCGGTTTTCTCAACTACTTCAGCGATTGCGATTGGATGATTCATTTCAAGATTATTGTTAAAAAAATTTATAATTTTTTGGAAACCCGTTTTAGGAGCTGAATCTTTTTCATTCATTTTTCATGAAGAAATAATTGTATCGATAATTTAGATTAATATATGTTATAAATTAATATTTATTCTTGAAAATTTATTTACTTAAAATTTGATATCTTAATTAGAGCTTTATGACAAATTATTTTCGCATTTTTAGAAAATTTCCAGATTTCATTAAGTTGCACGGTCTAAAATAGGCTATTCCAGTAAATTCTGAAAGATCGTCTAACATTTGAGACCATTTTTCGTAATTCTTTTTACCAACTCCAAAAGGTCCGGGCATGTCCATTCCAGCTAACATAGTGTCGTCAATTACTTTATATCCAGAAACAATTTTTTCCTCTAATAATCTACAACCTTCGTTTAATTGAATTGCATAATATTGTTCTGGGTTGAATAATCCTGCTTTTTCATCAGTTTTACGATTAGGTTTTCCTTCAACCCATTCGTAAATACCTCTCGCCGTTTTTCGTCCCAGATTACCTTCTTTGAGAAGGTTTGTAAGCGTTTTACCAGGAGTAAATTCAGGCGATATTTCTTTGACAAAGTAATTCATGACATCACAAACAACATCTAAGCCTAAAAAATCCCATTTAGCTAAAGGCCCCAATCCAGGGGGAGACACGAAGTCGTTGTCGATTTTCTCGTAAGGAATCCCTTTATCAGTAGCCATATCTAAAATCCAATTAAATAAGAGGCTTGTTGCAATGGTTAAGCGGTTTACAATAAAGCCTGGACTTTCTTTTTCTATTTTTGCTATATATCTTTTGCCTTTGAGCGCTGGTAGCTTTTGACCAATTGCTACTCCCAAGTTAAACGCTTCTTGAGATGTTTTTTCTCCTTTAATTAATTCAATTAATCGGAGTAACGGAATAGGCGTAAAAAAATGCATCCCAATTACTTGTTCGGGCCTGTTTGACGCTTCGGCGATTTTAGAAATGCTCATCGTTGACGTATTTGTTGCTAATACTGCATGTTCTGGCGCGTGTTGCCCTAGTTCTTTGAATAGATCTTGCTTTAATTCCATTACTTCGGGTATCGCTTCTACAATAAAATCTGCTTCTTTAATAGAATTAATTAGATTTTTATCAATAATGAGGTTTTTAATTAGAGAAAGCGTGGTTAATCCTTGGCCTAACTTTCCTTTAGATTCAATTTTTTCTATACCAAGTTTAATATATTTTTTCGCGTTATTTAGAGCATTTTCGTTAATGTCGTTCAAAATAACCTTGTCAAACATATCTGACATTAAAGCAACTTGTGCTATTTCTCTCCCCATAGTTCCGGCACCAACAACCGTAAATGTTTTAATAAGACTTAAATCAACCATTATTTCTCTCAACTTTTAGAATTTTTAATTAATAATGAACATAATTTATCAATCCATTATATAGTAGAAAATCGAAAATCACATAAAAAAGATATTAATTACAAATTGAGACAGTAAAAAAGCACCTATGCCTAAGAAAATAGAAATTGGGAGCCCAGGCAAAATTTTATTTCTTTTTAATCCCGATATTGTAATTCCTGTTCCGATCAGAATTGCAACTGTGGTTAAAATCATAATTATTATGTTATTTGTATAAAGAAGGACGCTGGAAGTAAGTAAACTGTAAAAAGCCAAATCTCCGATACCAATCTCTAGTTTAGAGGTATCGTAGATTGTCTCACCGTTTTTAATTTTTTCTTTTATTTCTGCTTTTGTTAAGCTATTTTCATCGTCATTTTGGGTAGCTATATCCATCATAGCTTTAATTGGACCATGTTTATAAAGAACTCCAAAGATATCCCAAAGCGAGATGCCAATTAATATAGCTAATGTGCTCCAAAAGGGCAAAATAATACTCATCGAAGCACTAATTAATAAGCTGACGTATAAAACGATTAAGTTTTTTGTATTAATTGATTTTGAAGTAAAGTATTTGTAAAGTAGTAGAAAGACTAAAATTGCCGTCAGTATTGGCAAGTAGACGTTAATAAATAGAAAATAAAGTTTCAAAACGAAAGTAGTTTCAGGAAATTGGACAAAGATTAAATATATAATTACCTCAGAAAACAATAGAGTCATAAAGAAACTTATAAAAGCAAAACTCAGTCCAAAAATGTATTTTAAAACGCCTATTCCAAATTTTTTTATTAAAAAGACGATAACAAACGCTGAAACTACTGCCACTATAGTGAATATAACCCCATTTAATACGACGGCCAAGGGCCCAAATTCGTCTTCAGGAAAGTAGCTTTCTTCAATCTGAATACCCGCAACAAAAAATGTGAGGTAAGCTAAAATAGCAGCAAAAACAATAACTATTATAATAGGTAAGGGATATAACAAAGATTTAATTCTGTATGTAGGTAGAAAGTGAGGTACAAAATCTTTTTCTATTACTTCTTTTTGCTTCTCGTTAATTTCCAAATTTAATTGAGCATCTCTTTGGTCATCGTCTTGAGAATTTACATGTTTAGGATTATCCGACATTACAATATTAGGAAAGATTTTTATAATAATTATTTAAATTAATAAAATTATTAATAGCTTAAATAGATAATAATTATGAATAAAAAAAGAGTATAACCGTTTGTTAAAATAATTTTATTATGTCAAAATTTCAAAATGATAAAGATTTTTTAAATAAGCACGCTCTAGCTTTACCAATAAATCAATCTAAATATAGACAAATTATTTTTCCATGTCATTTGGGAATTATTTTTATAGGTAATGTTTCAATGTCTATGTTAAACAAGTTGAGATTTCATTTGGATCAAACATTCGATTCTTTTTTTTTTGACATTCAATTTATAGCAGATACAAATTTACACCCTGATATGTTTGAATTAAGGGTTAAGGAGGAATATAATTTATTAAATAAATCTTCAGAAAAGGTGCTCCTCCAACCAACTAGTAAATTTTATGAAATTATTATTGATAAAAAATTTGAATATAATATAGATATTGGTCTAGGATTGACAAATTTACCAATCTATTCTAGTAGTAATGAAAATTTATTATTTCTATTTGGAGAGGCACATATTAAATATATGTGTGCTATAGTGTCTACTCATAACCTTATAGATTTATTTAATCTTGAAGAGTTTAAATTGAAAAAGATAGAAAGGAGGATCTTTAAAGAAGTAATTCATGAAATTGGACATTTAATATTAGATTGTGGGCATTGCCTTAACGATTATTGTGTTATGCGCTTCTCTAAAAATATTAAAGAAATTGATAGAAAATCTATTTATCTATGTGAGAAATGTAAATTAAAACTAGAAAAAGTTAGAGAGAGAGATAATTTTTAAAAGGTTACATTTGGCAAGTGTAGGATAAATTCTTTTACTAACTCCACACGAGTTTTTCTATCTTTTCTATTGTATCGTAAAGGATAGAGTTCGTTAATTGTGAAATTGTATAACTTAATCCATGTTTTTGCAATTTCGCTTACTCTATAATCTTGAGCTACTTTTTGAGCATTTTTTCCAAATTCTGCCCTAAGATCGTCATCTTTTAATAACTTTATAACATAATCTTTAAATTGATCGAGATTATTTGCTAAATATCCCGTTTCACCATGTCGAATTATATTGCTAATTCCACAAGCATTTGCTCCAACAGAAGGGGTTCCCTGAGCCATCGCTTCGAGTAGTACAAGCCCCTCAGCTTCAACCCACGACCACAAGCAAGTTAGATCTGCTGTATCATATAATTTTAATAAATCTGGAAAAGGTATTCTACCAGCATACGAAACGAAATCTCGATATTGTTTCTTTTTAATTATTCTTTTTACTTGGTCAGTTGATGGACCGTCGCTTCCAACTAATAATAGGTGAGCGTTAGGAATTGCTTTATGTACTTCTTTAAATATTTTAATAATATCTATGGGGTGTTTTTCTGGGGATAGCCTTGATGCATATAAAAGGACCTTTTTACCTTCTAAATTATATTTTTCACGAATCCCATTTTCTTTCAAATTTGTAAAATATAAATCGTGAATACCATTCGTCATACAAACTATTGGTTCTTTAAATCTGTAATCTCTTAACAAATCTTTTTTGGATTTTGTAGCGACATGAACAATATCGTATTTATCTACTATATGGCGTTCGTATCTCCAAATAAGGTCGCCTTTTGTCAGTAGTTTACCAATGATCGGAACATATTGAGCTGTGTAATATTGCATAGGACTATTATGAGTTCCTATCATTGGAATCCCTAAATATTTGGACCAATTTACGGCCATAGATCCTACAACAGCATGCGTATGGATGTGGGAAATATCGAGATAATCGTGTTTGCAGAAAAAGATTTTATGTATAGGGGCACTTAAAACAAAACCCGTTTTAGGTGCAATCATTACACCCCCAACTTCGTGAAAATGTAAAGTTTTCGGCTTTTTGTACCCATTTTGAACTCGAGGAGCAAAAACATGAACATTATGACCAAGTTTTGCGATTGCTTCGGATAAAAATCGAACAGCATGAGCAGTACCATTAATCTGACTGTACATTGTGCTGAAAAAGCCGATTTCAAGTACCTGTTTAGCCATGGTTATTATCCAAAAACAAATATTTTAATTGTATTGTATGTTTATCTAGAAGTTTATTTATATTTTAAACATAAGTTTTTATTAAATTTTTCACGATTTCTTAATAAAACCGTTGAGACCGTTAGTTTTATTTACGATTATTTTTGATTGAGATTAGTTTTTTAAATAATAGAGTAATATCCAGAGGAATTACTATTATTACGCAATTTTTAGGCAAAATTATTTGGAAATAATAATTTAAATATTAGTGTGAGATATGCTGAAATATCATATGAAAAAAAAAGAAAGGGAAATAACGAATAAAAATAAAATAATTGAAATATTGAAAAATGGAAAGTTTGCGACGATTTCAATGTGTAGAGCTAACGAACCTTATATCGTAACTTTAAGTTATGGTTTTGACTTGAAACGGAATTCTTTATACTTTCATAGTGCTAAAGAAGGGTTAAAGGTTGAGTTTTTAAGGGAAAACTCGAATGTGTGTGGCACAATAGTGGACGATCTAGGTTATGTAATGAACGATTGTTCTCATAAGTACCGTTCTATCGTGTTCTGGGGTAAAATGGCAACTGTAGAGGATTTGGAAGAAAAAAAACACGGGTTTAACATCATTCTAAATCACTTAGAAGATAATCCAGGTAAAATTAAAAAAAGACTCCTTAAAAATAAACAAGCATATGATAACATATGTATTATAAGATTAAATATTATTGAGATAACGGGAAAAGCATCGTTGTAAGTAACTTTTATTTAAACATATCATTTTAAGAAAACAGAAAATTTTTTTTTACCGCATGATATTTTTATATTATGGACCCTGCAGAAGAAAAAAGAATTGTCAATGAAATACTAAAAGATAGAGCGTTGCCTTATTCTATTGAATTATTAGAAGTTGAAGGAGACAAATATACTATGCGAAATACTTTTGGCTCAACAATAATATATAAGAAAAAGGGAAGTAAATACTTCTTAGAGGACGAATTAGATTAGAATTTTATTTAAGTTCAATGAATTTACTTTTGTTACTCTGCTTTTAGAACTTTTACTTGATTTATGTTTAATTAAGAGATTAGGATCGCATAAAATTCTAAATACCGTATAATGTAATAATAAACTAACTAGCTATGCTATTTTTTAATAAAAAGTTATCAAAAGATTATTAATTGAGTAATATTAATAAAAGACAATTATATTTTTTCATATACATAAAATTATAAAATTGTTTTTTTATTAAATAAACAAAGAATATTTTTTGGCTAAGCTCATGAGAAAAAGAAAGCTCAAATCGAAAAGTTTTGATGATATGTACAACGAACAATTTCGAGCGGTTATAGACAATTATACATCTCTTTCTATATATAATAAAAAAAGAAGATCTTTTTGTATTATTCGAAAGAACTTAGCAAAAGATTATGAAATTGAAGTCGATGCTTCAGAGGCGCCAGTATTAAACAAATTGCTTGATTCGCCGCAACCTTTTGAAAGTTCAATGGCTAATCTAAAAATTTTAGAGAATGAAATTTTTCCCTTAATTGATGCTTTTAAAATTGTGTTTGGAGAGGAAAAAGAGTTAAAATTGAAATCTATTAAATTAGCAGTTGGAGGAAGTAATACGGATTACGTTACAATCAGAGAAAATGATTTAACAAAGTATGATGTAAAACCAACTCTTAGTGGATTGAGGGATTTTATTCAAGAAAACGATGATAGCATTTTAGGCTTTCTTGATAGTGAATATATTAGTGAAGAAGGAAATGTAATTTATTTAAATTGTGAAAAAAGGGAAGTTTCTGATAATATTTACTCTTTAAAGATCAAAATTCTTGCGTCAATGCAACAGCGAGGATATTTCCTACAAGAAGAGCATAAGTACTATGGTCTACAATTATTTATTATTATAGAATCAAGAAAACCGAATGATGACAAATTATTTAAATTTTTAAAAGAGTTAGGAATCGATTGGGAATTAATCTTTTTCCGAAGGAAGATGGCGATTCACGATTGGACAGAGATAGAATGTCAAAAAAATTCTGAAAACCTTAAATGCTTTATAAGAGCAAAGTATGACACCTTAAATTATTTTGACATAAACAACATCATTAGAATTATAATAAAAAATCAATTACCTTTCAATGTAGCTGATAAAATGGCTTCTTTATTATACAAGATGAAATCTGAAAGAGCTACAGAATTACAAGAAAAAAATTACCAATACGACCCATTTTTAGATGAATCAATACAAAATGAGAGAAATTATCGAAAAACACGCTATATCGATCAAGCACAACCTGTTGACGAATATTCTCTAACCTTAAAAAAAGCTGAAATTGCTGCAGCAGCTAAAATAGCTTGTGCTTATTTAGGAATCCATAAACAAATTAAAGTTGATAAAGATATCTCCGATGTAGAAATATTAAAATATCAAAGAGAATTAACTAATTTTTAGATTTTTGAACCGTTATTTAGTATAAAATAAAAAAAAATTAGAGTTATATTGATAAAGTTAATTTTAATTTAACTTATAGGACTCTTTTAATAAATTATGGTTAATTTCACCAACTGTAATACTCTTTCCTGTTTGAACATTCGTTACAGTATAAATAGCCGGAGCGAATAATCCTGGATCAATCGCATAAAAATCATAATTCGCTGCTTTAAATGTTTCTATAAATGGTCTTCCATAGCTAGACGATGTATTGGCTGGAGCTTTTTTAAGCAGATCAAAAATCTCAGCTTGTTTGTCTTTTTCGACATCAATTGTATAGTAAGTCATACCAGCTGCACTAATTGAATCATTAGTTCGCCCCATAGCTCCAAGATCATCTTTAGCAATAGGAGCTATTGTAGTCGTTCCAAAACCATCTTTGAGCACATCTAAAGGAAAATGTATTTCATGGAGTTTATGTATACCCGTTTCTACGATTCTAGCAGCAACTTGGATAGACCCCGTTAAACAAGCAGTAGGCGCGCAGACGGCATAAGTCTTACTTGCATCTACTCCACATTTTTCTGCTACTATTGCCATCACTTCTTCGTTAGGCAACTTTGCGGTTTCAAAAACAATCACAGCACAGTCCGAATCATCGGCGTAATTAATTTCTTCAAATAACTTTTCAACTTTACTTTTAGCTCTAGCAGGTCCTGAACCTAATGATTGAAAAATTGTCTTTTTTTTTATTACGCCTTCTTTTTCTACTTCTTTTTTCAATTTTACATTCCATCCCGCTAGTTGAGATGCCATACAAGAAATTATTGGTTCGGAAGTATAAACATTGACACTCGGTATATAATGACCATCTAAGTTATAGGAAGTAAAATCAACCGTTCCTAATCCGCCCATACAAATTTCACCAACTAGTTTTCCCCCGTTCCAAGATGCATTTGTCATATCTAAGACTGTAGCGCCATTATCAAATTTATGTATTTCGGCTTTATAAAATTCTTTATTTTCAATTATTTTTTCAACAAGCTTTAAAGTTAGCTCATTAATTTTGACATGGTGTGTCATATTTTTCACTTAAAATTTTTTTTAATTGAGTATTTAATATTAAATTCTTATTTTAATATATTAAATTAAGTTTATATTAAAATTTTATAAAAAAATGAAAAAAAAACTTAAATTATTAACCTCTGATCTAACAGAAACAATAAAATGGTTTCAAGATCATTTAAAAAAATCTGAGGCTTCTGTTCAGATATATACTCATTTAGATGCAGATGGGTTAACATCTGGGGCAATTCTTGGGAAGGCTCTATATAGAGAGCGTATTCCTTTTCAGATTTCTGTGTTAAGACAATTAGAAAGAGAAGAGATTATAAAAATCGCAGAAAAGGTTCAGGACTATAATAATTTGGTGATTTTTTCCGATTTTGGAAGTGGACAATATTTAGAACTCGATGATAAATTGAATAATGATAAAATAAATACTCCTTATATTATTTTAGATCACCATTTCCCCCAGAATATTTCAGATAAGAATGACGATAAAATTAAAGAAGTTTACAAAAATTCAAAGCCTTGGCATATAAATCCTTATTTTTATGAAATTGATGGTAGTACAGAAATTTCTGGAGCAGGAATTTGTTACTTCTTTGCTAAAGCGTTAAATGAGAATAATTTAGATTTGTCTCCAATAGCACTAATAGGGGCAACGGGTGATATTCAAAATCGGGGGCCTTATAATTCTTTTACCGGGTTAAATTCTATTATTTTAGAACATGCCACTAAGGCAGATTTAGTCGAAAAGATAAATGACTTGAATTTTTCTCCTATTAAACCTATAAATGAAGCAATAGCCTACTCTTCCGATATTAATCTACCGGGATTAAGTGGAAATACGAGTAAAATGTTAAAATTTTTACAAACTTTAGGAATTTTAATGGAAAATTCAGATGGAAATATAAGAACATTAAATGATTTTAACCAAGAAGAAAAACAGAAAATTTCTTCGGCCATAATTAGATATGTATCTCTTAAACTTGGTGTTGAGCCTTCTGAAATTACAAACAAGCTTATTATTAATAGGTATATATTAAAAAATGAATTAGTTAGTTCTGAATTACACGATTTAAAAGAATTTTCTTATCTTTTAAATTCATGCGGGAGAAGTCATAATGGATCGTTAGGAATCGCTATTGCAATGGGTGATAGAAGAATCGCTTATAAGAAAGCAAGAGAGCATTTAATAGAGTACAAGAAATCTTTAGCCCAAGCATTATCATGGATACAGGATGAAAATAAAATTCAACTCAAAGAGCACATCCAATTTTTTTTTGGAGAAGAAGTCATATCAGAAACTATTATTGGTACGATTGCTTCTATGTTAATGTTTAGTAAAAGTGATATAATAGATAAATCAAAACCTATTTTTGGGTGTGCAAAAAGAAACGAGGAAGAAGTATATAAAATATCGGGTAGGGCACATGAAAGTATTGTGAAAAAGGGGGTAAACCTTTCAGAGGTGATTAGAGAAGCACTAAAACTTTCAAATTTAGACGCATTAGGGGGAGGTCATCCGCCAGCTGCAGGTACAAAAGTCCCAGTTGATAAAATTGATGTCTTTTTAGAAAACTGTAATAAAATAATTAAAAAGCAATTACAAGAATAACGAAATTGTTCCTTTAATCTGCAATTTTTTATATCTTATAAGTTTCACCGATTTCAGGAGCAACTGAATTAAAACCTTTGTCTGACAAATCGTAAGCAAATGATGTTGTTGCTTTTGGATCTCCATGTATACAAAAAATAAATTTAGAATCGTTTTGAAACTTTAAATCTTCAATATATCTGTGTAAATGAATTTTATCCGCGTGGCTAGAAAAATCGTAATAATCTACATTACATTTTGCCTTGATAAAAATATCTCTTGTACGATAATTCCTACTGTTTCTTTCTTTAAACTCGAAAATTCTTTCGTCAATTAATTTTCTTCCTGGAGTTCCTTCGACTTGGTATCCCACGAGAAAAACAGCTGAGCTTGGATCATTTAAAATTGAGCTGATATATTCAAGAGCAGCACCTCCTTTTAACATACCTGATGGAGATATGATTAAACCATCTGATCTCTTTTTAACATTCTTTCTTTTTTCTCTAGATGTTATTAATTGAGCTTTTTTAAAAGCAGACTTATATTCAGCAAAATTTCTAAAAGAATTAGGAAATTGAGCGTACTCTATCGAAACTTTTCTTGCTAAACCATCAAGAAATATTTCACTTTTAAAATTGTATTTTTGCAAAACTAACAAGATCTCTTGTGAGCGAGCAACCCCAAAAGCAGGAACGAGGACCTTTCCGCCGTTTTCGATAATATTTAGGGTATCATCAGTAAATCTTTTTTCAAGTTCCGCTCTTATAGGATGTTCTCTTAAAGAATACGTGGATTCTGTAATTAAAACATCAATTTCAGGCAATTTAGAAGGTTCTGCGGGAGAAACTAGGTTCGTTTCTTGAGTATTGATATCTCCCGTGTAAAGAATTCTCTTATTATCAACTTCTACTAATATAGATACGCTACCAGGAATGTGTCCTGCGTCGTAAAATGTAATATAGAAATTATCGTCAATCTTCTGGCGTACTTCGTTGTTAAGAAAAGAAGCGTTTTTAATTGTTTTTTGTAACTCTCTATACCCGAAGGGGTAGGGATAATTGGAGATCTTTATTGTATCTTTTATCAATATCTCTGACATTCTAAGCGTTAGAGGGTTGGTAAAGAGGGGAATGTCTTTGTTTTTAAATAAAAAAGGTAAAGCTCCAGAATGGTCTACATGGCAGTGAGACAACGCAATTGCTTTAAGATTGCCAAAATCATCATCTAAAGGTAATCTCTCTTCGCCCTTGAATCTAATACCATAATCCAAAATGCATTGTGCCCCATTATTTGACTCAATTAGGACTGCTGACCTCCCTACTTCTCTACATCCACCAAGAAATCTTATATACGGCATTGTTTTTTTGTTTTAGATAATTAACCCAAACTGTAATTTAAAAAGCTTATTAAACTATAAAATATCAAAAAACTTTTTACTTAGTTAAAACAATCCAAAAATATCAAGTTTTTTATTTAGTATAATTCAAACATTGAAAAAAATTTTTAAAATAAAAAATATATAAAAAATATTAATTCTTGAAAACGCAATGGATGAAATCGACTTAATCATTCAAAGGAAACTTTTAGAAAATGCTCGTTTGACATATAGAGAATTAGCAGAAATTACTAACATGTCGGTAAGTGCAATACATAAACGTATAAAAAACCTTGTAGACGATGAGATTATTGAGGCTTTTATTGCCCGACCGAGTCTTATTGCATTGAAATATCTAGTAGTAGTAATTTTTGGTACTTCTAAAGCAAAATCATTAGATGCTGTTAGTAAAGAGTTAGGGCAACATGAAAATATTTATGCTATTACAATTGCAAGTGGTAAATTTCTGATGATTGTAGGGTCATTAAGAGATATCTCAGAACTTCAAGATTATACCAGTTATGTTTCAAATACCGCTCAATTTAACGACCCAACTGTAGGGATTGTGAACGTGCCTTATATAACAACCCCAGAACCACTTACAAGCATTGATTATAAGATATTAAGGACTCTAAATAGAAATGCAAGGAAACCTATAACAGATATAGCTGATGATGTAGGGTTATCTGTCAAAACTGTTAGAAAGCGATTAGTTCGAATGAGAGAGAATAATTTAGCTACGTTTACTATTGAAACGTCTTTTAAAGCTGAAAATAATTTGACTACGGTGTTTCTTATTCGTTTAAATGAAGGCACTAACATAAACTCAACAATGCAGTATATTAATGAAAAATATTCTCGAAATATTACATTTATTTTGAGCTTTAGTAACATACCTAACTTCTTTATGCTGTATATATGGACAAAAACACCTCAAGACTCACAAAAAATTCAGGAAGAACTGCAAACTGAAGGATTCAAGGATATCATTCCGCATATTTTCTTCTCTATGAAATATTATGATTGTTGGATTGATCAGTTGCTTAGAACTAAATGAAAACATAGTTTTATTCTATTCCCGAATTTCAACTAATTAGTAAAAATTATGGTATATTTAGTTCCATTATTTATTCATTTGAGAGGAAAAAGGTGGATTTTGTTGACCTTTTAGATTTTATATTGTTTTAATTTCAAACTAAAAAATACATATCTTCTCATTTAATTACTAAAAGGTCTCATTGTTAGTTTTTTTCCTTATCTTCGAACATGCTCTTATTAGAGCCCCACTACCTATTAAAATTAATAATTTAAAAAAAATTAATACAAGGTGATTAAAAATTAATAAAACAAAAAAAAATGAAAAACCTGAAATGACCTTCGATACAACACAACGTAGATCCTCAATAATTGTGGGAGCATTAATTCTAATTGCGTATGCTGTGCTATTTAGTGGCACTTTAGAAGCATTGATAATAATGCTCATTGAGTTAATTAGTGGCGTTGCAGTTATTGGTATTGCAGTTATAATGTTTCCAATCTTAAAAACATACAACGAAAAATTAGATCTTGGGTATATTATCATCAAGATTATTGAGGGCGGACTAATGATTATTGCTGGAATTATGTTTTTATCTCAGAACACTCTGTTACTAGAGATACGTGATTGGATTTATGTGAGTCATGCATACATTTTTATCCTAGGTGCTCTGATATTTTATTATTTATTGTATCAATCAAAACTTATTCCACGATTTATATCAGTCTGGGGTGTTATTGCAGTCATAATGTTGTTGGTAGGAAACTTGTTAGAAATAATGGGCTTTAGTCTTGCAATGTTGATCTTTCTTTTTCTTCCAATAATGTTGAATGAGGTATTTCTAGCGATATGGCTTATTGCTAAAGGATTTAACGAAGATGTGTTCACTTCTGGGTTTGTAAAAACAGAGAAGCACTAAGATTGGAGGTTATTTAATCTAAGATTTAATTAATTTTTTTAATTTTTTAAAGAAAATCAAGTAAATATGGATAAAATTTTACAAAATAAAAGGTGATAAAAAATTACAAAATATATAAAAGAAAAAGAGGATTCGGCTGATTTAAGACAGGATGGTTTGATGAAAGCGATTGTTTACACAAAATACGGACCTCCGGAAGTTCTTCAGCTCAAAGAAGTAGAAAAACCAACTCCCAAGGACAATGAAGTACTCGTGAAGATTCATGCAACAACAGTAACACAAGGGGACATTACATTTCGAAGCGGCTTTATAAGATTTTCTCCCCTGATAACGTTCTTTGCGCGACTGGTGTATGGTCTCAGAGGACCAAAAAAAATAACTATACTAGGGTTTGAGCTAGCCGGGGAGGTTGAAGCAGTAGGTAAAGATGTAAAACGATTTAAAAAAGGTGACCAAGTTTTTTCATTTTCTGGTTTTGGTTAAGGTGCTTATGCCGAGTACATATGTCTGTCTGAAGAAGTTGACAAAGGAAGGGTGCCAAAAGAAGGGATGCTGGCAATAAAACCGACCAACATGACTTTTGAGGAAGCCGCCCCTGTTGCTGGTGGGGGAATTACAGCATTAACTTGTATTAGAAAGGCAAATATCCAGAGCGGACAAAAAGTCCTTATTTATGGAGCATCAGGAAGTGTAGGTACATTTTCAGTCCAGCTTGCCAAACACTTTGGGCCAGAAGTTACTGGGGTATGCAGTACCACGAATTTTGAAATGGTGAGATCTCTAGGAGCTGATAAGGTAATTGATTACACAAAAGAGGATTTTACCCAAAGTGGTGAAACTTATGACGTTATTTTTGATGCAGTAGCCAAGATTTCGTCTTCACGAGGTAAAAAGGCTCTAAAGAAGGGAGGAATCTATCTTAACGTAATGAAATCTTCGGGTAATGGAAAAAACTTAAAAACTGAAGATCTCCTCTTTCTCAAAGAAGTTATTGAAGCGGGAAAGCTTAAATCGGCCATAGATAGAACCTATCCGTTGGAAGAAATTGTTGAGGCTCACAAATATGTCGATAAAGTACACAAAAAGGGGAATGTTGTAATAACCCTGTAGGGATCCTTATGAAAGCGATTGTATGGACAAAGTACGGACCACCGGAAGTTCTTCAACTCAAAGAAGTAGAAAAACCAACTCCCAAGGACAATGAAATACTGGTAAAAATACATGCGACAACAGTAACAGCAGGGGACTGTGAAATGCGAAGAATGAAAAACGCAATCTTGTACCGGTACCTCATGCGACTATATATTGGTCTCAGAAAACCAAAGAGAATAACTATACTAGGGATGGAGTTAGCCGGGGAAATTGAATCAGTAGGCAAAGATGTAAAACTGTTTAAGAAATGTGACCAAGTTTTTGCAGCTACCGGTTTTGCTGGTATGGGTGCTTGTGCCGAGTATATATGTTTGCCTGAAGAACCTGAAGAAGGGGTACTGGCAATAAAACCGGCCAATATGACCTTGGAGGAAGCTGCCACCGTTCCTGTTGGGGGACTTGAAGCATTGCATTTTATTAGACAAGGAAATATCCAGAGCGGACAAAAGGTTCTGATTAATGGTGCGGGGGGGACTATAGGTACATTTGCGGTACAGCTTGCCAAGTACTTTGGAGCTGAAGTGACTGGTGTGGATAGCGCGAGGAAATTGGACAAGCTGTACTCCATTGGTGCAGATCAGGTCATTGATTACACTCAAGAAGATTTCACCAAAAACGGTGAGACCTATGATTTTATTCTTGATGTGGTAAGCAAGAGTACATTTTCAGGTAGTATAAGTTCGCTAAAGGAAAACGGACGCTATCTTATAGCTAACCCTAAGCTGTCATCAATTATTCGAGGGCGATGGACTTCAATGACAAGCAGCAAGAAAGTGATATTCGGGGCAGCATACCTAAAGACTGAAGATTTACTCTTCCTCAAAGAGCTTATTGAGGCAGGGAAGATAAAATCGGTCATAGATAGACGCTATCCGCTGGACCAGACTGCCGAGGCCCACAAGTATGTTGAAACAGGACACAAAAAGGGGAATGTAGTAATAACTATGGAGAAAAATATGAAGAATAAATTAGAGGGTTCCCCTTGAGTATCGAAATGTGGTTATCTGGGTTTCTCTTTCTGTTTATTTTGGTTGTATATTTAATATTGCTACTGCCACTAGGTTATGAAATAGAAATAAGTTATTAAACAGAATAGATTTAATTTTGATAAAATTAGGTGAATTAAAATGAAATTATGGATAATATATAAAGAAGGAATTGGATTCTCAAAGATTATTGCTGAGATGCTTCAGGATCGCTTGGAAGATTACATTGATGTATCTTTAGGAAATGCTAAAAAGATTGATCCTGCTTTCTTGGTTGAAGAAAGGCTAGATTACTTGATTGTCGGAGACTATATAAGCGAGGTTATCCCAAGTTTGGAAATTCAAAATTGGTTGCTTAAATATTTGGAAATCTCAAAAAAAACTAATCTCATTATTAAGGCAGTATCAGGTTTTTATATTGTACTAGCCGATATTAAAATCGAACCATTCTGGGTTGAATTTCTTAAAGACAATATAAACCCTGAAATAATCTATCCGCCAATACTTTGTTTAAAGCTAAATAGAGCAGAATTAGCATTAGAGAATGGAGCATATGATATTGTTAAAGATTATTCTAATAAATTTATTGAATATTTTATTAATAACAATAATAATAATAAAAAAGAAGTAAGTAGTAGAAAAAATGATTTTTAATATTAGAAATATTCAATAAAAATAATTAATTCAATTACCTAAAATAACTAATACTTCTATAAGTAAAAATTGGTTTTTATTATGCTATCAAAACAAGATTTAAAGTCGAAATCCGCTTCAATAGCAATTATTGGTGGAACGGGTTCAGGTGTTGAACTCGATAATATTGAGGAAATAAAGGTATACACACCATATGGAAATACATCTGATTTTGTTAAAGTTGGTGAATTTAAAGGAAAGAAAGTCGCATTTATATCTCGTCATGGAGCTGGACATACAACACCACCTCATAAAGTAAATTCTAGAGCTAATCTCTGGGCTTTAAAAGAATTGGGAGTAAAATTTATAATTTCACCTTCAGCAGTTGGATCTCTGAAAAAGGAGCATGACAAACGCAAATTTGTAATGGTTGATCAATACATTGATAGAACTAAAAAGAGGTTGGATACTTTTTATGAAGGTGGGCAAGTTTGTCACATTAGCCAAGCGGACCCTTATTGCTCTTATTTAAATAATTTATTTTACGAAACTGGAAAATCCATTGAGGGGTTAGAAATTCAAAACGGCGGTACATATGTTTGTATCGAAGGACCTCGATTCTCAACTAGAGCAGAATCTAAAATGTTTAGACAATGGGGCGGAGATATCATTGGAATGACAACATATCCAGAAGTAGTATTAGCTGCCGAAAAAGAGATTTGTTATTGTTGTATTGCGATGGTGACTGATTTAGATGTGTGGGCAGGAGAATGCTCAATTTGTGGGGTTGTTGAAGTTCAAGAAAAATGTGCGAAATGTGGAGGCCCCGTAGAAAAGCTCGCGGTAAGTATAGAAGAAATTTTAGGAACAATGGAGAAAAATGCTGGCAATCTTAAAAAAATGTTGGAATTAACTATTCCAAAAATAGACACTGAAAGAGATTGTGCTTGTAAACATACTTTGACTGGAGCAATTATTTAAAAAAATAGTTTAATTCTATTTGTAATTTTTTTTTAATTTCTGCTTGTTTTTGGATCGATTATAAAAATAAATAAAATTAATCATGCAAGATTGGTTTTCTTGCAGCGAACACTGCGTCTAATCGTCCAATTGGAGTGTTATGTGGCGCAGTTTTCAAGAGTCCAGGTTTTTCCAACGCTTCATCGTAAATCTTTAACATTGCTTCAACGAATTTATCTAAGGAATGTTTAGATTCTGTTTCTGTTGGTTCAATCATTATTGCTCCATTTACAATTAAGGGGAAGTAAATAGTTGGAGCGTAATAACCATAATCAAGAATTCTTTTAGCAACATCTTCAGTTGTAATATCGTTTGGTAAATTTTTATCTGACAAAACAAATTCGTGTTGACACCTGCGGTTATATGGAAGCTCATATTTCTTTTGTAGCAAACTTTTTAGGTAGTTAGCGTTTAAAACGGCTATCTGGCCAACCCGTTTTAACCCCTCTGCTCCTAAAGATAGAATATAAGTATATGCTCTTAATATTACCTCAAAATTACCCCAAAAAGCTTTAATTCGGCCAATTGATTTATTATTATTCTGTTCGCAAACAATACCATCATTAGTCGAAATTATACAGGGTTTTGGTAAAAATGGGATGAGTTCATTTGTAACACCAATAGGTCCCGAACCAGGTCCTCCACCACCGTGAGGGGTTGAAAAAGTTTTATGTAAGTTCAAATGAATTATATCAAAACCCATATCTCTGGGGCGACAAATTCCTAACATGGGATTTAAATTTGCTCCATCGTAATAACATAACCCCCCATGCTTATGGACGATTCTAGTTATATCTTTAATTTGTCTGTCAAAAACACCTAATGTGTTAGGATTTGTAAGCATAATTCCTGCTACATCTCCTTGTTGCATTGCAAATTCAAGATGGTCTAGTGGAACTTCACCGTATTCGTTTGATTGTAATTCAATAATTGAAAATCCCGCCATTTTCGCCGACGCAGGATTAGTGCCGTGTGCCGAATCTGGAACTATAATTTTATCTTTGATAATCCCTTTAGTCTCGAAATATTTTTTTATTATTAATAAACCAACTAATTCTCCATGCGCTCCTGCTGCAGGTTGTAAGGTAAATCCGTCCATACCAGTAATTTCACCTAACATTATTGAAATATTGTATAATAATTCAAGTGAACCTTCACTTTCATCCTGAAGTGGATGTATTTGCGAAAATTCAGTCAATCGTACTACTATCTCGTTAATTTTGGGGTTATATTTCATGGTACAAGAGCCTAAAGGATAAATTCCTGAATCTACACCGTAGTTTAATGTGCTTAATTTAACATAATGGCGAACGATCTCCACCTCAGGAACATCTGGAATTGGAAGCACATCTCTTAAGAGATTCTTGGGGAGGATGTCCTCAAGTTTTTCACCATTAACATCCATTTTTGGAATAAAATTCTTTTGGGCGCGGTCAACCCCTTTTTCAAAAATCAAAGAATCATTATTATCCATTATTTTTTTCCCTCCTTTTTGTTATATAGAGCGTTTTTAGCAGCATTGATAAACTTTTCAATTGATTCCCGAGAATTAATTTCTGTTACACACACTAAAACTGTGTTCTTCAAATTTGGAAAATACTTTGAGAGACGGAGGGGAGGAAGCAAGTTTAATTGCTTGCATTCATGAGTAAGAGCATCAACATCTGGACATTTTACAATAAATTCGTTATAAGTTGGTTTTTTGTTTAAAATTTCATAACCAGGAATTTCATTTAGTTTGTTTTTAACATAATTAGCTTTTTGAAAGTTTTGGCTTGCGATTTCGCGCAATCCTGTTTTTCCTAAAGATATAATATAAATTAAGGCAGATAATGAACATAATGCTTGGTTTGTGCATATATTTGAACTCGCTTTTTCTCTTCGTATATGTTGCTCACGGGCTTGTAACGTTAATAAAAATCCCTCGCGTTCGCCGTTAATTTCTTTTGTTTTGCCAACCAATCTACCTGGCATTTTCCTCAAATATTTTTGCTTTGCTGTAAAAATCCCTAATCCCGGTCCACCAAATGAGGGACTAATTCCGAAAGACTGTCCTTCTGCTACAAAAATATCTACATCTGTTTCTCCTGGTGGTTTCAGAACACCTAAACAGGTGGGATCGGTCATACATTGTATCAATAAGCAATTAGGAGCTTTTTCTTTCACTTTTTTTGCTAACGACGATACATCTTCAATATCTCCAAAGAAATTTGGACTCTGAAATAAAACAGCTGCAATATCTTGGTTTAATTCGTCTATTAATTCATTTTCAGCGATAATTCTAAGATTGATTCCTTGTCCCCAACAATAAGTTTTGACAACTTCAGAATATTCGGGATGAATGCCTTCCAATAATAATAAACGGTTTTTCCTTGTTATTATAGTTGCCATAATAGCCGCTTCCGCAAGCGCAGTGGAGCCATCGTACATACTAGCATTGGCAACATCCATCTGAGTGAGTCGAGAAATTACACTTTGATATTCATAGATCGCTTGTAAATAACCTTGACTAGCTTCTGCTTGATAGGGAGTGTATGAAGTATAGAACTCTGTACGACTTATTACAAAATCAACTAAAGAAGGAATGTAATGGAAATAATAACCTGCTCCCAAAAAGGAATTAGAATAAACTTTATTCTTTTGAGAAAGTTCTTTTAAATTTTTCAGAACATCTGGTTCGGATAAGCCTAAAGGTAAATTTAAACTGTTAATAATTAAATCTTTAGGAATATCTTGGAATAATTCTTCTAAATTATTAACGCCAATAACTTTAAGCATTTCAGTAATTGTTTTATCGTCATGAGGTACAAAATCCAAATTAACCAACTCATACTTCAAGAAATTAAGAAATAAAATTAAAAATTGGAAAAAAAGTTTATTTTTTCTCTTCTTCTACTATTTTTTTATAATCTTCAACGGATAAAAGTTCGTTAATTTCGCTACTATTTGAAACCTTTATCTTCATCATCCAACCATCCCCATAAGGAGAAGAATTAATTGATTCGGGGTTTTCTATTATAATAGCGTTAATCTCAACGATTTCTCCGGATAATGGCATCAGAATTTCTCCAACTGCCTTAACGGATTCAATTTCACCGGCACTACTATTTTTTTCTAGCGTTCTTCCTATTTCGGGTAATTCAACATAAACTATATCACCTAATTGATGTTGAGCATAATCGGTAATACCTATTGTAGCCGTATCGCCTTCAATTCGCACCCATTCATGTGTCTTCATATATTTTAAATCATCTGGAAATTCGTATTCCATAATTTTTCACATTTAAATTATTATATTTACTTCACTCAAACATTACGATAAAACGGTGTAGAAACTATTTCTCCTTTTAAGAGTCTATTGCGAATTTCAATTTCAAGCTTATTTCCTTCCTCACGATATTGATTTTTAATTAGGCCTAAGCCTATTGTTTTTTTGAGGGTAGGTGAATATCCACCTGATGTTACATATCCAATTTCCTCGCCTTTAATAAAAAGTTTATAATGCTCTCTAATAATACCTCTATCCAGCAGATTCAACCCAACAATAATTCGATCTGTTCCTTCGGATTTTTGTTTTAATAAAATTTCTTTTCCAATATAATCGATACCCTCTTTAGGTTTGACGAGCCAAAAAAGTCCAGCTTCAATAGGCGTAATTGAATCGCTAATTTCGTGTCCATATAATGAGTATGTTGCTTCTAATCTCAACGAATCTCGCGCTCCTAAACCTGCTGGTGAGGCTCCAGTTTTAATTAAATCATTCCATATTTTCTCAGCATATTTATTATCAAATGAAATTTCAAACCCTCGCTCACCTGTATACCCAGTTCTAGCTATAAATATTGGAGCCCCGTTTAACGTAGTGTGAGCAAAATAAAACCTGTTTATCGAAGATAAATCAACATCCACTAACGGTTGGAGATATTCGTCAGATTTTGGACCTTGAAACGCTAAACGACATCGCTTTAAGGATAAATTAGTAATTTTAACATCTTTACTTCCAATATGCTCGTTTAACCATTGAAAATCTTTTTCGATATTGCTAGCGTTAACGATCATTCTAAATCGCTCAGGTTCTTCCTCGTAATAAACAAGATCGTCAACAACAGTCCCATTTTCGTAACACATACATGAATATTGTCCTTTTGTGGGTTCTAGTAGCTTTAAATCGTTAATCATAACATATTGAAGAAGTGATATTACATCTTTCCCTTCTAACAGGAATTCCCCCATATGTGACACGTCAAACACACCCGCTTTATTGCGTACCGCTTCGTGTTCTTTTATAATGCTTTCGTACTGCACTGGCATACTAAAACCAGCAAAGTCAACCATCCTTGCTCCTAAATTCACGTGAATATTATAAAATGGAGTTTTTTTCAGTTCTTGAATCACATCCACACCTTGTAATGTGTTTATTTTAATACTGTGAGTATAAAGTACAGAGAATTATTTAAGTTTTCAGACTAAAAAAAAGAGAGAATTAAGGGAAAAAAATGGGTAGACATGTAAATAAAAAATTTCGGTTACTCTTCAACCGGTATTTCGAGAAGGCTAAGGACGTCATATCCTTCTAATTTATCACGACCATGTAAACTACCTGTAAGCTCTATCACAAATGCTATTCCAGCAACAACCCCACCTGCCTTTTCAATCAGATTACAGGCTGCTTTTGCAGTCCCTCCAGTGGCTAATAAGTCGTCAAATAATAATACTCTTTCACCTTTCTTTATAGCATCAACATGCATCTCAATCTTGTCTGTTCCATATTCTAATTCGTATTCTTCAATAATTGTGTCTGCAGGTAATTTACCTGGTTTTCGAATTAATATAAACCCTGTTCCTAGTTGATAAGCTATAACTCCACCCCAAACATAACCTCTAGCCTCAATTGCAGCAACTTCATCAATATTTTTTTTCTTATATTTTTTAATTATAAGGTCGCATGATTCTTTGAAAGCTGCTGGATTTTTCGCTAAAGTAGTTATATCTTTAAATTGAATACCTGGTTTTGGCCAATCAGGTACATTCCTAATTTCTTTCAGTAAATCCATTTCATTTCTCCAATATTTTTTATAAATATATCTAACAAATTAATTATGTTAATTAAAAATTATATTTAATTGAATCATCCATGCAATTAAAATCTAATAAATCGTATAATAATTAGAAAAAATTAAATAAATGTTAATTTATAAAAAATATATTAGACGATTAAAGTATATTTAATATTAAATCAATTATCGCTTTATTTTAAACAATAAAAGTTTAACGGTGAAATAAAATAAAAGTACTTCTATTTGGCCCTGGTGGTGCGGGTAAAACGTCATTAATGAGGACTACTTGTTTAGGTTATAATTTCATGAAAGTGCTTAATCTGAAACCTACAAAAGGAGTCTCAAGGGAAAATTTTATATTTAGGGGAATAATGGAACTTTCCATCTGGGATTTAGGAGGCCAAGAACTTTATATGGAAAGATATTTCTCGGAAAAAAAGCGAGAGCTTGTATTTTCTGAAGTATTAGCTGCAATTTTCATGGTTGATTCGGCAGCAAAAGAACCAAAACTAAAAGAAACTTTTGGTAAATTCTTGAAATACCTTTTTGAGTTTAGTCCTGAAGTAGGAAAAGTATATGTCTTATTAAATAAAACTGATCTTCAAGAATCAAAGGAAGATGACATTTATGAACTGTTAATTAAAGATCTTACAGATGATTTAAAAAGTAATATTTCTTTTACACCCGTATCCGTAAAAGAAGGAAGTGCTCAACATCGAATGATCGAAATACTCGATTATAAAATTCAACAAAACACAATAGCTTTACAAAGACTCGGAAAAATACGGTATATGTTAGATCAGCTGAAGTTAACTACGCTTTCTGATTACTTCTTATTCAATCAACCCGATGGTTTATTGATAGCTTCAACTTTAGGTAAATTCGAGCACAGACCTCTTCAATTCCTCCGTTTTGAAATCGGAAGCCTTGATTCTAATATTTATCAAATTTTTTCAAAGATCATGGAACTTTCAAATACTTCGATTTCTCCTTTAGAATTATCAACGGTTATATATGAGAGCGAACACAACTATATTTTTGTAAAGGAAGTTAGCAATGGATCGGTACTGATGGTTGTTACAAAAGAGAAAACTCTGGGAATTTTTAATGCGGTGATGAACGACTTAAACGGCGAAGATTTCCAAAATTTGAAAAAATACCTTAGTAGGGACGACTTTTAATTAATTCTAAATCAATTTTATTAGAAAACATTGTTCTATTAGAATGTTCTTCAATAATGGAAAACAAATAATTGTTTGTATTTTTAATTACAGGCGTTATAAACAATAATTCTTCTTCGGGAAGGCATTTTTCAACTTTTTCGTTTAATACCTCTTTTTCAAAAAATTCTTTAATGTAAGTAATTCGGACAATGAGATCATTGAATTCCTTTTTACTCTTATTCTTTACTAAAACTTCTATTTCCTGAAAATTGTTACTAATATTTATATTCATTATTTTAAATTGAGCTTTTATTCCTAATTTTTGTTGAACAACTCTATCATAATCAAATAATCGAATTTTAGAAAACGATTCATTTTGAGCATTTATAACAATGTGGTCAATATCGATTCCTTTAAATGTTAAATAAGAAATTGCTTTTTGCAATTTGAAAGAGGTCGCATCAGTTTGTTTAATTACTGATGAAAAATATTCCTCACAAGTAAGGTTAACTATAGCTTTTATTTCTTCTTTTATTTGTTCTCCTTTTTTTATCTTATTGATTATTTTCTCCGTTTTAATAACTTCCAGTTTCGCAATTTCTGACTCGATTACAAGATAAAGCGTATTTTCAAATTTGTCGACTAATTTTTTCGTTAATAAATTTAATACTTCTCCCCCAAAAATATCTAAATCTGTAGGTAACACAAGTATCAACACAACTATTTCACCCGATTTTTGAAAAGACCCTGCTCTTCTTTTAACCCTCTTAGATTCAATAATAAATTTCTTCGCAAAATACATTTGATTACCGTATTCTAAATCGATTCGGTTAATTGTAGTTTTATCTTTAAGTTCTAAAAACCAAATTGGATGGTATCTTATAAGACGCATTTTTCCCGAATCATCATCTAGCGCATTTTCTGGACAAATAAGAAGTGGGACATGGCCTATAGTCTCATCAAAATAAAACAAAAGAGTCTCACACAATTCGCTAAATGGACATTCTTTATTGGCGTTATTTAAGAGATTTTCTTTCAATTTAAATCATCCTCTTCTTCATTAAATTAATTACATTTAATTATTATGATTTTTAATGTTAATGAGAAGCGCACGATATGCAAGGATCAAATGCTCTTATCATTATTTGAATTTTTTCTTTAACAGAATCGATATCTTCTTTTTCATATAGCTTTTTAGCATATTCAGTGATCATTTTGTTAAGAATAGGCAAATTTATTTCGGTTGCAATGAAAAGTTTTACTTGATCAACGATTTTAGCTTTATTTAAATGATAATGATGCATTAGTATGCCTCTTGGTGCTTCGATAACCCCTATTCCATTTGATTTTTTTATTGAGTTCAGTTGTTTAAGTTTTGTTCTACTTTTTAGTGAAGTAGTATTGAATATTTCAACACATTTTTGAATTTCATAATAACTTTCGATTAATTGTAAAAAGTTTAAAAATAATAAATTGCTTTTCCATTTTTTTCCAAAATTGCTTAAATATTCGGATATTTTATCTATCCCATAACTTTGAGTTAACTTATAGCGCGCTATTGGTCCTGTTAAAATTTCATTTTTCGAATTTGACTTAAACATAATCCCATAAAGATTAGGGTCTTTATCAAAATATTTTGAATAATTTTTTGCTTGAAAATCGTCGTAAGTTGTTTCATTTTGTTCAATTCTGAGGTCTCCTTCATATCTATCAAACCCCGTATTGTTTTTCAAGCTGAAATATATAGGATTAGAAAGATTAAATTCTGTAGGAGGATCATAAGCAGAAAATAAATCTATAAAATTTTCAATTATAGTTTCTATGTAGTAAATTCCCTTTTTTAGATATTTCTCCATAAAAATTAAACTCTTTCGAGTGGGATTGAATATTAATCCTCCAGGAATCGGAGTAATTGGATGTAGCACCCTTCCTCCTATTAATTTATTTATTTCTGAACCAATTTTTATTAAATTAAAAATATTTGTCGTTAAATGAGGATTGTAATTAATTAAATTATAAGGATCGTTAATTGTAGTATTAATTTTAAATATTTTTAATAAATCTGGAAAGGATTGGAAAAAATAATGCATAATGTGCGATTTTGTTAATTCTCCGGATAATAAAAGCCTTCTGAGCAAAATTGATTGGTGTGATGGTTCTATTCCGTATATATCTTCTATTGCTTTGCAACTTGCAATTGTTTGAGATGCGTAGCACAGTCCACAAATTCTAGATGCTATTTTTGGAAGATCTAATAACTTTTTGCCTACTAAAATATTTTCAAATCCTCTAAATACTGAAAAGTTTAATTCAGTTTGATAAATTTCATCATTTTTTAAATAAATGTTTAAGTTTCCACAACCTTCAACCCTTGTGCATGCTTCTACAACTTTATCCATCAAACCTTCCCTCCCATAGGTGATTTTGAGAACCTATAATATATCCCTTTATATTTTCTTAAATCTTTAGAAAGGTTAAAAAGGCTTAAGAAATTGATTAAATTCGATGTAAACCCCTTTGAAACCGGACCTAAACATCCTTCACATGGTAATCCTTGATTTATACAGAGATGGTCGCAGCCATCTCGAGTAATAGGACCTAAACATAAAATCCCATCGTTCAAAAAACACGATAAATTTTCTTCCGGAAAGCGAATTTCATTGTTCCTTGGAACAATCTTTTCTATTGTTAATGGTAAATCTAATTTTGCCTGGTTGTTTAAAGGACAAGTAGAACACATATTTTTTAAGCTTAGCTTGATTTTTTTATTCTCAACTAACCTCAATAAACAATTTCCTAAAAGTATGGACGGAGGAGGACATCCCGGTATAATACCATCAACATCTACAAACTTGGAAATGGGATACGATCCTTTTTTATTTGAGAGGCTAAGAATCCCCCCAAATGCTGAGCATGTACCTAATGCATATAGTTTTTTTGCATTTTTTCGTATTTCTTGAAGATATTCGATTTGATTCTTTTCAGATACGCACCCCTCTACTAGCGCTACATCGCATTCTTTGATCTCTAAATTGTCAGATATAAATGGAAAATATTCGATTTTCGTTCTCTCAAGAAATTGTGGAAATACATCTAACGATATTAATGTGGATATACATCCAGTACAAGATGTTAAAGATGTAATTAAAAATTTAAGCCTCACTTTTAATCTCCTCCTTTAATAAATTATAGAATTTAGTAGAGATTTCAGCAAATATATGTCCTTCAACTCCGTTTAAACCCATCACTATTATCCGTCTGCTTAACTTTGGTCCTAGAATTTTTTTTAAAAGCCCAACTCTTTTTTTTAATTTTTCAATCCCATCAATATATCTACAAGAATCCTTTCTACAGCCGATAATCATAACTCCATCAAACCCCATTTCAAAAGATTTAATAATGAATTCAGTATCAACACGCCCGGTACAAGGAACAGAGATTATAAAAACATTAGGCTGATATAACAATTTCTTTAATCCTGCATCGTCAGCGGCAGCGTAACCGCACGATTGGCAACAAAAAGCGATGATTTTTGGTTTTTTATTGAATTTTGAGAAAATTTCGATCGTTTTTAAAATCTTTTCTGATGTATTTATATTCATTTCGATGGCATTAGTAGGACAAACACTGACACACATACCACAAGCTTTACATTTAAACTTATCAACAGCAATTTTTTCGGAGTTTATGCTTATTGCATTGTAAGGGCAAGAATTAACGCAGAGGCTACACAATCCACACTTGTCTTCATTAATCTCTATTCCAGTATATTCTGTTATTAAATAATCATTTGAAAGAAGTGATATTACTTTTAACGCTATGTTATTTGTGGTTGCAATAGTAGAGTGATAATTTAATGGCCCAAATATTGTTCCAACACCATAAATACCAGAAGCTAAAGTTTCTTCACTCATAAAACCATAATCATTTAAAGTGAAGTCCATAATCTTTCTTAGAGATTTCAGATCCTCATTTGGAATTAATTTAAGATTTAAAACAATCAAATCACTCTGAAACTCAATAGAATCCGCAACTACATAATTAATATTCTCTCTTGTCTCAATTAATACATTATTAGCGTAAAGAAATCTAGGATGAGTAGATTTTAGTATTATCTCGTCTTTTTCTTTTAGTTTACTTAAATCGTAAAAAACATTAACTTCACAATCAAGATTCTTTACTTTAATAACATCTATATACTTTAGGGTTAAAATATCCGAATATTCACATAGATAATTTGAAGGTCCTACTTCTTGAATAATTGATATTGTTTTTACTGGTTTCCCATCAGACAATTTTACGATCTTTCCATCAGTTAGGCCATCTGAAGATAAGATTCGTTCAAATTCTGCTGAAGTTATAACATTATTTCGTGGATTATAATTATATTCTTTTAAATTTGAATAAAGATCTGAACCAATAGCTATAACTTTTGCGCCTACTTTAATTCTTAATTCCTTAGGTTTTTCTCTTAAATTTATTGCTTTATTTGCACAAGCGCGTTCACATACTCCACACTCAAGGCAGTTATTAATATCTTCATCTTCAATAACGGGGACATAAGGATAACAGTATTGAAAAGGAAAGTGAATTATTTTTCTATTTGTTAATCCAAATTCATACATATTAACTTTCTCTCGAGCACATACATCAATACATTGTTTACAACCTGTGCATTTAGTCTCATCAATATAGCGAGGTTTTTTAATTAAACCTATAGTAAAATTGCCAACTTCTCCCGATACACTTATTATTTCCGTATTTGTCAAGATCTCGATTTTTTTTTCTTTTACAATTTCCCCAATTAATTCAGAGATGAAACAAGCAGAGCAATCTCCCATTTTAGAAACCTTTTGCCATCTTGCTACTTTACCTCCTAATGTAGGAGACTTTTCAATTAGGTAACACTTGATACCTGCCCTTGATAAGTTTAACGCCGTGTTCATACCCGCAATCCCACCTCCAACAATAGCGCAACTTTTTTCAACTTCAACTCTTTTTATTTTAATTGGTTTTTGAAGACTTACTCGATTAACTGAGGCTTCTATAAGTAATTGCGCTTTTTTCAGAGTTAAAAGACTATCAATGTGCTTTTTACTTGAATAATGTACCCAACAACATTGTTCTCTTATATTTGCAATCTCAATATTTGCATTATCAATTATATTTTGAAAAAGACGTTCAAATATATGTTGATGTGTTTTAGGAGAACAAGCAGCGATGACAATTTTATTTATGAAGTTATCAGTAATCCAATTATTAATTTTATCTTGGTTTTTTTCTTGACATAAATTATCAAGGATTTTAACTGAAACTACATTATTTATTTTACTTACATAGTTTTCTAAGGAGTTAATGTTAAGGACATTTGAAACTTCTGTATTACAATTACAGATAATAACACCTATTCTGTTTATTTCGCTCCCCTTTGATTTCAAATATTCTATTTCCTCTCCGGATAAAATTCTTTTGTTTAATCCTAATATCCTTAAAACTCTTTTACCATCATCAGTTAAATAATACGATTTTTTGTTTTTACTCACTAAATTATTAAGCTTTTTCAAATGAAAATTTAATTGTCCTGTTTGTTCTATCCCTAACTTCTTCATTAATTCGGTATATGGGATAAAACCCTCTTCTTTGAGAAGGTATAAGAGTTTTCTTCTCATTGGATGGGCTAAAATTGAATAAATATCCATTTTTGAGCTTCTCTATTGTGTTTTTATTTCGAATTTTTTTTGTTAAAAACTTTTTTTTGACAAATTATTTTTTCTTCATGATAATATATGTTGTAAAAATATATAAATGTGTTAGAAAATGATCATGTGACCCACGGATTCCATCAATAAAAATGACGATTTTCAATTAACTAAAAAAATTGTTTAGATAAAAATTTTGATAATATTCCTTATCAATATGTTAAAAAATTTTCTTGTCAAATTCTTTATATTTTAAGCTTACGACAATTCAATTAGGTAAATACTTTTTTAAAAAGTTGAAATAAAAGAGGTGTATTATTATATGGAAGTTTTGGAATTGAAACCAGTAAAAAATAAAAAAATAATAGCGTATATGTCCTCAAAAGAAAATGGCAGGTATTTTCAAAATAAAGATACATCAAAATTAACCGATTTTCTTAAAAAGAAAGATGTTAATTTTGTTACCGTAGATTTTCAAGTAGATATGAAGGAATTTAAGAAAACACCTTTTGCACAAACATTAGATAAACTTGGAATACAATATATTCAAGTAGATATTCCAGATTATGCAATGGGATATCTTTACGAAGAGATTGTTGAAAAACAAGAACTTCAAAATGAATTATTTGAAGAATACGACAATATGAGTGATAAAGAATCTTTCAAAGGACAAAGTCTAAAAAATTGGATTGACATGTTAAGCGAAGAAATTCAAGAAAAAGAGATTTTTTTAAGCTTAAAGCTAAGACCACAGTGGATCGTAAAAAAAATGTTAGATTTTGCACGTCATTTTGAAAATGAAGTTGTTTCTTTTGTACATTTTGTTCAGGAGGATATTTGCGAGGATATTTGCCCTCAAGTCGTAGCAGATTTAAGAGATTTGGGAGTAAAAGTAATTTCCTATACTAAAAAACATACTATTCAAAATATTATATTTTAATTAAAAAAAAGGAGTTAAAAAAATATGCCAGAAGTATTAGAATTAAAGCCATTAAAAGATAAGCATCTAAAGCTTATCATGGTAGAAAGTGAGTTTCCAATAGATTGGTGGTTCGAAGTTCCTAAAGAAAAAAAGGAAGATTTGCTATGGTCTTTACATCTTATTAGCAAAGAATATCTTCAGCTCATTGATGGTTTAATAGACAAATATTCACCTGATTTTGCTTTAGAAGAAAAACCAAATTTTTGGGATGACCCGTTAAACCCTAACGATCCTCTAAAAACCTTATTCAAAAAGAAAGGAATTCGATTTAAACATGCTGATATCTCTGAAAATGCGGAATTTTATCTTTCTGCGGCATTGGATGAACACAGAAATATGCTACAAACACTTGAAGAGCGAATAAAAGAGATAATTACAGAAAACGGTGGTGTTCCTTCCGAGGATGAACTCTTCCAACAATTAGTTTTATGGAAAGAATATCTCAAAAATGATTATGACTCACAAGAAGATGAAATTCGATATAAAGTTAGAGAAGCTTGGATGATGATGAATACTTTAAACCTTGCAAAGGAGATTAAAGGGAAAAAATTAAAGGGGTTATTTATTTGCGATTTAAGGCACTTTGAAGGTTTAGATAAGTTAGCAAACGATTTAGGCATCGATACAGAACAGATTAAAATCAAAAGAACTATTAAAACCGCAGAAATCGAAAAAGAGTATGAAGAAGAGGTAGAAGTTGAAATATCTAAATAATTTTTTTTTAGTTATAATTTCTTTGAATTTTATAATTTAATTAACGATGTGAGATGAGAAAAATTACTCAAAATAATGAAATTGGAAGTAAAATTGAAAGTATTCTTGGTAAAAAATCAATAATAGAATTAACACCAATTAAAATAAAGAAAAAGGATACCTCAGATAAGATTTGTTATTTTTTTGACACGGATGATAACGCTTCTCCGTTTGACATTAACATGGCTTACGACGCTGGTTTTGATATTGTTGTGCCAATAAGTAGAATGACAGCGGACCAAGTTCCTAAACTTGTCCAGGATGCTATATTTTCACGTAAACCTAAAGCACCTACAGCATTTTTTATTGGGGGATCTAATGTAAAGGAAGGGGAAAAAATCGCTAAGAAAGTTATTGAATCCTTAGTACCTCCATTTGAATGTCCCGTAATAATAGATCCAAGGGGTTCTCATACTACTGCTTCTGCAGTTGTAGCTAAGACTTTATACGATGCTAAAAATATACATAAAATTAGTGATTTAAAAGGAGAAAAAGTCGTAATCTATGGGGCAGGTCCAGTTGCCAGAATTGCTGCCATATTAGCAGCAAAAGAAGGGTTGAATACATTTTTAGTTGAAACTTGGGATAAATCGAACGAAGAATTTATAAAAAATCTTGCTAAAGAAGTAACCGAAGAAGCTGGGGAGGATGCAACCGAGATTAAAGGGATTTTTGCGCCTGAAAAAGAACAAAGATATGATGTTGCTAAAGATGCGCTTATTATCTGGTCTCTAGCTGCTGCTGGTGTTGAAATTTTATCAAGCGATCTTATGGAAAGGTTAGAAGGTAAGAAAATTGTAGTAGATATCAATTTAGTTCCCCCTTATGGAATTGAAGGAATAAGACCAAAACACGATAATGAAGAAATATATCCAGGAATTTTTGGAATCGGAGCACTAGCATTAGGTCGTTTAAAAGCAAATTCGGAGGGAGAAATATTAAAAGAAGCAACAAAAACTAAAGGTACAAAGGTATTTGATTATAACTATGCGTTCGAAGTTGCTAAAAAATTGTTATCTAAGATGTAAATTTTTTAATTTTTTTTTATTGAATTATTAGTTAGTTTAGAGGGGAATAAAATGGTTGAGAATATTGATGGGATTGTAAGTAAAGTAAGGATTAAAGACGCATTCAAAGAAGACGCAGGGAGAGGTATTGTAAGAATAGACCCAGAGATAGTTTCAAATTTAAATCTTAGGGTAGGTGATGTAATTAAAATCATCCATCCTGTAGTAAATAAAAAAACTGTTGCTTCTTTGTCTACAGGAAAAAATGAAGATAAAGGAAAAAAGATTATTCGTATGGATCCCTCCCTAAGACGAAATTTAGGAGCCTCAATTGATGACCTTGTTGAAATTAAAAAAATCAGTGTAGATATTGCCAATACAATAACCTTTACTGGGTTAGATAATTCATTAATCCCACGAGATCCTCAAGCCTTAGCTAGAAAATTAGAAAATAGGTCAATAACAAAAGGAGATAGCTTAAGTTTCTACGCTATGGCACGCAGAATTGACCTTGTAGTCGTTGATTACATGCCTAATTCTGAAGCGGTTAAAATTCAACTTGATACAAAAATATTATTTAGCGAAAAATCAACTCAAGAAATTAACGAAATAAAAAAAAAAGAAATAACATATGAAGGAATTAGTGATTTAGAACATAGATTAAAAGAAATTCAGGGAAAAATAACATACGAGGATATAGGGGGTTTAGAGGATGCGATTCAAAAGATTAGAGAAATAATTGAACTACCTATTAGACATCCTGAACTTTTTGAAAGAATTGGAATTGATCCTCCAAAAGGAGTTCTACTCCATGGGGCTCCAGGTACAGGTAAAACATTACTAGCAAAAGCAGTAGCTTATGAGACTGATGCCTATTTTATAAATATCAGTGGACCTGAAATAATGAGCAAATTTTTTGGTCAAAGTGAAGAAAATCTTCGAAATAGATTTGAAGAAGCAAAAAATAACGCCCCCTCTATTATTTTTCTCGATGAATTAGATTCAATTGCTCATAAAAGGGATGAAAACAAAGGTCAGGTAGAATCAAGAGTTGTGGCTCAACTTCTATCCCTTATGGATGGTTTAGAAGGGAGAGGTGAAGTCATAGTCATTGGTGCAACGAATAAAGTTAATACTATTGATATAGCACTAAGAAGACCAGGGCGTTTTGATAGAGAAATTGAAATTAAAGTACCTGGTACTAAAGGCCGCTATGAAGTTTTATTGATCCATACTCGAGGGATGCCTTTAAATGGGGATATTGATCTAAATCTTATTGCTGAAAAAACACATGGTTTTGTCGGTGCGGATATAAAAGCTTTATGCAAAGAAGCAGCTATGCTTGCGATTAGGGAGATAATACCTAATATTGACTTAGATAAACCTATACCGGAAGAAATTTTAAACAAATTAATAATTAAAATGACACATTTTATTACAGCATTAAATAGTATTGAGCCATCTGCATTAAGAGAAGTATTTGTTACGCAACCAACTGAAACTTGGGAAGATATTGGCGGATTAGAAGACGCAAAGCAGCAATTAAGAGAAATTGTTGAATGGCCATTTAAGTACTCGGGGTTTTATAAACATATGAAATCAAGACCCCCTAATGGAATTTTAATGTTTGGTCTTCCTGGGACGGGTAAGACATTAATGGCGAAAGCGCTTGCCCATGAAACCGAAATAAATTTTATTTCTGTAAAGGGTCCTGAATTTCTATCAAAATGGGTTGGTGAAAGTGCTAAAGCTGTAAGAGAAATATTTCGAAAAGCAAGAGCGGCTGCTCCTTGTATTATATTTTTTGACGAAATTGATGCTATCGCAGCAAGAAGATCAACATCTTCAGGTTCAAGGGTTATTGAACAAGTAGTAGCACAATTTTTAACAGAAATGGATGGTTTAGAAGAATTAAACGATGTCATTTTAATAGCGGCTACAAATAGACCCGATATTCTCGATCCTGCCATTCTACGTTCAGGAAGATTCGGAAGGCATATAGAAGTTCCATTGCCAAATAAAACCTCCCGAATTAAGATATTTAGAATACACCTCGCTAATCGTCCGATAGATAATAATATTGATATTGAAAAACTAGCAGAAAGGTTAGAAGGAAATACAGGAGCGGATATAAAAGCAATCTGCGAGGAAGCCACACTTTTGGCCATTCGCAGAGGTGTTATTGACGATAATATAGATACCCAAAATCCTGATTCATATAAAAAGGTTAAAATTTCTCAAGCTGATTTTGAAAAAGCAATAGAAAAAGTTCAATTAGGCGCTAATAAAGCTAAAAGGGCTTATGAAGAAACTATTAAAGAAACTGTCGAAGATATTTACAGATAAAAAAAAATTAATTAAACTTGTCAATGATATTTTTTGAAAAATAAAATTATCAATTTATCAAAAATTTTTCTTATCAAATTCTTTAAGTTTATCGCTTAAGAGTATTTAATTAGAAGTTATAAAAAAATTAAATAAAAATTAAAAGGTGTACATAATGGTGATATGTTTGGTTAATGACGTAAATAGTTTTGGAGAAAAAATCGTTTTATCTTCTAAAAGTGAATTTATATCTGAATTTGGTCGAGGTTACTTTGAAGCGGAGATAATTGAAAAAGAAACGCAATTAAATGAATATTTAAATGCGTATAATGCTATTCGTGAGAAAGACTCATTTAATAGACAATATATAGAATCTTTAATATATTTATTAAAATCTGAAATAATGGGAATCCAAAAAATGTTTTAAGAGGATTCCCTTAATTTTTTTAGTATTATTGCCTATTTTAAGAAATTAAATTAAAAAAATAAGAATTTTTTAAAAATATATTTTAATAATAATAATTAAGCCTCTTTTTCGTGAAGCTTTCTCTTGGTTAAAAGATGTTGCTTAGCATGATGAGGCGTTCTCAATACTGTATCGTTAGATTTTTCTATTTCTCTGGCTTGTGTGCATAATTCTGCAGCTGTTTTCATCATTTCGTGAGATGCAGCCAATAAAGGCATATATTCGGCTCTATCTTTTAAAACAAAGCACGCTCTTCCCGTAATCTTAGAAACTGAAGCTGCTAATTCGAAAGCTGCGATAGCTTTAGCTTGAGCGTAAGGATTTGAAAAGCCTGCTGCCTCTGTAGCGTTAGTTGCTTTAATCTCAATCTGAGGTAAAGTAGGAACCTTCCCTTCTAACATATCCATTATAACTTTATTTAATTCGTTAGTTATTATATTAAAAGCACCAGTAATCGCAAGAACTTTTAATAGATCTGCATTGAAACAACTCATCTCGACAGTGTCTAGAAATGGACGCCTTGCTCCTATCATTGAGTCACAGCCTACTATTATATATCCCATGTTTTTTTCTTTAAATTCTTCGAAAGCCTTTTTTGCTGGGGCATCAGAGATTACAATCGTAGGAATATTTCCTGCTAATTCTCTTGCTGCTTTCGGTCCTTTTAACGCCGCGTTTGGGCTGGACATTAAGATTAATTCCGGCTCAAATTCCAATAATTTTTTCATTGTTTCTACGCATTCCTCTGGAGGGTTCATCTTCGCTCCCGAGGTAACTTCTCGCACAATTATATTCTTAGATTCTGCCCTTTCATCCAATAAAAAAGCAAGTAATAACGAAGAACCAATTGTTCCGTTCTTAAGTATCCCAATTTTTAAAACTGTTTCTTCACTCATTTTTGACAACTTTAAATTTATTGAAAATCAAAAAGATTCTATTATGAATTTCTTAAATTGATAATTAATTAAAATTTTTAGCTTTTTTTCTTAAAAATTTTAAATATTATTGCGCTCTATTAAAATTTATAATAAATAGTAGGATTTAAATTACAAAATAGAAATGTTGATTAAAAAATGGAAATAAATGGAGTAGAAATTGAAGATACTTTCTGTGAAGCGTTTGGAGCTGTTTTTACTAGAATTTTAGTAACTACCATAAATGAAAAATGGGCGAAAATTGTTGGTCAAATCGCAACTGGTTATGGAACTTCAACAATCCACTGCGATTCAGAAGCGGGTATAGATGTATTTGTTTCTGCTGAAAAAACACCAGATAAACGACCTGGAGTTGTATTGATGTTTTTTAAGACTAGAAAAGATAAAATGGATGGTGTTTTATTGAATAGGATGGGTCAATGTGTATTAACATGCCCAACAACAGCTTGTTTTGATGCATTTAATGGCTCTCTTGTTCCAGAGAAAGAATTTGAAATAAAAACAGGATATAAGTTAAAATTTTTCGGTGATAAATTTGAAGAAAAAATAGAAGGAGTCTATCCTTTTGAAGCGTGGAAAATTCCCGTTATGGACGGTGAATTTATCGTTCAAAGCACATTCAAAGTTGGAAAAGGAATCGCGGGAGGAAATTTCTTAATTTATGGTGAAACTCAAGAGGCAGCCTTAGAAGCTGCAGAAAAAGCAATTGATGCAATAAAAGATTTAGAAAATATAATAGCTCCTTTTCCTGGTGGGATCGCACGGTCTGGTTCAAAAGTAGGATCGCAATATAGTTTTTTAAATGCTTCAACGAACGATCCTCTTTGTCCAACACTGCGAGGAAAAACTGAGAATTCTTTACTCGGAGAGAAAGATAATTATGTGTACGAAGTAATTCTTGACGGTGCTAATGAAGAAGTTATAAAAGAAGCTTTGAAGTTAGGAATTAAAGCGGCTGTTCAAGTCCCGGGTGTTACAAAAATCAGTGCAGGAAATTATGGCGGTAAACTAGGAAAATTTCAATATCGATTATATGATATTTTAGCTTAAACCACTAAAAAATTAGAAATAATGTTTTGAAAGTAAATTTAAAAAAATTATTTTATTTTAATTTTCTTTTTATTTTTCTTTGAGGTTCTTTTAGTATTTCTTTGGTTTCTTGAGGTTCAACTTTAGCATCTTCTTCCTTTACACTTTCTTTTTTAGAAGGCTTAATTTTAGGTTTCTTCGATATTTTTTTAGAAGTAGGCTTTTTTGGGGCAGTGTCTTTTGGTTCGATATATTTACTCTTAAATTTTTTATACAATAAACCTATGCCTACTAAAACACCAATCGCAACACCAATCGCAAACCCAATCCATGGAAGAATGGGTGATAATAAATCAGGGATTACCCTAATTTCTTGTGGAGCTAAACCATAATCTGAATTTAGATAAGTAGTTGCGCCATCAATGTCTGTCACAGAAATATAAACAAACCAAACGCCCGTTATTGATTCTACCGTTCTGACTGTAATATTCATGTCGGGCGTATACGCTCTTGAAAGATTATACCAATTATTTTCTGGGTCTAAAAGAGAGACTGTGATATAAGCAATTGTGTTTTCCACATCAGAAACATTAAAAGTAAAAATAAAATCTTCGCCATAATTTACTGAAACACTCTGATTCATACTTAATCCGTTAACTGAATAGCTATGAATTTCAGGAGCATTATTTTCAACATATAAGAAAGCCGTATGGGAATCCGTGTCATTATATTGGTCTTTTGCTTCGATAATAATTTGATATTTTCCTAATGGATTATTTATACCTATCGAAAATGTTGTTGTAAAAGTCCAATTATTATTGTTAGTTAATTCAGTAGGTGACTTTAATTCACCAGTAGGACTTTGAATTGTCATAGAGACGGTTAAATTTTCTGGTAAAGTATAAATGTCAACATCGGTAACATTTAACTTAAGAGTACAATCTTCTGCTCTCTTTATCGTGCTTGGTGAAAAAATTATAGTTGAAACATCTATTTCCGGTAAAGAATTTAAAGCTTTAAAAGGAAAATACGCTGCTGCTTTAAAGTTCTCAGAGGTATCTGACATATTGATTTTTATGTAATAAATCTTATTAATATGATTAAATCTGTCGTCAATTTCAAAAGAAAAGTGCCCTAGATTATTACCAACATCAAAAAGATTATTTTGAAGAGTTTCATTGTCATTATCAACAATTGTTATATTCCAATCAAAGATATACGGTTGAGGTTCATCACTTACAATTAAATCTGCGTAGAGCGTTTCACCTTTACTATATTCTGAGATGTCACCAACAAATCTCAACAAATAATTGGTTGTGATTGTGAAGTTAGTAATTGGAACTGGCGAACTTAAGAGAACATCAGTTTCGTTGTAAATTAAGAAACTTACATTGTGAAACCCTAATGGAGCGTCGTATTTGGGGTTGTATGTATAAGTAAAATTGTTTTCAGGAACAGGATCCATGTTAAATTCTTCTACTACATTATTTGAAAAATGTATTTGCATAACTGTATAATTTGCCTCAGTAAAATAAGATGCGTTGATGTCAAATTTTATAGATTCTAACAATCTATAAATTATTGTTGCATTTGGATGTATTGATGAATAATTTAAAGAGGGGTTTCCGTTATCAGAATTTTTTAAATCAAAAATACTGTTAAAATCACTTCCGTCACTTATTTTTTCGTTATTAAAGTACTCGCTATTATAATTTATTGAAATAACCCAAAAGTTAAACAATATAGCAGTAAAAGTAAATAATATCAAAAAAATACTAATAAAATGTTTTTGTCTAATCATTTTTCCATCATCTTCTTAATAACCTGTGTTTAATCTCTTTATTTTTATAAAGTAAAATAACGCCTATTGGAATTAATATTGGAACAATATAAAAGAAAACTAAATTAAAAAGTGATAATTCTAATTTTACTTCGAAGTAATATTGCACAATAGTTTCACCAGAGCTGTCTCTCAATTCAAATGTATAAGAAACAATTCCAAAATCATAAGGATTTATACTAGGAATTACTTCTGCCACAATTCTATTAATACCCGGTCCCAATCCATCAATATCGGTTTCTACAAGTGCTCCATTCATATATAGTGTAAAGGATTCAGATTGTTCTTGATTGTTTTGAATAATCATAAAAAACTGAGCAACAGCACCTTGGGAAATAATTTCAGGAAAAAATACGCTTAATATTTCAAATTTATGAATAATTTCAACATAAAATTGCTTAGTGTAGAAGATTGTAGAACTCTTCGAAATTTCCATTGTTACATTAACAAGATGTGTTTCAGTATCAGTAAGATTCAAATAATAATAGACGCTTTTGATTTCGTTTTCAAATAAAAGTGTTTCTTCTTTAAGAATTAAGGAATCATCTTCAAAGAAACTCACATTAAATGTTTGAGTGTTATCGGGGAGGAAATTAATTAAATTCATTGACACAAACGCACTTTCTCCACTTACAATATAACTTTCATAAATTAAATTAGTATAATCAAATGAATTCCCAATATCAATAATTATAATTATTTCTAAATATGTAACTGTTCCGTTTTTGAAATTAATGCTAAGTGTATGGGACCCTATAGTGGCTCCGAGGGTAGTAGCAAGGTTAAATGAAACATTAGTTAAAACGAGAGTATTAAAAGTAATATCTTGAATTTCATTAATTATATTATCCCCTTCCAAGTAGACTGTTAAATTAATGTCTTTATTGCGGGTGTTATTGACGGGAATTATAATATTTAAAACAGGACCTTGATATAATATGTCTGGTAAACCTTGGATCGGGTGATTTATCAATCCAGAAGTTACATTAAACTGTTTTAGAATGTGTGCTGTGCCAAAATTCGAACAATTAGTAAATATTTGGAGATAATTCCCATTTTCTATTTCGAATGTATCGGTTATATCATATAACAAAGTTGTAGAATTTTCAATAATTTGCTGTGTCGTTGTGTTCAAGATTACCTTTTCTGGATTTTTGAAGATATAATTAATAGTTGCATTGTCAATATTATATTCAATTGTAAATTGCTCATAATCTTTTGTTGTAACATTGTAATATTGATTAGATTTTATGAAAGAATAAATACTGGTAATGTTTAGAGTGTCTTGATAAAATACATAATCAGGAATTTCATCAGTTACGTTGTAAAATGAGTTTAGCGTTGTACTGTTATATATATCGTATGCGTTTAAATAAGCCTCACACAAGATAAGGTTTGCATGAAAATTCTTATCGTTATCTGGTGGAGGATCTATTGATGTTTTATAAGAACTAACTGCTCCATCATAAAAGGAACTTTCAAAAGCGTTAAATAAATCCCAAGCTCTATCGTAATAAGTAATATTTCCAGTATACTCGAATAATTTTAAGCATGCCGACATCATAACAGCATTTGGTTCTAATTCTATGGCGGTATTTTGTCCTGAAGGGCCCCAGTCATTACCTCGATTTCTTTCATATGCCTTGAGCGTTGAATTCCATAATTCTTCTTCTAATTTGTCAAACAAGTAAGTCGCGTTTTGTAAATAGAGGGAATCTTTTTGCATTCCAGATCCAATCCAATATTCTAATAGAGTTATAATTCCTAAAGCGTTAGTTTGTAAATGTTTATAATCACTACCTGGTCCTGCATAAATCCAATCATCTTCACCATAATAAGAAAAACCTCCTCCATTTGGAGCGTCCCATAACTTATCTACAAGTTTTTTCATTGTTATATTTGCCAATTCAAGAGCTCTATTCTTTATATCACTAGTCGGATCAATCTCTTCGTAAATTCGGTGAATTTGAAGCATAGCTAATACCGCATTCATATTACTTTCTGCGTATTTGTCTGTTGTTGCGTTATGATCGTAGAATCCTTCAAATTCATCATCCCAAAATTGAGTTGAATTTATTAAATTAAAAATTTCTTCAATTGAATCCTTAGGGTAAATGCTATTAATGGTAATATCGTCAATGTCGTTGCCAATATTTTCAATTAATAGAAAGATCGGCATAAGATTGTCAGTTAAATATCTTTCATCGTCAAATATTTGACCCGTAGTGTTATCAACTGCCCTTATAAAACCATAAGCATCTTCGTCAGTACTGCTTTGATACCATAAAGGTGACTCTTTTAATTTCAAATACGTATCAAACGTTTCAAACGCATCCGTATCATCTTTTAAAAGGGTTTTATATAAAAGTAAATTATCAATAGGATAAACTTTATCATCGGTTATAACTCCTGTCTCATCACCTTCTCGAAAATATGTGTTTATATCTAGAGCTAAATCTGATTCATATTTAGCTTTAAAAAAGCTCCAAATATCAGAAAAATTAACTTTAAATGGGTCTTGAAAAATTTCTGGACCCGCAGCAAGATTTATTTCATCAACGTTAAATTCAACATTATCCTGAGAAATAAAATCGTTATGGGGATTAATCTTTTGAAAGTAGTTATCATTAAAGTATAATACATTAAATATGAACATAAAAATGAAGAAAGTACATAAAATTACTTTAGTCTTTCTAAGTCCTTTATTTCCTTTCATTTTTAGAGCAAAATCATTGACAAAATTCATAATAAATCTTTAAAATTATTTTTTAATAGTATAGTTTTAAAAAAAATGTTCTTCTCTTTAATATTTTTTTCTGAAAACCTCTGTTATTTAAGGATATTTCAACATTATTTTTTTCTTAATTTTTATTGATTATTTTCAGAATTTCTGAAATTGATACTCTCTTTTGATCCATAGTGTCTCTATATCTAAGGGTAACCGTATTATCATCTAAAGAATCGTAATCTATCGTTACGCAATAAGGCGTTCCTAACTCGTCTTGTCTTCTATATCTCTTTCCAATTGATCCTGCTGAATCAAAAAATGAAGTATTTCGATTGTCAAGTATTTCTTTATGTACTTTTTTCGCCAATTCTACAATATTTTCTTTATTTCTTACTAACGGAAATACTGCAACGAGGTTAGGGGCAAGTTGTGGATTTAACTTCAAAATTATTCTCTCATCCTCAACATTAAAGGTAGTTTCAAGGAGAGTATATATAATTCTATCGGGACCAAAAGCAATTTCAAGAATTTGGGGGATTTCTTTTAAATTCGTATCCGTGCCCATTGGAATTTCAAAATTTTGATTTGAAAACCTTCCATGCCTTTTTAAATCGTAGTCTGTTCTATCGTGAATTCCACAAATTTCTACCCATCCATATTGTTTAGTGTTAATTTCTAAATCCCACGCATCGTCTGCATAGTGAGCCATTTCAGTGGGAGAATGTTGCCTAAACCTAATAGTTTCCTCCGGAAATCCCAATTTCGAGATGAGGTAATATCCTAAAAATAGGCAATAGGCAAAAGCAGGTTTTTTAAGAATACCTGTGTTTATTGCTTCTTCTAGTGATATGCTACTTGGAATAATTATTTTACTTTCTTGCGATTTCCAGTCCAGTAATGGTAATTTAGTGTTCTTTATCTCTTCAAATTCTTCAAAATTCATTTCTTGCTCTTTCCCTATAAATAACTGGATTTCGAATTGTTCGAAAGCTCTCATACGAAGAACTTGTTGTCTAGGAGATATTTCATTTCTATAAGCCTTTCCGTATTGGAAAACTTTTAGAGGGTATTGCCTTCGTGCGTCCTGGTTCAAGCGATTAAACAATAAGTACGTTGTTGTTGCGGTTTCTGGCCGCAAATAAGCGGTAACATTATTACCGACCGATGTTTTTAACATTAAATTGTATTCTTCAATTTTTTCAAATGGAGTATCACATTTTTGACAAGTAAATCCATGCTGTTCTATTAATTTGTCCATGTCTTCAAAAGATAACCCATCAATCGTTTGATCCGGAAGCTGTTCTTGTAGAAATTTATCGGCTCTTATCATCGTATTACATTTTTTACAACGGATTACGGGATCAATAAAACGTTCTAAATGTCCTGATGCCTCCCATACGATTTTAGGTAAAATTTCAGGACATTCGACTTCACTAAAACCAAAAGCTCGGAGTTCGCGCCTAAAAATTGAAATTACATTATTTTTTAAAGCTTTTCCAGCCGGGCCGTACGAATAAAATCCCGCTAAGCCACCATATATCTCTGGAAAGGGCCCCCAAATAAATCCACGTCGTCGAAGTAATGAATTAAATGTATCAATATTATCCTCGATCTTCATTTTTAATCAAAACTTTACAATAGTAGTTTTTAGAATTATCGATAATATTTGTATTTTAAGATTATTCCTTAGTTTGGATGTAGCAATCAATTTTGATATTATAGTTTTATAATATAAATTTTTATATAACTAATAATATTATAATTTTAAGTTATTAAATCAAATTATTTTGTAGAATAAAATTGGTGTTTGATCGAATATGATTTTTCAAGATCCCTTCCAGTACTTCGATATTTGGGACTCAATAGAGTCGGGCCTTTACTACGCAATAGTAGGTTTTTATTTTCTCATATTTGCATATTTCTTTTTGATGAGATTTAGAACCTCTAAAAAATTTTATTGGTTATATTTTTCACTATTATTCTTGTGTCTAGCAGCGGGGAGAGTTTTTTTTATTGTTTATTATTTTTACATTCCAGAACTCTTAGGAACGATGACCAATTTAGAGTTAGTTGGATTACTTATGATGCATTATCGATTAGCTACATTTTCTACTTGGTTGGGTATAGCTTGTTTGATGGGCGTTTTTGGTACTCTGATTTTTCCGTCATATACTGAAGAAGAAAAGCCATCAGAAAAGGAGGATTTAAAATTTAAAATTAATACGCTTTTAAGATTGAATCGCGTTAGAAAATCACTTAAAATCTTATTGGTCCTCTTCCCAATTGTAATTGGAATTCTCGCACTTATTTTGCCTGACTCGCTTTTTATGGATCCCGATTTTAATGAAGCCCCTTATAGCGTAGGAATTGAATTAATAACTATATTTGGGTACCCCGCAGGCAGATTTGTACTTAACTTTATTCTTTTACCTTTGATGGTATTAGTTATTCCAGTCCTATTTGTGTATTTAGCTTTAAAAACATTTGGGGTCCTAAGGAGATCTTACGCCTTAAACGCAATAGGGTTTTTCATCTATTTTTTCGGAAGAATAACTCAAGGTTTAATGGAAACATTTGGGTTTTATCATGTAAGAGCTGTTTTGCCTCCTTTATTGATCTTACTCTCATTGTTGATCATTGTAATTGCCAACCATTACGAACAACTTAAATGAATCTCTAAATTTTCTTTTACAATTTATTTTAAAGACACATTTGAAAATCAATATAAAAAAAAATAGAATTTTTAGTAATGATTAATTAGATATTTTTAATCAGTAATAAGTAACCAAATTATAATTGGAAGAGCTCATTTTATGTCAATCCATGGCAATCAACAAATCTTACCCTTATTTAACACTCGCCAAGGCTTACCCCCAATTAAAGAATATGACGAATTAGCATTAGCATTTTATCTTTTAACAAAAAATCTTAAACAAGATGAGAGAGTCATCTCATTTTCTAGATTATTATGGCCATTTCTTTGTGTCCAAGGTGCTATTGGTACACATATAATATTAGATGGTTTAGAGGTTTTTTCAAAAAAAGGAAAGCTTTCTAACCCTCCAAGACAACCTGTAATAGGGCATATTTTGAGAAATATTGAGGGTCTTACGAGATCTGAGCAATTAAACAAAATTATCGAAGTTTTATCCTATATTGATAAAGAAGCAGAAGAAATTGGTCTAGGGGAAGATTCAAAATTTCAGAAGTTAAAAATTAACGCATTAGTTAATCCTGAATTCCTTCAAACTTTAGCAAAGTTATTACCCTTAGTAGAATTCAAGCCAATTTCGGAATATATGCCTTTAGAGACGAATTTTACGACTGAACAGGCTTTAGATGTTGCGGAAAAATATCGAAATTCAATTGATTATATGAGAGGAAATGCTTTAAGATGGGACACCCAGACTGAATTAATTGGAAAAGAAGTAGACAAATGGTTAATTGATTTAAACGTTCAATTAAAAGATATTAATACCCGATACTCCTCTCAAATTAATAAGACATCCCAGATAATTGACTCTAATCAGATGAAAGATCAAATTGCGTTAGAAAGCGATAAAAGCGATCAATGGAAGGTGAATGAAAAAAGGAAAGTAATTGAAAACATATCAGTATTATTTAAAACAGCTGAAAGGTATTTAGAAGATATTCTTAAAAAGAACAAATTCTATACCCAAAGTGAGATATTAAAGGGTAGGGTTTTTAATGATCTTACTGAACCTTTTGAGAATCACTTCAAGTATTTGATAAATGAAGGCAATAATTTTGTTAGTATGGTAACTTCACTAACTCTAAAATATATGGAGTTAAAAGAACGAGCGTTCCAAATTGATGTAGAAGCAAAGAAAAAATTAGAGGAGTTTGGTTCGTCATTAGATCTTAAGTTAAAAGATAGAGATAAAGATTTATCTGCATTTGAAAATGAAAAACAAGAAAAAATTTCGGAAATTGATTCTATACGAATAAGGTTAGAAGAGCTGTATTCACAAATAAAAAATATTATTCATTCTAGTAATGGAAATTGTCTACAAGAAGTAAAGGACTTATTATCTTGGTCATTAAATGATAATCAATCAGAATTATTTTCTCGACCAATTCAGTGGATTTACATGCCATTATATGTTATGTTTATTGAAAATAAAGATACAATGGAAGAAAAAATGGAATTAATTCTCCCAGGTATCGTTACAAACGACCCAAATAATATATATCAAGAAATTTCTGATACAATGGTTAATTTTAAAAAAACATTCAAAGAAAGAATTGAAGAAGACATGGCTTTAAGATCTAATTTTGAATTTTCGAGCGAAAATAAAAATCTTATTGATGATAAAAGTTTAGCCAAAAAAATTCAGCAAGGAATCTCGCTTTTAAGAAGTTATGCTATAATAAATGATGAGATCGAAAAAACTATAAGAAGTAATTTAAATTTGATATTAAAACCCTAAATCTCCTTTAGAATAAGATGAGTCGAAAAGGCAAAGGTTTGAAGAGGAAACTGGATTTTAAAAAGAAAGCCTTAAGAACTTATTTTTTACACATTGAAGAAGGTGGTAAAAAGGGTGAAATTAGCCAATTCCAAAAAGAGATTCTCGATCAGGGGATGGTTTATCTCCAAATGAGATTACCTATCAACAAAATTACTAAGGAATATGAGAATTCCTTAAAAGAAAAGATTGAACATAAGATTTTTCACGCTAAAATCCGTGAAGCAACAGAAAAGGACCTTGCAACCGTGAAAAATATCTATAATAGAGCTTGGTTAACGTCTAATACTCCTTTTAGACCTATCGAAAAAGACTCTCTTAAAAAAATATTTAACGACCCAGACACAGTTTTTCTTATAGCAAAGATTTACAATATTGATGGAGGATTTATTATTTTAGACTTTGAAGGTGAAAATAAAGAATTTGGAGTAATAGCGGGGCTTGGGGTCCTACCACGCTTTCAAGGTAAGGGATTAGGTACGATATTAGGTATGGCAGCATGGAACTTTTTTAAAGAGAAGGGCTTGAAGGAATTAAGGTGTGAAGTTTATAAGGATAATCAAATATCTTATAATTTTATTAAAGGATTAAATTTCGAAGAATTTGGAAAAAAAATTTATCGCAAAGAAGATTTTGAGTTATAAAATTATTACTCCATAAAACCTTTTTATTTTTTGATCGTTTAATAATACTAGTTGATTAATTCAAATAACAAAATCTATCATACCATGACAGAATCAAAAATAAGTTTAAAGAAAAGAAAAGTTCGTAGCTTTATGCTGGCGTTTGAAAAAAAAGATAAAACAGAAGAAGAAATCGAGAATGAATTAGCTACAACGGGAATGGAGTACATTCAAATGAAATTACCCGTTGCTAAAATTACGCCCGAATTTGAGGAGATGCTTACAGAAAAAGTGGAGCATAATATACTTCGAGCCAAGATAAGAGAAGCTAAAGTAGAGGATTTAGAGAGCGTTAGAGCTTTGTATAATAGAAGTTGGATGACTTCAAATACGCCTTATTCATCAATTACACTTAATTCCTTAAAAACTATTTATGAATATCCAGAAACAATAATTTTAATCGCTAGGGTATATGGATCCGATGCCGCATTTGTTATACTAGATTATGAAGGATCAAAAAATGAAATTGGTATAATCGCAGGACTAGGAGTAATCCCTCGTTTTCAACGTAAAGGGCTTGGGACAGTTATAGGCATGGCAGCATGGAATTATTTTAAAAAGAAAGGCGTCAAAGAGCTTAGATGTGAGGTTTATAAAGATAATATAGTTTCTTATAACTTCATAAAATCTATAGGATTCGAGGAGTTTGCTAGAAAAGTTTATAAAAGTGAAGATTTTGATATTGACTCCTAAATTTATTTATTTTTAAACAATTAATTAATTTTTCATTAAAGAAGGTGATTTTTTATGGTAAACTTAAGGAGCATTGAAATCGCCAAGGGTTTTTCAATATTAATAATTCTTTTTTCTAATACTATTTATTATTGGCTATATTTTGGGGATGAACTAAAATATATTTATGGCTTTATATTAACTATTTTAGATGTTATTGGTCCGTCCTTATACATTTTCTTGACATCTTTCTCAGTTTCCTTTACATTAAAAAAAAAAATGGGTCGCGTTCCTGAAAAATCGAATCGAAATAAAATCTTAAAACAAGGGAGTTTCCTAATTTTATTAGGAAGTTTTTATAATTTACTTTTAAATGCTACCTGCGGATTTCCTCAAAACATATGGGGTTGGAACATTCTTTTTTTTTTAGGGTTCTCTCAAATTATTTGCTATTACTCTTATAAAATGGTGAGATGGGCAAGACTAGTAATCGGGATAACCATATTGTTTTTAACGCTAGGCATTCGAGAAGCGCTTTACTTTGGAAAAGATATTAATCCAGTTATTGCGATAATATATTTCTTTGTTGTCTCGCCCTTTCCAACTTATTCGCTATTACCTTATGCTGCTATATCTTTTTTCTCAACAGTTTTTGGGGAACTTATTTACGAGTCAATCATGCTGGACTCTGATGTTGCTAATATGCGGTCAACTCATTCAGTAATAAAATATGGTTGGGTTTTATTAATTATTGCTCTATTAGTCCCCTTTATAGACATAGGGTTTATAATTACTTTAGACAATTTTAATCCCGCTAAGTATCCCTTTATCGATGCAATCTCTATTTTAATAACACATTTCATACAATTCATTCCAGGATCACCCTTATTTCTGCTCAAGGGCACGCCGTCTAATCTATTTTTTATAATGGGACTTTCGTTGCTCATAATTGGGGTAACATATTACCTTTTCGATGTATTACATATTAATAACAAAATTGCTAAGATTTTATCTATTTATGGGAAGTATTCTTTAACCCTATTACTTATTCAATTCTTATTTTTACCTATTTTTTATCAAAAGTTAACATTTTTATTGTTTTTTCAATTTTCAATAGGTTATATCATCTTACTCGGGCTTTTAATATATTTCTGGGAAAAGTTTGGAAAATCCATTCTATCCTTAGATTGGATGTTTAAAAAAGTAGGAGGAAAAATTAAGGACTAAGACTATTTGGTTCAGTTTCCTTCAAGGAATTTATTTTCCCTAATATAAGATTTTTGTTATATTCGTCCTCTAATTCAGCGTAAAATTTTTTTGCCATTATAAAGTTATTTAATGCTAAATCAAACAATTCCTTTGAAACATAAATATCACCTAAATTATTACGAATTTCTGCAAGCTTTTCTAAGTTATTTAAACTTTCGAAAATTTCTAAAGCTTCTACATAATATTGTATTGCTTTCTGTTCATTTTGAATGTAGTTTTGAAAAATTTTTGCGACTTCAAATTTCATCTCAGCAATTTTGAGTTTATCTCCAAATTTTTGATATATCTCTGTAGAATAGCTATAATAGTCGATCGCTTTATTATCTTCCCCTTTTAACGAATAAAACTTAGCTATTGTTTTTAAAACTACTCCTTCTTTAATATTTTCTCGAATTCCAAACGTTCTTATTGCTTCTAAGCTGTTTAATAGGTAATGTTCTGCTTCTGAATCGTTATCCCATAACAAATGTAATTTTCCTAAATAGAGAAAGGATTCCCATTCTAATTTTTTTTTTATAAAAATAGAAATTTGGTTTTTTATAGTATCAACAAGCTCTAATACTTTGGTAAAGCTCTGATAGGATTGGTCATAATACTCGTCTCCAAGATAATAATATAATTTGCCATACTTTATACGAGTTTGGATGACTCCATAAACATCATTGGTTTTTGTAAAGAATTCCAGATTATTTTTCAATATTTTGGTAACACGATCATAATCTTTTAAAGAAATTAGGATTTCAACTAAATTACTTGAAGTTTTTATAGCGTCTAATTCTAGGTTTTCTTTTTCGGTTAAAATTAACGCTTTTTGATAATATTTATAGGAGCTTTTTAAATCATTGATTAAATAATATACATTTCCTAAGTTATTCAAAACTTGAACTTTCTTCTGATTATCTTCAATATCTTCTAAAATTATAAGAGCTCTATCAAAATGATAGATTGCTTGATCAAAAAACCCTGTTTCTTCATGGATTAAACCTAATTCGTTATGGCATATGACTGTATTTAAGAATTCTTTTTCGTCAAGAAAGTTTTCTAACGCCAACTCTAAATTTTTTAAGGCGTTAGGGAAATCTCTTTTTTTATAAAATAAACTTGCTTTCTTTAATAAGAGATCTCCCATATTTTTTCCTAATCTTTCGCACTCTGCTAGTTGATCTTCTAATTCGTTCAGCTCGCGTTCAACGACCTCATCGTCGAGAATGTTGATATCATAATAATCTTCTTCAAAATCGTTAGTATAAAATGAGGCCTCATCGTGAGAGTCTCTTATATTTAATTCGTTATCAAGGTTCGTAATTAAGGGTTTATTACAATTACGGCAATACGTCCAATATTGCTCAATTGGCTTCTTACAAAATGGACAATATTTCATTACTAAGTGAACACTCGAAGTATTATATTTAGATTACTTTAATTAAAAATGAAAATTCGTTCATTTATAATTTTTTAAATTGTGTTTTGAAACATGATTATTTTCCAATTTACTAATCATTACTATTTTATCCTAAGATTTCGATAATTTCTTAGCTCTTTTTCTATTTCTTCCTCATTTAATCCTAATGATTTTAGAAGAATTTTTATTTGAATAATTGAATTCTTTACTTTAAATTTTTCAGCAGTACTTAATGCTTTAATATATACTTCTTTAGCGTCATTCATCTTACCTTGGTAAACCAAAAGCTCCCCAATATATCCTAACCCTTTTAAAATTAGTTCTATATAATTTGAATCAATTGCAATATTAGTTCCTTTTTTAAAATATCTAATGGCTTGATTAAAATCACTCCCTCTTTTTTTAAGGATGCCTAAATTAAAATAAGAAACAATAATGCCCTTACTATCACTTAGTTCTTTAAAAGCTTTGAGAGTTTTTTTGTACAATTCAAATACAATGTCCCAATTCTCTCGTTTTTCATGAACATAAATTAAATTACCTAAACAGTCCAATAAGTTGTAAATATCGTTGTTATCTGAACATAAAGCGCTACATTCAAGCAAGTTATCACACGCTTCGTCAAAATGGTTTATTTTAATTAGATTGATCCCAATTCCTTTTAAGCAAGTAATTTGCTCTTGTACCTGATTAAACTCTTTATAAATTTCATGTGCCATATTGTAATAATTAATAGATTTCTGGTATGCTCCACTTGTGAAATGTAAAATTCCTAGAATCCCATAAACAGCAGCTTTTCCTAATTTATCTTTTTGTTTTATGAAATGTTTTAAACAAACTTGTAAATTTTTTTCTGAGTTTGTGTATTGTTCAACTTCAAGTTGCAAGAATGCTAAATTACTTAATTCTTTAATATATTCTGAATGTTTACCGTACTTTTCTAATTCTTTTAATCTCTCTTCAGTTTCTTTAATTAATTTTTCGATTTCTTCTCTTGTTAGCTCAATATGTTCTTTAACGTGAATATTCTTATTTCACCATTTAGTTTTATTGTTGTTTTATTTTAATTCTCAATATCTTAAAAGGGCGTATATATATGTATAAATATTATTAAAATCCTTATCTATTATTTAATTAATGAATTAAATGATAATTTTTTAACAAAGTGCTGATTTGAATTGAAATTTAAAGCAAGATTGTGGGATTCACTGGAAGATAATAAAGTAAAATGTTGTGTTTGCGCTAATGAATGTGTTATCCTGCCCGGGAAAGTTGGAATTTGTAGAACCCGAAAAAATTTTGATGGAGAATTATTTACTCTTATTTATGGATCAATGATATCTAGTGGAAGTTTAGACCCTATTGAAAAAAAGCCTTTATACAATTTTTGGCCTGGTGCTACTGCTTATTCGATCGCTTCTATAGGATGTTCTTTTAGATGCCAGAATTGCCAAAATTGGAATATAAGCCAAGCAAATCCTACTGATAATGGAAAAAATGGATTTTATACCTTAGAAGGATTAGAAAATCGCAAAATGTCCTTAGTAGAAATGACACCAAAACAACTCATTGAAAAGGTTAAAAAAAGTGGAGCTACGACACTAGCATATACATATAATGAACCATTAATTTGGCATGAATGGATACTGGATACCACAAAATTACTTAAACAAGAAAATATTAATACCATTTTAGTAACAAATGGGTATTCTACGGCAGAAGCTACAAAAGAATTAATAGAGGTTGGAATTGATGCGGCTAATATTGATATTAAGTCTATGTCAGATGAGTTCTATAAGAAAATATGTGGTGCTAATTCAGTACAGCCTGTTTTGGATACTGCAAAAAGATTTAAATCCAATGGGGTTCATGTAGAAATAACTAACTTAATCATTCCAGATTTGAACGATAGTGATATAGAAATTGAAAAATTATCTAATTGGATTGTTGAGAATTTAGGAGATGATACGCCTACTCACTTCTCAGCATACCATCCTGACTTTAAGCAACCATCTATGAAAAGGACTCCATTTGAAACATTAGATAATGCTTATAATATAGCCAAAAAAGCAGGTTTGAATTATGTTTATGTTGGAAATATTAGTCACGAAAAAGGAGGAAATACTTACTGTCCAAATTGTAATCATTTAATTTTAGGTAGAAGTGGTTATAGATTTACCAAAATTGATATTACAGATACAAAACATTGCCCAAGCTGTCATTATGATTTAAGTAATGAGATTAAAGGAGAAATTAATAGAAAAACCTCTCATAGATTTAGCTTCTTTTAAAAATTTAGATGTAAAAAGAAAAAATATTAAAAAGTTAAATTAAAAATATCCTGTAATTGAAACTCCTATAACAATGAGTAAGAATCCTTGAAGTAGGCAGAATATTGCGATTATAAATGCAAAAACAGGCCATGATATTGCTTTTGAAATTGACATTAAAGTTCCAATGTAAAATTTGACGGTAAGAGCAACAATAGCAAATACAAAAATAAATATAATTGCTAAAACTATTCTTGGGTCAATAAAAACCGCAATTACTTGAACGAGTTGATCTGGAATAGCCAATACAACGACAACAACTACAAGTGACGCTAATAAAATTCCTATAACGCTTGAAATAGGGAGATCGTTTAAAGGTTTTAAAAGCGTTAATGTTCCTAGAATGATAAGGAAAATCGATGTAAATAAACTTTTCGCTTCTTGAGTATTAGCCGCGTATGCTACGCTGGGCGCTTGATCGAGAATAAGCCCACCAACACCGCTAAGTAAACCAAAAATACCGATAACTATCCCTAAATACGTTAAAATTTTTAAGAACTTAGTAACATCGAAATTCCAGTCCTCTACCTTTCTTTTTTTGACAGACCCTCTTCTTTTAGCTTCATACACTGCGTAGACTAACCACATAATGCCAAGAAGTAAAATGAAAAATCCCGCGAGTTCTGCCAAAGGTCTTAAAAAAACCTCAGTAAAACCAAATTGATATATCAATAAATTTCACTCTTTTAAATTGTTTAAATTTGTTATTATGTTGAATATCACTATTAAGTATTTATATTATATCTAGTCCAATTTTTAAAAAGCATAATATTGAATAAAATGTAAAAATAAGACTTGTTCTATTTAGTATTATATGAATGAAACCGTTTTTTTAATGTAATTCAAATATTTATTGATTTCTTTTTTCGTTGTCTCGTCTCCCCAAGAATATTCTTTCTGCATAATCTTTGCCACTTTTTCTGCTGCTTCAGAAGCTCTTCGGTGATGTATCCATAGTGACATCTCTGTTCGTCGACAAAATACATCAATCAAATGAGGTGATAGTTCGTATCTTAACACATAAAGAATTTCCGCATTTATAAAATCATTTTCATCGATGATTCGTTCTTTTAGAGACTTGTCTTCTTTTATCATCTCGAGGATTTGGATTGCACCTTTCCCGTATTGTCGATAAAGGTGATCTGAAAGTTCCTCATCTAATTTGACACCTGATTTTTCTAGTATATTTAACCATTCATCTTTCTCTAGTGAAATTATGAAGGGTTGTCGAGACCAGTATTTTTCTCTTTTAATTCCTGGAAAAATTTCCTTTTCTTCCACAGATTCAAATAAATCTTCGGCCATTTCACGCCATTCAGTCAGTTTTCCGCCAGTTATTGTTAACAAATTATCATCTGAAAAAAAGATAACATGTTGTCGTGAAACTTCACTTTCTGATTTTCCTTTTTGCATTACTAATGGTCTAATTCCTGCATATGTAGAAAGAATATGATCATAATCTAAATTTGCGTTCGGATAAAATTTCTTAACGGACTTAATTAAGTAGTCTGCATCCTCTTTATCACAAAACGGATTTGCTAAATCACCGTGGAAATCAGTATCAGTCGTTCCTACTAGTGTATACTTTTTATCCCTTGGAATAACAAAGAAGAATCTATTATCAATATCTGAATATAGACCATTTGCCATATTATTTCCAATGTCTTCACGTTTATAGAGGAGATGAACACCTTTAGTTGATCTAACTAGTGGTTTTGGAATATTTTCGGGATAGCTCTCCAATAGATTATCCGTCCATATACCTGTTGCATTGATTACTAAAGTAGCCCGAATTTTAAAATCAAATTCATTAACTAGATCTCTGCATTTTATCCCAACGATTGTCCCATTGTTTTTGATATACCCAATAACCTTACAATAATTTATCACATCCGCTCCTCTTATTACTGCTTCCTTTAGAATTTCAATTGTTAAACGAGCATCATCAATGTTCGTATCGTAATATATTACACCCCCTTGTAGACCCCTTTTTGTAAATTCAGGTTCTAATTTATAAAATTCTTCAGCGGTGTAGGTTTTACTTTTTTGGTAATTTTTAAATTCTGATTTATCATCGCTTAAAAAATCATAAATTTTAGTGGCATTTTGTAAATCGCGCTTTTTATACTTTGCTCCTTCAATAAATGGTAAAGCAAATGGAAGAGGTCTAACTAAATGAGGTATTTGAACTCGCATCCAATTTCTTTCACGAGATGCTTTTTTAACTAAATCCATTTCACTACGAGCTATATATCTAATTCCACCATGCGCCATTTTTGTACTTCTCGATGAAGTCCCTGCAGCAAAATCTTGCATATCTACTATGGCTACTTTAAGCCCTCTCATTGTTGCTTCTCGGGCTACTCCTGCTCCCGTAATACCTGCCCCTATTATAAAAAGATCGTAACTTTCTTCTCTTAATTTCTTAATAAAAACATCTCTGTTTTTATAATTCCAAGCTTGATCAAATAATTTTTTTTCCAAATCTTCCATTTTAACCATGTTTAGAAAATTCTGGACTATAAATAAGGTTTCTTAAAGTTTCTATTGTCGATACATTTGATTTTTAAGACGTAAATAAATTGATATAGTTGTAATCTAATTGTTTTATATATTATAAGGTGATAAAAATGGTAAATTCAGAATTATTAAATGAGGTTAAATTGAAATTATCTGATGGTAATGCTATGCCCGGAGATTATTTGAAGCTTTTTGAAATATATAAGCAGGTTTCATCAGAAAATGCGGGATTAAGAGATGAATTCGAAGATATGGCCATGTTAGATATGGACTTCTTAGGACAAATAATCATATCAGATGAAAACAAGAATTTTTGGCTTAAATTCAAAGAGGGAAAAGTGGATTATGGAGAGGGTGATGTCGATAATCCCTCATTAGCCTTTACAACCAATATGGCGACTTTTACCGGAATTCTTTTTGGAACAATTGAAATTTCTGGTGCGCATGAAGCCGGAGATGTCAGCTTTGATGGTAGCAGTGAAGCCCTAATGGATCTTCAAGCTATTACCTCTGTTTTGAATGATTTTTTACAAAACATTTAACGCACCCCCCATAACTGCCCAGATGCTCGTTGTGCTCTATCTAATTGAGAATCTTTTTTATTTAATCGAGCTCTACCCGTTTTAGTGTCCCTTCGGAAAGTTACGCCAATTTCTTTTAGAAAGAGGTTCATCCCTTCGCGTTTATTTAAGGGTCCAATGGTTTTTCCATGAACTCCTGGCTTTCCAGTAAAAAGAAGAAGTCGGTCAATCAAAGTATCTGCAATTTGAATGTCATGTTCTATACAAATAGCAACAGCATTATTTCTTTTTGTAATAGTACGAATTATTTGACCTATATGAATTCTTTCTTCTACATCAAGATAGGCTGAAGGTTCATCAAGAATATATAGATCCGCACGCTTAGCAAGGCAAGAGCATATAAAAACACGCTGAAGTTCGCCTCCTGAGAGTGCTGATACTTGTAAATCGAATAATTTATCAACACCTAAAGGTCTATATAATACTCGTAAAATTTCTTCAGAAAAATTGTAATTTAGTGCTCGTTCTATGATGAAATCTCTTACAGTTTGAGAAGATTCTTGAGTAATGTATTGTGGTTTGTAAGAGACAATAGCTTGAATTCCTTCAAATTCAGATCCAAAGTCAGGTTGGAGCTCACCCGCGAGGATTTTTGCAAAGGTAGACTTACCACATCCATTTTCACCAACAATACCCAAAATCTCAGAAGCATAAATCGTTCCAGGGTTCACAGATAAATGAAATGACTCAAATGTCTTTGAAATATTTCCATAACGAGCAAAAATCTTCGCGTTGCTCCATGTCCGACCGCTAGTTGAGCGTTTAAAGCTATATTCTTTTTCTCGGAACTCTACATTTTCTGCCTTTAGAAAACCAGTTAAATATGCGTTAATACCCTTTTTTGTTGTTAAAGGTCTTGAGATAATGCCAAATTGATGAGGTACCCCATAAAACAGTTGGATTAAATCTGAAAGATAATCTAATATCGTTAAGTCGTGCTCAACTACTAATATAGGGCATTGTTTCTCATTCCCAAACCCTTGAGCACGCTCACGCAATAATTGGGCTAATTTGATTCGTTTTTGCACATCTAGAAAAGTACATGGTTCATCAATAATGTAAATATCTGCTTCTTTAATAAGAACGGAAGCAATGGCAAATCTCTGCAACTCTCCACCAGAACATTGTTCTAGGATTCGATTAGCAATAGCGCTTAAGTCTAAATAATCTTGAATCTTCTTGAAAAATAATGAACTTACCTCATTTTCTGCATTTAAAATGTCAATAACTTTCTTTCCTTGATACTTTTCAAACAAAACGCGTAGAACCTGTTGCTTATATGCGATTTTTCGATCATTTTGAGATAAGTGTGTGAAATGATTTCGCATTTCACTCTCTTTTACTTTTTTTATAACATCTTTCCATTGGATTTGATAAGATTCTAAATTAGTATTTCCAAAATTTGGTTTTAAATTTCCTGAAATGATATTTAAGACAGTGGTCTTTCCTATTCCGTTTGGACCGCACAATCCAGAGACTTTTCCCGAGATCAGAGTTGGCAAATTATATAGACGAAAACCCTCTGATTTTTCCTCGCTGGGGTATTTATGAGTAGGAACCAATTCAGTTGGCTCTTCTAAAATATTTTTTACATATATTGCTTTTGCAGGACAAACATTGACGCACACACCACATTTCAAGCAAATTTCGCTATTTATTTTAATTTGCTTTGTAGATTTTTGAAACCAAATTGGGACTTCTTGCTTCTTCTTATTTGGTTTTAATCTTGCGTTTGAAAGCGTTATGGGACATTTCTTAATGCATTGTCGGCCACAGAACCGGAGATTACAAGAATCGTAATCAACCAAATATACTTTTTTCATTGTATTTTAAGGAAAATTAGGGTTATCATTTTCAATAAATTCCATATATCTACTTATAAATTGAGATAATTGATTAACGTTTGGAGATTTTCCAGTTCTTACAAAAATAGCCGTTAGAGCGTTGCCCATGAGAATTGCTTCAGGAGGGGTAAGGCCACACGATAACCCTAAAATCGTTCCCGTATGAAAGTAATCGCCTGCACCAACGGTAAATTTAGGTTTTGAAGTAAATCCTTCAGTTATCCAATAATGATCTTCTACAGTAGAGATCGTTGCGAAGTGAGGAGAATGAATTACGAAATAGGATAATTTCATTTCTGTATTAAGCCGTTTTCCACCATCAATATAATCAGTTGAATTTTCTTGATACGGAGCAAAAGTTTTAACATTATCTAAAACTTTAGAGAGGAAATAAGCCTCCATATCGTTTGCGCTTAGCATAACTGGAACTTGTTGGTCTATTTTTTGAAGCATTTTTACCAAATCTAAAAGATCCTGTTTCGAACGTTTTCTTATATCGGCTATATCTACGAAAAATATTTTTTCTTTTAAATTGGATATAGAAGGAAAGAGCTCATCCAAGAAATGTTGCCATATATCGTTTAGATTTGGTATTAAAGCCCAATGACCAAAGCCCATAATATCAGATGCTTCTATTATCTTAATTAACTTGTCTAGTTTTACATTATCCATTAGCAATTTCCAATCAATGTTTAAAATGGGGGTAAAATCAGTTATCATAACTTTTCCATCGTCAAATTCTAAACCTAACGTTTGACCGGGATTAGAAATCGAAATTGATTCTACTTCAGGTAGTTGGTAATAAAGTTCGTTAAGTTTAGGATGTCCTAAAGCTGCAATCAAATAAATTTTTACTCCAAAAGCATTCAACGCTCGACAAGTGTTAGGAGCAAAACCGCCAAAGATCTTCTTTTTTAAGACCCTCTCAATATTTGCCGAACTTCCAGCAACATCGATTAATAGTTCTCCAAAAGACTTCATGCTCTCCATTCTTGTCCATTTTTTTGCGCTCATCCTGCTCTGGACCAAAGAATAAAGAGAATCAACATACCCATCAAAACCTAAAAAACAAGACTTTTTTATTACATTGGTTTGTACAGTTTCCAATTTTTTAGTTATTGAATCTAAAGTTTCTAAAGTAACATCGTAGTCGTTTAGCTTCCTATACATAAATGATGATATTCTTTATCTTTTATAAAATTTAATTATGAATCAATTGGAAATGAACTTATAATTCAGACAGTTATAAATTTATTTTTTAAATACAAACGCAATCATATGTTCAATTCCAAATTCCTTAGAAGTTTGAATTTCGTGATGGATTTTAAGAGGTTTCATCCCTAACGGAGAAAATATCATAAGAATCTCTTCTTCTCTGTAAGCACGTGAATACATTTTTTCGCCCATTAATTCAACAATAACTTCTTTGTCCACATCTTCACCTTCAAACCGGGGTTCATTTAGTGATAAGTATAATAAACCATTGTTTTTTAGTGATTTAGAGATTCTATTTGCTACATCCTTGAATAACTGAGGGTTAAGTAAAAGCATGGAATAACTTGAGAAAACACCATCAAATTTTTTATCATAGTCTAAATCTGTCATTGATAATTCTTTGAAATTAGCTAGAGGAACATTTTTTTGTGCAATTTTGACCATCTGGGACGAAATATCAAGCCCTAATACATTAAAACCCTTTTCTACAAATAATTTAGCGAAAGGTAAGCCAGTTCCAGAGCCTAAATCTAAAACGAAACCATTTTTTGGGAGGTTATTACAAAAAAATTCAATTAACGGGTTTAAACTTGTATATTTAGCTTTAGCATACTTTTCTGCTACATTATTCCAAGCTTTTTTGTTTAATGAAATAATATTTAATTTTTCATCCATACAAAGAAATTTAATTTCTACAACATATATACTACAATTATATTGTATTATAAACACAAAAATTTAAAATTTATTTTTGAGAGAGAAAGATTCTGAAATCGCTATCAATAATAAATTTATCCTTGTAATGCTCCGTATAGAGTTCGTCCATATCTGGAGAATGCATGAATTCAGTTTCAGTATAAATATCATATGTACAAATAACTTCAAAAGCTAATCTTCCTTAACGTTTTGTTTTCTTTAGTTTCCCTAACTTAAATTTACTCATAGATCTATAAGAAAGATGATCACTTCCTTCTCGTGCATGTTCTCCTAAATTTCGGAGTTTATGTATTTCTTCTTTAATCGAATGTTCGATTTCTTTAAGATCTGACATAATAATTTATGAGTTTGATTATTATTATATGGTAATTTAGGATGATATCTCTAAAATTTTATTTTTTTTCGCTCGATTTCAACTCTTTTTCTAGCATTTTAATTTTGGTGTCAATATCTTTCGTTTTAGTTTTCTTTTCTTTTTCAATCGCTTTTAAATTATGGTTTAAGATTTTTTCCTTCTCTTTTTTCAAAGAATTGTATTCTGATTCCAATTTCTTTGTAATAGAAAGTAATTCTTTCTTTTCTACTGTTAATTCATTAATGTTTTTGAGGAGTTCATTTAATTTAGTTTGTTGATGAAGCAATTGTTCCCCAAGGTCTTTAATTTTAGGATCAAATTCTTCATTACATTTATTTGTAAAATAGTTTTCTTTTTGTTTCGCTGTCTGTTCAATTTTCTCAATTTCTACTGCTATCTTATTAATGTGATCCCTAAGTTCTTCGTCTGACATCTTGATTTTCTTTGTTTTAATTATATACCATTTTTTAAGCAAAAATGATTAATATTAGAACATAATTTGATTTTACTTAATTAAAGTACTGTTTGAACTCTATATAAATTTTGATTCTTCCTTTCTTTTTATACATAAGTATTTATTTCTAATAAATCACGCTTCCAATAATTTTTGAAGAATTAATGGCATAGAATAAATATCCCAATAGTTATGTTCAATAATTTCTTTTACTAATCCCACATATCTTAAAGAATCTTCCAAATACTTTTTGTAGCATAATCCAACTAATCCACTTGGTAATTCATTATCCCTTTTCATCTTTAATAGTTTATCTTCCATGTTTGTTAGCGTGTAATTCTCGAAACTTCCTTTGTATTTCCTACGGCAATTATGATAAAGGTCTATATGGTGAAATTTTGTGTTAAACCTCTCGTAAGGCTCTTCCTCGTTAGTAATCATCGGATTTTCGTCAAAAAAATACAGAAAACGGTTGGCAATGTAAGGAATATCAAATGATTTTCCGTTATAGCTAATTAGACATTTAAACTTGGGTAAAATTTCCGTTTTAAAGTATTCATAAATTGCGATCTCCTCTTCCAAATCTCTTGCGAATAGTATGTGGATTTCAAATTTATCGTTTTTAAAATATCCTAAACCAATCATAATTATTGGGCTATCATACAGTCCTAAAGTTTCTATATCGAGAAAAAGTAATTCCTCCTTATTAAAACAAAAAGCAACATCTAAATCGTAAACATATCTATTTCTACACAGAAGGTTGTATTTTTTATTTTCAATTAGATCCAAAATATGATGAGCAGATGTGTTGTATTTTAAATTAGTTCTCAAATCGTATAGAGATTTTACTCCTTTTTTATTTAATTGACGCTCTATAATTTCACCAATAAAATAAACCGTCTTTAAGTTACCAAGAAGTTTTTTCCTTGAGAGAGTTAAATTTAAGTCGCATGAAAAAGTCTCTTCTTTCCATGTAATTTCCATGAACTGCCCCATGCTATTTCTTACAATGGTGTGATTGCGGAAAAGCTCTTCGATTTTCTTGTCCCTAAATTGATCTGTAAAGTGAGTTATATCAAATGTCTCGAAGTTATAGAAGTAATCCATTGTCAATAATAAATAAGGATTGTTATTTAATAATTCAAACTCTGAGAATTTATAATAAAACTAAATAAATAAGGAAAAACAAATTTTTTGGGTATAAGTCCTTTTAGGTGATCATTGAATTTAAGTTTTTACTCGTAGCCGCTTAGAACGGTTTGAACGAAAATTCGCTTGCCTTCAGGTATTTTATATCCTATTTTTTCCTTTTTTTCATCCTTCATTAAATAATT
>JAHLWS010000081.1 GCA_019057795.1 Promethearchaeota archaeon | reverse complement strand
TTCTTTCTCGTATACAATCTCTACAATGTAATAAAATCCCTTAGGAACGAGCCTTACTTGATGTAATTGGCTTTCAATACGCGTTTTTATAGGACATATGGCCACTTTTTCAGGAAAATACAAATAACCTTCCTTGATACGGCATTGTTGATTAGTGAAAATAAGCACGAACTCTCCGTTCTTCTTCTTATATTTTGGAGGTTTAGGGCGTCCTTGATACTTTATTGGTTGTGCCCTCCATTTTTTAAAGGAATTAAAAAAAGATTTCCAATTCTTATCAACTAATCTTAATATCTGTTGGGCTGTTTGTGAGGGAAGTTTCTGATACGCCTTTTTATCTTTTAACATATACCATAAATCATAGTATCTTAGCCAGTTTTCTAAATAAAAAAATTCTTGCCTAACATAATAATTTGCCACATTATAGATGTTTTTTGATAAATGGCATAAGCACGAGAGGCTTACCGTCTTTATTATCTAGATTTGTTCGGTCAGTCTCATTCCTATATGTTTCAATAGACATTTATACTAATATAAAACGAGAGTGCGTAAATTTACAGATAAATTAGGGGTATTTTAAGGTATTTATAAATGAAGGGAAATTAAAATTAATCACATTCCATAAAATATTAATTAATTGTAATAGAGTTTATTTTAATAATATTTCTTAAAAAAATGATCAATGGTAAAGAGTTATGGAAGAATACGAGAAAGAAAACTTATTTGTTACTTTTAAGGGCGTTATCGAAAGTATAATCCTAGATAAACGCAGAAATCCAAAAAACGCAAAAACACTTGATAACTTTCAGGCAAGGTTAAATATGGGACTTCAAACTGAAGAAGACTTTTACTTATGGGTTAACCTTATAGCAGAGAATGGAAAATACACACTTGGAAAAGGTAAATTGGAAGAGTACGATTTAGAGATAATGTCAACTCCAGAAGATTTGATGGGTTTTTCTAGCGGCGAAAACTCAACTCTCCACATGATGATGAAAAAGAATAAATACGGATTTAAAAAGTTAAGATATGATAAAAGTAGTGACGGAAAAAGAAATTTTGGTATATTGTTAAAACTACCGAAAGTCCTCGTGTTAGACAAGATTAAAACGCCAAAATAAGAAAAATTACTACAAATTTTTATTTTTTTATCTAATTTCGTAAGTTAAGTAATACCTTGTAATTTTTTTCCGACCTAATGGTACTATGATGATACGCCCCTGGAAATCCCTCAATGCTTCTGATAACTAGTGATATCAGCTCTGGTAATTTGAACTAATTATAATAACCTTATTACTCCTCTTCGTGGGGCTTATATTTTGGCTTGGTAATGGGTTTTTCCTTTTTCTTCAAATATTTCTTTTTAATCTCCCACTTCTGCGATAATTTTTTCGCAATGGGTTTAAATGACTGGTCTAATTTTTTATTACTGTCGTATTTCATCAATTATCCCCTTTACTTTCTGTGCACTATCATTATATAAATCGTAAATATTAACTCTTTCGTTATTATAAATTTCTTCCAATTTACGCATTTCTGCGGATTCGTTTAAAATGAAAACGGGGTCTTTATTTAATTCAATTATTAAAATATCCGTGTTCTGACCAACTCCAATATGAGCCTCTGCTGATTTTTTCGCCCTGAACGCAAAAAATAACCCTTGGTCTAATGTACAACATGGATCATACTCGTTTACATCAAAAAATACATCTGAAAATGTCTCTCCTGAACCAATGGCGCAATGATTGCTTTCGGTTTGATTGAATTGATCACCAAATTGATTAATAAATACGATTTGGGGTTCTTTCTTTTCATTAAATCCAACGGCCACTGCGATGCATTCCAAACGGATTTCTTGTAAATTTGCGTATATCCATTCAATTAAATCCTCTGGAATCTTTCCCTCGTCGTGTTGCACATATTCCTTGAATTCTTGCTTGTCTAACAATGAATGCCTTTTGAAAAAACTATCTTCGCGCGTTTCATTTTCTTGATTGTATATTTTACTAATAGATTCGATAAAATTGGGAAATGTTGGGGGGTTCTCTGGAATGGTATCTTTCACGCTTATGATGTCGGATAATGTCCCCGCAAATCCAATGCCAAAAAAACCAAAAGCATACAATTTTTGCGATTTTGCTTCCGCTTCATATATTTCGGATACTGTTACTAATCTATCTCCAATCAAAATTATGGCTTTATTACTAGCGCATATCGATGCTTGAATAATTGTCAATTAAATGCACATTTGTTTGTTGTTTTTTTGATAATTAATTCAATGAAACAAATAATATTATTTTATTGTATTATTGGTTAATTTTTCAAATGAAATGAATGAAAAATCAATAATTAACCCCTTTTTTTCTGATCGCTTATTTCTTCTCTTTAATCAGTTAAATCGATAATAAAAGTAAATGTAAAATAGAAATGGAATAATAAATTACTTTAATTTTTTATCATTTCCTATTATTAAATTTCCCGTAACTCCTATATTTTACTTAAGATTAATTTTTTGGTATATACTAAACCTATATTTTTCCATCTAAACAAAATCACTTCAATTTCTAATCTATTTTATGCCTTAAGAGAACGTCAAGTAATTTTAAAATCACAAAGACTATTCAAAACCGAAGCTTTAAACCGACTAAATCAATATAATTAAAAAATTATCTATAAAAGCTCAGATATTAGCTGTTATAAAGAGGAAGGAAAGATTTTTGAAGAATTAATTGTATAAATAAAATTAATAATTTATCATTTATTTGTAAAAGGCCCCCTAATTTCTTTTAATCTTAAAATTTATGTCGAATTTTGTTGTTTTCAAAAACATAATAGGATTTTAAATCCTTAAGTTTCGCAGCTCTTATATCGTACTGATATGAAACCACATTAATCTCCCCCGTTTTTTCAATTACACTTAAAGTAATAAACGAAGGATTACCGCTTGCTACAAAAGACCACGCTCCAGTAACGCTACCGGGATTTAACAGTAAGATATCTTTCTGAAGAAAATTCTCTTCTTTATGCGTGTGTCCAGATATTAAAATGTTAAAACTTTTTTCGATTGCAATCAACTCAAGTTGAGAACGATCTCCCCTAGGAGATACTTGATGGCCATGAGTTAACCCAACAATTAAATTATCATTGTTTGCCATAGATATATTTAAACTTCGATAGATTGGAGCATCTCGATTCCCACCATAATAATCCATATTCCCTATTACAACAAATAAATTTCTCTTTGTAATTAAGTTTAAAAAATTCATGAATTTCGGAGCATTTACAACATCGCCAGTAAAAAAAGTGTAATCAAATTTTTCAAGTTCAACTAATTGCTCTAACTTTTTGATAATTTGATCTGGAACGCTTTTAGCCCTACGAGGTAAGTGAGAATCGCCAATAGCCAATAGCTTAATCATGTTATTTTTTCGTATTTTTCTTCAAATATAATCTTTCTACAAATGTATAAAGTTCTCTAGCTTTTTCGTTTTTCTCAAAATGTTCCCTTATAGGTAGCAGTAGTTGATTTAGATATTTTATCACTGCTGGTTTTAAATCGGGGGGATTTAGTTTACCTTGAGCGTAATCATTTGCCATCTCTTCGTAGTTTTTGTATTCTATATCTCCTCCATACTTACCGGGTCTTTCTATTTCAAACGTATCTATGAGCTCAAATATTATATATTTACAATATTCTAGTATAGGGTTTTCAATCGTTTCTTTTGGGGGGCAATACGCTTTATTTATTTTGCGTTTCACATCTGTGGGATTATCTAACATAAAAATTGCTGAGTCTGGATCTGATTTTGACATTTTGAGTTTTACAGCTCTATCAATTCCCGTCAAATTCGTATCGGGTGGCTTTCCTAATCCCATTAACATATGATGGCTAAGTGAAATTGGTTTTGGTTTATTTATCTTTGGTGCAACCTCCCTTGCTAACATATTTACTTTACGTTGATCTAATCCCAATTGACAAATATCCCCGGGAAGATAAAAAATATCTGCTGCCTGCATTAAAGGATACATTATTTGAGAAGCTGTTAATGTATCGATATCTTCTCTTCCCATGATTTGGGTACATCTTTTTACTCTATTTAAAGAACTGTTGATTGCTATCTTTAATACTAATTCCCAATAAGCAGGATCTTTCACTATTTCTGAAGCATAAATAAATTCTACTTTACTTAGGTCCATGTTGCAGACTTTCCAAACTTCTATGAAATAATCGCCAACTTTCTTAATTACATCTAAATCTCCACCAAATTTATGGTTCGCAGCTGCGTGCCAATCTGCAATTAGAAACTTAAATCTAACACCCGCTTTAGTTATCTTATTTACATTAATCGCCCTTAGAAGACCCTGGGCTATGTGAATATTGCCTGATGGTTCAAACCCATCGTATGCGTAAATCTTTTCGTTATTATCATGTTTCCATTGAATTAATTGTCTTAATTCGTCTATATTTATTATTTCTTCTCCTACTTCTTTTAATAACGAAATTCTCTCATCTATAGTTAAGGTCATTTTCACATCTACAATTTGTATTGTATATTATTAAATCAATTATTAAGATATATTTTTTATGGAACATTTGCTTAAAATTATGTTACCAGTTTAATTTTAAAAGAAATTGAAAATAGAAATAATTAAAAAAGAAATGTAATCTAATAGTAGAAAATTGTTTATTTTTTTCTTTGTTCAATCTCTGCCTGAGCAGCGGCAATTCTTGCGATTGGAAGTCTAAATGGAGAACATGATACATAATCCAAACCTATTGAATGAGCAAATTTAATCGCGCTCGGTTCGCCTCCATGTTCACCACAAATTCCAAGCTTTAAGTCCGGTCTAGTTTTTCTGCCTAACTCAATAGCTATTTTCATTAATTTGCCTACGCCGTCTTGATCTAAGATTTCAAAAGGATTTCGTTCTAAAATTTCTTTACTTAGATATACTGGAATGAACTTTCCTTCAGCGTCGTCTCGACTAAATCCAAAGGTCATTTGAGTTAAATCGTTAGTACCAAACGAGAAAAACTCGGCCTCCATAGCAATTTCGTCGGCAGTTAAAGCGGCTCTCGGGATTTCGATCATTGTACCAAATTTGTAATCTAACTCTACGCCGTAATCTTTAATAGTTTCTTCTGCTATTTCAAGCAATTGAGCTTTGACAAATTGTAGTTCTGAAATCATACCAATAAGAGGAATCATTACTTCAGGTAAAACATTAACTCCTTGTAATTTAAGTTCGCAAGCCGCTTGAAATATAGCCCTTACTTGCATCTCGTTTATCTCAGGCCAAACAATCCCAAGTCGGCAACCCCTTAATCCCATCATCGGATTCTCCTCAGAAAGAGATCTAATCAATCTGATGACTTTATTCTTCCTTTTGAGTTCCTCGTCAAGTGGGCTAATATCTAATAGGGATTTTGACAAAGAATTCGTCATTTGTAGTTCTTGACGCTCTAGTAATACTGTGGATAATTCAGGCAAGAACTCATGCAGTGGAGGATCTAATAATCTAATGGTCACTGGTTTTCCCTCCATTATTTCAAAAATCTCTAAGAAATCTCCTTTTTGCATTGGTAAAATCTTATCTAGGGCGTCTTGACGGTCTTCTTTTGTTTGTGACATTATCATTTTTTGTACAACGGGTAACCTCTCTTGTGCCATGAACATGTGCTCTGTTCTACACAACCCAATACCCTCAGCACCGAATTCTATGGCTTTTCTAGAATCTACTGGGGTATCTGCGTTTGCTCGTACGCCTAAAGTCCTAATTTCGTCTGCTATTTCAAGTAATTCTAAAAATTCTCCTTTAATTTCGGGTTGAACCAAAGGAACTTTTCCTTCTATGACGCGTCCTGTCGTGCCATCAATCGTTATGTAATCTCCTTCTTTAATTACAGTTCCAGCTATTGTAAACTCTCTATTCTCCTCGTCGATCTCGATATCTTGAGCGCCAACAATGGCTGGTTTACCCATTCCTCTCGCAACGACAGCTGCGTGAGAGGTTTTTCCCCCAAACTGAGTCAATACACCGCTAGAGGCGTATAATCCATGAACATCCTCAGGCTTAGTTTGAGGTCGAACTAATATTATCTCTTCTTCTCCAGAATTAGCTAATTCTTCGGCCCTATCTGAGTCAAATATCGCAATTCCCGAAACTGCGCCCGGTGAAGCGTTAATACCTTTTGCTAAAACATGTACGATTGCCCCCTCGTCTATACTTTTAAATAAAAGCTTAGATATTTTATCTGGATCAATGCTCATTATTGCTTCTTCTTTATTTATTAAACCTTCTCTAACCATATCTACAGCGATTTTAACTGCTGCCGACGGAGTGCGTTTACCATTTCGAGTCTGTAGAATAAACAACTTTCCATCTTCGATCGTAAACTCGATATCCTGCATATCTCTATAATGCTTCTCGAGCTTGACCATTGTACTCTTCAATTCTTTGTATATTTCAGGGAATTCTTTATCCATTTCTTCAAGCTTTTTTGGAGTTCGAATTCCCGCAACAACATCTTCTCCTTGAGCGTTAGTTAGGTATTCCCCAAATTTTACATTATCTCCATTAGAAGGGTCTCTCGTAAAAGCTACGCCAGTACCGGAGTTAGATCCTTTATTCCCAAAAACCATAGCTTGTATGTTAACTGCGGTTCCAAGATTAGGGATATTTGATATCTTCCTATAAGTAATAGCTCTCTTATTATTCCAAGATTTAAAAACAGCTTCTATAGATAAAAATAATTGTTTAAAAGGATCTTGAGGAAATGGTGAGCTAATTTCTTTTTCGTAAAGAGCTTTATAATCTACAATAACATTTTGAAGATCTGCTACAGTTAAGTCTGTATCTTGAGCAGTTCGTGAAATCTTCCGTTTATATTTATCCAAAATTCTTTCAAATTTCTCGTCGCCGATGCCCATGACAACATCGCCGAACATTTGTATAAACCTTCGGTATGAGTCGTAAGCAAATCGTGGTTTCTCCACTTGTTCTGCCATACCTAACACGCTTTCGTCTGTAAGCCCTAGATTTAAAACAGTATCCATCATCCCTGGCATGGATTGGGGTGCGCCGCTTCTTACGCTTACTAATAAAGGATTTTTTTTATCTCCGAATCTTTTCTTTGTGAGCTCTTCGAGATGTTTTAGGTGATCTAACACCATAGGTTCGATCTCTACCATCAATTTTTTAGGACTTTTGAAGTAAATTAAGCAAGCCTCTGTAGTTAATGTAAATCCAGGAGGGATATTTAACCCTAACTTGGTCATTTCTCCGAGATTTGCTCCTTTTCCTCCAAGTAGATTCTTTAACTCTTTTCTACCTTCGCTAAAAGCATAAACATACTTAGGTTTTTCTGTAGTTGTCATTTAATTGTACCAAATTTTCGTTAAAATTATAAAATTTATTTTTATTTTATTCCGCAAATTTCAAGAATACTGCTTTTGATATATTAATTTCCCTTTAGAAATAAAATTTTCGATATAAGAAGGTTGTATATTACCGTAAACCGTAAACAGTTATTTTATAGTTTCTAAAAAATTCCAAATTCCTTCGATTATAAAATTTGGCTTAAAAGTTTTGCTTTCTTCGATCATCTCTAAGGTTGCTTCTCCAGACAATACGCAACAAGTTGTCACACCGACCTCTATTCCCATTTTTATGTCTGTATATAACCTATCTCCAAAAATTGCTGCATCTTTAGGATGTATCCCAAGCTCCTCGAGTTTGAATAGAAGCATTTCTTTATTCGGTTTTCCAAAAACTTTTGGCATTCTTTCTGTTGCTTTATATAGAAGAGCAGCTATTCCTCCAGCATCGGGAATATATCCATTTTTAGTCGGGCATCTATCGTCTAAATGCGTAGCAATATAAGGTATGTTGTTTTGAAGTAAGTACGAAGCTTTTACTAAACGTTCATATGTCAATTCTTGGTCAAAAGCGAGAACAACGATTTCAGGATCGGTTTCAGTTAAAATAAAACCTTCTTGGCGAAATTCTCTTTTAAGAGGTTCTGTACCTAATAGAAAGATTTTTTCGTAATTTTTCTTTTTTAGATAATCTATAGTCGGGTGTTGAGATAGTATTAAATTTTCACGGGTTACGTTTAGGTTTAAATCGTTTAACTTTTTAATATAATCTGAAGTAGATTTACTTGAATTATTCGAAAGAAAAAAGAATTTTTTACCTTTTCTTTTCAAAATATCAATTAATTCGATAACTCCCTCGAATAATTGGTCTCCTATATATATTGTACCGTCTAAATCAAAGAAATAAACTTTTTTCTTTATTAGCTCAGATAAATCCTTTTTAAGGGAGTTCATAATATTTAACTTTATGAAAGTGTTTACAGCTTTTTTCTATTATTTTAAATTAATTAATCACGCGTATCAAATAAATTAGTCCTTACTAATTTCAAAATAATTAATTTCCCATTTTCCTCTCGTTTAACATTAACCAAGCCTTATATTTAAAAGTAAATCTTCCCTTGACTATAGGCTTATAACCGGTTTCCTCTTCAAATAGGATTTGCTTTATTTCTGAATCAATATATTTGCATATTTGGCCAATCGATCTCTTTTCCATCGTGACGATAAAAAAAATTAAGCTGATAATAAACAGCAAGATTATCACAATAGTATGGGTTGAGGACAGATAAATGGTGGAAAATACAAAGAATATTAACATCGGTGCTATACCAAAATAACATAACAAGCAATAAATTTGTAGAGTATGGATAAATGACGGTTTATATACTATATCTATATCAATCTCTTTTGCATTTTTTAACAACAAAATTTTATATTTTTTACTAAATTTCTTATTTTTTAATGGATTAACACCATTCTCATTCAAAAACCTTTCTTGCATCAGTTTTGTATCTAAAATAACGCAGATTTTATTTTGTTTATTTTGTAAATAAAATACAGCTATTACAATACAACAACTGAAAAAAATTAAAAAAAATACCCTGGAATCTCAAAGAATATCTCTGAACTTATTAAAAAAAAAGTTACAATGCTAAATAGTATACAATATAAAAAAATTTTTCTCAACTTTAATTTAAAACATAAGCTCAAAAACAACTTTAACATTTTAATAATGCAACTAACAATATTTTACTGCTTTAAATTAAAAAAAAAGATGTAAAAATATAAGAATTTTGGTTTTGTTTTTTGAGAATTTAAGGATTTACGACTCTACCTAAACTCTACCTCAGTCCCACACCATTTACAGAATTTGTCACTCGTTGATAGTTTACTGCCACATAAAGAACACGATTTAGAATTAGCTGGGGTAACTTTTGAAGGTGTTCCAATACTTCTGCCTTCAATTTTACCTCCACAGCTCGGGCAGAAGTGGGCGTCTTTCCGGACTACAGAGCCACAGCGTATACATTTAGAAGTTGACGATTTAACTGCTTTTACAGGCGTTTTTGCAGGAATTGCTTTAGATGATGGTTTCGATTTTAATTTCTTTTGTCCACTTCGAGCAATAAGTGCGGCAACAATCACGATACCAGCAACCACTATAATTGTAATCAAAATAGGTTGAATACTTACCCACCTATCAGTAGAAGTAACTCTGGTATCGTACGATACATCAAATGTAATGTCCGTAGTTTCTTCTGGAGATAACATGGGGTCAAAGTAAACGAAAAAATACCAATTTCCATCGTTCGGAACTGTAAAAGTACTTTGATTTATTGAATATACACCTTCAACATAATAATCTGCTTCCGTTAGATCTACTACATTAGCAGCGGAATAATTGATTGTAATGTTAACATTAACTGTAGATACACCTTCGTTGTACCAAACGAGATAATAATCTCTTGCTTCCGAAACTGAATAATCCCCACTACCTTGGTCCACATTGTCTTCAAATACGTAAAAGGATGGACTGCCTCCTTGATTCCACTCGTTAATATCGTATCCGTTCGCAATGAAGAAATCAATCTGACCTGACGCATTATAATTGTAATGAATCGAAGAACCCGGTTTTAGAAAATACGATATATACTCGTAATAGTCATTCTGAAGAGGAAACTGATCGCTATCGCTACCTATCTTCGTCGTAGTTGGTAAAGACTCAAATGGTTCATCCCATATTGCAAAACTGATAATACTTGGGGACGATTGCACTGAGTAGGTAATATCGTTTCCCGATTTAATGTACTCGTATTCGTACCAATATTCGTTGAAGTTAAGAGTTTCAGTAGAACGATAAGTTACGTAGCCATCTGTATCTGCAGTACTAAAAGGAAACCATAGAGCCAGACCAAATAGGGGCAACAAAATTAAACCTAAAACGATGGCAATCATAATACCTCCTCCAACATAAACGGGGGAATAATACCACGGTCTATACCAGCGCCCCGCCCACCAGGGGTTGTACCACGCGTGCCAATACCATGGTCGATAGCCGAACCGAGAGTATCTCCTATGCGGTCTATAATATGAGTGGCGGTAAGGACCTCTTGGAGCTCTTGAGGTTATTCGCGTGGCACCAGTTCTGCCAAATGGCGTTCCACTTGATCTAGATCCGCCCATTCGAAACGCTGCGGAGCCTCCACGAAATCCGCCTCCCCTAAAACCACCACCACTAAACCCACCACCTCTAAAACCACCGCCTCCACCACGGGGCACTTTTACCTTGGCACCTCATTTTTTATAGATTGAGACGTGTCTTTTCCACGGAAGATATAATCTCGATAAATAGCTGCTACAATTAAAACCATAGATATAATAGACATTGTCAAACCAATAACGTTAGGTACCACATTTGTAGAGGGAACCGTAGTAGCAAAAGCAATGCCAAGTAAAATCCACTCAAGAACCATGAAAAATACAAGTAACCAAGGAATAACTGTTTTTATGATTTGACTGATAAAAATATGTTTAGCATCTGAAAAACTCGCATATATTAATGAAAATAGAGTTAACACACCAAATACAAATAGGAGAGAGCTACATACGACTATTAAAAGCCAAATAGCTCCGTTACTTCCTATTAAATCAAGAAAGGGTACAAGAAAATTGAACCCTCGCGCCTCAAATAGGTGAAATGAAACTAAATCTCCTTGAATATCAGCTACCCCAAAAAAACTTAGGAGATCTGTAGGAATACCTGAAAAATATCCATACAACCCTCCAAAAGGCAATACAATTCCAAAAACAAAAGCCAATATCGTACATATAGTAGCAAACCAGAATTCGGCAGTTCTCGTATCAGAAACGGGAATTAGCCCTACTTCGTCAACATCTTCGTCTGGAATATAACTCCAACAATCTTGTATAGTACATACGCCCATGAGTTTTCCATTTTCCACCACGGGTACTACATTAACTTGCAAATCACGCATTCTTGTGAAAGCTTCTGTAACGGGGCTGTTAAGTGCGACGGATTCAATTTTATACATAGTAGTAATAACATTTGCTCCCTTAGGGTCTGTTCCTTCTGCTACTATTTTTTGAATGATGTCAAAATCAGCTATAACTCCAAGAACTTTTTGAGAGTCTCCTTCGACCACCACCAAATCGGGTACTCCTATTTCTTTCATTTTTTTAGCGGCTTCCTGAATCGTTGCCTTAGAATCTATAACGCCGTACTCATCGTCTATTATTAAATCTTTTACAAAATATTCTTTTTTGGACAAGCCCAAATTTATCACATTTTTTTTAATAGATTATTTGTTTGTTGGATTAAACATAGAAAATTAACTATTAAATTCTATCTATAGTCCAATTATTGTTTTTCTAGAAAATTGTTCAAATTCAAAATGAGAACTTCAGTGAACGCAATTTTAAAAAAATCAAAAAAAAAGAAAGAATATTAAATTTATAAAAATTCGGCTCCTTCGACCATTGTGGTCGCTACAACCATTTCTTGAGCAGCCTTCGTAGCACGCATGACTTTCGCCATGTTTCCTATAAGCTTAAACTTACCAGCCATTAAACCTTGAATTGGGTCCAAATCTTTGCTCAATACTTTTAACCAGTTGTCGTAAGTCCCAGAAAATACAAATTCTACCCCAATTTTTTCTCCTTCTTTCAAAGGTCTTGGTTCTGAGTTTGCAGGTAAAAGTTCGTATTCGTCGCTTTCCTTTAAGACTTTAACACCTGTACATTCCCCTTTATATAATCCAATAAATATTCTTATTTCATGATCTAAATTTCCGCTAGGTTCGTAGATAAACATAAAATCTCCAACCCACCACGACGCGGCAGCGGCGTAATTTTTATTGGCATTGAGAGCCTTCTTATATTCTTGAGCCCATTCTTCAGAAAAAAGTTTCACATTTCTCACACTCTATTTTTTTTTAGAAGTTACTTTTTAATATCATCATATTTTTTACTAAAAAAATTAAAAAATATTAATTAATTTAAATAAAAATCATTTATTTATTTATTTTTTCTTTACCCAAAGTTTTTTAAAAATAACATGCGTCTTTGCTTTTAAATAATTAACAATAACATTTTATCTTACTGTGAAATTAACTTATAGGTTTAGACATCCTAAAAGTGCTCAGTTAGATTTGCTTTGTACTATTTCTAAAAAGCTTTTTAATCAGGCAAATTGGTACATACGACAAGATTTTTTTCATTTGGAAAATTGGCTTCGCTATCAAGATTTAAATTTTATCTTGCAACACTCTGATAACTACAAATTATTAAAAGCTCAAACTTCGCAACAGATTCTTAAAATTATCGATAAAAATTGGAAAAGTTTCTTCAATGCGATAAAAGAATGGAAAAAAAGTCGAAAAAAGTTCAATGGAAGACCAAGACCACCTAAATATAAGAAAGACCGTAGTAATTTTTTAATATTCACCAACCAAAATAGCGAGATTAATAACAATAAAATCATTCTTACGATGTCTAAACTATTTAAGGAAACATATTCTGACTTTAAAAATCCATTAGAAATATCTATTCCTTACTATAAAAATAAGAACTTTGAAACATATCAACAAATAAGGATCTTACCGAGAAAGATCTTTTATGAAATCGAAATAGTATATAAAAAAGAAATAAGGAAATCAAAATTGGATACAAAAAGATATTTATCTATTGATTTTGGATTGAACAATTTAATAACGGCGGTAGAAAACAGAAATTTTAGGCCAATTATCGTTTCAGGAAGAGTTTTAAAGTCAATTAACCGACAATGGAATAAACGAAAAGCAAGGCTCTATTCTATAAAAGACAAACAGTCCTTAAAGTGGACAAATAGACTTGATAGTATTACTATTAATCGAAACTCTGTGATTACTGATTATTTGCATAAAACTTCCCAATTTATTGTTGGATATTGCTTAAAAAACCAAATAGGACACATTTGTTTAGGTAATTTGGATAATATAAAACAGAATATCAGAATGGGCAAACGAAATAACCAGAATTTCGTGAATATCCCCATTCAAAAACTTAAACAAATGATAACCTATAAAACTCAGCTTGTAGGAATTCAAATTCATGAAGTTGATGAGTCCTATACTTCAAAATGTAGCTCATTGGATTTAGAACCGATTAAAAAAAATAAAAATTACATTGGTAAACGGACAAAACGAGGATTATTTAGAGGCTCGAATTATCTTCTCAATGCAGACGTAAATGGAGCGTTAAACATCCTCAGAAAAGTAGTCGGAGATGGTTTTATTCAAAATCTATCCGATAGAGGTTGCTGGTTTCAACCTGTGCGAATAAGGGATGTGTTCCAAACTTCGCATGAACAATTTTTATTAAAATGTTCTACTATTACTTAACATTTTTAACAAAATTGATAACCTGATTATTATTACTTGAAAGTAATTAAATTTATTTTTTAATGAATACAAAAATTAAAGGAGATAAAACGGTAAAGAAAGTTAAAATTTAATTATTAAAAAAAAAAGCGAAATTAAACCCCTATTCCTATAGTATTTCCTATACCAGCAACAATAATTTTGGCTCCCTTCTCAGTTCGCTTCCGGATTGCCATTTTAATTTTTTCAACAATAGGATGAACGCTTTGAGTAATTGCTCGCGACATCGTCGTTATCGCATTCTCTAAAGATTGTCTACAGATGAGGGCGTCAATTGGAATTGCGGTCTTAGTTGAGGATTGTTCAATATAAAACTTTTCAACTCCAATTCCTCCGATAGCAGCACCGACTCCAATCACTATAGAACCTGTTTTATCTCCAGAAAGTTTTAATCCCGCATCGATCATAATTATCCGGGAAATAGATTCTCCATGTTCTTCGACCAATTTCTTTATTGCTGTGCCCGGTTTTCCAACGGTTCCTCCGGGGCCTTTTGCTCGAACGACATAAACGGTTCTATCTTCGAAATTTACTACTTGAACAATTGTTTCTTTCGCGATTTCGATAGCTTCCGTATCGTCTCTTCCTGAAACATCTCTTACAAAACTGCCAGCAACCAAGGGACCAAGAGCGTCGCCAATTGGGCTCCCTTCCGCAAAAGCTTTAGTCGCGTGGTAATAAGACTTAGCGAGGGCTAGTATGATCGACATCTGCATGGCAATCTGCATCAGAATTATGTAAGATTTGGATTTCTTGCCTAATATTAAGAAGTGCTTTACAAGTCTATAAACAAAGTCTACAGCCATTACGGCTTCAAGTATATTTTCTAAATTTTGCGCATCAGGATTTCCTAACTCCGCATTTGGTGCTAATCTTTTGACCTCTTCTTTAAATCGATCATCTCTTACTTTAATAATGTGATCGATTTTGGGGATTATTCCGTATGGATCGAGTGATACGGGTGATATGGCAACGAAGGTTAAGAAATTTTCAAGTTTTAGCATTAAGTCCTTATCATTTTCTTTTTTATCAGCGTATTTTCTAAAGTTAGAAAGTAAAATCTGTTTGCATTCGTCGTCCCATTTTTTAAGTTTAACTAATCCGGATTCTATCTCTTTTCGTGAGCGATACGCCTGTAACTTAGTTCCATAAAACATAGACATAAAAATTAAGAGAAACCACAGCAATTGAAAAATTAAACCGAGAGGGTCTGTCCCCGTTTGACCTAACTGCATTAATTGTACAATCATTTACATCCTTTCTTGATATTTAATAAAAATAATAATTGAAAAATTAAACCTACTAAGTTTTCATAATAACAAAATTTATTTAATCTTATATTCTTTTCTATTATAGAGAATAGATTATTAGATATCACTAATAACTCATAAGGATAAAGACATTTATGATTGATGACGAAAATGATGAGGACATCTTAAATAAGAGCGTTTCTCTCAAGAAAGTACTGAAGAATATTTTATTAATTTTATTAATAGGTGTAGGTGCTTTATTTATTTACCTTGGTGGAGAAAATCAAATGACCAATTTAATAATAGGTTTTTCGTTAATTTGTGTAGGTACTTCATTAATTCAAATTCAAAAGCAGATACCAGAGCCAATTAGACAAACATTAACGATACTTGCTTGTAATTTGTGTAATATAACTAATGTAAGACATTACGAACATGGAGATTATGTATTTAAAGAAATTGGCTCATGCGATAAATGCAACGAATCAATGAGAATAAAACAAATTTACAACGTCAGGTTAAAAAAGCCTACAATAGATACCAAAAAAACTGACGAAAAAAAGAAGAAAGTTGAGGAAAAAGTTAAGGTCTAATTCTTTATAGTAAGGTGTTTCCCAAATTTTTAATAAAGTCGGAATGGGCGGAACTTTTGATCATCTCCATGATGGACATAAGATTCTAATTAAAACGGCGTTATTATTTTCTAAAAAGATTGTTATAGGTTTAACAACAGAAGATTTACTTAAAAAAAAAAAGCACGCCGTAAAAATCGAAAACTACAAAACTAGAGAACAAAACCTGAAAGCTTTTATAGATTCAATAGGACATTTGAATCGCGTTGAAATAATTCCGTTAAACGACCCATATGGGCCTCCAGTTCACGAACCAGAATATGAAGGAATCATTGCCAGTCAAGAGACTTATAAAAACGCCTTAAAAATAAACGAAATCAGGGAAAGCAAGAGTTTCACACCATTAATAATTATTGTCATACCTATGATAAAAGATCGGAATAAAAATATCTTGAGTTCGACAGCGCTTCGCGAAAAACTATAGTAGGAAAATTTTTTAGTGAATATTGATATTTTATTTTATAGTTATTGAATATTTGAGAAGAGTATATTATGAAACTTTTTAGTTATTTATTACTCAATTCAAAACAATTCTACAAAGATTCATTTATCTTTAACTTCTTTATTTTGCCAAGGGAATAACTAAATTATTTTAATTTCTTTCCCTTGGCTGCGGTTATTTAAAAGAGTTGATCGTTTTATAATTAATTGTATACTTTAGTTAATCCTAAGCTATCGTTCTAATTCATGAACGAGCAATTTAAAACGATTAATTCCACGAAAGATTTAAAAAGGTTAAAGATTTAGAAAAAATATAACGAAAAGTAAAATGATTTTGATTTTAAGACATGACTATTAAATTAAAGAAACAAGTTATAGAAATTCTTAAAGTTCTGAAGAGTAAAAGCACAGAGCTTATGGCAATAGAATTAGCAAAAGAATTAAATGTTGATTATATAGTTCTCATGGCAGCTATTAACGATCTCATCGATCAAAATTTAGGTGGATTCAGAGAAGAAGAAATAAATCAAATATCTTTAAACGATGAGGGGTTAAATTATTTAGAAATTAAATTACCGGAGCGTAGGTTGCTTAATTTATTGATTGAATCTGACATTAAAGAGATTAGCATAACAGATTTCCTTAATAAATCTAAATTAGACAAAAAGATTTTTTACGTTGGTCTTTCTAACATGAAGAAGAATCGTTGGATTGCTCAAAGTAAGGCTACAGGAGAAAACAAGATTTTTCTCGTTGCTGAAGAGTTCCCCACAACAGAAGTTGAAAAATTTATGAAAAAATTCGAAAAGAGCCCAATACTTAACTATTCTAAATTATCAAAATATGAATTGGAATGCCTAGACCTTCTAAATAAAAGGAAATTAATAAGAAAAGCAAAAAAAACGCAACGAATTATTTTTCTAACAAAAAAGGGTAGAGATATAAAATTATCTGAGATTAAAGAGTTAAAGCAAGTAAGCAAACTCACCTCGGAGATGCTCAGCACTGGCTCTTGGAAAGATTACAATTTAAAAGCATTTGATGTGACCAAACCAGGACCTTCATTGAAAGGGGGAAAATACCATCCTCTTGTTAATCTCATTAATGAAATCAGAGAGATTTTTATTTCGATGGGTTTTACGGAAATAAGAGGACCGATCGTAGAAAGTGCATTTTATAACTTTGACGCGTTATTTCAACCGCAAGACCATCCTGCTCGCGAACTACAAGACACATTCTATTTAAACAATCCAAAAATCGCGAAGTTGCCGGAGAAAGATAAAGTAATGGCTGTTAAAGCTACACACGAAAATGGGGGCGATTCTAATTCGCTTGGATGGGGTTATGAATGGGACGAAAATGTTGCAAAACAAACAGTATTAAGAACCCATACAACTGCCACAACTATAAGGCGTCTGGCTAAATTTTATAGAGATAACGAAAAAACGCCTGTAAAAGTGTTTTGTATCGATAGAGTTTTCCGAAACGAAAAATTAGATAAATCACATTTAGCTGAATTCACTCAAATAGAAGGCATCGTAATTGACGACCACGTAAATTTAAGCGACTTAATCGGTTTATTATCAGAATTTTACAAGAAAATGGGATTTGAAAAAATTATTACAAGACCGGGGTTTTTTCCGTATACCGAACCAAGTATGGAAGTTTCTGTATATTACGATAAAATAGGAGAATGGTTAGAAATGGGAGGTTCAGGAATATTTAGGCCTGAAGTAACGTATCCTTGGGGCATCAAAGAACCCACTCGCGTTTTAGCGTGGGGTCAAGGACTTGAGCGTATAGCAATGTTATACTATGGTCGGAAGGACATTAGAGATTTGTATGTTAATCCAATCAAATGGCTAAGGCAACAACCATATTAAAAAGAGGTGAAAAAAAATACCAACACTCGAATTAAAAATTGAAAGACTCGAAAGATTAGTTGGAAAAAAATTAGATCTAAAAGAATTAGAGTACGATTTGCAGTGGATAGGTTTAGATTTGGAAGATATTAACGAGGAAGAACAAAAAGTTAAAGTTGAGTATAATCCAAACCGACCTGATTTCTCTAGTCCAGAAGGTATAGCGAGGACTCTTAAAGGTTATTACGAAATTGAACTAGGTGTACCTTCATTCGACATAACACCAAGTGATATTGTGATGAATGTAGACCCTAGCGTAAAAAAAGTAAGACCTTACATAGTATGTGGAATAATTCGGGATATTGATTTAGATGAGGACGAGGTAGCTACCTTAATGACCATTCAAGAGCACCTTCACTGGGCCATTGGAAGAGATAGAAAGAAAGTTGCGATTGGAGTACACGACTTAGACAAAGTAAAACCCCCATACAGATATACTGCCGTGGAACCAGATTCAGTAAGTTTTACGCCTTTGCATGGAGATGGGTATTCCATGAACTTAGAAGAAATTTTACTGCTTCACGATAAAGGCATTGAATACGCTCCCATTTTAGAAGGGAAAGAAGTTTACCCAGTAATTTTTGATAGCAATAACGAAGTTCTTTCGTTTCCTCCAATAATAAACGGAGTTCTTACAACTGTAACTGAAGAAACGAAAAATCTATTCTTAGATTTGACTGGTACCGATTTTAACGCCGTAAATCTTGCTTTAAACATCTTATCTACGACTTTATCAGACATGGGAGCGAAAATTGAAAGTGTTAAAGTAAATTATGAAGGAGAAAAAGAAATTAATACCCCAAATTTAGATTCAAAAAAATGGGAAGTTGAAATTGACTACATTAACGATTACATTGGTCTGAATTTATCAATCGCTGAAATGATTAAGTGTTTTCAAAAATGTAGGATGGAGGCTAAAAGATCCAAGAAAAAAGGATATTTAGACATTTATGTTCCTGCCTTTCGAGGTGACATAATGCATCCAGTTGATTTCACTGAAGAAGTTGCGATCGGTTATGGTTATTTTAATTTACCAAAAACCATTCGAGAAGGATGCGTAGGAGAATATCACCCTATTCAATCGTTCTCTAATAAAATAAGAAGAATTATGGTTGGAGCAGGATATTTAGAAGTTCTTAATTTCATTTTATCAAATTCTGAAAAACAATTCGATTATATGAAAAAAAAAATTGATGAATCCAAATTAATTCATATTGCTAACCCTGTATCAAAAGAATACGATACCACGCGAACTTCAATACTGCCTAAATTAATGGAAACGATACGATTTAACAGATCCGAAGAGAAACCAATTAGAATTTTTGAAGTTGGAGATGTCGTTTTACTTTCGAAAGAAGAAGAAACCGGCGCAAAAAGAGAAATTCACCTTTCAGCGACATCGTACCACGAAGACGCTGATTTTACAGAAATAAGGTCGACTTTAGATTTCATAATGACTGCTCTTGGGCTTTATGATAAATATGAAATTAAGCCCGGGAAGAACCCTAGCTATATTAGCGGTCGTTATGGAGATATCTATGTAAATGGTAAAAAAGTTGGAGAGATTGGAGAAATCCATCCAGAAGTATTGTTAAACTTTAAACTGGAGTTCCCCGTTGCCGGATTAGAATTAAATTTGCAAAAACTTTTGTAATTATTTATTTTGTAAATACTTATTTAATAATTATTATAATTATAGTGTGATTAATTTGAGGAAAGAGCAGAATTATAAAGAAGATTTAGAAGAGACCAGAAAAAGAATTAACGAAATTGACGATCAAATCGTTGATCTGTTGAATAAAAGAGGAAACATCGTAATTAAAATTGGAAATTTAAAGAAAGATCTGAATTTAGAAATAATTCAACCCAAAAGGGAAATGGAAATAATCGAGAGAATCAAAAATAAATCAACAATATTCGAAAAAGAAAGTATGGAAGCCATCTGGAAAGAAATTATTAGTGCAAGTAAGGCTATTCAAGACACAGTTACTAAAGTCGGATATTTAGGCCCAATGGGCACTTTCACGCACCAGGCAGCCCTTGAGTCTTTTGCTAAAGCTGGAACACAATTCATTCCGTGCAACTCAACTTCAGAGATCTTTGATAATGTTGAAAAAGATATATTAGATTACGGGATTGTCCCGATTGAAAATAGCTTTTATGGAACCGTGCGAGAGACGCTCGATTTATTTATTGAAAAGGAACTGTTTATTCACGGAGAAGTCGAGTTGAGAGTCATCCAGAATTTAATAGGCTTAAAAGAATCAGAAATTTCTCTCATAAAAAACATTTTTTCACACCCCCAAGCGTTTGCTCAAGCCAAATCGTGGCTAAAAAGCAACTTACCAAATGCAAATTTAATGGATATTAGCTCAACTGCCGAAGCTATGCGAAGAATTAAAAAGTTAGCAGATAAATCTTATGCGGCGATTGGCACTGATTTTGCTGCGAGTATATACGATTTGAAAGTTCTGAACTCGAATATAGAAGATGACCCTTCTAACTTTACAAGATTTTTAATTATTTCTAAATTAGAAAATCCATTAAAAGCTGAAAAAATGAAAACATCAATCGTGTTTGTAACTAAACACATACCTGGAGCTTTATATTGGGTTTTAAAAATATTTTCAGACGCTGAGATCAATTTGTCAAAAATCGAGTCTAGACCAAGAAAAAAAGGAAGGTGGGAATACATCTTCTTTATGGATTTTGAAGCTGACAAAAACGATCCTAAAGCGAAAAAAGCGCTCGAGCAAATGAAATCAAGCGTTATTTGGCAAAAAATCTTAGGAACGTACCCTCTTAAATAAAATTCGTATAAGAATACCAATCTTTTATTTCTCTTTGCTTTTCTAAAAGTATTTTAATCATTTTTTTTTTTCATTAAGTGTAGAAAATAATTTTTAAACTCATTTCATATATCAAAAAATACAATTGAGAAAAATCTGGTTTTATTTAAATGCTTGGAAATGTAAGACTTGACGGAAGAACTCTTGATGAAATTAGGAAAACAACTATCGAACGGAACTTTTTAAAGTACCCCGAAGGTTCCGTGTTAATCACTCAAGGAAACACAAAAGTAATCGTTACTGCCTCCGTTCTGGAAAATGTTCCGAGATTTTTGGTAGATACAGGAACGGGTTGGATAACCGCAGAATATAATATGTTGCCAAGAGCAACTCAAAATAGAAACTCAAGAGAAAGAGAGAGAAGGGTAAAGGGTAGAACTCACGAAATACAGCGTTTAATAGGGAGGAGTATGAGAGCCGCATTCAATTACGACAAAATTGGTGAACGTACGATTAGAATTGATTGCGATGTCATACAAGCCGATGGTGGTACAAGATGTGCCTCGATCACAGGAGCTTTTGTTGCCGTTTTTGACGCCATCAATTACTTATACAACGAACAAAGAATATACGAATTTCCCGATTACAAGGTCACTGCAGGTATATCGCTTGGTCTTAAGAACAACAAAATTCTTTTAGACCTAAATTACGAAGAAGACTCTAAAGTAGACGTTGATTTTAACTTAGTAGCAAACGAAGATTTAGAATTGATCGAAATTCAAGGAACTGCGGAAGGATTACCGTTTAACAAGGAGAAATTAAACGATATAATCGAAGTCGGAGAAAGGGGTATAATGGAATTAATTAAAATTCAAAAAAATGTATTGAACTTATAATTTTATCTTATTTTTTCTAATTTTAAATACTGTAAAAGAAAGATGTAAAAAAAGGATTAATGTAAAACCCTCAAAATACGAATTTATAAAAAATTAGATAATAATTAATGAGCTTCGATTCCAAGCATTTCTGGATGAGCTTGGAAGTATTCTACTCCTTCTTTTATAATTTCTACTATTGATCTTACCGGTTTCCAGCCTGTTTCGCTAAATATCTTATCGTTCAGGCCAATTAATAAGGGAACTTCGCTAGGTCGCATACGTTGAGGGTCTATAAACACATCTGCGTCGATATTGTAGATTTTCTTCGCTAATTTAACATAGTCAGCGACTGTTATTCCTTTTCCTGAACACACATTAAATGGTTCTCCAAATTTCTTTTTCTCACTAAGTATAATGTAAGCATTAACTGTATCTTTAACGTGTGTAAAATCTCTAATAGCGTTGGGGTTTCCAATAACAAATTTATCCCTTTTATTTTCTAAAATTTCTACAATTTGTCTATGGATTACGCTAGTGACAAATTGAATCCCCCTTCTAGGACCCTCGTGATTAAAGCCACGAGAAATGATACTCGGTACTCCATACGAATTATGATATAACCATGCTATTTGTTCAGTGGCACATTTTGATATTCCATAAACACTTCTCGGTCGGAAGGGATTTTTCTTTAAATCTTCTGTTACTGGTACTTCTCTAGGATCCACTAACCCATATTGTTCGCTACTACACGCAACTTGTAAACTCTCTAGTCCCGAATTGAATCTACGCGCTGCTTCAAACAATTTAATGGTGCCTATTATGTTATTATGTGTAACTCTAACGGGTTCTCGAAATGAAGTTGGAACAAAAGACTCAGCAGCGAGATGAAATACTGCGTTAGGTTGTATTTCTTCAAAGATAGATAAAATTCTTTCAGCGCTAGTAATATCCGCTTCATGAAGAAATATATTACCCCTTAAATGTTCAATATTTTCATACATAGGAACTGCGTGCCTACGGATTGTACCATGTACTTCACAGCCTAGATCTAATAATTGTTCAGCTAAATGGCTTCCCGCAAAACCGCTAATGCCCGTTATTAAGACTATCTTTTCATTCCAATATTCTTTATTTGGTAAAGTTGTAGTTCGCCCTTTAAAATCTTCTAAATAACTGTCAATTTTTTCCGGCTTTATTATATATCCCTGTTTTTCAAGTTCTTCAACTCGGGGATTTTCTTTAATTACTTTTTCAAGCGGTATTAAATCAATCATGATATTAATTAGAATTAATTAACTATTGGATTTTAAGTTAATTATTAAAATTTTAGGCTGATCTTAATATTAAGTTAAACTCTGAATAACTGAAATTTAAAATTGATTGATTTTATGTTTACATTATTTTTATAAATCTATAATGCAAGGGGTTGAATTTATGTTATAAAAATATTTAACAATTTCCAATCACTCTATACCTTAATTAAATACTAAATTCAAATTAAAATTTTAAACAATTGTACAAAACTTGTAGTAAAAAATGATCAAAATTCTAGTGGTAACTGTCCCTTATGAGAAAACTTCAGCTGGGGGTGCTGCCAAAAGCTTTTTAAATATTTTCAATGGATTAAAAGAAAATAAAGAGTTTCAACTTAAAATCTTGGCGCTTAATACAAATAAGTTAATTAAAAAATTCTTAAATCCTTTAGGCGTAGGTTATTTTGTTTTTATACCAAAAATATTAAAAATAATAAATAAATTTAAACCAAATATTATAATAACTCAGAGCAGAATTACCTTTCCTGCTATTGCTTCTGCTAATATTAAAAAAATACCCATAATTAGTATTGTACGCGATACTTCTGATGTGTGTCCTAAACATGTTGATATAATTGGATATGGAAAAGCATGCCCGGGATTAAAAAACAAAAAAACATGTAATAATTGTATTAATTATTGGAGATCGCTAAGGGTATTAATTGGAAATAAAGTCCAAGGATGGCAATATTCCCTAAGCTCAGATATTTCTACGATAATTTATAAATTTCGATATTTCGTTTGCCAAATTAATTTGTTTCTAATAAATAAAGCAACGGTAAATTTGGTTGCTTCAGAATTAATGAGGAAGATTTTATCAAACAATGTAGACTCAAAAAAAATCAAGGTAGCAAATATTACTCCAATAAAAAACTATTCACCTCTAGAATCCTCAGAAAAGAAAAATCAGTTATTATTTGTAATCCCAAAATTCAACGCTTCACATAAAGGATTAGATTTTGTTTTAAAATTATCCCGGTTCGTTCCAAAAGATTATAAAATTGTTGTTGTAGGAAGCAAGATACCTACTGCTAAATTTGAGAAGGTTGATAACAAAATTATTAACTATGATCAAATTAGTAAAAGAGAATTAAACAAATTATATCAAAGTTCTCAATTAACTTTAGTTCCTACATTTTGCACGGAAGCATTTGGAAGAATTATCATAGAAAGTTTTGTAAATAAAACTCCCGTGATATCTTCGCCCAATTGTGGAGCAAATTCTTTTTTCATTAAAACAGATTTTCTTAAGGTAGTTCCCTTAAAATTATCTTTATGGATAGAAGCGATAAACTATATGATAAAATGGTCTCATAAAATTACTGATAATGACATTAAAGAGATTTTTAGTCAATTTTCCATAGAAAGAAGTAAAGACGAGTTTTCGAACTTAATTAAACAAATTCTATTTTAAAGAAGGGAATAAGGAGGATTGAAGAAATGAATATTTTTAATAAAATTCTTAATAAGTTCACATTTTTAAAATCAACGAAATTATATCAATTTACCCAAGAAATTGGATATTCATTAGTTATTAAAACAATTTCAAAGTTGTTTAGTAATAAAGTCGATGCAAACTTGATTTTATTGAGTGCATATGGAGGAAAGGCATTTATAGATAATACAAAATATATTTTTCAATATTTAGTTAAAAATACTGAATATAAAGTAATGTGGATAACAAATTCTCGTAATTTATTAGAGGAGCTTAAAGCTAAAGGATATCAGGTAGTTTATAAATTTGATCTAAATACGATTAAGCTATTAAGAAAGGCGAAATTCATTTTCAGTACTCATGGTGTATTTGATGTATTACCTATTGATTTTTCTCCTAATACTATCTTTGTTTGTACTTGGCATGGTGTGCAAAATAAAAGAAATAGCTCGGCCCATGGCCCTATTAAGTATGGTAAACTAGCAAAATATCTTAAATTGAAGATTGTGAATGAAAATTTTATTGATTATTTTGTTACTCCTTCAGGCACCAAAAAAGATAAAAAGCTTATTGTAAATTATTTTCAGATATCGCCTAAAAAAATACTTACCACTGGCTATCCCAGAAATGATATCTTATTTTCTAAAGATTTAGAACTAAAAACTCAAATTAGAAAAAAATACAAAATAGCTAAGAATTTTAAAAGAATCTTATTATACGCACCAACTTTCCGAGATAACTCATTTACCGCTAAATTACCGTTTAATCAGGAGGAATTAATTGAATTAAATGATGTTTTAAAGAGTTCTAATTCAATATTAATTATGAAAGCACATATGTTTGAACAAATTATTGAATTTAAGAATTATTCGAATATCAAAAAAGCGTCAAAAAATACTGATATTCAAGAATTATTATGTATAACAGATATTTTAATTACGGATTATTCTTCAGTTTATTGCGATTTTCTATTATTAAACAAACCAATCTTATTATTTACATACGATTTTGAGGAATTTATGAAAAAGGGGCGTGGATTTTATTATGACTTTAAACAAATTGCTCCTGGACCGTTATTATTCACGGGAAAAGAATTGATTAAAGCGATAAAAAATGTTCATAATATCGAAAAAGACTTTGAAGAGAGAAGGTTAAAAACAAGGAGATTATATCACAAAAATATTGATGGAAATTCTACTGAACGATTATTAAAATTTTTAAAAATCATTTAATAGTAAGAATATTAAAAAATATCCAAATTAAAAGGTTTGAATTGGTTTGATTCGCCAAAATTTCTCTTTAGCTTTTCATATTCAAAGTCATTATCTACATCAACCCAAATTGTATTAGGAAAATCAAAATAAGAAACTTTTAAATTTAAATTAATAGCAGAAATAACTATATCTGAAACTCCAAACTTTTCACGACTTTTTTCAATACTTTGTGAAGTTTCTTGAACTATATCAGTTTTCATAATAAAAACACCCATATCTAGTCTATTATAATTACTGATTTGCTTTCCTATCTTCTTTATGTAGAAATTTTCGCCATAAACTTTAGTACAATCCTCTAAATCGTAAATTCCTTTAATGCTCATAGGATCTGTAGCTAAGATTATATCATCGTTGTTATAATTAGATAAAAGTTCAGTGTAGATGTTTTCTGAAAAAATATGATCTGCCATAGATAACACAAAACTTTTAGATGATACTGCTTTTGCACCTAAATATAAACTATATCCATTTTCTCTTTCAGAATACTTATTTTCAATTAAATTAATTTTTAAATCCTCAAAATCTAAATTGATTTCTTTGCCAAAATCATAACAACAACTAACGACTTGTGATTTATCAACCGCGTCATCAACAACAATATTAATTTTCCTAATCCCCGCAAAATACATCCCGGTAATTACATAATTTAGTATGATTGTTTTCTTGAGCGGTAAGAGAAACTTTTTGAATGAACTATCTCCAAAATTGAATCGAGAAGAAAATCCCGCTGCTAAAATAACGCTTTCCACACTATGCACCAATATTAAAAATAATCTATTAATTAAATAATCTAAGAAAAATAATTTTTAAAATAAAATAAATTAAAGCGATTAGCGCTCGCGTTTGCCTTCGATAAATTCTGAAACCCATTGTTTAGCAATTATATCTGAAGGTGGTTGAATATGTGGATGTTTAAAACTAAAAGAACTTACACTTTCTAAAATTCCCGAAATTCCTCTATCTAAGGCAAGTTTCATAACACGGATTATATCTAGCATAACTCCTGCCGAATTAGGAGAATCCTCAACCCTAATTTTTACATCTAAGACTAACGGTAAATTTCCATATGTCGTACCATTTATCCTAATATAACAAATTTTTTTATCTTCAAGAAAAGGAACAAAATCACTTGGACCAATTCGGCAGTTAATTGGATATGGTAGAACGGAAGCAACTGCAGAAGTCTTTGATTTTCGCTTAGTGGTTAAACGCTTTTCCAATTTCATGTTATAAAAATCGCCATTACCTCCGATATTTAACTGATACGTATCATTTACAACTACTCCCCGATCTAAAAACATCTTAGCCAAAACTCGATGTGCAATTGTAGCACCAACTTGAGATTTAATATCATCACCAGCACAGGGTAACCCTTTAGCTTCGAATTCAGCAACCCAATCTTTGTCGCCCTCAATTTGTTCAGACACGATGAATTCAGGAATCCCATTTATAAATCCACAACCTGCATCAAGTGCTGCTTGAGCGTATATTCTAGAAGCGTTATGACTTCCAACGGGTAAAAAATTAATTAGAATTTCAGCCCTATTTTCTTTAAGCATTTGAGCAATATCAACAGACATTATTTTATTCTCATCATATACTTTAAAATAATCAAATGTTGATATTCTTCCATCTTTACTTACATAACATCCATCTGAAATTGGTCCGGGGTAACATAAAGCTCCTGTCTTTGGCATTTCCTCTGGATTTACAATCTTATGACAGCAATTAGGTTCCGCATAAATTGCCTCTGAAACATCTTTATTGATTTTTGTTGTAGATACATCAAAAGCAGCAACTATCTTAATATGCCGTGGAAGATATCCACCAATACTAGGGTTCATCAACCCATTAACATACATGTCTTCTTCCTTGATGTTTTTGTAAAATTCAATACCTTGAATTAAAGCAGATGCACAATTACCAAGCCCAGCTAAGGCGATCCGAATTTCTTTTTTATCAGAAACATCGTTAAATTCTGAATTAATCTTTGAATTATTTTCCATGGATTTTATTCCTCCTTTCTTATACCTAATATAAAATTAGCTAAATTCTTACTGGCTTCAGCCGGAGTTTTCGGAGATTTCGGTGGGTTTTTAAACCCGTAAGCGGAAATTTCATCAATAGATCCCGCAGCACTTTGATTTATTGCTATTTTAGTCACGCGAATCACATCTGCTAATACGGAGCCCCCATTAGGACCATCTTCAGTTTGAATCTTAATATCCATTATTATTTCTGATCCCATAAAGCCTTTACCAACAATCCAGAGCATAGAATTCCTTTTATTACCGAGAAATTCAACCCAATCAGAAGTGCCTGCAACAATTGGAGCGTCAATATTTAAGGCTCTCGCTACAGACATGCTTTTAATTTTTCGTTTTGTTTCTCGCGTTCGGTAAATCGTGTTTAAACTTTCAGCTCCGCCACCTACATCCAAAGCATAGCTTTCTTTTATATCTATTCCTAGATCAAGCATTTGTTGAAGTATCATTTTATGTAAAATTGTTGCACCAAATTGGTCTTGTAAATCATCTCCAATTAAAGGTAAACCTGCATCATGGAATTTATTAGCATATTCTTTATCAGTTGCGACATTTGTAGGTGTTGCATTAATAAAAGCGCAACCAGCTTTAATTGCTTCGTTTGCGTAAAATCTAACGGCGTTATCAGCCCCAGAAGGTAATAAACATAATACTATCTCTACACCAGTCGATTTAAAATATTTTGCAACATTTATTGGGTTTTGATTTGCCGGTTTAATATTTTTTTCCGTTTCACTAATGACACCATCGAGAATATCGCCCATAACGACCAGAACATTAAAATTTTTATGAAAATCAACCACTACATCCAATTCGTTTGCTTTAATTGCTTCCGAAATGTTCTTCCCTACCTTATTTTCAGATACATCCACCGCTGCTACGACTTGAATATCAGAAATATAATAACCCGCAAGATTAGGTCGAAGTAATCCACTTTTATTAGAATCTCGATAATATTCTATACCTTGGACTAAAGCGCTTGCACAATTTCCAATTCCGATAATTCCAATCTTAATTTTGCCCATGACCATCGACTCTATAAATTTGATACTAATTATAAAATAAATAAATTATAAGATTTAAGATTTAAGATTTAAGATTGTCGGTGAAAAAAAGTATTATGATATATATTTATTTCAATATACCTCGAATATTTATTAGAAGTTAGTGAAATAATTAAAATTTTGTATTAACTATTCTTATCTGGATGATATTCTAAGAATATCACGCAATCATCTGAAAATACCTTTTTTATCCAGATTTTTATCCAGACCGCTTAAGGTTAATTATTGAGCTTCTTTTATTGTTCTAAGCTTGAACTCTTGAGGTATATACCATATCTCTTTAATCTTTGAAATTAATTCTTTATTTTTTGACACATCCCCTAATCCAAAAGAATGAGTAAAATTATATTTTGGCAAGTCTAACTCACCGAAAAATCGTATAACACCTTCATATATATTTGTATCATGGAACAAGATAACTGAATTTTCATTTAAAAATTTTCATTTAGTTTAACCTTATCATATATCCTAACAAGGTTTTTATTTTTTGGATTATTATCAAAATCAATAGGGAGTTTTATATCTTCGGCTTCATGGGTTTTTTGTTCTATAAAACTCGACCAAAATCCCAGTGAAGAAAGAAGTCCATTCAATGACCCCATGTTCATACCCCGATTTATCAACAACAGAATAGATGACCTAATTATAGGTAAACTCTCGAATTAGCAAAACGCACCACATAAATAATGTTAAAATATTATGGCTTTAAAAAAATTGTTTTTACAGATATATGATATAATGCCCCCAGTTCTAAAAAAAACTTTATATTCTATTCATTCTATGGGGATGAAATTGCTGTGTCCAATAATAGTTTTGAAAATGAATAGAGGTAAATTTTTGAACAGAGAAATCAAGAATATAAATAATATTTCTAATGCTGTCGAGTTTGCTTTTTCTTTTCAATACTTTACTTTTTCTATTAAAGTGGGTCAAGTTAAATATGAGATCACTAAACTTCTTGAAATTCTTAAAGATTTAAATCCTAAAATAATCCTTGAAATAGGAACAGCTGGGGGGGGAACACTTTATCTCTTTACTAGAATCGCCGATCCCGAAGCTAGCATAATAAGTATAGATCTTCTGGGGGGATCTTTTGGAGGAGGGTATTCCGAATGGAAAATACCTCTATACCAATCCTTCACGAAAAATGGGCAGAAAATCAAATTGCTGAGAGACGATTCCCATAATCCGAAAACATTTAAACTCGTTAAGACCGTTCTTGCCGATAAAAAGGTTGATTTTCTATTTATCGATGGAGATCACACCTATGAAGGAGTTAAGAGAGATTTCAAAATGTATTCAAGTTTAGTTAAAGAAGGAGGAATAATCGCGTTTCACGATATCGTTGAACATGACCCTAGGTCTAGTTGCAAAGTAAATAAGTTTTGGAATGAACTCAAAAATGATTATGAATATCTTGAAATTATTAAAGACAGAAAACAAAAATGGGCTGGAATAGGCCTGATATATCTATGAGAATATAAATCGATTTATACACGAATTCGGTATATGGCAAAAAATATTTAATCTTGGATTAGAGTTAATGGAAAGCAAATTCTCATAGTTCATTTTAATTATAAAAATGAAAAATAAGCTTGCCAACCTCGTAGAAAAACAAGTTCTTGTATATTTTCATATAACCTTACTCTTGCATCAAAATATTCTGGAGATTCAACTTATTTATTCTGACATCGGTTATCATTAATAGCCAGAAAGCGTGGATCAATTTTATTTCCAAAACAAATTCTGAAATTGTGAGCGCCAAACTTTCAGTAGTTGCATAATTATTTTCAGCTTGAATTTTCCCTGTTTTAGCAATTACTTCTGCCTCATCAGAATGATTATAATAATAAATTAGTTTCTCAAGTAAATCTTCAAAATTTCGCCATATAACTAAATGTTTTCCAGGTTTAAAAAATTGATAAAGCACCTATTATCAGACAATTTAAAAAAATAATTGGAAATGGATTCTAACACCAAATTTTAATAGATAAGTAGAATATAATATTTTCAAGATACAATTATATCATCCTTATATTTAATCATAATATAACTTTCACAAATTTTAATTTAGAATGGTATCAAAAAAATCTTTAAGAACTAATATAAAGCAAATTAATGCTTTAGTAGAAAGAAATATTTATCTTGAAGCTAGATTTAAATTATCAATTTTTACTCGATATTTTGCTCCTTTCATCCAGATTTTGATGCCATTAATAATTTTTAACGTAATATTTACAATAAGAGAGGATTATCAATTCGGATATTGGACAGGTCTAAATTTTATTCTATTCTTATTTATTGCCTTCTGCATTCAATTTTTAAGAAGAATTGTACTCAGTTTTTCACATTTATTTAATTCAGAAAAGTATTGGAAAACTCTACAAGCTTTAATGGTTGCCCCTATAAATCGGTATGTCCTTTTATTTGGTTTTCTCATAGCTGAAATCATATTAATAAGTATTCCCTTTATCTTTTTCTTTATTATAGCCTATATATTATTTCCAATAAACATTTTTTATCTCTTTCTTGTTATATTTTCATTTCTATCTTTAGCAATCTTATTTGGATGTTTAGGATTAATAATGGGGATACTGATGATTACTAAAGAAGGTATTTATAGTGTAGTCAATACTGGATTGACATTCTTATTCTGGTTGAGTTGTATAAGTTATCCTTTACAAATTTTTCCTGAAGTTATCCAATTCATTATTTTATTAAATCCTTTATATTATTTTATTGATATAATACGGATTTCTTGGTTAATGGGAATTGATTATAATTTAGCTATAACCTTTCTAACACCTATACACATCATTGTAGTTGTTGGAGGTACAATAATTTTGCCTATTTTTTCTGTATATTTTTTTAATACATTCTATGATAAATTTGGAATATCTGGATACTAATATGACAACAAATAGTAATATACCTAAGGAAAATGAATCAATGGATGAAAATTATGTAATAGAAACATTTAATTTAACAAAAAGATACAAGATGAGAGGTAAAGCTGAAAAACTTACAGCATTAAATAATATAAATTTAAAGATCAAGGAGGGAGAAATATTTGGACTACTTGGACCTAATGGAGCAGGTAAAACAACTTTGGTATCCATTCTAACGACTTTATTGCAACCATCAGAGGGTTATGCCAAGGTTCTTGGTAGAAATATCTTAAAAGAACGGTATTTTATTAAAAAGAATGTAGGCTTGATGCTTGGAAATGAAATGATTTATTATAGATTAACAGGTTATAGAAATTTAAAATTTTTCTCTAAAATCTATAATATAAGTGATTATGAAAAGAAAATCAAGGATATCATTGGAATATTGGGTTTAACAAGTAAGTTAAATCAGTTGGTAGAGACCTACTCAAGTGGTATGAAAGTAAAATTAGCATTGGCGAGGATTTTATTAATAGACCCTAAAATTTTATTTTTAGATGAACCAATGTTAGGACTAGATCCAATAATAGTTAAAGAAATAATGAATGTACTAACAAATCTTAAAAAAACGATATTTATTACTTCACATCAAATGAATGTAGTAGAATCTATGTGTAGTAAGATTGCTTTTCTTAAACAAGGGAGTATTATAAAAATTGATACAAAAGAAAATTTTGTAAAATTCCTTCAAAAAGAAATCAAAATTCAAATAAAGATCGGTTTAGATAAAATTATAGAATTAACTGATGAATTAAGTACTTTAAATTATGTTAGCAATATAGAAAGTAATAAAGACATTGTATATTTTAATATTCAAGATCGAAATTTCTATCCAAAAATATTTGGAATCCTTCAAAAATATCCTATTAAGCAAATTAAAGAATTAGAAACAAGTCTAGAAGATATATTCATAAAACTAAATGCCTAGAACCAATTTGGAAACTTTAATATGATTCATATTCATTAGAATATGCTAAAATCAATTATTAATTGATGCCTGTTATTTATTTTTTTATTTTATTTTTCCGAATCCTAAATTTTAATTCTTGAAACACATTCATTAAATATCTAATAATATTCCGTGGATCTTTAACAAAGCTATTTAAAATCACGCTTAAATAAAAAATTTTTCCCACAGAATGTTTTTTATTATAATCAAATTTTTTTGTTTTATTTTCGTTTTCCAAAACATCTAATATTAGTTTAGCTCTCTGTTTTGAAGTATGATATTTTAATAAGTGTTGATATCCTCTTTCTGCTATTTCTAAACATTTTTCTTTATTCTTTAAATAATATCTTAATTTATCTTCAAACTCTTCAATGGTTGAATACTCAACATAATTGTATCCATCTGTAAAACTATGTGGAAAGAGAATATTATATTTTTGAGAAAAACAACAGCTTTTGTTAGCAAAGATTTCCCAAATTCTAGCATTACAATCTCCCCCACCCCAAGCATCAATACTGATATAAGAAGATGAAATTAATTTCTTATATTTTTCGTATGATAACCCACTTTTAATAACGATATTATACCCTTTTCTCTTTAATTTTCTACATATATTTTCTACTTTTTGCCTTAAACCAGTTCCTTTTTGTCTAAATGAACAAAAAACATCTATATTTTTCTCATAATCATAGTTTCCAAAATAATTATCTTCTGCAGCGAATAATAGAGGTATAATTCCTTTTTTGGCATCTTCAGGGTAACATTCTCTTTTAAAATACCATGTACAATAATTAAACATTCTTTTATTTATCCATTTTTTGCCTTTTCTCCTTATTGGATTTTTCAGGCTTTCAATTATTTGATTTTTTTCCGGGAAGCTTGAATAAGTCCATTCACTTCCATCTATAAAGGCTGTTATGTTCGGTCTATTTATTTTATCTAAGAGAAAATATTTCGGAGGGATATTTCCCTTAACTTTTCCTGTAAGTACCAGAATGTAATCGGCATCTTTGGAGTGTTCTATTATCTCTTTTTTTGAATAAACCTTTCTGACGTTATTTCCTGGTTCGGATGCAATTATATTCACATTATTTTTATATAATCCTTCGATAATTGCTGAAACCAAATAATCTAACAATTTTGGCATTATTGCTATAACTTTCATATATTTAAAATTAAAGGGTATTTTCTTAATATTATGAGTTATGGATTAAATTAATTGATTTTCATAAGGGGTTAATATTTTATTAATTTAAGTTTGAATAGTTTCTGAGAAAGAAGTATCTGCTACAGCACTTTTTATTTATTTAGACAATTAAATTATTCTGCTCCATATAATTTCCCTCGCAAGTTTATATACAAATTTTAAATATATTTTTAGATTAAGGCAAATTAAATTTCTTCACTATAAATTTGCAAATATAAAATTTAATTGTTGGAGAACAATATGAGTAAAATTAAAATAAATTTTTATAATTTATTAATAAAAATTATACCACGGAATCCAAAAATCTATAACTTTTTCAAGCGTTATATCGATAGATACAATGGAGAAAACAATGATAATATGATTACAAATGGAGAGATGCGCTTTTTACAGCGTAATATTGGAAATCGTAGTGTTTTATTTGATATTGGAGCAAATGTATGTCAATGGACAAAGTTTGTTTTAAATACAAATAAAAGATTAAATATTCATTGTTTTGAGCCAAGTAAATATACTTTTAAGAAATTGATAAATAATAATTTTCCCCCTAATGTTATTTGTAATAATATTGGTTTAAGTTCAGCTAAGAAGGAGCAATTTATACATATTTTCAAAAAAGGTTCAGGATTGAATTCCTTATATCAAAGAAAAGGATTAGATGAACGTTATGGGAAAATTCCACAACAGCAAAAAGAAAAAATCCAACTTGATACATTAGAAAATTATTGCCGTGAAAATGATATAAAATTTATTGATTATATGAAAATTGATGTTGAAGGACATGAATTTGAAGTACTAAAGGGTGGAAAAACATTATTTAATAATATTCAAGTTAATATAATTCAATTCGAGTATGGCGGAACCTTTATTGGCGCACATGTATTCTTAAGAGATATTTTTGACTTATTTGAGGAATTGAATTATAATTTTTACAAAATTTACCCTGACTGTATTAAATTAGTTAAAAAATATTATCAGAAATATGATAATTTTCAATATCAAAATTGGTTAATTATTAATAAGAATTATAAATTTAATCCATAAATATAAATTACATAAAATATAATTACCCAATTCTCTATAAAAACAAAATATAATGGATATTATTAATAATAAAACTGAAGAATTTTATGGCTTCATTAAATAAGATTTAAAACTTGGTGTTTTAAACAATTAAGGTAAAAAAAGTTCTTTATATTGGAAACTTTGATGAAAATTATTCTAGGAATTGGATAATTTTAAGAGCTTTAAGAATTAATGGTATAAAGGTTTATAAATTAAATTTTAAGAATTCATCAAATAGGAAAGTAATCTATACTTTTATTAAAAGTTTTAAAACACTTAATTCAATAGATTTTGATCTGATTATTTTTTTTTCAGTATCTCCTCGTGATTGGTTGTTATTCTCTTTAACAAAACTTTATTCAAAATATAAAAAAATTCCTTTAATATATGATTATTTCATATCAAAATTCCAGACTTATTATGATGATAGAAAGGTATTTTCAAGGAAAAATATGCCTTTTAAATTATTAAAATATGCATTTCTTTATTGTTTAGATTATTTTGAATGTCTTTTATCAGATAAAATTGTTTTAGATACTAATACACATATTAAGTATTTCAATATAAAGTTTAATTTAAGAAAAAATAAATTTCGGAGAATTCTTGTTGGAGCAGAGCCCATTTTTAGCATTTCTAATAACGCGGTAAAAAGAAGAGGGAATGGTGAGAAAATAAAGGTTGGGTTTTGGGGAACCTATATCCCTTTACATGGTATTGAATTTATAATTAAAGCTGCAGATGATTTAAAAGATGATAAAAGAATAATTTTCTCTCTACTTGGTAGAGGACAGACATATAAAAAAAATTTTGAACTTGCAAAATCTTTGAAATTAAATAACCTAGAATTCTATGATTTAATTCCGCTTAATGAATTGCCCCATTTTATATCTAAATATGATATAGCTTTAGGAATTTTTGGAAAAGGAGAAAAAACTTTATGTGTAATTCCAAATAAGATTTTTGAAGCAATACAAATGAAAGTTCCTATAATTACATCAAACACGCCTGCTATCAATGAATTATTTACTCATAGGAAAAACATTTTTTTATGTGAAAGAGCAGATCCAAAGTCTATTTCAGAGGGAATTCTGGAATTAGTAAATAATAAAGAATTAAGGATGGAAATTGCGGATAATGCCTTTCAATTATATAAGGAAAAGACATGTCTAAGATGTATCACAAAAGATTTAGCACGCTTTTTTTTAGAAATATAGCATATTAGTTATTATTTTTTTCCCATTTCTATTTTATGAATAATATTCCTATACCTGCCCCATTTTGGTTCCAATCTTTAACAATTTCTTTAAATTCATATTCCTTGTGTATTTCTTGCCAAAATTTCGGTACCCCTACATTTCTATTTTTATGCGGAACTATATCATGAAATATCATTAACCCTCCTGGCTTAATTAGACTTCTATACAATTCATAATCCCTTTTTACCCCCGAATATGTGTGATCCCCATCAATATATGCCACATCAATCTTCCGATTATTTAAAACCTCTTTTAAGCTTTCTAAAGTAGATATTTTATGAGAATCATCCCTTATAAGAATAATTTTCTGATTATATGAGGTAAAGGATTTATAAAATGGTATTTTCCAAGATGGATATCCGCCTCCAAATTTACCACCAGGAAGATCTACACTAATTATTATTGAATCTTTATCAGAAAATCGTGTTAGTAAAAATAAATTACCGCCACTTGCTGTTCCACACTCAAAGATTATTTTTGGATGTTGTTTTATAAATAATTTTAAAAAATCAATTAACTCTTCTTTTTCCTGTAGAGGGAAAATTCCAAATCTAAAAAATTCTTTCTTATAAACATAAAATTGAAATGTATATGCTAAGTTTATAAGTTCTTTCCAAGATTTACATTTTGCAACAGCTTTCTTAAGTTTAATTTTTGCAAAAACTATAGAAGTAAAACCGAGTAATGTTTTTAATTTTGATTTTAATATTGGAATCTTTTTAATAAACCTTATTATCATATCTTCTCAAATTAATAAAGTATTCCAAATTAAATAAAAAAAACCTAAAAGTTTTTTTTATAACATTCTCACAAATTATACAATAGAGTGGAGATATATATCAAGGACATTTATCCATTAAGATAGAAATACTATTTTTATAATAAATATTAAATTTATTAAAATAATATTTATTTAATTACTTAAAAGCTATCAAGTTAAAAAATTAAATAATTCAAAAGTTATCCGAAAAATAAGGATAGTGGCAAACCAACATGAAAAAGGCGTTAATATTAGGAGCTGGTGGCTTCATTGGAAGTCACATGGTAAAAAGATTAAAGAAGGAAGGATATTGGGTTCGTGGTGTTGACTTGAAATACCCCGAATTTGGTAAAACAGAAGCAGATGAATTTGTTATAGGTGATTTAAGAAATCCATTAGTAGTTAAAGAGGTAATATTAGCCCCTAATCAAAATGAGCTTGGAAAAGGAAGTTTTGATGAGGTTTATCAATTTGCAGCAGATATGGGTGGAGCAGGATATGTTTTTACTGGAGATAATGATGCTAATATTATGCATAATTCAGCTATGATAAATTTAAATGTTGCTGAATGGGCAGTGAAATATAAAATTAAGTTACTATTTTACTCCTCATCCGCTTGTATTTATCCAAAATATAATCAAATGGATCCAAACAATCCAAAATTATCTGAAGATTCTGCTTATCCTGCAGCGCCTGATAGCGAATATGGCTGGGAAAAATTATTTAGTGAGAGATTATATTTAACTTTTCTTAAAAATCTAGGATTAAATATTAGAATTAGTAGATTTCATAATATATTTGGTCCAGAAGGAACTTGGGAGGGGGGAAAGGAAAAAGCGCCTGCTGCTTTATGTAGAAAAGTAATTGAAGCCCAAGATGGTGATTTTATAGATGTTTGGGGGGATGGTAAACAGACTCGTTCTTTTTTATATATTGATGAATGCTTAGAAGCTGTACTTAGATTAATGGATTCTGATTTTATAGGTCCTGTCAATATCGGATCTGAAGAAATGATTTCTATAAATAACCTGGTCCGAATGATAATAGGAATATCTGGTAAGAATTTAAAAATTAAAAATATTAAAGGTCCTGAGGGTGTGAGAGGAAGAAATTCAGATAATAAATTATATCGCGAGAAAATTGGATGGGAGGTCTCACAACCATTAAAAGTGGGAATTGAAAAAACTTATCAATGGATTGAAGAACAAGTTAAATCAAGAAAAAACTAATAGATGCTAATATGAAAGAATTTTTAAAAAAGAGAATCCTCTCAATAATAGATATTCTAAGTGATCTATATTGGCGGCTAGGACGTTTAATTAAAACTGATTTTAATAGAACTGAGAAATTACAGCAATTAATCAAGAAAATCCCTCTGCTAAGTAAGATTCTGGCTAAAGTAAAGACTAATTTAGTAGTTCCTAAAAAAATTGTTACCGTAAAACTAAAAGGGGGGCTAGGAAACCAATTATATCAAATAGCAACAGTTATAGCATATGGTTGGGAGCATTCTATATCACCTGTTTTCAAAAAAATTCGAAGAGCCCCGAGTCGAGTAGATACAAGACCCGTTTATTGGGATACTGTTTTCCGTAAGCTCTCACTTATCGAACATCGGCCCTATAATTTATTTTTTTATCAGGAAAAAGGGATGGGTTATCATAAAATTGCTAAACCAATTGAAATTTGCAACCTAGCAAACTATAGTGGTATTTTGTTTAATGGATATTTTTCAAGTGAAAAATTTTTTGATAAATTCAGAGATAAATTGCTGCCTATTTTGTTCAATATTTATCCCTCTGAAAAAGAATATTTGACAAAAAAATACCACGAAATTTATCAAGGAGATAACATAACAATAGCATTACATATTAGAAGAGGTGATAATATAACTCATCCAAAAAAATACGATCAACCATCTTTATGGAACTCTGATTATTATTCTAAAAGTATCGTTTATTTCAGAGAAAAATTTGGCTTGAATAATATAAAAATAATTATTTTTTCATCTGATCATGAGTTCGTTAGAAATTATTTGGAAAAGGAATTTCCTTCTTTAGATTTTCTATTCCCGCAAGAAAAAGATTATCTTGAATTATATTTAATGTCTTGTTGTGATCATCAAATAATCGCAAACTCCACTTTTAGCTGGTGGGGTGCATATCTGAATAATAATCCTAATAAGATTGTAATCGCTCCAAAAAACTGGGCTAATCCAATAATCCATAAAAACTGGGATTTTAGATATATGGACAACTGGATAAGAATGTAGGATATTTTTAACCTTTAAAATAAGTTTTCTTCTTGAGTTAGTATAAAAGGATAAATTACCCTGCTATTCCATAATTCCAAGGATCAATTTTTGGTTTGTCTGTCTTAATATCTGAATAATTTGCCGTTCCAATAAAAATAGTTTCCGCCTTTTCCAAGCATTCATCTATTGATGAACAAAAGTGAATATTGCTACTAGTTAATACTTTTTTTCCATTTTCTTCTGCTAATGGATCAAAAATATAGAAACTATATTCTAACCCAACATTTTCATTAATAAGTTGTTGAATGATTTTTATTGGTTGAGATTCAAAAATATATGGAACATTGGGTTTATAACTAATACCTAATATTCCAATTTTCTTTCGGTCGAATGACTTGATTTTACGAATGTATCGTTCAACAGTATAATCATTTGCTTCAGTTAGAAAATGGGAAAATAAATAGCCACTTTCTATAGAATTTTTTAGACTTATTCGTTTAAAATTGCATACATCCCGTGGAAAACATGGACCCATAAAACCTAATCCAGGCTTATAATTCCTCCTGTCGTGATAAATTATATCTAGAACACTGTTCGATTTGGCATTATATTTTTCACATAATTCTCCTATAATATTAGCAAATGTAATACCTAAATCGAAACTAACATTCAATGAAAGCTTAAGAATCTCAGCTTCTATAGGTGAAACATAAAAAATTGGTTTATCGTGAACTTTTTTCCAAATTTCTGCGAATTTTTCTCCTTCTTCTTTTTTATAGGCTCCAATAATAGTAAATTTAGGATTTTCAAAATCATTAATAATTGAGCCTTGTTTTATCATTTCGGGATTACAACAAATTTTATTATGGATTTTGGATAAGTTATCTATTGTTCCTAGATTAGTAGTGGTAGAGATCACAATTAATGTATCATCATTAATACTGTGAACATCTTTCACTGCTTTTTCGACATAGCTCGAATTGAAGCTGCCGTCTGGCAAGCTTGGGCCCTGAGTAATTATAACTATTATTGAGATATCACTTAGCCTATTATAGTCCGTAGTTAGCACGAGATTTTCACCGTATTTCTGTAAATATTCTGTTACTTTTGGTTCTTGGGCTTCTTTTTTATAAAATTCTTTTATATTATTAATTCTATCTTCACTTATATCAATCCCTAGAACTTCATAACCTGCTTTAGCAAAAACCAAAGCTAATGGAAGTCCTAATTTACCTAAACCAATAACACCTATTTTCATCTTAAATCTGTTTTAATTTAGTTTAAAAATCTTTAAATTTACCTATAAAATTAAAAAATCTTTATAAACTATTAAGTTTTCAATTTTGAGTCCGAACAAATAAAAATTATTGCATAATAACAAATAAAGAAAAGAATATTGCATATTTCATTGCATAATATCTACCCTTTAGAAAACCGATATTTTCAATCGTGCGATTCATTTCTTTAGCATATTTTTCTATTATTTTAGCATCGGGGTATTTGGTTCCTTCTATCGAATAAACAAGGAGTATATGTTCTGAATTAAACCATTTAGATTTTGCTACAAAATCTTGTGAGCCTTTAGAACTTTCGCTTAAAGCCCATGTTGAAATGAATAAATTTGCCCGTAGTTCATAGTTTTCTATAAAGCAGACGGGTAACAAATTGATTTTTAAGGGTTCAATTTTATCATTATTTATTTTAATAATTTAAATTTTCATCAGTCTTTTAAATTTATGAAATTTTTTATTTGTTATACCTAAATGTTTTTATAGATCTTTATATTTGAACCAATTTTAAAATTCAATTACTTGTACAAAAGAGTTATTCCACTTATAAAAAAAATTAATAAAATGATAAAACAAGTTATTAATATATGACATTAAAAGATCATACAAACTATAAAGATTATTTTGATAAATTACTAAATATCGTACTCATACCCTCGCATGGCGATTTTAATAGAGTTAAAGTTAAACCATATCCTTGGTGTGGAAAACGCGAAATATTTTGTGGTCATAAACTACAAAATAAAGATACAAGAGAAAGAAAATATATTCGTACAAGTGGACGTTTTTTTGATATAGACGAAGTACTTTCACAGTTAAATGAAAATGATCGAAAAATTGATTTAATTTTTTCCGTTCTCGAAGCACCTTCCACTTGTTTTCCTAAAAATTTATCTAAATTAAAATGCCCTAAATTTGCTATAGTTGCTGATACACACCATTTATTGTATCCTATTAGTTCATTAATTAATTACATCAAACGTGAGAATTTTGAACATATGTTAACAGCTTCTCAACCAGCTCATTTACATTTTTTTTATGAAGCAGGTATTAGACATTCTGCATTTTGTCCGCCTATTGCGTTAAAGTTTGAAATAGTAAATAATAAAAAGTCTGGTGTAACTTATATTGGAAAAAGGTGGAGTTCATCTCATCCACGCCGAAGTCGAATGGTACAGTTTTTAGAAAAAAAGTTGCCTAAGCATAATATCCCATTTCATTATTATAATCGACTTCCCTATTTAGATTGGCTCAAAGTCTTATCCCGTTCAAAAATGATTGTAATTAGTAGTTTAAATGGGCAATTAACCCCTCAAATACATAGTTGTCTCTTTGCAGGTGCATTATGTTTTGTGGACGAATTAAGTTCACAATCATTCCTTTATCGATTTTTTGAACCTGGAAAACATTTAGTTACATGGCATAGTTTTGAAGATTTGCTTGAAAAAATTATTTATTATTATAATCATCCTGCTGAAGCAGAAGCAATTGCTAAAGCAGGAAAACTTCAAGCTGAAAATAATTTTGCAACTACTGAAAGTTTGGCACTCACAATTTCAGAATTTGTTTTTGAAAATAAAATTGATCCACGTTTGTTAGCGATTAATGATGATCGATGTCAGCAAAAACGAGTTGAATCTCCAGAATATTTTAATGCGAGAGTAAGGTTATATGAAAATATCCAAGAATTGCATCGCATTCATGAATCGCTAAAATTAATTTCCATAACAGAAAAAAATCTTAAACCATCAGCGGATTTGGCGGATTTACCAAGATTAAGAATAACTCATGCTTTTATTTCTGATAATTCAAAAAATGAAGCTGATCTTTATTTTCAAAGTGTTGGAGTGAGTCATCAAATAAAAACAACTATATTAAATAAAATCCAAAAAAATCAATCTTATGATATTGGAATATTAGAAACACTAGAAAATCAGACTGATTGGAAATATTTGGTGAAATCTGTCTCAAAATTACTTAAATCGAATTCATTACTATGGGTATTAGGCAAATTAACTTCATTTGAAAGAGAGATATTAAAAAGAGAAGGTTTTAAATCTTACTTTGTAAATAAAAATTCGATAGCGTTAAAAATTAAAGAAATAAGTAGGAAGTTTTGTTTTCTATTTTGGAAATTGGGGATATATCCTTTTCCGTATTTAACATTAAAGCCAGCTATGGAACCAGTGCCCAACTTAAATGTTTTTCTACGAGGTTGGCAGGCATATCTTCCATTTTTCTATTAGAAGTATCACCATTTTATTATTCTCATCCTTCTTCCATTATAAAAATTAAGAACTAGAAATTAACGATTATAGTCTTAAATAAATATTAAAAAACTAAGAATCATTAAATATCTAAAACTTCTGAAACATTATAAAAAGTAGATTCTCCTTTTTCATTTATCAATTGATAATTAGTATCTAGAATAAAAATGGTGGTTTTAAATATATAAAGATATTAAGTCTAAAATCAAATCGCTTACTAATTTGGAAATTAATACATCTGATAAATTAAAACAGTTAAAAATTATAATACTGAAATATAAAAAGTTATTATATAATAAACCTATTAATTTTATTAGAACGGGTAAAGAAATTAGAAGATGGGCAAAAAAAGGAAGGTCTAAATCACCCCCTCAACCTTATAGACGTAAAATTATTAAAATGTATGCTAAAAGATTTTCAATAAATATTTTTATAGAAACGGGGACCTATTTAGGAAATACAGTTAACGCTGTAAAAAAAAATTTTAAAGAAATTTATTCTATCGAATTAAATAAGGTGCTTTATCTCAAAGCAAAACAAAAATTCATCAAATATAAGCATATCAATGTTAAATTGGGTGATAGTTCAGAAAAACTACCCGAAATTCTTTCTAAAATAGACGGCCCATGTTTATTTTGGCTTGATGCTCATTATTCAGGTAAGAATACTTCGAAAACTAATGTGGAGACCCCAATTACTAAGGAATTGCTATATATTCTTAACCATCCTAACAAAAATCACATTATCTTAATTGATGATGCCCATGATTTCACAGGTAAGAATGATTATCCAACTATACCTGAATTGAAAGAAATGATTAATCAATATGAAGAAAAAGTATTAATCATTAAAGAAGATATAATAAGGATCCATAATAAACCTTGATTTTTAAATTTTAGATTACCAAATTTAAGCTGTAAAGTTAAACTTTGTTAAATATTTATAAATAGTTTAACTATAAGAGTAGAATTAGGAAACTTAAAATTCTTAGGACTTTAAGTGGTTTACCTAATTTCAAATTGAATTAATATATTTTTTTATGATTTTAATTAATTTAATTATGTGGCGTTAAGTAAAGTTATATATAATAAATTTCATTTTAATTTATTAATATAAAGTAAAAATTTAGTGAAAATATATGTCTAAAGATGAATATAAGGTTGAATATACGACGGTTTCTATTCCCAAACCTTTAGCAGATAAAGTAAAGGAGCGAATGAAAGGGACTGGCTTTTCTTCAGTATCTAGTTATGTAACTTATGTCTTAAGGCAAGTTTTATCTTCAATTGAGCAAGATGAAAAGACAAAACAAGCGTTTACAAAAGAAGAAGAAGAGAAAGTAAAACAACGATTAAGAGATCTAGGATATATCGATTAAATTAAAATTTCAAAGAAAACAAGAATTAAGAAGATAGAAAAATCATGATAGAACCACATGGGGGTAGTTTGATTAATAAAGAACTACCTGAAAGAGAAAAGCTAAAAATTTTAGACCAAATTGACGAGTTTGAAAAAATAAAAACCGATTCAGAAACTTTGAAAGTTATTAAAAACATCGCATTTGGAGTTTTTAGCCCTTTAGAAGGATTCATGACCGAAAACGATACACTAAATGTTCTGGATCACATGTATTTAGAAAACGAGATCGCATGGCCATTTCCGATTGTACTTGATGTCTCTGAAAGCGATGTATCGAACCTTAAAGAGGAAGATTCCGTAATTTTAACCGACTTTTCTAATAACCCGATTGCCTTATTCAACATCAAAGATATTTATAGTTATAACAAAAAAAGCTTCGCAGAAAAAGTATATGGCACAATAGATAAAACTCACCCAGGAGTTAAAAAAGTTTTTGATCAAAAAGAAAAACTAATAGGGGGTGATATATTCCTCGTTAACGAATTTACTCCCATTTTTCCTGAGTTAGATTTAAAACCAATAGAGACGCGCGTTCTGTTTAAAGCAAAAAATTGGAATCGAGTTGTAGCTTTTCAAACGAGAAATCCTCCTCATTTAGGACACGAATATATCCAGAAAGCGGGCTTAACATTTTTTGATGGGCTTTTCATAAACCCTGTGATCGGTAGGAAAAAAGCAGGGGATTTTTTAGATCAAGTAATAATTAACGCTTATAAGGCGTTGATTAAAAACTATTATCCTGAAGATCGCGTTGTTTTAAGCACATTTGAAACGGAAATGAGATATGCTGGTCCAAAAGAAGCTATTTTCCACGCAATTGCAAGAAAAAATTTTGGCTGCGACCACATAATAATAGGAAGAGACCACGCTGGAGTGGGAGATTTTTACGGGCCATACGACGCCCATAAAATTTTTGATATGTTTCCAGATTTAGGGATAGAACCGTTATTCTTTCGATCTTTTTCGCGCTGCAAGAAGTGTAATTCAATTGTAAACGATAAAGTCTGTCCTCACCCTCCTGAACTCCACGATTTTTTTAAAGGAACAAAAATTCGAGAAGCTCTTCTTGCTGGAAAACCACCAACGGCGGATGTTATGAGACCTGAAGTCGCGGAAGTTATATTAAAATATAGTAATCCCTTTGTCGAAGCCGATTAGGAGAATTTATCTTGAGTAGCAATAAAAAAGTGATAGTTATTGGTTTAGATTGTGCTACTCCTAAAACATTATTCGAAGATTTTAAAGATGAATGCCCAAACATAAGAAATTTAATGAATAAAGGGGTTTATGGAAAGCTTAGAAGTTCAGATCCCCCAATAACCGTTCCAGCTTGGATGGTAATGGCAACAGGTAAAAAAGCGGGAACATTAGGAATATATGGGTTTCGACATAGAAAGGAAAAATCGTATACTGATTTCTGGGTGGCGAACTCACAAAACATAAAAGAACCTAAAATATGGGATATTTTAGGAAAAAATGGATACAAATCAATAATATTAGGTGTACCGCCCACATACCCACCTCAAGCTATAAATGGGAACCTAATTTCTGGCTTTATTACTCCTGATTCTTTGTCGAACTTTACTTATCCTCCTGAGTTAAAGGAAGAGATAAGCAAAGTTGTAGAGAATTATACTTTTGATGTGGTATTTCGGACATCACATAAGGAGCAATTGTTATTAGACCTTTATAAAATGACAAAAATGCATTTTAAAGTCCTCAAGTACCTGATAAAGAATAAGGAATGGGATTTTTGCCAATTTGTTATAATTGGATTGGATAGATTTCACCACGCGTTTTGGAAATATTACGATAAATCGCATCACAAATTTGAACCAGGTAATATATTTGAAACCGCAATGAAAAACTTCTATAAATTCTTAGATAAAGAAATTGGAGAAGTCTTAGATTTACTTGGTGAAGATACTATTGTTTTCGTTGTTTCAGATCATGGTGCTAAAGCCATGAAAGGGTGTATTTGCGTAAATATGGCGTTAGAAAAATTGGGGTTATTAACATTTAAAGAACGCCCCACTCCAGGAACTAGGTTAAAAGAAGATTTAATTGATTGGAATAAAACCTACGCGTGGGGTTGGGGGGGCTATTACGCCCGTATTTTTTTAAATGTTAAGGGTAGAGAGAAATTTGGAATCATAGAACCCTCCGAATACGAGAACTATCGAAGATCTATAACAGAAAAATTAAAAACAATTCCCGACAATGTAGGAAACCCAATGAAAACGAAGATTTTTAAGCCTGAGGATTTATACGAGAATGTACGAGGCGACGCTCCTGATCTATTAGTCTATTTTGACGACTTGAATTGGAGATCAGCTGGAACAATAGGTTATAAAAGTATGTATTTAGACGAAAATGACACTGGTCCTGACGACGCAGTTCACGATTATAACGGGATTTTTATCATATACGACCCCTTAGTAGAAAAAGGGAAAAAATTAGAAACAAAAAATATTTTAGATATAGCTCCTACGATATTGAATATATTTGAAATCAATATTCCAGAAGATTTAGAAGGAAAAAGTATAGAATTTTAATTGAAAATATAATTTACGAAAGAGAAAAAAAGATGGAACATAAAGGATTTACGTTATGGTTTACGGGACTTGCTTGTTCAGGTAAATCTATTTTAGCGGATGCCGTAGCTGACGATCTAAAAGCTCGAGGGATGAAGGTTGAACGGCTTGATGGAGATATTGTTAGAAAGAGTTTAACTCGAGACTTAGGGTTTTCAGACGATGATCGAAGAATGAACATCGAAAGAATCACTTTTGTAGCAAAGCTACTAACTCGAAATAAAGTTGCCGTATTGGCTTCTTTTATTTCACCTTTTAACGATATTAGGGATTACTCTCGCAAAGAAATTGGGGATTACATTTTAGTTTATGTGAAATGCTCAATTGAAGTATGTGAAGAGAGAGACGTGAAAGGAATGTACGCAAAAGCTAGAGCCGGCGAGATAAAGAAATTTACAGGCATCGATTCTCCTTTTGAAGAACCAGACAAAGCAGATATAGTTGTTGAGACTGACAAGCAAACAATTGAAGAAAGTAAAAAAATAGTTTTAGATGCATTAGATAATATGGGATATTTACCCAATTAAGATTTTTTAGTTAAAAAAATTTAAGAATTTTACTTAGAAATACCTCTTTTTTTAATTATTTTTAAGCTTAAATCATTATTATTCAGTTAAGCTAGTTGTCAACTTTACTGAATTCCGCTTAATAAATGAATCATCTTTTATTTGATTTTAGACTTCTCTATGATGATTGAAACAGTAATTTAAAACTTGAACAGGAAAGAAAAAGTCTACCTATTTACTCTTTATTTGCGCTTTTAACTGCTTAATAATCTTGTCTTTCTCTTTTAACGCCTTGTCTTTCTCTTCTAACGCCTTGTCTTTCTCTTCTAGCTCTCGTTCAAGCTTAATCTCATTAATCATGTTGCCGACGGCGTATAATTCTTCGTCGTCCATATC
>JAHLWS010000080.1 GCA_019057795.1 Promethearchaeota archaeon | reverse complement strand
TTGGATTTCCCCTTCTTGAGCAAACACTAACCGCAATAAATCAAGAGATAGAACCGATTTTTTCTTTATCTTACGTAGGAAATTTAATAAATCATATCATTCCAGGTGGGTTGCTTGGTGGTGATCGGTGGTCTTGGATTCATTACTCAAGTGGAACCCTTCCTCCTGTAAAACATTGGCGTACACCAACAATTGAGGTTGGGATTTTGATGATGATAATTTATGCATCATTGTTTTTTCTATTTACGATCTTAGCCTTAAAAAGAAAAGAATTATAAGTTTCGAAAAAACCGCTATTTTTATACAGCATCTCTTTTTTTAATTCTTTTTTATATTTTATTCTTGATAATTAACCTATTTAAACATCTTGTTTTCTTACGAATCTTTATTTAATATTTCTTTTTTAATCTTTTCTATTTTGGCTTTTATGCTTATATTGTGGATGGGATTGATGGTTTAGAGATTATTGACATTTCCAATCCATCTGCACCATCGAAAGTGGGACAATTCTATGATGGTGGATCTGCAATTCCAATCTGTAATTCTAAATATTTTTAACAATAAATTGAAAGATTTAAAGTGGGAAGATGAAAAAATTAAAAAAAAACATATATTTTTAAACTAATCTTCACCCGACAAAAATGATGCTTAATGTCTATTGTTTTATTTATGATGTTTTCTCTTTTTTCGATAATGATTATGTTCTATTTCTATCATTAAATAATTCTGTTCTAAAATTCATTTCACCGACAAGATTCATTAAAAATTTCCTTTTTTATTCGAATTCAATAAATTGATCACACAAAGTTACAAGTATCGTATTTTGATGGATGTTTTCAAAAAATAAAGATTAGGTTAAAAATATATGAAAAAAATAAATATAAAGATTTAAAGTTATTTTTTAACTAAGTCTGTATGCCCGAATCTTCAGTAAAATCCCAGACCCCTACTAAGTGGTCAATGAATGGTCCAAAAGTGGGATCATAGTTATCATCAGCGTCATACACAATTGATAATGTTATATCGTAATAATTAGATGAATCATCTTTATGATAAAACCTTCCATGAACTTCATAAGAAATCGTAATAAGAAGATGACATACAGGGCAGACGATATAATCAACATTTTCAGAATATTCTACCCACCTAAAGAGGCCAGTACCAAGACCTGGAGTATACCCTTCACTATGCGACGAAAAATAGTAATGTCCACTACTAGAGTCCCACGTTCGAGTTGTTGATATATGAAGCTCAAGAGCCCAACCAGGAAGCCACCAGAAGAACCATAGATACTCTGCTTCTTTTTCAATATATGCAACTCTATTATATGCTTTTGTAGGTATCGCAAATCCTAGAAAAAAAATTGAGAGAATACAAATTAATAATCCTATCTTAATATTTACTGTTAATTTTCATCTTTATGACCTTTTTGGTTAAATAAGGATTTTACTCCTTAAAATAAATTATGATTATCAAATATATAAATCTTTTGCAAAAATCATTCAAATTTAAAATTAGAGGGTTATTAGATACCGCTATTATGTTTATGTGTTGGAATTTTAGAATTATTTACTCGTTTTACACGGATCGGTTGGAAGATTGAATAAGTTTAAAAAATTACTTTACAAGAATTAAATAGGAGTTGATTTAACAAAATTTAGACCGTCTTTTTAAGAAAAAAATAATTTTTCAAACGATGTTATTGTAAAAACCTAAGCATTTATTTATTAAGAAAAAAATTATTATATGAATATAATTTGACTGAGATAATACTAAAGACAAATAATCTAAGCAAAAAGTTTGGAAAAAATTTTGCAGTAAAAAATTTAAATCTTGAAGTTCACAAAGGAGAAACCATTGGGTTTGTCGGTCCAAATGGGGCGGGCAAAACAACAACTATAAAACTTATTGCAAAACTATTAAGACCCACTACCGGTAATATCTCAATAAAAAATAATAGGAATATTCTACAAGATATAAGCGTAAATTCGCAAGACCTAATCTCAATGGGCTTTTTAATCGATATTCCCGTATTCTACGATTCAAATCCTAATGTTTTATTAAAACATTACGCTAAACTTCACAACTATCCTAAAGAAAAAATAAATCAACGAATCGATGAATTACTTTCTCATTTTAATTTAATTAATTGGAAAAAAAAAAGAATTAAAACTTTTTCAAAGGGCATGAAGCAAAAACTGGGATTTATTCAAGCCATTTTTCACGATCCGGAGATTATTTTCTTAGACGAACCTCAAACAGGATTAGATCCAAAAGCTAGAATAAAAATTAGACAATATTTAAAAACCTTCAAAGAACAAAATAAAACGATCTTTATAGCATCGCATATGCTACGTGAGATATCAGAAGTTTGCGATAAAATTGCGTTTATCAACAACGGAGAAATTATTAAATTTGATCGAATCGAAAATATGGAGAAATTATTAAAAACAAATGAAATCATTTGTCAACTTCTCAATCCAATTCCTCTAGAAAAGCTTGAATTTGTAATAAATAAACTTAATGAAAAATTAGCGTTGTATTTGGATAAAAATTTAGATCCTATAATATTTAAATCACCCGTTCAATACCAACCCTCAATCAAGGAACTTGTTATATTTTATGACGGGAACCCAGAATCGAAAGGGGAAATTTTTAAAATTTTAGGTAAAGATTTTGCTTCAGATTTTACAATAATATCGTTTTCACAATCGAAAACATCTCTTTTAGAGAAATTATACTTAGAAAAGATTAAATAAGAAAAAGTAAAAACGAGATCAAATAAGAAATGAATAAAAAAATAGTAAATAATAAAGGAGTTTTTAATCCAATCCTAAGAACTTATTTTTTGGAATTTAGGTTGCGATGGAAAAGGGTTTTATTCTTTTATATTACGACTGTATTATTTGCCCTTTTATTTTCGTTCTTTTATCCTTATCATTTTGATGAGGGTAATTATTATCGAAAAGGTATTGACTATTTTAGATTTTTCCTTATATTCGTTTCGTGCTTCTTTTTCTCTGATACTGTTTGCTCAGAATTCAGTAAGAAAACGGGGTATATCATGTTTCCAAAAATTAACAAATATAAATTATTCTTAGGAAAATTTGTTGCTAATTTAAATATAATTATTCTTTTAGTGATTATTTATTATTTAACGATGAATTTCTCCTCAATGGTTGTTTATAACACTATAATCCCAGAATCGTATCTTTCTCTTGGAATAGCTATAATATATGCAATTACTCTAAGCGTTTTAATATTATTTTTTAGTTCCATAATGCCCACAGTAAATTTTACAACGATTATAGTAATTTTATTATTTCTTATTGGATTTCCCCTTCTTGAGCAAACACTAACCGCAATAAATCAAGAGATAGAACCGATTTTTTCTTTATCTTACGTAGGAAATTTAATAAATCATATGATTCCAGGGGGGTTGCTTGGTGGTGAACGGTGGGTTTGGGTGCCTTACGCAGACGAAACCCTTCCTCCCGTAAAAAGATGGCTTACACCAACAATTGAAGTGGGGATTTTAATTATGATACTATATACATTGTTATTTTTGTTATTAACGTTCTTAACCCTTAAAAGAAAAGAATTTTAAATTTCACAAACACAACGAATAACTTTAATTTAACTATTTCTATATTATTAATAAATTGTTTTCTACGAATAATTCTACTCTCTTATTCTCATTCATCTTTTAATTTAAATTTGCTTTCTTTGGAAACTTTTTGTAAAATAATTTTAGACTTTAATTAATCTTGCGATATTTTTCAATTGAGATTATGGGTTCAAATTTAGGGGTTGGTCCTTGCTTACTTCTTACCCAGTGTAATTCTTTTTTAATATCAAGTTTAATCTCGTCTTTATATTGAATCTTTTTTAACCTTAAAAATCTCAATGTTAATTTATAGAATTTTATCGCTTGATCTTCTAATTCTAATTTAGTTAAAACTTTCGCTAGATTCCAATAATAAAATAAATCGTCCCTATATAATCGTATAGCTTCTAAAAATTTATTATGAGCTGTCTTGTAATTTTTTATGTAAAAAGCTTTTATCCCTTTGTAGTAATAGTCCAACGATTTTTGTTCAATTAAGTTGTAAGAAAAAAAGTTGATTTCAATTTCCTTAATAGGTTCAGATAAATCTTTTAATTTTTCTGTGATTTTGTCCCGATCTTTTTCGAATTGATTTAATTTCGTTATAATACTTTTAGCAAACGATTCAATTGAAGAAAAAATAATTTTTTGGGTTCCTGGTTTAAGTGGTCCTTTTTTCAAAGAATTTAATAAAATATTAGGAAAATTCAAATCAATTAATAATTCAGCTGTCTTAAGAATAAATTTTATTTCTTTCTCGGAAAGAAGATCTTTATTTTCGATTGCTTCTAAAAAGAATTTAGTGAATTTAGGCGACTTTATTGAAATATCAGTTAATATTTCAAAGATTTTTTCTTTTTTATCGTTTTTCTCTAATTTTAATAATTCTAGCGCAAATTTTGCTATTAAATCCTCTTGCTCTTTTATAATAAACGAATCTGTAAAATCAATATAATTCTTAACGAGCATCGTCTTTCGGATTTTTGTTATAATTTGAAAAATTTTAAGAGAATAACCCTCATCAAGTTTATAGCACTTAAATCTAACAGAAGGAATAGATTCATTGTTATAATAGAATACTGTGGAAATATTTTTAAACCCCGCATTGGATAATAGTTCTCTTAATAAGTAAGGAGGAAAACAAATCTTGTGCTGTAATCCTTTATGAGGTATTCCAAAAAACCATCCCAATATTTCTTTTTTCTGTTCTCCGTTTGCTTTTAAATAATGCTGACAAGTTTTCTTAAGATCAGGAGTTTCAAGGATTAATTTCCCATGAGGTTCTAATACTCTAAAAAATTCACTAAGAGCATAAATAGTTTCAAAAAAACTTAAGTGTTCAATTATGTGAATCGCTTTAATTTCATCGCAAGTATTGTCATCAAATTCAAGGTTAAAAGCTGACATCAATCTATCAGCCACTAAATCTTCATACAAATCAATATTACAATAATCAGGATCGTATTTTTTTCCGCAACCAATATTAAGCTTCATTTTTTTTTATCAAAGTCTTTTATTTTTACAGTTGAATATTTTGTTCCGCTAGGATAAGTGTTGCTTATTACCGATTCAATAAATAATCCAATAAAATAGCCCACAATAGAGAAAATTATAATTAAAATAATCAGTAATATGACGCTATTCTTAGAATTATCATAGAATAAAACTTTGTTTACTTCTTTTTTAGATAATCCTAGTTCTTTCCCGATTTTATGTAGTTGAATCAAATCTTTCATCATTTTCTCAATAATCACTCAAATTTTGAAGTTAATTTAATTTTTACATTTTTACCATCAGATTAAAATTTCATGATTTCTTTAAGAAAAAATTGTTGAATTTACTTTCTTTCGTTGAAATCTTTTATTCTAATAGTAGAATAGTAACTCCCTGCTGCATAAGTATTTCTAGAGGCTTCTATTCCTAATATTATTATTATGATACCAAAAAAAATAAATGATATTATCAATAGGCTTTTGTATAATAAAGTAACCTTACTATTGTCAAATATTAGTACTTTATTTATTTCTTTCTTATTTAATCCTAACTCTTTACCGATTTTAAAGAGCTGAATTATATCTTTCATCATTTTCTAAATAATCCCTCCTTATTTGAATTTTATATCTTCATTTTTTAGCTTTAAAATCCTTTATTTTTACAGTAGAATATAATGTTCCAGCAGGATAAATATGTCTTGAGGCTTCAATTCCTAATATAATAACGAAAACTCCCAAAAAAATAAATATGATTATCATTAGGATTTTGAAAAACAATGGATTTCTGCTATCATCAAATAAAAAGATTCTATTAATTTCTTTCTTATTTAATCCTAACTCTTTACCGATTTTATATAATTGAAAAAAATTTCCTAACAATTTTAAGATACCTCCATTAAATTTTATTATCAGATTATTTGAATATTAAGTTATGATACATATTTTTTAATATTGAAATTGTTGAATCCAATTTCCCTTTAATTGGTAATTGTTTCGATGAAAATAATTTATTTTCGATTGCTCTTAGACAATAAGGCTCATCAAATTCTTTTAATGCTATGGCTGTTCCCAAACATCCTCCCCGACATAATTTTGCCAAATCACAATCAACACAATAACCTTTTAACTGTTTTTGTTTCAACCTTATCTTTTCTAAAATCGTTTTCAAACTCTGCATTCTAATATTTCCTTCGATAAATCCATCTGGGAGCGTTAAACATCCTTTAATATTTCCATTACTCTGAATGCCTAAAACTGATTTTCCCGCTTGGCATCCCACCCATGGATCCAACCCTAAATTTGGTACAAACCTTGAAAAATGGCCGAAACAATGGGCACCAATAACTGGCAATCTTTTATAAGAATACTTTTTAACATTTATAGCAATGAATAATGCTACAGTGTAAAATTCCTCTCTCGAAATCGTTAATTCTCTTGGAAAGCGTCCAATAGGGATTGCTATCTGGATTTGCCAAGCAATATTTCGATCTAATAAGATTTTTTTTATCTTATCTAGTTCATTTAAATTAGTTTTACTTACTGCTGTAATAACACTGACTGGTAATTTTTCTTCTTTTAACCTGTTAATCGCATTTAATGTTTTTTCAAATGCTCCTGGAATACCTCTAAGATAATCGTGAACTTTAGCCGACCCTCCATCTAAACTTAGCGATACGCAGTCAACTTTTAGGCTTTTTAATTTTTGAATGTTATCAATTAAAGTTAATCCGTTAGTAACAATTGATAATTCTAGCTTATTTTTTTTAATTTCTCTGGCAATTTCGTACCAATCTTCTCTAATTAATGGTTCTCCTCCCATTAAAGCAACTCCTTTATAACCACAATCACGGATTTCCCTCACTAATTTTAAAGATTCTTCGGTATTCAGTTCATCAAGACGAGTTTTTCCTGCTTTTGATCCACAATGAATGCAATTACTATTACATTTTAATGTAATTTCCCATACAGCGCAAGAGGGTTTAATTCTTTGAGATATTAGAGAAGTAATGCTTGGCATATCTTTAATTTGGATTCAATTTATTAAATTATAAGTTATTAAGTAAATTATTAAATGTTTCCATCCAAAATACATAACTGTTGAAATATTGCTATATGCCAGAAGGATTCTGTCATCATGCTTGGTATGGATTCTACAAAAACATATCGATTTTACAATGCGATGGGCGGGCTCCCGATTGGACTAGAGAGAAATTAATCAACATTATGGAATTCAATGGATAATCAATAATCTATGGGCCATTCGAGCAAGGATTCAATTAAATTTTTGTGCGATAATCCTCCTCGAGTAAGTGTGCCTACAAAATTTTCTCGTTTAAAAATTTTTTTTAAGACATACCTTAAAAGTTGCTTATCCAGAAGTCCTTTTTGTTTAGCTTCATTTTGAAATCTATGAGCTTTCAGATGTAGTGAATTAATTTCATCCATTCTATCTTTTAAAAACGATCTGCCTTTAAAAACACCCTTCCCCGTAGTAAAGAGAAGCAAATTGTCCATTCCCTTTGTGAAATCATACAATTTTTTAATTGATTGAAATATAAGAGAGATATCTTCGGGAATGTCTGTATATTTACCAAATATCATTCGATATTTTGGCATTACTACATCGTTGATAAATGCCCACTGTTGTTTTCGTTCAATTAAACTAATTAGTTCAGGAGCATGTCCAGGTGTATCTATTATATCAAAAATATATTTACCTGATTTAGAACTAATTGAATCTTTTAATAGTTCAGCTTGAAACGGTTGGTAGTCTACGCCCCAAGTCATCTGACGATAATCGGGATAGTTTTTTTCTTTCATTAATAGTGGAATAGCCAGCTTACTAGCGAAAACGGGAATGTTAAATTCTTCTTGGAGCATACGACCCCCGCCACAATGATCTTCGTGGTTATGTGTAATTACACACTTATCAATCACATTCTCGGAATCAAGAGTTTTTATAAATTTGCGTAAATCGTCTACTCCTCCTGGAGCACCTGCATCAATTAATAACCCGTCAATTAAAAATATTGAAGTCCAAAAAGGCTGTGGCATTAATTCGCTGTCTGAAGACCATTTCCATTCTAATATCTCATTATTACAGTGATAAACTATTTGAACAACCATAATACCCCCACCTTTATAAAAATAAAAAAAGTGTAGTTCTGTTGAAACCATTTAAAAAATTTTGATATTAAATAATAGTGATTCTTATTTAATTGGTTTTATCAATTCAACAAAAGAAAACGCATTCCTTTAGGGATGTGATGAATTTTGCGTAAATAATTAATAATCCTACCCCTATTTCTTTAAATAAGAATTACTCAATGTTATAATTAATGCAACTCGTTCAACAAATTCAGTTAAAACGCTCAAAATTATTGGACGAAATTACTTTTCTTTCAAAGAACTTGTTCAATGTAGCGACCTATACCGTGCGACAGAGGTTTTTCAAGGATCGCCATTGGATTCGGTATAACGAGTTATGGAAATTATTAAGAACTCACGAATCGTATAAAAAACTACAGGAAAAGTGTGGTTCTCATCCACCACAGCAAGTATTAAAACAAGTAGATAGAAATTTCAAGAGTTTCTTTAAAGCGATTAAGGTTTGGAAAAGCGAACGGTTAAAATTTAAGGGTAGACCTAAGCTTCCTCGTTACAAGCGTAAGAACGGCCATAATTTAGTCTATTTCACTTCCTTACAATGTAGGCTAAAGAATGGGCACGTACTACTCACGCAAAAGATGGAGAACTTAGATTTTCCTAAAATAAAAACCGCGTTAAAAAGCGTAAGAGGCGTTCGCATCGTTCCTTTCGGAGATCGATACAATATTGAATTAATCTACGATTACGAGCCAAAAGACTTGCACTTGAACGAGAATAACGCTTTGGGAATCGATTTAGGACTTAATAACATCGTAGCTGCGTCAGATAACGTTGGAAACAAGCCATTGATTATCAAAGGCGGTGTTGTTAAGTCGATCAATCAATTCTATAACAAGCAACTGTCAAAATACAAGTCCATGGCGAAAAAATACAACGATACGGACGTCACAGGACGCATCTTGAGGCTCCATCGAAAGCGAAACAACAAGATGAGAGATTTCTTTCATAAGACATCTCGAAGAATAGTCAATTACTGCATTTCTAACGATATTGGAACGATTGTCATCGGGTATAACGAAGGTTGGAAGCAAAAGATCGCGATAGGGAAGAGAAACAACCAGAACTTTGTCTCCGCGCCGTTTTTAAAACTTGTCCAACAAATTGAATATAAATCTGAGATGGTCGGAATTCAAGTAATTAGAACCGGTGAAGAGTACACTTCGCAAACGTGCTCTTCGTGTGGAGTCGTACGTAAGTCAAATCGCAAGTATCGTGGACTATACATTTGTAAAGATTGCGGGGTTGTTCTAAACGCCGATGTGAACGCTTCAAGAAACATTCTACAAAAAGGAGTCCCTAAATCCAAGTGGATAGGGGATAGAGGATACTTGAACCATCCAGTAGTGTTGAAAGTCTAACCTACGAATCCATAGCCTTCAGGCTATGGTTGTTCAATGTTCGTGCAAATATTCCTATCTAAAACGTTTAAACAGATTTTTATATATTTCTCTATAAAGAAACGAGTTTTATTAGATGGTGTTGAAAATTAATTCGAAAGCTAACTTTTTAAAAATAAAACCAAATTTTTTACAAATAGTCAAAAAATATTTAATTCTATATTAATTTCATTTAATTATGAGTAATACTGGATTTGATCAATTTAAAGGAGATGTTAATACTGAAAGGATCAAATATATTGCTGATCCTCAACTAAGAAACATCGTTAACGTTTCAATTGCCTTAGCTCGACCATTACTGGTAAAGGGTGAGCCCGGTACAGGAAAAACTTTGTTATCTCACGCTATTGCCGAATCTTTAGGAAAACGATTAATCGTATGGAATGTAAAAAGCACAACGGAAGCAATCGATGGGTGCTACATGTACGATACCGTCCAAAGATTAAACGATAGTCGATTTGGAAGCGACGATCGTAATGTAAACAATATTAAAGATTATATTATGTATGGACCGCTAGGGGAAGCTTTTGACTCTGAGGAACAAGTCGTTCTTCTTATCGACGAGATCGATAAGGCAGATATCGAGTTTCCAAACGATCTTTTACAAGAATTAGATGTAATGGAATTTTACGTTAAAGAAACCAAAGAATTTGTTAAAGCTAAAACTCGACCTATAGTTATTATTACTTCAAATAATGAAAAAGAGCTTCCTGACGCGTTCTTACGCAGATGTGTGTTTCATTGGATAGAATTTCCTTCAAAAGAATTTATGGCAGACATCTGTAATCTTCACTATCCACATCTGAAACAAAACCTTTTAGACCAGTGCCTTAAAAATTTCTATGCGCTAAGAGCGATCACAAAACTAAGGAAAATGCCCTCGACATCTGAACTTCTGGATTGGATCGGTGTCTTATTGAAAAGTGGAATAAGCTTAGACGAACTGAAGCATGGAATACCATTCCTTGGAGTGCTCCTTAAAAAAGAAAAAGATCTCGAAATAGCCTTAGAAAAAGTTAAGTTCCCTACATGATCAATTTTAAATTATTTGGTTATAGGATTAAATAAATGTTTGTTGAGTATTTTTATTACCTAAAAGAAAGGTTACCGGTTAGTATTACGGAGTATATGACCCTTATGGAAGCCCTTGAAAAGGGACTTATCCATAACATGGTCGAGTTCTACTATATTTCAAGATCTATATTATGTAAGAACGAACATCACTTTGACATTTACGATATTGCGTTTGCTAACTTTTTCAAAAACGCTTCTTTAAAGTTCCCAGAAGAAATCAAACAAGAAATATGGGATTGGCTTCAAAAAGATTTTAATCCTCCAGAATTACCTGACGGATTTCAAGAATTTCTTAACCAACATTTTGATATCGAAGAATTACAAAAACATTTCGAAGAATTACTTAAAAAACAGGATGAGGAGCATAATTTCGGAGATCAATGGATTGGAACTCAAGGTTTTTCTCAATTTGGTCATTCGGGGCAAAACCCGATGGGTATGAGGGTAGGTGGCTCATCCGGTATGCGTATGGCGATACAAATCGCCCAAAAAAGAATCTTTGCCGATTACAGAAAAGATATCGTTTTAGACACACGCCAAATTAAAGTCGCATTGAAGCGTCTAAGAAAACTGGAAGAGATAGGGAAGCAAGACGAGTTAAACATTGATAAAACAATTGATGAAACTGCTAGAAATGGCGGGGACATTGAAATTATTTTCGAGAAAAAAAGGAAAAACAATGTTAAACTTATCCTTCTTATGGATGTTGGAGGAAGTATGACCCCCTACGCTCATCTTGTCAACTTACTTTTTTCTGCTGCTAATAACATGTCACATTGGAAAGACTTTAAGTTTTACTACTTCCATAATTGCGTATATGACCAACTTTATTTAAATGCTCAGAGAAATTCTGACGAGGCTATAGATTTCGACGATCTTTTGAAAAAATACGATAATAAGTACAAAGTAGTTGTCGTTGGCGACGCTGCTATGGCTTCTTGGGAACTTACGGAAAGATATGGTTCGATTTATTATTACCATAGAAATGAGATGCCCGGAATTTATTACATTAGAGAAATAGCCAACCACTTCAAGAACAATGTTGTTTGGTTAAACCCTGAATTAATTCGGTTAGAGTGGGTACCATGGACGAGGAAGATTATTTCGAGCCTTATCCCTATGTTTAACTTGACAATAGAAGGAATCGAAGAATCGATGAATTATCTAAGAAACAGCGGGAAAAACCAATTTACCACGGTTCATAGACTTAAGGGACTGAATTATTAAATTCTTCATTACTCAAATTGAGATGCCTTCCTCTCTTAAATTTAAGATAAAAGGATAATTTCTGGAAAAATAATCAATGTCAGATATAGGATGAATAGAAATTAAAATTGAATATTTTAAACTAAGATCGTACGAAAATTCGGTAATCCTATCAATTTCTTTAAATGGCTCAATTTTACCTTTCAGAATTACAGCAATATCTATATCAGAATCTTCTCGTTGATCCCCTCTCGCATATGAACCATATAATAGCACGTCTATTAACTGTTCTTGATATAGTTCTACAAGTTTTTCTTTAAATTCTTTAAGTATCTTTTTTATTTTCATTTACTTGAAAAATAATAATTTAATAATAAATAAATTTAGGTCTCATTTATATATTTTTTATAAGTACTTATATAACTCTTTTATTAGGCTAATCTTTTTTGGCTCATTCTTTTTTATTTAAGAGCCAAAACCATAACGGTCTTATTTTTATTTTAAATTCATCAATTTTTAAATCTTCGTATTGGTCTTCTGTAATGATTAAACCTTCTTTTAAATTATATTCGTTTAATGCTTCTATTAACCCCTCAAACTCCCTTTTTTTGGTTTTGGGAAGATCTAAACTTATAGATACTTGAATTGCGTTAATTATTTTTAGATTTTTCTTAATTATGAAATCACATTCTTTTTTTAATCTGTGATAATAAATTTCTTTATTGTTTCGCTTTAATTCTAAAAATACTAAATTTTCAAAAAGACGACCCTTGTTCTCAGAGAATTTAAAACTTACGAGATTAATTAACCCATTATCAATACTATATATTTTTGAAGATGTTTTAAGTTGCTTTTTATACGAATAGGAGAACTTATTAAGATGAAAGAATAAATATGCTGATTCTAAAAATGAAATGTATTCCTTAATTGTATTAATTGAAACATCAAAAACTTTACTTAATGAACTGTTTGAAATCAAGTTTGTAGCATTAGATAGTAAATAAATCCCGAGGTCTTTAATTAATTTAGTATTTCTTATGTTATATCGTTCTACAATATCTTTAAGAATTACATTTTCGAAATATTCTTCTAATCGTTCTTTTTTAGGATTATTAATATATTCTGGAATTGAACCAAGAGTGTAGTAATCGTTAAATAAATGTTTTAATTTATGGATATTAGGTTCAAGCGAATAATATTTGTTATCTGAAATTTCCATATTCTTATATAATAAGTATTCTTTAAAGGAAAAGGGAAAAACCTCAAATGTTAATGTACGACCTGTAAGTAAAGTAGCTAATTCTTTACTTAATAATTTTGAATTTGATCCTGTAATAATGAATTTAATTTTTTTCTCGCTATCATATTGTGAGCGCAGATAATGCTCAAAACCCTCAATATTTTGAATTTCATCTATAAAATAATAAACTTCCTTATCGGGGTTTATTTTTTCTCTATAAGTGTCATAGATTGCCTCTATAAGCTCAAGGGAATAGTATTGGAATAGCCTGTAATCTTCAAGATTCACATATAGAATTTTATTCTTGTCAATAGATTTCATCATTTTTCTAATAAGTAATTTTAATAATACAGTCTTTCCTGCTCTTCTAGGTCCCTGAATTACTAAGATCGATTTAGTATTGATATGTTTTTTTATTTCTTTTAAATAGGTTTTTCTATCAATATAATCAAATATCGGTTGTTTAAACCAATAATTCTGTTCTCTTAGAATTTCAAATAATAACGATTTATTAATCATTAAAATATGATATTATTACTAAACATTTAAATGTTGTCACTATAGTGATAATCTTTTAATTAAAATTGATCATTATAATGATATATAAGAATCTAAATGCTTAAAATATTGAGAAAAATGAATGTTTATTTGATGTATTCATTCAATATGGCAAAAATTTCTGAGATTTAAGCAATTTTTCTTAGAATGTTGTTATCTATAGTTATATCGTAAGAATCGTAAAAAATCGAATAGTATTTTTGGTAAAATTCTTTTTTCTTTGTTAAAACCAATTTAGAATCGTCTTTTTCTGCTTTTCCCGAAGCCCAAAATATTTTTCCTGAACCGCTTAGATTAAATTTCTCTTGGTTTTTGATAATTTCTCCTGATTTTATCACGAATTCTATGTTTTTAAGCGCTTTCTTTAAAGTTTCAACATCTTTCAAAACATCGACATCGTTTAAGTTCAAATTCAAAACATTCAGGTCACCATCAGCACCTAAACCTAAATTACCTTTTATGCTTCCAATACCTAACGATTTAGCTGGGCTCGAACGAGTTAAAATTACGAAATCGTTAAAAGTTAGTATTTTGTCATTACTGGTTAGAGAATTGTCTTTTAAAAAACCAGCATCCATATCGTTCATAAAATTTTCGCGAGCTTTGTTGCTCAACAACCAAGTTGCGATTTCAGGAACATTAGTTATATTTGCATAGTTCGGGTAGTTGACTGAGAACTGCATTTGCCACGGGGTAATATTTAACGCTAAATCAATAGCGTTTGCCCACAAAATACAATCGCTTCCCTTTTTTTTTCTAAATTTTCTTAGAGTTATAAATGAATCTCCCTCTGATTCTACCGATGATCTAATTAGTTTATAAGCGTTTTCCGAACTTTTTAGATTATTTACCAAATGACGGTCAGATGTAATTAACGGATTCAATTTGTCAAATCCAATAAAACCTAAATCCATGTCAAAATCGTGGTTCTCGTTAAAAAATTTAATCAATTCTGAGTTATCTCCGTCAGAATTATAAGCTGAAGCGTGTGCAAGGTGAAATATTTGAGACCGTTTAATTTCAAGGGAGTTGTTTGTGTTAGGTTTTAAGCCAAGCGATTTGATCTTGTTTAAAATTAACACTAAATTCTCTTTAGAAAGAACAGATTCGTAACCTTCGATATGGGCGTGAATTGAATGAGGTAAACCTAAAGACTCTACAAATTTAGTGAGATTTTCGTAAACATCCATAGGAGTAAAGTTAAATAACCTTCCTTTTTCGGTTAGGCTGTTTCTAACCTTTTTCCAATTCCAATATTCCGCTTCGAAGGGATTATAGGCTTTGAAGCCAAATCCTTTAACTTTATTTAAGAGATCTGACAAAAAAACAGCACCATTTTCAACCTTTCCCCGCTGAAACTCGAGTTCTAAAGTCCATAAATTACTTATATTTAACAAGTATGCTTTATCTAGCACAGGCAATCGTTTTAGATCAAATATTGTCTGTTTTGAGAGGGATGGGAAAACATTAGCTTCGAGAATAAAGGTATATCCGTTCGAAATGTAACTTTTAGCAATATTCTCTAAAGTTAAGCCTTTCCATATATCTTGAAAATCCTTATTTTCAGATCCCAACAAACGCGCCCAGTTAACCTGCTGGGAAGCTATGTGAGTGTGAGTATCCACTGCCGATGGAACAACCGTTTTTCCTTTAGCATCGATTTCTTTAAGATCGTTTTTATTCGTAAATTTTTCCACAATTTTTCCATTCTCAATTAAAATATCTTTTGTTTCTCCTTCAATATTGTTTACGGGGTCAAAAACAAAACCATTTTTTACAAGGAGCTTAACCATCTTATTCGATACCTCTGATTTTTTGGATGATTTCTTTAAATTTAAGTATTGACTCGCGCGTTGCTTCCACGCTGACTACTATGTTTTTATAAACAATATTATCGTTTAGTATTTCTGTTAATTGGTTTGACCATATTGACACGGGCATCGTGATAGTTCCTTCGGGTACGTTATCGTCTTTTTCAAATCTTACTACAATATTCCTTTGATTATTTGCTATTTTTAAATGTAAGCTTGAAACTAAATTGAGTTTGTCAAAATCATTTGGATTAATGAATGATATCGCTAAGTTTTCTTCTAAAGATTGTTCGTTTCCAAAACTATGTTCTTTTACTTGGTCGTTGTCGATTTTTCTTATAGTATTTAATAGAAAATCCATATTATTTGACACCTCCATTTAATTTTTTAATCAATTGTTTCAGTAGTTCTTCGTCCGAAGGAATATTATTAGGTGGATTTAGAATTTTTTTTAATTCAACTGGTACTTGATCTATACGATAAACTAGTCCACTACTTTCAATTCCCGTTATTGCTGTCGGCAATACTACATCTGCTATGCGTGAAGTTGCTGAACTATGATTATCTATGAGTATAAGTGGTTTTTTTGCTAATTTGGAGCTTAAAGAATGTGGTAAATGTGAGATAGGATCGGTTCCGACGATAATAGAACAATCGAAATTTTCCTTATTAATTTTTGAAATGATTGTGTCTTCTGACTCAACCAATTTTTTACTTTCAAATTGTAATTTACCGCTTACTCCGTATGAGGAAAGCGCTACATGATCGAATCCAGCCATATTAAAGTGCCCTCCCAGAATAAGCAGCGATATTCGCCCTTTTACTTGCCTTGTATTTATCAATTGTAGCAAATCTAATAATTCCTCTATAATATCGTATTTCGCATGAGGTTGTATTACACCCTGTCCAAGAATAATTACGCCATTTTCCGCGCCAGTTAGGTGGAGCAGTAAACGCTTAAGATCGTTTTTATCTATTCCGGCAACACCCCCAGATGGGATGCTATCGGCACTACAACATTCTTTTTTTAACATCTGAATTAATTCAATATCTTTATCTGGTTCAATAATTAATGATAGATCTCGGACGCCCATCACCCTAAAAGAGGCAGTTTTTACAGGATCTATAATTACTAGAGTCTTTATTTCTCTGCCAGTCATGCGAAATTTCCCTCTGGAAAAAAGAACTTTATTTAAAAGGCGAGGAATCGTTTCCGCTGGATTTGCCCCCCATAGAATAATCAAATCTCCTTTGTTAATAATTTCCGTAATCGTTGTTAAATTTATTCCTTGTGATTTTGCTTTATTTAAAATTTTTCCTTGGCAAATTGAAGCGTTTGAATCAATAAATCCGTTTATTTCTCTTGCTAAATCCATTCCAGCCCTTTGAGCCTCACAGGTTACATTTGAAAATCCATAAAGCAACGGAGCGGAAGAATTTCTTATGATTTCGACAGTTTTTGCTAACGCCTCTTCCCATGACGCATTAATCAATTCATCGTTTTTTCGAATCATCGGACTTGAAATTCTATTCTGAGCGCTAACTTGGTCAAATCTTTCCTTTCCCTTTAAACAAGCGCCAATAACCTCATCAATAAATAGACCATCGCTCTTAACTATTATGTCGTCACACAATAACGAGCAACCAGAACAAGGGTATCTTTTCATAACTATATCCTCAATAATTTTTTATAAATTTAAATCGTTATACATAATAAACGTTATACATATTCAATTTTAATCGCCTCGCGAGGACAGTAAGTCTCACATACACGGCATTCTCTTTCTCGGCCCTCCGAGTCTAACCTTCGACAATGTTCAAGGTTTAATAATTCACACTTTCCACCTATCACTTGAAAGAGCTGATGTTTCTCAGGGGGATATTCTGGAGCTTTACCGCTTAAACTAGGGGGACAATATCTCGCATTTACAGGACATACCGTCACACAAATTCCACACCCATCGCAAAGGTCTTCGTCTACATTTATTCTCAGTTCTTTTTGTTGCCCTTCTTCGGAACCAAGCATTTCCTTTAATTTATCGTATTGCTTTTTATATTTTGGTTTCAAAATGGGAGGACAATCGTCCACCTTAACTTTACCCTGCAATAAATCTAAACTGAAAGCCATGCAAGTAGGCTTCCCGCATTCTTTACAATTAGTTTTAGGCAATAACTTGTACAATTCCATGAAGTTTTGAACCGGTATGTTAATTCACCTTAGAATTATTAATAATTTCGAGTCTCACGATTAATTAATATTTAAACTTATTAATTTCTTTAGATTATTGAATATAAATAGTGCACTCTCATACATAATTTAAGTATAAAAATTCAACAAAAGAATATTGTATTATGTTTGTTAAAATTCTTGATGATGAACAGATTGATAGAATTCACCAAAAATCACTAGATATTCTTGAAAATGTTGGTGTAGTCGTACCTCACGAAGAAGTGTTGGCGCGTTTTGCTACTTTTGGAGCAAAGGTGGATAGCAAAAGAAGTTTGGTAAAAATTCCTTCAGATTTAGTTATGGAGTTCATTTTAAAAGCGGGAAAGAAGTTCGCTATTTACGGACGCGATCTTTCTAAAAAGGCAGAATTTGGCGTTGGAAAACGCAATTACAATACTTCTGCTGGTCAAACCTTTTGGATTGATAATATCGGCGATCAAAGAAGACACTCGACACTTAACGATGTTAAAGAAGCTGTAAGATTTGCTGATGCCTTAGACCAAATAACGATTCCAGGTGCTATGTCAGATCCTCTTGAAATCCCCAAAGAATGGAGGTGCTTGCAAGTTGCTTTTGAGATGGTATCTCATACAGATAAACCGATTTATTTTTGGTTTAACGATAGAAACTCAGCAAAACAACTAATCGATTTTCTTGTAACCCTTAGGGGAGATGAGAAAAGTGCTCAAAAATACCCTTTATTCTACCCATTATTTGAGCCTGTTAGTCCTTTAAGTTTTCCTTTTAACGGGATTGACCTACTTTTTGAAACCGCTAGACTTAACTTACCGGTACATATTGGACCGATGGCTCAGATGGGAATTTCCGCACCCGCTACTATTGCAGGAACTTTAGCTCAGGAAAACGCGGAGATTTTAGCAGCTATTTGCATTACTCAGCTTATCCGTGAAGGGATGCCTATTTGTTACGGTGGTATTTGTCACGCATTTGATATGAGAACAGCACAAATAATATTTGGTGGTCCAGAACAAGTTATTTTTAGCATAGCAACGAGTCAGATGGGAAAACACTACGGATTTCCAGTTTACATCAACGCCGGATTAACCGATTCTAAGAGACCAGATGCTCAAGCAGGTCTTGAATGTGGAATTACGCTCTCGTTGGGAATAGCTTCTGGAGCGGATATTTTTGGCCATATGGGGATTTGTGGTATGGATCAAGGTACTTCTTTGGATATTCTTGTTATGCAATCAGAAATTATTTCTTATGTAGAAAGCGCAAATAGAGTATTAAATTTCGACGACGATAGTTTTGCCACGGACATTATTGACGAAGTTGGACCCAAGGGAACCTTTCTTAACAAACGCCACACGGTTAAAATTTTTAAGAAAGAATTATGGTTCCCAACGCTCTTAGATAGGAAAAATTACGGTAATTGGCTAAAGACTGGAGCTATTGGGATGGAAAAACGATGCCGTATACGTAAAGAAGAGATTCTTTCAAAGCATAAATCTGAACCTTTAGCTGACGATATAAAAACTGATCTTGAAAAAGTTATTGAAAACGTAAAAAAAAATCTTACAACTTAATCTTAAAAGATGATTTTTCATAATATAAACAAAAGAAAGGTGAATTATTTTGGATTCTAAAATTTTAAATGTAGTAGCAATATTCGCCCATCCAGACGATCTTTCTATTTTTTGCGCTGGTACTTTAGCGAGATGGGCAGAAGAAGGCCACAATGTGTACGCGTTATGTTGCACGAGCGGTGAAGTAGGAACGTTAAGGCTCGATTTAACTAAAGAACAAGTTGCCGATACTCGCGAAAAGGAGTTACGAGCAGCTAACGAAATAATTGGAGTAAAAGAAACGATAATCCTTGACTATCCCGATGCTGGGTTTATAAACGGTCCGGAACTGCGTGAAAAACTCGTTTTTTTCGTAAGGAAATTAAAGGCAGATCGCGTAGTAACCTTCGATCCTTGGGTTTCTTACGAAGTTCATCCCGATCACGTAATTGTTGGAAGAATGGCGGCAGAAGCAGCGGCGTTTGCGGCTTTTCCTTTGCTATATCCCGAACAAAGAAAAAAAAGCGTAGAACCTTACGCGTGTTCCGAAGTTTGGTTTATGGGGCTCCTAGGTCACAAGCCTAACTATTTTGTTGATATAACCTCGACATTAGAAAAAAAAATAGAAGCCGCTTTAAAGTTTGAAGCGACACTCGAACTTTTAGCTCAATTATTTGCCCCAAAAATCGACCCGGCAAATGTATCTTCAGATGAACTGAGGAAACTCACTAAATATGCAAATAAACTTTATCGTTCGATGGCAGCAGTAATTGGGAATAAAGTTGACTTAAAAGCAGCTGAAGCCTTCTTTGTTCAAAAGACGTTGCCTGGACATTTCGATAACTTTCAACAACTTATTTCAGAAATGCTGGGAAATCCCCCTGAAAAGCCTAAAATTTATTAAAATTGAAATTTTTCTTTTTTCTTTAAATTTGATACTTTTTTAACTCATTAATTATTCTTATTGAGAGTAATCTTTATATAAAAGTTTAGAATAAGTGTCAGTCATCCGAAGTTTGTCATAAAAAAATGGATTTTATTTATTAAACTCTCTATTATTCGGAATTTTATTCTTATTCTCATTTCATTTATTAGTATAATTAAATATTAATAATATAATGATCCATAGATTAAAGGAAGCTAAAGAAGAACATTTACATAATTTGCAAGAAGAATTAAATCGAATTAAATCAAAATTAATTGAAATGGGTGCTCATAAGATAATTTTATTTGGCTCAGCCGCTCGGGAAGAATTAGGACTTATGAGTGATATTGATTTAATAGTGGTTATAGATTCAAATAAAGACTTTATTGAAAGATTATCATATTTTTATCAAAAAATCCAGCCTATAGATGCTGATCTTTTGATTTATACTCCACTGGAGTTTAATCGAATGATGGAAGAAAATTTATTCATACAACATGCATCAAAACAAGGTAAAATAATTTTTGAGCGAACTAAACAAGTATTATAAAGAAGCAAAAAGATGGATTGAACAAGCTAAAGAAGATTTAATTAGTGCTAAAATCCTTTTTGATGCTGAACGGTATTATCTAGTATGTTTTCTCGCTCAACAAATTGCAGAAAAAGCTTTAAAATCAGTGATTTATTTTAATAAAGAAGATTTAGTACTAGGTCATTCTGTTAGAAAATTGGTGGAATGGGCAAGTAAATTTGATAAGAGATTTGAAGATCTTATAAACAAAGTCTCTATTTTAGATAGTTATTACATTCTTACGAGATATCCTAATGGATTACCTGAAGGGATTCCAGCAGAGATTTTTAATCGGGATGCTGCAGAAATTGCTTTTAAATTGGCAAAATCTACAGTTCAAATTATTACCGATTATCTTGATTTCTAAAATTTATTTATTATAAACACTATTTTATCTCATCAAATTTTTCTCGGTGAGGAATCTTTATATAAAAGTTTGGTAAAGAATAATTTAATCTGAAATTTAATTAAAAAAAAAGTATAATTAATTTTGGAATCAAATTAAAAATTAAAGTGATTCATGAATGAGTGAAAAAACAGAACAATTATCTTATAAAGAACCCTCATTACTCAATACAATTTCTTACGGATCAGCCGGTTTCTGGAGCATGTTAGCTTATGGAGTATTTAATGCGTATTTAATGTTCTTTTACGAGAGTGTCGTTGGTTTAAATATAGTTTATGTGTTTTTGGCGATGCTCATCTTCACAGTCTGATACGCAATAAATGATCCTCTACTTGGCTTTCTTACAGATCGAATAACGAAATATACAAGAAAGGTGGGAAAACGATTCATTTGGATAGTAATTGGCATAATCCCCGCAAACTTTGTCCTTGCTCTCATATTTATGCCCCCCGCAGGTGATCCCGCGACAGATCCACTACTTTTTTTTTGGTGGATTGTATTTACAACAGTTTTATTCGATTCTCTTTACACGATCTGTTTTGTTAACGTAGAAGCACTTTTTCCTGACAAATTTCGGACTGACAAAGCTCGTAGAAAAGCTAGAGGTTGGGGAACCCCTCTTTCCATGCTAGCTTTGCCTGTTGCAAGTATAGTCCCTCCAATAATCCTTGGTCTTTTTGGCGGAATAGACGTTCAGGCCGCTTATCTACCAATGATATTACTTATTATTGCCACAATAGCACCGATCTCTTTATTATTCCTCCCTGGAATGCGTGAGAATAAAGAAATAATTGAGAGATATTATATAAGTAAAGAGAAGCCTGAAAGCTTTGTAGCTGCGTTAAAATCAACCTTAAAACAGAAAAGCTTTGTTTACTATGTTATTTTATTTTTTGGATTTCAAGTGGTAACAGGTTCTTTAACAGCTTCTATACCTTATGCTGTCAATTTTGTATTACCTGGACCACCATTTGGCGTTGAACTTAACATGATACTCTTATTCGCATTTTTTCTAACGGGAGCTATCATTTCGGTTCCATTTTGGATTCGGGTCGCGAAAAGAATTAAAAATAATAAGAAAACGGCGTTAATCGGTGGAGTTTGTTTAATAGCAGGAGCATTCTTAACCACATTTTATACAAATATATTCGATTCTATGATATATCAGTTCATTTTAGGTTTTACTATGGGAAACTTTTGGGCTTTAATGACAATATATTTCTCTGATGTCCTTGATGAACGAGTCGTTCTAACTAAATCTCCAAATAGAGGTACCACTGTAGGCGTTTCAGCTTTCCTCTCTCGTTTCGCTAGAGCTGCTCAAATTACTATATTTACAATCGTGCATGTTCTTACAGGTTTTGTTGAAGGTGCATCAACACAATCTACTGCTGCGCAAATAGGTATCCGTTTGCATATGAGTCTAATTCCAGCCATTATTCTGTTGATATGTTTGATAATATATTGGAAATATTATCCTATTACACCAGAAATATGGATGCAAAATAAGCGAAAACTCAAAGAACTTGGATTCTAATTAAAAAATAATTTTAATCCTTCTTTTTTTTTTAATTTATTGTTGATAAAACCAGCTTTAAATTATTATAGATTATCTTAATTGCTTGACTGGCGTCTGATTCGGGTGCGTAATCTACAACTGGCTCTGCGTAAGACATAGCTTTAGGAATAGATAAATCAAAATTAATTCGACCTAAAATTTCAAAACCTGCTTTTTCAAGGTATCTGTTTAATTGCTTTTGAGATGCGCTTTTTAAATCTGCTTTATTAATCACAATCCCAAAAGGAATGTTAAACTGGTTAACCATCTCAATTGCTCGTTTCATATCGTGCAATCCTGAAGGTGTAGGCTCTGTTATTGCAACTATATAGTCTAAACCTGAAACTGTAGCAATTACGGGACAACCTATTCCTGGAGGTCCATCAATTAAAATAAGATTTGCATCGTTGAACTCTTTGAGATTTGTAGCGTGTTGCTTAACTTCTGAAACTAATAAACCTGAAGTGGTGCTTCCTAATTTGGTTTTGCCGTAAATTAAAGGTAATCCGATATCTGTTTCGTAAGAAATAATTTCTCCGCTTTTAACAGGATTTATTTCAAACGCATCTTCAGGACACAATACTTTGCATGCTCCACACCCTTCACATGCTAAATAGTTAATAATCGGAATATTATTGCTCTCGTCCCAATCTAAAGCGTTAAATTCACAAAAATGGTCGTCATAACATTGTTTGCAATTCACACATTTTTCTTCTAAAAACCTGGCTTTCTTTGTAGTGAAAGTATCGTGTGTTAATATATCTTCCTTAGATTTAGGGGGCAGTATTAACGCCAGATTTGGAGCGTCTACATCGCAATCTAATGTAATAACATTAATTTCTGGATCTTTTTGAGCAAGACTAACTAGCGAGGCTACGAGCGAAGTTTTCCCAACGCCTCCTTTTCCGGAAATTATACCAATTTTTTTCACTTTGAAAAATCACCCCACTTCAATAAATTCTCAAAAATTATTTCAAACGATTTGTAGCCAGCTCCATCCCTATCAAATTTGCTTTTTTCGTCCATTAACGGAATACCTTGACAATACGAACTCACAATCTCTTCGTCTAAAGGAATGTCGCCTAAAATTTCTATACTTTTTTCTTCTAATTCTTTTAAAAATTTCTCTTTATAACCCAGCAGCGATGATCGATTCACAATAGCCTTGTATTCTTTCTTCAATAAATCAATCAATTCTATGATTCTCAATAAATCAAGCTTTCCGAATCTCGTGGGTTCTGTAACTGGTATGACAAGATCAGCCCCATTAATTAATTCTTCTACATCGCAATGAGCTCCTGGCGCTGTATCCAATATAACGATATCATATTTTTCTGGCTTTGTTTTTATAACCCTTTCTAAATTTCCCATCAATTTATTTACAATTACGGCTGAGCGCGCTTCGGCTGGCTTTAATTCGCCTAGAAAAAGATCTATGTTAAATGCGGAGGCTGTGTAAGTCCATCCAATAACTTTTAGATCCGGTTCAATGGCATCAGTCGGACAAATCTTATAGCATAATTTGCAACCTGAACAGACCGTCGATATCGGAATTGGATAGGAATCCTTTATGTATAATAGTGCGTGTGTTTCACAATTTTCTGCGCACAACCCACACTTAGTACATTTATCTTCAATTATTTTAGGTAGGAAATAAAGAACTTCTGTTTTATTCTTAAGCTTTACGTTTAATCATAAAAAAGTATTAGGGTTCTCAACATCTCCGTCGATAAGAAGTACTTTATAACCCCGATTCTTAAACATTATTGCCAAATTCACGGCAACCAGCGTTTTTCCCGTCCCGCCCTTGCCACCTGTAACACAAATAATTTTAGGTTTGAGCATTTTTAGTTCTGCTTTTTAGTAAATAATGTATTTAAATTAGCTTTACTTAATTAAAACTGTCTTCCTCGACCGCCACCACCCATGCCACCGCCCATACCTCGGCCTCCGCCCATGCCTGCGTGAGCTCCAACATTTGAAGACGTAAGAACTTGCAATTTACCACTTAAAAGCAAATCAATTAATTCTCTCACAGTTAAACTTCCACCCTGTGATTGATAAATTTTAATATTTATAGCGTTTAAAGAATTCGCCGCGTTAGGACCTAAATTGCCTACTATGACCTCTGTGGCTCCGTTATTACCGATGATTTGAGCCGCTTGAATTCCCGCACCACCCATCGCACCCTGCGCATCATTTGCAACGGATTTAACTTCTACTATTTCGTTATTTTCAATTGTAACAAATGTGAAGCTGCTGCACCTTCCAAAGCGATTATTCATAACTTCTTTCAAGCCTAAATTTCCAAATGTAGGAATACCAACTATTACCATTTTTTACATATCACCTTTTAAAGTATGATTAAACTAAATCTTGATAGAATTTAAGTATTATGAATGATTATTCTATTTAATTTCCTCGAAATAGATATAATTTATAACCATTTTGTTTAAAAATAGAATTGATTTTAAGTTAATAATAACAGGAAGTTAAGAAATAGTTAAATTTCCTTAAGATTACCATATTTTGAGCTTTATTTTCTAAAAGTATGATTTAAGACATCATAGTTTTTTATCTTTGCCCCATTTCAGCACTTTTAATGAGCTCTGCTGATTTGGTCATATTTATTTTACCCTCTAGGTAAAGATTCATCAATTCTTTAATTGTAATTTCTTGATCAGGTCCTTGAAATGTTTTAATATTTAAGGAACTTAATGCTTTGGAAGCGTTTGGCCCTAGTCTGCTAACAATTAGCTTATCACCACCATTACTTTTAACTAATTTGGCTGATAGCGTGCCAGCACCTCCTTGTTCGTTAGCCGCAAAATTTTTGATTACTTTAACTTGTGTAATTTCATTATTATCTACGGTTATAAAAGTAAAGCTGTCACATCTACCAAATTTCAGGTGGAAAATCTCATTTAATCCTCCTTCTCTATAACTCGGTACTGTTATTATTTCCATATTGGTTTTACCTTTTTTTAAAAACTTTTAATTAACTCGAATTATATTTTGATTCATTTCTATAAAAGTTTACTTATTGCATAATATAAGCTCTTAATTAAGAAATTTAAAAAATGGAGAAGAATAGTAATTAATTATTATTATTATTTTAAATAATCATTCACAAAATTGTTTTGAATTATAATAAAACATGGATGAAACCTATAGAAATATAATCTAATGTTTTAAAGGATTTTCAAAATATTAGCGATAGATTAAAGGATATTAATGAATCTTTAAAATTATAATAAATTAGCAAAGAAAATTAAAAGTAAAATAAAGTAGTTGATATCAAAAAATGGGAGAAGATGAAATACCCGATATTAATTTAAAGGAAATGGTAAGCGACGGAAAACAAGAAGCAATGGACGAGAGAATGGTGAGCATTCGCATCAATATGGCTAAAATAAAACATAAAATCGTTATTATTTCAGGAAAAGGAGGTGTTGGAAAAACTACCGTAGCTGTAAATCTAGCAATGAGTTTGGCAAGCATAGGTTTACGCGTAGGCATTTTGGATGTAGATATTACAGGGCCGAATGTGAATAAGATGCTAGGCATTAGTCCCGAAATTAGACCTCGCGTAGATTCAGATGCAAAGAAATTCTACCCTGTTGACGGTCCTTTAAACATTAAAGTTGTTAGTATGGCGTTCTTACTTCAAGATAGCGACACTCCAGTGATCTGGAGGGGTCCTATGAAAATGGGGGCTGTACGACAATTCTTAGGCGACGCACATTGGGGTGATCTTGATTATTTAATCTGTGATTTACCTCCTGGCACTTCTGACGAGACTCTTGACATTTTACAGCTGATTCCTGATGAAAATGTTATAGTAGTCTCTACACCTCAAGAAGTTGCTATTATGGACGCTCGAAAGACTATAGCAATGGCAAAAACAATGAATAGATATGTACTTGGAATAATTGAGAATATGTCTGGATTTAAATGCCCTCATTGTAACGAATACATCGATCTTTACCCTCCTGGTGGTGCAGAAAAAGCATCTAAGGATTTTAACATTAAATTTCTAGGCAAAATTCCTTTTGAGGTCGAAGTAGGTCAACAAGGGGACCAAGGATTGCCATTTGTTTTAAAATATCCAAATAGAGAAAGCACTAAAGCATTTAAAGCAATAGTAGCTAAAATAAGAGAAGAATTAGAAAAATAAATTCTTTTTTTAAATTTTTTTTAAATTTTTAATGAAATTAAGGGTTTGGGTGCCCACCACCGGCGCAGGCAGCTTCGTTAAGAGGTTGTAATTTTCCTTGTAAAAGTAGTTGAATATTATCGTTTAGAGTCCCTTTAACTCCTTTATATAATTTAATTCCATATTGAGTAAATCCTGCGAACGGTCGTCCGCCTATTCCTCCAACAATCATATCCGTTACTCGCCTATCTCTCATGTTGTTAACGGGTTCCATGCATCCCGTATGTCCGTCATTTCGCAAAGAAAATGCCTTTTTTATGTTGTTATCTTGGTCAATCTCTATTCCTACAAAATAATTGCAATGTCCGAAGTGTTCGGAAATTGGATCTACTAGTTCTGGTCCATTGGATGGAATTCCAATAACTTTATTCATTCCTTATCACTCATGTTAAATATGTTTATTAATTCAACTGAATATTTATTCATCATTAAATTTAACGGTTATAAAAAATCGGTTCTTATTAAAAAAATCTAAAATTATTGCGATTAATCCGACAAAAAGTAAGATTTCCTATTAGTCCTAGGAAATTTGGGAATATATATCCACATGATATAAAGTCTGATAAATACCTAAAGAATTTAAACAAATAATGATATATTTTTATTATAAATATGGAGATACAAAAAATCTTCATAATTACAGGTTAAGGGTAAATGAGCATTAGCTTAGATATTAAATCAGAGGTTTCGAAATTTTTAAAGGGTATTATTATTTGTAAGGAATCTGGAATTTATTTGTTAGATCTCATTTTAGATTCTGACATTAATCCTATGTTGCTCTCTTCATTTGTTGGAGCCCTTCAGCTTTTTGGAGCTGAAAATATGGGAAAAATTGAAGAGATTACGATTAAAGGTTTATCCATTGACATGATTATAGTAAATAAATATAATCTAGTTATGATAACTATACTGGATAAATCATTTGTTAAAAACGACATTAGAGGAGAATCAGAAAAAGTGTTAGATATGTTCTATGCTATATATAAAGACAAAATAGAAGATTGCGCTGAAATATACCAGTTCGAATCTTTCAAAAAAATTCTCTATGACCAAATTGAAGATTATTTTATAAGAATAAAAAACGAAGATACAGAAGCCGAAATTGGAGATTTTGGATTTTTTACTGAAGCGATAGTGAAGCTGAGAAATGGCTCGCACTAAACTTATTCTTAATAATTTTAACTTTTTGTTACTCTTAGATAACAACTTAAATATTGAAAAGTAAGCTTAATAGCTATAGGAATTAAACTTAAAAGCTATTTGTCTTCATTTTGAAAATTAAATTTCCTATTTTTACTTTAAATATTCTTTCCATCAATGAACATTTAGCTTTTAATAAATAGAACATTTTTATATCAGGCATTTTCATACCATACAAGCTTTCGAAATTTCCCTGCCCTTTTGATAAAATCACACCATCCTTCAAAAAGAAGTGTTTCTTAAATTCGTCGGTAGATGTTGGTATATGGATACCAGGTGTATCACTTCCTTCGATCACGTGAACTAAATCAGTAAGACCAACAAATTTAGCATCTTCAATCGTTACATCATTAATGGTGGGAGCAGCTCTTACCGAATAAATAATCTCTAAATCGGGATACAATTCTTTAATGGTAACAATTAATAATTTATCAAATACGATTTCTCCGCAATTATCTCCCAAAATTAGTAAATGGTTCGTTTTCTGAAGCACCTGTTTGAATTTGTCGTAGTCGTTTATTACTAAATCTTTTGGAGAGAATTTCTTGATATCGTTGATGAAATCTATTTTATGCTGAGCAGCTAGATCGATCGTATTTCCCAAAGCAGCAACAATAATCGCTTCGATCAAAGGATCTTCTGCCTTATCGACTATCTTTTTAGCCTCGTCGTAAAATTGCATAGCCAATTGATTGTATTTTTTTTTAATAGAAGCGTAAGGGTCTTTTACGTCTAAAGCTTCCGCGACAAGCTTGTATAATGTTTTTCCAAATATGGGAGAGGCATTTTGTTCCATATCGAGATTCATAAGATATTCCATTAATTTTTTCTGAGTACCCAGAACTATTTCTCGGGAGATGTCAGGCTTTAACAACTGAAATGCTCTCAATACTTGATTAAAAAGACATCCAACACATTCAGGTTCTAATTGCATTTTACTAATACCTTTGCTATTGTGATTAGAAAAAATTAAGAAATAAATTAAATCCTTTTAATAAAGTTGAGAAAAAAAGGAATTTTATATGGAAGAAGAAATTTATAGTATATTATCATTTAACTATATCTAAAAAAAAAATGTGAAAAAAATGTCAGAAAGTGAAAAAAAATCAAAATTTAATGCTGGCCAAACCTTAACCATCGGGTTAGCTTTTTTCGCTTCAGAAATCTCATGGGCACTTTATAACGCACAGATTCCTTTACTATTAGGGACATATTTAACTTCTTTTTTTATTATTGGATTACTTATGGCTTTAGATAATATGATTGGAGTAATTATCCAACCTATTATGGGGGCAATCTCCGATAATACCCGGACTAAATTCGGAAGAAGAATGCCATATTTGATAATAGGTATTCCGTTAGGGGCGTTGTTTTTCTCTTTGATTCCTACACAAACATCATTGCTAACGTTGATTATTTTTATGTTCTTATTTGGTACAAGCATGGGATTCTATAGAGCTCAAGCGGTTTCAATAATGCCAGATTTCGTAAGGCCCGAAAATAGAAGTAAAGGAAACGCAATAATAAATCTTATGGGTGGTTTTGGTGTAGCAATCGGATATGGGATGAGTCTCCTACTTAGCGTACTTGGATTACAAATGCTATTTCTTATAATATCATTTATTATGGTAATTGCACTACTGGTACTATTATGGCGTATAAAAGAGAAAGATTCATACTGTTACCAATTAATCTTAGAGATGGAAGCAAAAGAAGGAGAAAAAATCAAAAAAGAAAAAACGACTCCTGGCTTGATCGAAAGTATAAAGGATATTGCTGGCGAGGAAGATAAGAGCACACTTTTTATTTTATTAGCGATCTTCTGTTGGTTCATTGGATACCAAGGAATTGTAGCTCTTATTTCAATTTATGGCGTACAAGTATTAGGATACGAACCAGGACTTGCTGGATTTTTACCATTCATAGTAACAATTCCTCTCTTACTCACAATTTATCCGCTATCGTATCTTCCTGGCAAGATTGGTAGACGAACAACAATTAAAATCGGCGTAATAATTTGGATCGTTATGTTAGTCATAGCATTCCCCATGGGGCTCGCCCAAGTTCCATTAGCAATAATAGCAATACCACTTGCTTTCCTTGGAATCGGATGGGCAATGATAAATACTAATTCTATCGTAATTGTATGGGAACTAGCTCCTACTGAAAAGAAAATTGGAACATATACAGGACTCTATTACTTTTTCAGCTACATGGCAGCAATTTTAGGACCTATGATCGTAGGAGGGCTTACTGATTTACTGGGCATTCAATTCCTACTTCTTAATGGAGCCATTTTCTTCGTTTTAGCGTTTATTATGATGTTATTCGTAAAAAGAGGCGAAGTTGAACTTACACCAGAAGAAAAATTAGAAAGACAAAAAACAATCCAAGAATTATAAAAACATTAAAATTTTTTATTTTTTTTATTTTATTTTTTAAAGATTTTCTCGTACTTCTTCGAGAAGTAAATTTTCTAAAGCATCTGAAATTTCGGGCGTTATGAAATGTTCTATTTTACAACAAAGTTCGTCGAGTTCAAGACTATCGTTTACACCCAAGGTATTAATAAAAAAACTCTTCCATAGATTATATTTGTTAATGGTTCTAATTGCTATATCTTTTCCTTTCGTACTTAATCTTACTGATTTTCTCGGACGCCAATTTATTAAATTGTTAGTTTGCAATTTAAACAACATGTTTGATACAGAAGCGGGCTTAACTTTTAAAAAGTTAGATATCTCTGAATTAGAAACCCATCCACCTTTGTTTTTCTTCGATACGATGTAAATTGCTTTGAGATAATCTTCGTAAGTATCTTTAATTAACGACATAGCACTTATCCATAATCAAATTTGAACTTTTAAAGTTTTAATTAATATAAAAATGAAAAAAAAAATTATTCTTTTTTCTCTAGTTCTTCAATTCTTTTAGAGATATCCTCAATCGCGGCACCTATACCTTTAAGCTCAGATTCTAAGAAATCTTTTTCTTGTTTTAACATTGTTGCTTGATCTCCAGCGCTTAAAGGGGCCATTGGCGCATAAACTGGTGCAGGAACTACATAAGGAGGATTAATAGGACCTCCATATCCGTATCCCATCTCGTATCCTCTACCGTATCCTCTACCAAAACCTCTTCCGCGTCCAGCACCCCAACCCATCCCTCGGCCATAACCGCGACCATAACCTAAACCTACGCCACTTGCATAGCCAGGACTGTTATATCCCGCACAATATCCTAAACCTCTTCCTGTCATTGAACCAAAACCTCTAGGTCCAGTTCTATCTCCACCGGGCATTTTTTAACATCATCTCTTTTTTATTGGTTTTTAATATTTTTAAATTCAGATTTTGAATGCTATTTTGGATAATCATTCATTATCTGTTCATTACTATTTATTAAATATCAAAGAGAGTATTTAAGCGTTTTGAATAATTATCCAAAAAAAAATTATAGAAATAATAAATAATTATAGAGATTTAGACAGTTATTTTGCATGTATTTTGCGAAATTCAAAAAAAGGCTAGATATGAAAAAAGTGGTTAATCAGTGAAGCTCCGGGCATATTCTTCGTTATAATCGGTGCCAATAAATTCGCCCTTTTTCTTTTTAGCCATCGTCTTATAATATTGGTCTCGTATAAGGTCGTAACATTCAATACAGTACCATGCCTTGTCAAAAGGATTAAATCGCACATCTCTGTCGATACCGAAGTTGCATGCGGCGCACTGGATTGTCGAACTACTCTCCATCATCTCGAGGGCGTCCCTCTGGTGCATAAGCGCAAAGTATTGATCGCGCCCCTCATCCGTGCTTCGATCGATCTGCATCATTAAATTCCAAAACCTCGATACTTCATTATTTACTGCACGGTCTATCACTACTCTTAAATTATCCCGAATTTTTCGCAGATGGGGGTCCTTGATAATAATAGTTTTTTTCTTTTTCATTATCCTCAATAAAGAAATGTGCTTATTTAAATATTATGGGAGTAGGGATTTATAGCCTTACCGGATAACCGTGGTCAGATAAAAGATTGCCGAAAAGTTGACCGAAGTCGATGGATAAGATGTCTTGTACTAAATTATCGTCGCCCAATCCTTCTAATTCGTATATTAGATAGTACAAATCGCACCTGCTCTTACCGCTCGCAATATTGTTCACCCAAAATCGATTATATGCTACTTTCCAATTATCTTTTAAATATTGATCTAATGATTTCTGCCGTATTTCTCGTCTTAAATGATTCAGTTTATTTAGAGTATTTATGAATTTTGGATCATCGTGCCATATTCCCTTACCCCATCGTTTGTATATCCATGAATTTTGCTCTCCGTAAATTCTCATAATGTCTGTATGGTCAATATCTAATAAATTACCTCCAGCATCGTGCTTTTCGAATAGCATTAATTGTTTAAATAAATTAATAGCAACTCTTTGTTGAGGTTTGGTTAAAGTTTTATATATTCCAACATTTTGTCTAAATGTGGTAAGGACTTGGCTGAACGGAGAAAGCGAATATCCAAAAGGCTCGTGGCGAGCAAACTTATCCTTCCCGACCTGATATTCTTTACTAAAAGTCTCATCCTTTAGCATTGTAAAGTCAACTGGATCAATACCATGAAACATTGCTAATTCCATAATTACATTGTAAGCAACGACGTATTCTTCATTAAATAAATACTTATGATAATCCGGTCTTTTCGGGTTGAAAAAGCTGAATCCTCTGAGCTTAGCGTATTTTACCGACTCCTTGATACATTTACGATAGATGACGGTTTTTTCAGGATAAAGAGAAGAATCCATTTCGTAGATGTCCAACATACCATGCATAAGAGTTCTCCATGCGTTCTCAGGTAGCGGATCGGAGTTTCTCAAAAGCTTTTTAAATATGCTTGGGCGATATCCTTTTAATTCAGAAAATAATAGGTCCTTTTTATTTTGATGAATTGCATTCATTAACCATACTGCTACTACAAAATCATATTCAGGAAATAGCTCGCCTTTCTTAATTGGTTTAAAACCTCTTATTGGATTTTCATTAACATAGAGGTCATCATTGTAAGGATTAGAGAAAATCCAAGATTTAATATCTTCATAAATATCTTCTTGAAGGCTTTTCATTTGCTTGAAAGTAATTGTTAAATCAAGTTTATCAAATTTTGTTATTATATCCGTTGTAAATGGGAGATATAAAGATAAAATTTTGTTAGGGTACGGTCTATTTTCTTGAACGAGAAATGTTTTTAAAGGACTTTTATGACCAAACAATAATATTGAAATTAATTTTAGAGGATAGTCTCTTTTTAAGATTTGAGCAAAAAATTCGTATTTAGCTAAAGAGATAATAATGTCATGAACCAAAACCCTACGGGGAGAAATGGGATAATCTTTAAGCAGCCCTAATCCATCTTTAGCGTTAATAAGAAAATCCAAATAATCCTTTTGAATATTTTCAATGTTTGTTGATAAGATATTATAGATTCGAGCAGATTGAATCGGATTCACTAATTCTAGTTTCATTTGCGAGGCTTTTAATATTGTTTTTACAAAATCCGATATTGTGTCTGAATCTGGGATCCAATTAACTTGTTGCTTTCCTTTATTAAAGATGCTTTCAAAATCAAAAATTTCATTTAGATGATCTTTGACTAGATTATCTACTTCAGATAAATGGCAACTGTCAATCACGCCTAATTTCCTCAATTCCTCGGAAATCCTATAAGCTACTAATCTTGTTGGACGATAAAACTTATTATAAATATCGAAACCTGAGATTCGACAATAGTATTCGAATATGTTTTCAACTTTTTTTAAAACTTTCTCTCCATTGCGTTTCACTTTCTGCTAGAAATGATGATCTATTTCACTTTTTGTTATGATTCATACAATATTTCACATTCTGCTATAACTCGGTATGGTCAAAACAGTGAAAATCGAAAAAATCAACGAAAAAAGATTGGTTATAGTGAAAAGTGAATTAAGTTATGTTAAAATGTGAATTTATTACTTAATACTTTTAATAACACATTTTTCCAATTTATTTCTGCAATTTTCCAATTTATTTCTGATAGTTACATATTTTTTGGCATATTCTAATTAAGCAAGAACAAAGGAAAGAAGGAAGACTCCTGCTGCTGCGACCTAAAGATAAGGTCAGAAAAAAAATAGGGGTAGTAATTGAGTGCTTTACGCACTACCAAAAGACAAAAATCCAGGGTAGCGCAGGAGTCACGGTTATATTTTCCCTATTTTATTTCTATTAATTTTTTAATATTTCAAAAGATATACTACGGTTGAATTTTATCTTTCTATGGAATAACAATTATTTCGCAGTATTTAAATCTTTTCCCTTAGCCGGTTTAATATAACGCCAAGAATTTTTCCTTTTTATATCAACCATTTGAGCTTTAATTTTTCTAATTTTGGTTCAAATTTATTGATTTTAGTTCGTTTAATAATATTTATTTAAATTCTTCAGTTAATTCTTATTTCAGTATTAGACATGTTTTTCAAGGTAATTATAAATATCTATTATATACATCCATATTTTTCTTCATAATAAAGATTAAGATAAATACGCTTACAAATATACTAATTAAGATTATTATATTGTACCCTAAAATTGTTTTAGAATTATTCGGTATATTATTATTATCATCATCGCTTTCATCATCGTTGTCATCGGGTTTTTCATCATTAGAAGAATTCTTTATTGTGAAATAATTGCTAATACCGTATACATTACCATCGTTAGAATCTCTTATAACAATCTGATATAAATTAGATTCTTCAAGATCATTTGGAATTGTCCAGAAATACGAGTCTTCATTCTGAATATGGTTTGCTATATTCTCCAAATACTTTGAATCTTTATAAAGTTCAATATCAACGTGAGATATTAAACCATGAGAAATCCAACCAATTCTATAACTATTTAAAACTATCCATGATGAAGTCGGAGTCGGATTTGTTACGCTAATTGAAGGTTGGAAAACAATGGTAAAAAAATCGCTAAAATCATTTAAAGAGGGGTTATCGCTATCAACAATTTTAATCTTGTAATAATGGGATTCTTTTGAAATGCCTGTAATATACCATTGGAAACCTCGCCGATTAGCTATACCTGTTGCAATAGTTTTCACTTGTATGTTATTTCTAAAAAGATATATGTCTACTTGAAAAAATTCCTTATTAGTATCCCATCGAATTGTGCAATATTCTCCTGTTCGGTAAATGCTGTTCTCAACCGGTGTTAAAATAGAATAAAAATCATCAGCTTTTACTGTTTGTGAAATCGACATAATTCCAGTTAAAGCAATAAAAAGAATAATTACAAGTTTACTTAATTTTTTATCACATTTTATTATTTTTCACCTCTTCCTTTTCTTTAATCCTTTAATATATTAAGTTAAAACTAACATTTTTAAAAAGAACAGAAATGTTCTCTATTTAAAGAAAAAATTGCGATAACAGAGTCAAAAATAAAAGAAAAAATACTAAAGAGAAAGTATCTCTGATTTTTGAAATTTTTGGAAGATTTAGAAAATTCAAAGAATAAGAAGAATTATTATCAAAGAATAATTATTCAAAATAATATTATCAATTTAGATATAATATAAGTAATAAAATTAAAAAAGTAGGTGGTTTCAAAGTTGAAAATAGTCATATGTACAGAATCAGGAAATGTTGCCCAGCATTTTGGTCGAGCGCCTTCGTTTACATTTGTTACAATTGACAATAATAAAGTAATTGAGAGAATAGTTCTTCCCAATCCAGGGCACACGATTGGAAGCATACCTAAATTCATAAATGAGCAAGGTACAACATGTATGATCACGGGTGGAATAGGCCATAGAGCAATTGGTTTTTTTAACGAATATGGAATTGAAGTTATTAGGGGTGTTATTGGCAGCGTTGACGACACTATTGGAAAAATCTTAGATGGAACTTTAGAAGGTGGCGAAAACATTTGTTCTCCCGGTGGTGGTAAAGGTATTGGAGTAGAAAAAATCCATACAGAAGCAGATGATAACGATCGTAATCATCATCACCACTAGTATTACACAATAAATAGTAATTCAGTCTAAGATGTCTGAAAAAAATTTTGATGAGTTTTTCGCTAAGCTTCAAAAAGAGATAATGGAACAAGAAATAAAAGAATTTAACGAATATATCGTTAATTTATTTCACAATCCAAAAAATTGGGGAAAACCTCCAGATGAAGATATCACTATTTCACAAAAGTATAAAGGGCCATGCGGGGATTCAATGTTATTTTTTTTAAAAATCAATGGTAATATAATTGAGAAAGCAAATTTTGTTATTGACGGTTGTGGAGCATCCTTAGCAACAGCGTGTCAAACTACGCTTCTTATAGAAGGTAAATCTTTAAGTTTTGCTGAAGCCTTGAAACCGGAAGATATTGACTCGGCTTTAAAAGGGTTGCCGGAAGATCATAAACATTGTGCTGATTTAGCGATAAGAACATTAAGAAGAGCGATAAATAGATATAAAGCATCAATGGCAAAATAAAAATAAATTTTTAAAAACATCGTATTAATTATAAAAGAATATGAAATATGTGTATGGACCTGTTCCTAGTAGACGATTAGGAAATTCGTTAGGAATCGACCCAATTCCCTCAAAAACCTGCAATTATCAGTGTATATATTGTCAATTAGGAAGAACAACTAATTTTACGAACGAGAGGAAAGATTTTTGCCGTAAAGAAGAAATTATTAAAGAGATGGAAGAGTCTATTAGTCTTAATAAAAATAAGTTTGATTACATAACATTTGTAGGTAGTGGGGAACCTACATTATGCAAAAGTATAGGAGAATTGATATTAAAAGCAAAGGAATTATCTGAAAAACCAATTTGTGTAATCACTAATGGTAGTTTATTATATCACGAAGATGTAAAGTATGAACTTATGTTTTCTGATGTTGTTTTACCTACTTTAGATGCGGGAGATGAAAAGTTATTTATTAAAATAAATCGTTCTCATCCCTCCATAAAGTATGAAAAAATGATTCAAGGATACATTGATTTTAGGAAAGAATTCAACGGTAAATTCTGGATAGAAATAATGTTAATGAAGGGAATTAACGATTCTAAAGAAGAACTATTAAAAATAAAAAATAAATTAGATTTAATCAAACCCGATAGAATTGACGTTAACGTTCCAATAAGACCTCCTACTGAAAGTTGGGTGCAAATTCCCGATAAAAGCGTCATTCCGATTTTAAACGATGTTTTTGGAGAATATAATAATATAAATTTTCCTGAGCGAGGAAAATTTAGTGTTTTTAGTTCTAATTTTGAAATGGAATTAAAGAACTTACTTGAAAGACATCCAATGAGACAAGAACAAATTTTTGAAACATTTTGTTCAAAAAAGTTTAATGAACAAGACATATTACTTCAATTGAATACTCTAGCATCGCAGAACAAGATTAAAAAAGTAATTTACAATAACCAGACCTTTTGGAAATTAATATTTTAACCAATAACCTAATTAGTAGCTATGCCAGTTTGCACGAAATGTAAAAAAGAAAAAGGATTAGACCAACTTGATGAATTTGATGACAAATTCATATGCTATTCTTGTTTATATCAGAACAATAAGCCGTTTAAGATCTTTCCAATCGGTTTTGTAGAGAATCAATTAGGACGAGGGGAAGGATTTGGGCTGAAAGGGAGTAGAGATAATGTCTCTAAAATCCGTCTTTTTGAATCTCAACGACCATTTCTTTACAAATTAGAAGAGGATGAATGGATTACTGTTGTATATTATTTTCATAAACAGCACAAGATTCGATCGACCTTTTCTCGAGGTATTGACGGGAAAAAAGTAGGTATATTCGCTTCACGGACGCCTAATCGATTATCTCGTATTGGAATTACTAATGTTAAACTAGTTAAAATTGAAGATACCACTTTATTCGTCAAAAATCTCGATGCGATTAATGGAACACCAATTTTAGACATTAAATTAGGTTCTAAAACGAGATGGTAGTATAGATTAGAGGTTTTTTAGCTTTATATTTATTTGGCAAAAGAACTCGGAACAAATTACTTTTTATTAACTCAAAAATTCTATTAATTTTAACAATACTTCTGACGCTTTCCCTTTTAAAAAAATATTGACCATAGAATTGGTATATTTTGATTCTTCAATGTTAATTTCTATAAATTTTGCTCTATTTTTCTCTGCAATATAAGGTATTGTAGATGCAGGCATTATTTCTCCTGTAGTTCCAATTAAAAGAAATACATCTGCGAGAGATGCTTCATTAATTGATTCACTAAGAACCTCTTGAGGTATTGGTTCTCCAAAAAATACAAAATCTGGCTTTAATAGACCATTACACTTAGGACAATAAGGAGGAATTGACACAAGAAGATTAGTGCTATTATATTTACTATTACAAGTTACACAAGTCAATGTTTGCGAGGTTCCATGGAATTCTAAAACATTTTTACTCCCTGCTTCTTGATGTAGGTTATCAATATTTTGAGTTATTATTGATTTAACGTATCCTTTTTTTTCCATTTCAGCAAGCACATAATGGGCATCGTTAGGTTTTGCACGTCCAAAAAAATCATAAAATATTTCTTTAATTAAACTCCAAGATTTTTTCGGATGCGTTAAAAAATAATTAGTTTCTAAAAAAATAGGATTATATTTGTTCCATAATCCATCTTCTCCACGGAATGTTGGGATTCCGCTTTCTACGGAAACACCTGCCCCGGTAAAAGCTACTAAATGTGTTGATTCGGAGATCCATTTACTTGCTAAACGATATAGGTCCTCGTCCAAATTTTTATTCCCTATTTACCTATTTACTAAAAATAATAATTATATAAAAATATAAATATGTATGGAAAAAAAAATTTGTTGCTGGTATGATGAGACATCTGCGATGAAACGAGCTTATGATAAAGGTTTGATAGATAAAAAGTGGGTTGAAAACTATTGCTGGAACGAAGGTAAAAATTGTATTCGGAAAAAAAGATTTGAAGAAGAGGGATATATATCACCTGATTATGTTCTTCCAGATGGAAACGAGGATTCTAAATTAAAATAGTTTTCTAAGATTAATTAATTGTTCCAGAGTATGTGAATGTATGATGGTTCATTTTGATATAATATCCTCGATCAGTTCCTATTACTTTTCCACAATTAGGACAATTTAACTCTTTATTATTTAGTTGTACATAATATTTTTGAATACGGTTTTTATAACAGCGATGGACGTTTCCTTTTCCCAATTTCACGTATTTAATAATATTCTCTTTACATTTAGCACATTTGATGATAATCATTCTTATTTTTTTCTTTTCTTTATTTATTTTAATAAATATTCATCAAATTATTTAAAAAAACCTAATATGTATTTTAAAGTGCGAAAAAATTAAAAAAAAATAAAATTATAATTTAATTTCGATTTTAACTTCTTTTTTATCTTCAGGAATTTTTTTTAACGCACTAATAAATCCTAAGTTAATATTAGTTAGAATCTCAGTCATAATTGGATTTAATGGGATATTTTCCCCATTTATTAACAATTTTATATCTGGCATAATTTACACTTAATTTCTTTAAATTTAAAAATTTTGTAAATATTTTAAAAATTTAGTTTAAAGAATGAATGAGGATAATAAGGACATAGGCTTCCATGACATCGAGCATTAAGTTAAGATTTCTACTTTCTAAAATTTATTTTCTAATCTATCGATTATGTCGTTCTGAATGGGTTTTCCTAGATCAATAAATGTAGCGTTATAACCACCAACTTTGACGATTAGGTCGGTATAGTTCTCGGGGTGGATTTGTGCGTCTTTTAACGTTTCAGTTGATACTACAGTAGGTTGAATTTGCATACCTCCTTTTTCAAAGTAAGATTTTAACAAGTGATAAAACTTTTCTATATTTTCTTGACTTTCCAAATTTTGAGGATGGATTCGTACGTTAACGGCTATTCCATTCATAGCGTAGTCGTAATTTAACTTTGCTATTGAATTTAATATCGCAGTAATCCCATTCTTTTCAACATTGTTTACAGGTGATAAGCTATTTGAGATTGGTCTACCCGCTTTTCTGCCATCAGCTGTTGGGCGTGTTAAAATTCCTTCATATACATGGATGCCCATTGAATACGCTCCAGCGTTGTATTGACCATTTCTTATCGAATTATGCTTAGCTACTTCTTGAGTAAATAAGTCCCACAATTCAATAGCAAGGGAATCGATCTCGGCTTTATCGTTTCCCCACTTTTCGTAATTATTAATTAACTTTTGACAAGTTACTTCGTTATCCTTAAAGTCTGAATTTAAAATTTCAATTAATTCGGGTAATGACATTGATTTTTGATCATAAACTATCTTCTTTATGTTATATAATGAGTCAACTAAAGTAGCGAATCCGTAAGCAGTTATGGAAGAAAAGTTATATTTAGCACCTCCACACACGTAATCCTTTCCATTTTCTAAACAACCATTTAGTGTAGCGGAGATAAATGAGTGCTGAGCGTATTTCATGGCTTCAAGATCTCCCACTTCTGCTATTTTAACAGAGAATTCAATGTTATGTTTAAGTTGACGAATAAAAGCGTTGTATAGCTCCTCGAAAGATAAAAACCCCGCCGGATCACCAGTTTGTAAACCGTCTATTTTTCCCGATAAATAGCTATATCCGTTGTTTAGCGTTAATTCTAACACTCCTGGTAAGTTCATAAACATACGAGCCGTTGTCGAAAAACTATTTCCTTGACCGGTGGGCTCTACGCATCCTATTAAAACGTAATTCCGAGAATCCTCAAGCGAATATCCTACTTTTTTAAGCCCTGGAACGATGATTTCATCGTTATAGAAAGCTATCCCCGATGTGAACTTAAAAACTTTAATAGCTTCTTCGAAAAAATGTTCTGGCGTGTTGTTATGAATTCTAACCGATAAGTCGGTGGTAAAAACCTTTATGTTTTTGTATGCTTCAAGAAAAAGGAAAGATAATTCGTTTGTTGCGTCATTTCCATCTGTGTCCATTCCTGCAATAGTAATTGTTTGTGTATTTTGACCAAGGGCATTAGCTATTAACGAAATATCTGCCGATAACAAAGTAACATTCCATGTTAGCTTCAAATTTAATTCTTCTATTAATTCTAAGGCGGTATCCCGATTGATTTTCCCGCTTTTAAGATCGTTATCGTAATAAGACCATAGTATCTGATCTAATCGACCTAGAGCTACAACGCTTCGCTGATAGATTATATTTGCGATATTTTGAGAAAACCAAATAAATTCAACAGCTTCGTAGAATGTATCGGGAGGTTCTTCAGTGAACTTTTTCATCATATCTGCAATTATTTTGAGCTCACTTTTACGCACATCGTCATTTTGAGTTTTTATCATATTGTATGAGAGATCTGAAAACCTCTGCGCAAAATCTATTGCCGCTCCGTAATATATTTTAACAGAATCGTAAAAATTAAACTTGTCTTGATAATCTTCGTCGTTTTTATTTAATCGCGATTGAAATAATTCAGCTTCTTCAATGATACCTTTATATCCTAATTTTAAAAGCTTTTCGTATCCCGCACATATATGTCCTTCTGTAGTTCCAATTTGAATGGATATATTTGGTGCTAAAGACGCGATTGGCCCTTCTCCCGTGATTAGCTTTTCTTCGAGCAATCTTTTATTAATCCGGCCACCTAATGATTTTCCTTTCCAGAACGGTATTATATCTAATAACTCGTCAATCTCAGCTTCCTCGATATAAAAGGGTTGCAATTTCCGCCTTCTTAGTTTTTTAAATGTAGCTCTCTTTTCTAAACTGTTGTTATATCTCAGGAGATCGAGATTAATTTTTTCCCCTAAATTTTTACTCGTTTCGTTTCCAACAAGTAGTTCATCGTCTCTAATAAATATAGTCATATTTTTTAATGTATGTGCAACTGCCTTCGCCCTTTTAATAACCTCTGGATCGTTAGGGTATTTTTTATAAATTTCTGTGAAAAATTTCATGCGTTCAACGCAGAGTTCGTACTTGCTTGATAATAAATTATTTTTTAACTTTAGGACTCGATTAGAATTAGTTCTAGCCATCAATTTTTTATCTGAAATTTTAATTCAAATGTATAAATAACTATTATTATAAATTCTCAATCTAATAAAGATTTTTAAATTTTAAAAAATAAGTGGAAATTGCTTTGAGTGATTAAGTGATTTACAATTATCTTAAAATTTTTTATTATATTATTTAACATATAAATTATTTTAGCAAATAACTCGAAATGAAAGATATTTTAAACCCAAATAGTATTTACCAGAAAATAATTAAGAATAAAATAACAAAGTTTGAAGCTATTGAATTTCTAATTTCAATTATAGAAAAATCTGATGATACAAGCCTAAGGTTAGAAAGTCTAAATGTTTTAAACAAGCTAAATGTTAGAAATCGGGCGATTTTTAAAATAATAGAAAGTTGTCTAATTTCTGATGAATACGAAGATATTAGGATAATTTCTGCTGAAATTATATTATCAAATTACTTAGAGGTGGGTTTAAAATCCTTAGAATGGGCCATTCTAAACGACAAATCGTCCAAAGTTCTAAGTTTACTTGGAAGTATGTTAAAAAATCGCCAGAGTTATTTGTCTGAAGCTTTAAATCAGATATATTTTCAGAGGTTAGAACAAATTTCTTTAAAATATAATCTCATTCTTGAGGAAGTTCCTTTCTTATTAGATTTGGGATTAAATATAAACAATAACAACCTTTTTTACTGGGAATCCGTTAATAAATTGATCTACGACGAAAATATAGTTTGTATAATCAAAGATAAGCACATTTTAGAGTTGAGTTTATCGTTGAGAAATCAACTACCAACATCAATTAGCTTATTGAAGAATTTAAAATATCTGAATCTAAGCTGTAATTATTTAACAAATTTACCCGATTCTTTGAGTGAGCTTTCGCACCTTGAAAATATTGATTTAAGTTGGAATAACTTTTCAACCGTCCCAGATGTCTTGAGTGCTTTAAAATCGATTGAAAATATCAATTTTGGAAACAATAATATTCAAGAGTTACCCAATTGGCTTAGTTTATTAGATAAAATTTAAAGTATTAGTATTTTTCAAGTAATTTCAAATTCTCTAAAACTTTTCAAAAAATATGACCTTCCCAAATTATCCGAATAAATACCGCGAGAAATCTTTTGTTAACGCTAAAGATTTCTGGAGGTATAAAAAAGAACTTGGAAGATATCCCGATATAGATCCCCCTAAAGGAGTAATAATATGTTATTCTCCTACTATCTTTAATTATATATTAGAAAATTATTCTCTTAAAAAAATTGATAGCGTTTTTGGAGATTATTTTTACCTGCTAAATGAAAACGACAATCAGATCGGTATATGTGGCAATTTTGGAATTGGAGCCCCTATAGTAGCAATTTTAATGGAAGAGCTTAACGCGTTTGGAATTAAATCGTTTCTTTCGATCGGAACGGCTGGCTCTTTACAAAAAAATTTACAATTAGGAAGCAATATAATATGCACAAAAGCGATCCGAGACGAGGGAACATCGCATCATTATTTACCAAGTGAAAAATATTCTTATCCCTCTCAATTGTTAACAGAAAGAATGATTGAAGTCGCAAAAAGTTTGAATATAAGTTACCATACAGGAACAAGTTGGACGATTGACGCACCTTATCGCGAAACTATAGCTGAGATTAAAAAATATCAAGAAGAAGGAGTTCTAACCGTCGAAATGGAAGCTGCTGCCATATTTGCGGTAGCGAAGCATTTGAATGTCGGAGCTGGAGCTATTTTTACTATAAGTGATTATCTAACTGAAGATAATTGGGAGTTGCACTTTCATTTAACTGAGACACATTTACACACATTGTTTTCTATAGCTAAAAAGACTTTAAGCTCGCTGTAAAATTTACAGGGTTAAATTACAACTTTATTTTGAATGACATATTTAAATTTATAAATTAGAATTCTATAATAATTATAGCGACTATAATAGTTATAATAAGAATAATAAAGTGAATAAATTATGGCAAGTACTACTATTCAGATTTCAAAGAAAATCAAAAACAAGTTATTTGAACTTATAAATAGACTTGAGAAAAAATGGGGAAGAAGAATTACTTATGACGAGGCAATTGAATTCCTACTTGAAGAAAAAGTAATAAAAGTAAATAAAGAAGAATTTCTCAATAATATTAAAAAATTTCAAGGAATTCTTAAGGGAGAAGGTAGATCTTTACTTATAGAATCAAGGAGGGTTGATCTTGAACGAGAAGAAAGATACACTAATCGATGATACATCAATAGTCGTTGATACATCCGTTTTAATGGAAGTTTTAGATGAAACTCCAATGGGTAAAGATTTTTTTCAAAAGGTTCTTTCAATTACACAGATCCAAAAGTTTTACATTTCACCTCTCGTGGATACTGAACTTAAGTACATATTATGTCGACAAAAAGGGCATGAAAATGCAATCAAGATAACCTCTGAATTTTTAAAAGATTTTACGATATATTCTGAAAAAAAATTAAGAGATGAGGCAGCTCACTTAAAATGTAATTTTGCTATTTCCCTTGCTGATTGTTATAGCTTGGCAACCGCAAAATTGTTAGATATTCCTATTTACATGAAAAAAGAGGATGAAATCGAGAAAGTTTTTAGCGAATTATCAACTCTCGTAAAAATTAACTTCATTGATGATTTAAAATAATACTGGTTTTACAGATTAGTAGTATTAAAAATTAATAAAATAAAATGAAAAAAAATGAAATTTGAAACTATAAACTTTGAATTAAAAGAAAATGGAATTGGAATACTAACACTTAATCGTCCTGATAAATTAAATGCTATGTCGTTTCAGATGATTAAAGATTTGCACGCTTTATTTGACTCTTTAATGGTTAATTTAGATTGTCGTGTTGTTATATTAAAAGCAGAAGGGAGAGCGTTCTGTGCTGGCTTGGATTTGAAAGAATCGATGATTTTACAGTCTAAAAAGAAGCCACCAGAATTAAAAGAAAAGTTTCATTTTCTAAATGCTCCCGATAAAGATATTATAAAGGCAAAATTATACGCTCAGTGGCACACCAGTCAAATTATCGTGAAAATGCGTAAGATTGGTCAACCAATTATCGCTTTAATTCAGGGTGCTGCATCTGGAGCAGGTTTTGCTTTTATCTTAGCCGCAGATATTAGGATTGCCAGCAAAAAAGCAAGATTTAATAATGCATTTATTAATGTAGGGTTTTCTGGCGCAGACTTAGGATCTAGTTATCACCTTCCTCGACTTATAGGGATGTCAAGAGCAGCAGAGATTTTATATACGGGAAGATTTGTCGACGCTTCTGAAGCTGAAAAGATTGGACTAGTTTTAAGAGTGGTAGAAGAAAAAAAATTATTAGAAACTGCTATTGAATTGGCTGAAAATATGTTGCGTAAAAGCCCTTTAGGGTTAAGGATGACCAAACAAGCAATTAATTTATCTCTTGATTCCCCAAGTCTGGAAACGATTCTTCAATTAGAAAATCGTGCACAAATGCTTTGTTCTACTTCAGATGACATTATGGAAGGTGTTCAATCCTTTTTCGAAAAAAGAGATCCAAAATATCCCTTGAGCTAACCCGGATTTAGATGACTCAAATATTCGTCATTTATTAATAAATCATTAGTATAAAAAAGTATTAGGATGAATATATTTAATAAATATGAATAATACCTATTGAATGAGAAAAACATGAAAGCTCTAAATAAAGAAGATATTTTCAAGCTTCTAAAGCAAAATAAAGAAAAATTAAAGAAGCATAATGTTAAAAAGATAGGATTATTTGGTTCCGTTTTAAGAGGAGAGCATACTAATGAGAGTGATGTCGATCTAATAGTCGAGTTTGATGAGGGGAAAAAAAATTATGATAATTTTATCGAATTAGTTTTTTTATTAGAAGGTCTTTTGCAGAGAAAGATAGAATTACTCACAATTGAAGCCCTCAATCCTTATATGAAGCCCAAGATATTAAAGGAGGCTTATTTTGAATCGTTTTAACGATTATCTGGACAAAATCCATCACATTAATGATGAATTAATTCTTAATGGAGAATATTAAAATAAGAATAAAGTGAAAAAAATTGAATTTTGAAACAATAAATTTTGAACTGAAACCAAATGGTATTGGTATTATAAAACTCAATCGTCCAGACAAATTAAATGCTATTTCTTTTCAAATGGAGGAAGAGTTACATGAATTATTAGACCATTTGATGACAAATTTAGATTGTCGTGTAGTGATTTTTGGGGGAATGGGACGAGCATTCTGTGCTGGAACTGATTTACAAGAAGGATTAATTTTAAATTCAAAGAAGACACCCGTAGGTTATGAGAAATACCACTTTCTAAACGTTCCAGAGCCATTAAAAAGGAAAATGTATCATCAATGGCGTATAAGTCAAATATATGTGAAAATGCGAAAAATTAGTCAACCTATAATTGCAATTATACACGGAGCAGCAGCAGGTGGGGGATTTGGATTCGCAATGGCAGCAGATATACGGATTGCCAGTGAAGATGTAAAATTTATTAACGCTTCCATTAATATTGGACTTACTGGTGCAGATGTGGGTGGTAGTTATTTTCTTCCTCGACTTATTGGAATGTCAAGAGCAGCTGAAATACTATATAGCGGGAAGATTGTTGATGGTATTGAAGCTGAAAAAATAGGATTAGTTTTAAGAGTTGTAAAAAAGGATGACTTAATGGATTCAGCTCTAGAGATTGCAAACAATCTTTTAACTAAAAGTCCTCTGGGATTAAGAATGACTAAACAAGCAATCAATTTATCTTTAGATTCCCCAAGCTTAGAAACCATACTACAATTTGAAAACTCATCAATAGTTTTAACATTTAGCTCAAAAGACGTAAACGAAGCTTCTGCCGCCTTTTTTGAGAAAAGAGACCCTAAATTTCCATTAAAATAGACACTATAGAGTGTAAAAATTATCTTTTATTCAATATTATACAATAAGAATACAAAATTAAATTTCAAATACGAGGCTTAGAGCAAATAAAATAGTTGGTAGAATTCGCAGAGGAACTTCTTTTAGATTTTGATACTTTAAGATAGTAATAAAGAGGGTTAAGAATTAAGTATTTAAAAAAATGAAAAAAAAATTAGATTTTAGGATTTCTTTACTTTTTTACTAAGAATGATTGCTATAACGGATAGAATACCAAGTAGAAAGAATAGGTTATATCCAGGAATTATATCGTCTGCTTGACCATAAGTACAAGAACCGTTATCACTAAATTCATTTCCTTGGCATTCTCTTTCCCAGATGCAATCACCATTACCAATTAAAATATTTCCCGAAATGGAGTTATAATCACTATAATATAAATCTATCCCATTAAAGTTGTTATTTGCTGTGTTTCCCGAAATGGAGTTATAGTCACTATAAGATAAATATATCCCATAATGAGAGTTACTATTTACGGTGTTTCCCGAAATGGTGTTGGTATTACAATAAAATAACGAAATTCCTGTAGTACAATAAGAAATGTTTACGTTTGATATTAGTGAATCAGTACAATTGGCTAATATAACTTGCCCGGCATTAGTAAAATTGTTTGGTTCTAAATTTACTTCATTGGAGTAATAATATAAAGGTTTTCCATTCACAAGATTTGTAGTATCTATATTATGGGAACTTAATTCCTTAATATCAGAACCATATAATCCTAATCCACATTTATTCATTATATTTCCCGAAATGGTGTTTTTATTACTATAACTTAAATATATCCCATATCTGTTGTTATTATATGCAATGTTTCCCGAAATGGTGTTATTATCACTATAAGCTAAAAATATCCCTACCACATTCGACGAACAATTATTTGAGATTATCAAGGCATTGTTTACATTTGATAATTCTATTCCTGTATAAGTTTCTACAGGTTCTCTATAAACTCCTCCTGAACTGTAAACGAAGCAATTCTCAATTTTAAAGTACACATCGGAATTTTCAATTAGGATACAACTTCCCCAACCTTCAGAATTGATTACCAAATCTTCTATGATATAAGGGTCGGAATAAGTGCCTTCACCAGTACATTTTCCAGCATTTTTAAAAGCAACCCATCCAGAATTACCATCAATATGAATTTTCCCAGATGTTGCCGAGATTTTCAAATTTTCATAATCTATAGTAATATCATCATCATATTCTGAACTAGTCTTGTTATTTCCCGCATTAAAAATAAAATTAGAAGTAATTATTGGTGAGAAAGCGAAAAGGATTCCTAAAGCGATTAAAATTATTATTTTTGAATTTACACTTGATTTCATATTATTTTCGCCATAATAGTAAGATATTATTTGTAAGTAGTTAATAATTAGGTTACTTTCCTTTTTATACATTTCAAACTATTGGGGTATAAATCAATTAATATTTTTGCTAATTAGGTTTAGCGGGATATAACAAATTATAAGGTTATTTTCTCATGTCATAAATACTCTCAAATGTTAGCTTTTGTCCTTTAAGCCAGTCTAACGTGAAATTCTCTTAATTTCTATTGATGAAGGTAGTGAACCATTGATTTATTTCATCTATTATAAAAAATCTAATTTTTTTTATTTAAAAAAAACATAAAAGAGTTTATTCTCTAATTTGTAACTTAGGTTTAATTGGAGATGCTCCATTGAAGTTGGTGATAACTGGACAATGACTAAATACTTTTTCCATCATTTCTTCTACTTTTTCTTTAGGCGCATCTGCTTTAATTCTAACGACAGGTTCAAGCTTATCGTAGCCTGGAAGCATTTTGTCGTCAAGTCCAAAAAGAGCTGCGAGATTTATATGGCCTCTTGAATTCACAGTCATTGATTCGATTTTTATATCCATAATTAACGCCCAAAATCTTGTAACTGCAATAATACAAGCACCAATAGAGCCTAATATGGCTAATAATGGAGATGCTCCTTGGTCTGTACCATCTAGGCCTACAGGGGCATCAATTATGACTTCGTGTTTTGAAGCTCCCATGGTAACTCTACATTGCATCCCTTCTGACAGCATTTCACAGCTTACATTGAAGTTTTTCTCCCCTTTTGAAACATCTTCTTTTATTGCTTCGTAAGTTTCTTTAAAACTTGGCATTTTTTATCACTTTTCCTTTTAATGTGTTATTTATTTTAAATCATTATTCATAATTTAAAATATTGAATAATAGAATTTAGAATTTAATTTAAATTTCTCTCATTTGAATAGAGAACATAACTGGTTTTTTTTATTTTATAATTTAAAAGAATAATTTTTATTATTACTCTTAACATTTTTATTCTTAAAGAAAATCAGTTAAATAGAGGTATATTATATTGGAAGCTAAAACAGTTTCACAATCCGGAGTAGAACTTGCGCAGATTATGATGCCAGAGCACGCAAATGTCGCTGGCAACGTGCACGGTGGCAATTTATTAAAACTTGTTGACCAAGCAGGGGCTATTGTGGCTGCTAGACATACCCATACTAATGTAGTTACTGCTTCAGTCGACAGATTTGATTTTATCTCGCCAGCTTATATTGGAAATCTCATATTCATAAAAGCGTCAATAAATTTTGTATCTAGAACTTCGATGGAAATTGGCGTCAGAGTGGAGGCAGAATGCCTGAAGACAGGGGTTCATACACATGTTGGGTCTGCTTATCTCACATTTGTCGCTATTGATAAAGATGACAAACCAACTGAGGTCCCAGGATTAATTCCTGAGACCGAAGAAGAAAAACGGCGTTATGAAGAGGCTAAGAAAAGGAGAGAAATCAGGTTACAAGGAGCAAAACCACATCGCCATCGACAGCAACCCTGTATTGTTAGACCAGGAAAGATACAATAAAAATTAACTATATTTTTCTTTCCATTTTTTTTGTTTTTCTTCTGTATCTCCTTTCATTTTACAAACTTTGTGAATTTGATCTTGCATTTCCCATTGTTTTTCTAACTCGTCTTCAAGGTCATCATCTTTAGTTTTCTTATCGTTTTCGCTCGTAACATTTCACCCCTTTTTCACTCTTTTTTTAACGCTTCTAAAAGATAATCGGTTATGTATTTAGTTTTATATTCAGATTGAGTTTTGTAATTTACGTATCTATAATTGAACACGCATAAGGGACACGATGTAATTATATCTCGAGTTTCTAATTCGTCAAAAATTTTCTTACCAATTTTTATTGATAAACTACTATCAACCCCTCTAATTCCAGAACCCGCCCCACAACACGCAGTTAATTCTCTATTTGCCTTGAGCTCGTTAACTGTGGCACACAAATTTAATAGTTCTCTGGGTTCGTCGTAAACATCAATGTTTTTAATTTTTCTTCCTGTCCTACAAGAATCATGGTAAGTAACTGTACCGTTAGATTGCTGAAATTTCAATTTGCCATTCTTTTCTAATTCGTGAATAACTTGGATGACGTGTTTAACTGGAATATCGTAATTCTGAAGGTATTTTGGATATAAGTTATTAAACGCGTAAAAACACCCACCACATGTAGTAATAATGTTTTTAATTCCGTGTTGTTTGAAGAGATCAAAATTTTCATTAAAGATTTTCTTTGAAAAGTCTAATTTACCTGCGGAATAAGCGTATTCTCCACAACAAGGTTCCTTTTCAAATATCTTAAAATCGAAATTACCTTCTTTTAAAAGCTCGTAAGAAGCACTTGCGCTTTCTTTTACTCGAAACGATGACATGCAACCCAAGAATAACAACGTATCCGAATCTCCCGTCTCAAAAGTTTCAGACTCTCTATACTTTTCTGACATCCAGTTTAGTCTTTCTTCTCGTTTACCATTAACGGAATTATCTTGTTCTTCAATATTTTTTATTATTTTGTTATGATTTTCAAGAGGTCCTAAACCCATTTCTACTAGTTTTATTTTGGAAGCGTGGATTGCGTCAGCAATGTGAATGCTTTGTTGGCAAGTAAGGTCGCACAATCCACATAGCGTACAAGTGTAGATGCTCTTAATCTCCTCTTGAGTAATGTTCTGATTGTTAAATATTTTATCAACAATTTTTAATCTCCCATTTGGAGATAGTAGTTCGTTCTGAGTAACTGCGAAAGTATCGCACACATCTAAACATATCATACAATCAATACAGGATTGTACATCCGCAATTATCTTTTCTTCGTCCATTATTCATCAAGATAGTCGTATAATTTATCTATAATACAATAACCCATAATATCGTCTCTTAAATAAATTTGAAAAGGTAGATCTAAATTTCTATAAGGCTTTAAAATGTTGAGTAATATAATATGCTCTGGTTTTTGAAATTTTTCTTTAAATTCATCACCAACCCCTTCAGAATATTGATATTGTTGCAGCACAAAGTTTCCTCTAAACTCATTTCTTCTCAGAAACGAAATTATTTTATCGATGTCTTTTGGTTTCATTAAATTTTCTACATAAGTGGTCCTAACTTCAAAATCAATACCCTCACATTTATTAACAATATTAAAAGTCTCAATTATATGATTAGGATCCATTAGATTTCCCGTAATTTTCGTTAATCTTTTCTTGTTTAACGGTCCCTTCAAATCTAAAGCTATTCTGTCGATATTAGGTATAATTTTCGATATAATTTTCGGGTTTGTTCCATTTGTGTCTATACTGATGTATTTTCCAATCTTTTTTATTTCATTGCACAATTCGGGTAAATCTTTTTGAAGCGTAGGCTCTCCACCTGAAATGCTAACTCCACTCACTAACATATTACTTTTGATTTGTTCCAGCAATTCTGAAACTTTCATGTCTTTTCCTACGCTTTTATGCAATAAATACTTATTATGACAAAATCCGCAGTTTAAATTACAACCAACGGTGAAAATCACCATTGTAGATTTGTTTGGGATGTCTTTGGTTGATATATCGATAATTCCACCGACTCTCATTAATAATTACCAATTTATTGTTTAGATTTAATTAATATGTTAAAGTATGTTTTTTAAAATGCATATCAAATTTAAAAAATAATCTTTTATTTTAGATGTTATTAGAAAATAAATTAAAACTTAAATGTGATGTATTTGGAAGGACATGTTCATTTTGAAGATTTGGAATTTGAGTACGGCTATTCGTGCATGCCGGATAGATTACACTTCTATACTAAGGAAGAAAACGATTTTCGCATGGAAGTTCGTGAGTGGTGTAAAAACCATGTCGAACCTGTGGCTGAAAAGATAGATCGGGAGAGGAATATAGAATTAGCTGTAGAAATTTTACGTAAGATGAAACCTTACTTGAATATTATAATCCCAAAAGAAGTAGGAGGTTTAGGGAAAGGAATTTTGTACCGAACAATCTTTGGCGAGGAGCTCACAGCTTTCAGCTACGCTCTTGCGGGGATCTTTGGAGCGTCTTCGTGCTTGTTTGCGGGACCAATTATAGAATTCGGAACTCAAGAGCAAAAAAAGAAGTACCTCTCAGGGATAGCTGACGGGACGAAAATAGGTGCTATTGGTATAACAGAACCTACAGGTGGTTCTGACGCAATTGGGGGGATGAGATTAAAAGCGATAAAGGAAGGCGACCATTATGTTCTCAACGGAGAGAAATGTTTCATAACAAACGGTAGCGTTGCCGATTACATTTGTTTGTACGCAAAAACAAACGATCAAGTTAGGGCGCATCAAGGTATTTCGGCATTCATTTTCGAAACGGATACTCCGGGATTTGAAGTTATTAAGGAATATAAGCATATGGGACGTAGAGGGATGCCCAATTCTCATCTTCGATTTGAAGACTGTAAAGTGCCAGCTGCAAATATTCTTCATAGAGAGAACGAAGGTTTGGATGTTTTATTATTCGGTCTTGATGGCGAAAGAACATTTACCGCTTCTCAATACCTTGGTCTTGCTCGAAGCGCTTTAGAAGTAGCTTACAAGTACGCTCATAAGCGAGTTCAGTTCAAAAAACCTATCTATTCTTTTGAAGGAATATCATTCAAACTTAGTGAAATGTTTATGGATATAGAACTTAACAGAATGGCAATCGCGCAAATCGCAAGAATGCTTGATGATGGGTATAACTGTAGAGCTTCCGTTGCTGCTGTTAAAACTCGTATCGCTGACGCTACTGTGAGAATTACTCAAGACGCAGTTCAAATTGCAGGAGGCCTTGGATACTCCGAAGAATATCCTTTAGAGCGCTATTATCGAGATGCAAAGATCGGACAAATCTCAGCAGGCACATCGGAAATAATGAGATATATCATTACAAGGGAAATGATAAGAATGTGGGGCAAATAGTAATTTATCCATATAAATTAACTTTTAAAATTCTTCTATTTTATATTATTTAATAGATTACGAGTATTCTTCTTTTATAAGTTTTTCAACGAGAGATAAGGGTAAAGAAAATGGTCCAATTGATTCCATTTTAAGAGAAGTTAAAGCCGCGGAGAATCTCAATGATTCCTCAGGATTTTTAGTTATCCTGGAACCTAAATAACTGATAAACGCCGTGTCGCCTCTGCCCGTCCTTCCTATGCTCCTTTTATTTTTCCAAGGAAAAAAGTAAGAATTGTTATTAACGCTTACATTGACTCCTTCTTCGTGTGTAATAAGAACTTCTTTCGGTCCCAATTTGTTTAGTAGTTTTGCTGCTTTCGGTATTGAAGATAGATTTGTAAGGACTTTCGCTTCGGTGGTGTCAAGTTTTAAGTAATTTACTTTAGATATTATCTCAACCTTTTCTTTTTCGGTTAAATCGTAATATTGTATTTTGTTATCCTTTAAACCTCTAATAAATCCTTGTATATCAAGACCTAATTTGCCACTATATATTTCAGACAAATAATCTAACAGTTCTAAGTCGATTTCGCCCGCGAGAATCGGACCTATAACGAAATATTTTGTATCAATTTGAGGAATTTCTTCTTTAGTAAATGCACCTGCAAAACCTAAAGGTTTGTAACTTCTAAATTCCATATTTTGCGACAAATATATATTTTTAATCCCAGATGTTTCTTTAGCGGGATTCGCATAGTATTTTATATTGTTTTTATCAAAAATCTCTAAATCTAGGAAATCTTCGCTTTTTAAACGGGTAATAATCGCTACTTTTAAACCCATTCGACTTCCTGCGATTCCACCGTAGAATACAGATCCTCCTAATGCTGATTTGCTCACTCCATCAATTTCTATAATATCCTTCGCAAAATGTCCAATAATAGCGATATCTGACTCAAATACTTCTCGAAGCATAATGACTGGTCTTAAAAAAAATATAAGAAATTATCTATTTTGAATTAAAAGGTTAAAATTCTTTAGTTAAGTTATAAAAATAAGGAAATAATAAAAACTTTCAAACGAATTTATTCATAAGCGAATAACGGGTTAACTTTTGAATCGTTAAAATAACTATCTAAGATTCGTTCTTCAATCTTGTAAATACTTGAAGCTTTGGTTAAAAAACAATTCCAATCGTAACATTTTCGGTCGTCTTGAAACACTACTCCATGACTTATCGAAATCTGATTGCAATCGTGATATAACGCATGATGTTTTCCACATTTTTCACATTTTATCAATTTTTTTTACATCACCTTTTATTTTTGTGGGAATAAATTCCCTATTATTATATTATTGTGAGATGACATTTAAAAACTTTATTATTTATTTCATTTTCTTCTTAAATTTTTAATTTATTTTTTAAGATAAATTTGAGTCTCTAAAAACTGTTTAACTTATATGGAAATAAATGAACATAACTACAAAGTCAGATTGAAAAATTTTCTAATTTTTGAAAATTTTCAATAAAAAGAGTCTTAAATCGACAAAAACTTAAAAAACACTCCAATAAGATAAAAAAAAAAATGTGGAAATTCAAATCTATTTTATCTTAGGTTTTTTAAATCTATATTTCCGTAATACTAAAAATATTGCTAAAATAATTCCAATCATTAAAGGTATTAACCCTTCCATAACATAGTGAGATGAATAGTTTGTTTGAATTGTTCCATATATTTCTAATAAAGTTTCAGCAGTTATAATAATATTTATAACACCAATAAAAGGTTGATTTAGATGAAGGGTTTTATAGACTCCACTAATATTCTGTTCCGCGTAACAAGGGAGATATCCTCCTTGTTCATTAATCCAAGCTCCGTGGTCGTTATCATTAAGTACTAATATTGAAAAAGAACTGTTAACTGCCCCTAGACTAATAGTTAGTTTTTGATTATTTGAAAACATTGGATAATTATAGTGTATTGTATATGTTACACCTTCTGCGATACCAAATTGTCCTAAATTCTCAATCACAACTGTATTTGGGAACGGGATACTCATAAATGAAATTCCAAGAAATGAGAAAATTATCCCTATTATCATTATAATTGTAGAATTCTGCTTTTGTTTAGATTCTTTTTCAATCATAAGAAGTAATTACCTTTCTTTTATTGTAATCTAAATAGAAAGAAGAAATAAACTTATTTAAATAATGTGAGTAATTAAAATTTAAACAATTTAGATTAATTATGAATAAAACAGTTAGGATAAACGAAAATGCCCTTTTTTGAAAATGAAGGAGTTAAAATATATTACGAAATTGAAGGAAACGGTCCTGATTTGATAATGATCCATGGATTCGCCTCAAATATCGAACTCAATTGGAGATTAACAAACTGGATTAGAACTTTAAAAGATAATAACAGGTTAATTTTGGTGGATTGCCGAGGTCATGGAAAAAGCGACAAACCCACGAGTCCAGCTCAATATGGCAAAAAAATGATGGAAGATATTGTGAAATTGATGGATCATTTGTCTATTGAAAAGGCAAACTTCTTTGGGTATTCTATGGGCGGAAGTATTACATTCGGTTTATTACTACATGAGCCCAATAGAGTTAAAAGCGTAGTATTAGGTGGATTTATTCCTTCTAAAATTAGCCGTGAACAGTTGGAGCAATCTAACAAACCTATGATCAACGCGTTTAAAGCTGAAAGCGTTAAACAAGTAAAAAATCCCTTAGCTAGACAGTTTCGTAACTTTGCTGAATTAACGGGCGCAGATTTGAAAGCTTTAATTGCTGTTATGGAGGGATTTGCTCGCGATGTAGACGATATTTTTACATCTTTCTCAGAAATGAAATTAACATTCAAAAAAATTAAAGTACCCGTGTTATCTGTATTAGGATCTGACGATGCATTGATGACTAACAAAACATTAGTAGCAGAATTGATTCCTGGAGCTTGTCATTTTCAGATCCAAGGCAAAGATCACTTAACCGTAGTTCCTGATCCAAAGTTTCACATAGTTGTTAAAGCTTTTTTGAAATTTGTAAATAAGAAGTAACTAAGCATTCTTTATGCGATATAAATATTAAATATCAAACAAAGATTAATATAAATAATGAATAAACGAATTAAGGAAATATGTAAAACCCTACCGCTTTTTATTATCTTTTTAATCGCAACAATTTTCTCCGTTACGTTTCTTGCAACTGGAAATTTTAGTAATTGGGTTGAGTATCAAATTGTTATAACTATAATGGTTACATTAATTTTTATTACGGGCTTTTTTTTCTTTACAATTTTTCATTATGTTATTCGGAAATAAAAATCTATTAGATTATTATTCTATTTACTGATTTAATTATAGCGTTGGCTATTGCTTTGACTAAAACATTGGTGCGATCAAAATCTAAGCGGATTTGTTTTGCGACTTCGATTTGAATAGCGCTAACATTACTTCTGTTGTAAAATTGATGCGTAATGTATCCTCCTGAATAGGATAGATTAAAATCTGTTAGGGCTAATCCATCATCCAACACAAAATATTTAGAAATTTCGTCTTGTAATTGAGCACAGCCCCAATATCTATTACAATCTTGTTCCTTTGAATTTTCAAGAAGATCAAGGGTTTTGCCAAAGATGTGGCCAAATATTACGTCAGGATATCCCTTGTAAGGCTTCGTAAACCCGTGAAAGTCTATTATCAAAGCTCTATTGTGCTTTAAAACGCACTCTTGAGCATAATTATTTAATTGGTCGTGATAAGCGCGAAAGATGTTTTGGGCTTCGGTAGAGGAATGATTAAAGGCACTTTTTGAGTGAAATGGTCTGTTTAAATCAATTTTACTTCTATGTATCTTACTTAAAATGTAATATATATCGACATTTTTTACTTTAAGTAGATTAATTATTAATTTTGCTATGAAGAAAGTATTCTTGTCTGCAATTTTCATCCCAGTAATTTTGTTTTGCATCCTTTTTGGCTTTTTATAGCCTCCGTGAGGGCACGATAAGATTACCGGTGTATTGCCTTTTTCGGCTTCAAAATATCTACTTAAATCCATTCAATATAAAAAATTAACATCGAATTATAAAGTTTGATAAATTGCTAAGAAGTCCATAATTAAGTTTTTTTAAGGTGTATTTTAAGTTAAAAGAGAAAAGAATTCATTTATGTCGTTAATTATTCTGAGCTTAATTTTAAACTCATTGCAGTTTATCATTAATATAATAATAAAAATTTTCATAACGTTTTTTAAATTTGTTACTTTTACTTTATTACATTTAAGTAAAATTAAATGTTACCATTTAACTAAGGTAAGGGATATAATGACTATTGACGATTTAATAAATTTTTTGAAAAAGAAAGGTTTTAGAGATACTTTGGAAGTCCTTATTCAATTTAAAGGTTATAAAACTGATAAGCATACTTTTTACAACGAATTGAATAAATTTAGCTATTATAATTCGTTTTTTAGGGTAAAAGAAGACTTAATTAACAAAGGACTCATCGCAATTGAACAAAATAACAAGAAAAAGTATGTTAAACTAACCGATAAGGGTCTAGATGTTTACAATAAGCTAGTTGAGATTAATACCCTAATAAATAATAAATAAATTGTAGACTTCGTTTTGTACCTCAAAAACCTAGTAAACATTTTTTTTATCTTTCATCCTTTTTCAGATAAAAGAATTTAGTTGTCAAATTTGTGAGCAAAGACTTTATGATTTTCAAGAAGCTGGTTGTTGGACCTTTAGCCACCAATTGTTACATCTTTGGTTCTAACGAAACAAAAGAAATTGTTGTAATAGATCCAGGTGGAGATGGAAAAACTATTATTAAATCTATCGAACAAATAGGAGGAAAACCTATCGCAGTTTTACTAACTCACGGACACTTCGATCACACTACTAGAGTTGGACAAATTATACGCCATTTTCAAATACCATTGATGTATAGTAGAAAAGAACACGAATCTGGGACTTTCCAAAAGGAAGCTAATAGGTGGTTAGTCGAGGGTGATTCGATAAATATCGGAAAAATTAACCTTCACGTATTAGAAACGCCTGGTCATAGCCCAGGGTCATTATGCTTTTATTCTTCAGATGTCAAGGAATTTAACGGCAAAAATGTTGACGGTCTTTTATTTTCGGGCGATTTAATATTCAGAGGGAGCATTGGAAGATCGGATTTCCAGGGAGGAGATCAAAATCTTTTGTTCGCAAGTATCAAAAATAAAATAATGTACAATAAATCCCTCAATGACGATTTTCTCGTCTGCCCTGGACATATGGATCTGACTTCAATAGGGGAAGAAAGAAAGTATAATATGTTTAAGAAATTTTTTCTTTAATAACTGATTTTTATTTTAAAAAATTTAAAAATAAGACTATAACTGATAAAATTAAAATAATAAAAGATTGATTTATTTTAGGATAATTAGAATAAGTTGCTCTTCTAAAGCTATCATAGTCTCGCCTTTAGATGTCTCCAAACGTATGAATTTCAAACCACCTTCTTTTAAGGCTTTAACGACTTGTTTACCCTTCCCAATTAAAGATGTTACATAAGCAGATATTTCTTCGCTTATTTCAATATTCATGTTAGAATCTATTGGTAAACCGCTTGAATCGCAAATGATGACCCCGCGAATTCCTTCGCGTTCCTCAAACTTTCTGATGATATCCTTGACTTCTCTTCTATTAATCAATTTAACTTCTCTCTCATTATTATTTTATCTGATTTTATGATCTATAACCTATAATATTTAATAATAATAATAAACTAAAGGCTTAAAAATTATTACTAAAATAATAAAAATAAAATTTTGCTTAATTAATACAAATCAATGAATTGCTATTTAGACTTAAAAGTTACTTTTTCGCTTTTTTTTTGTATTTTTGATAAATTTAAATTTCTTTAAAATATATATATATTTAAGAATTTATTTAGACTAACTTGAGTAATCTAATTCAGAATTCAAATTTATATTAATTAATATAGATAAAGAGTAGTATTTTTATGGTAGATAAAAAAGTTATTGAAAAAAAATTATCAGAATTATTTGACATAGTTCCTGAAACCGAAGGTTTAATAGCCTCTGATCTGCAAGGAAAAGTCATTATTGGCCAAACGATAACAGAAATGGATCACAGTGCGATAGCAAAAACTTGCGTAGCTATAATAAAAGCTTCGGGCACTATGGGTAATGATATCGGTAAAGGAGCATTTAAAACAGCTACTATCGATCTAGAAAGCGGTTATGTCGTAATCGTCAAGTCTGATGCAATTGTCCTAATTGCTTTAGCAGGTTTAGACGGAAAAGCATCTCTAAGTCTTCTAAAAAGAAACCTAATTTCAATTTCAAAGATATAATTTTATTTCCTCTTTTTTAGAAAAAATTTTAAAAGAATATTAAAAAAAGTAGATTTTATTTTTATTTTTTATCTTTAAGACCTTTTTCTTCTAATAAAGAATCTAAATCTGTTGCAGGCTTTTCTGTCTTAATTTCTTTTTTTTTCTGTTTTTTAGATAATTTTTTACTTGGTTTTTTTGCCGGCATTTTTTTAGGTTCTTCTTTGGGTAATTCACTTACACTTACATACCTTCCTCTTCTTGGTTTTTTCTTAGAAGGTTCTTCGATAGGAGTTTCAATTTTCTTCGTAGTTCTTTTGACATATAAGTACATTACGCCCCATAATAACGCAAAAATACCGATCACAATTACCGTAAAGAAAACGGTGATATAATTTGCAAGAGGTATGTCATAAATTTTAAAAGTTTTTAACGCTTGAACGGTTATATTCTCTTTTGTTAATTCGTTAGTTGCTTCTACTGATACTGTAATCGTCATCTGATTTATAGCTGGAATCTCTATTGATATTATTATGTCTGTAGATTCTCCCGGCTGTAAGTTGTTTAATATTAAATGTTTTATCTCAACAATGCTATATGTTAAAGAAGGATCGATTATAATAGATATACTAGAATTAGAAATTGTTAATTCTGAATCGCCAATATTATTTAATGTTATTGTAATTGTTGTTTTACCGTTTCTTATAATCTGATTTACGTTCGATACAATTCCCAACGATAAGTTGTTAGATACTTTGTATATAGACACAGAAATGTTTTGCGAGTTCTCTAAAATATATTGTTCTCCTTGCCAAGTAAGCCTAAATAGAAGGTCATCTTCACGTGGTAGCGATAGAGTATCAATTTCAAAGCTTGATACTCCATTAGCACCCGAAATTTGAGATGAAATGTTTTCCCATAAACCACTATTAAAATATTGGCAAGTCACCTTCTTGTTTGGAATTTCATCGCCGAATTCGGTCGTTAACACAGAACTAATGTAAAATTTTTGTCCGTAAATTGGTGTTTGAGGATTAATAACGATATCAGAGAATTGACTATTTATTTTCAAGGAAAATGATTCATTAAATTGATTATAACTGCTTACGAAGTTTTTATCATAAATATTTACAACAATTGTTGTTTGATGATCGGGCATGTATTGGCACGCTTCTCTTTCAAACGGTTTTAATATAGAAGCTCCTGTAATTTCCTCGTCGTATTTTAAAGTTATAATGTACCCTTCAAATACATTTTGAGTGCTATTAATTAATAAAGAATACTCATTACTTTCAAAAGTATCAACTTCATGACTTTCTCCAGCGTATTCAAAATAGACCGTAAATATTGTTTTAGCTCCTCCTTTTCTAACGGGCGCGTTTACGCCTTGCCAAACTCCGTCTGCTTGAAGAGTCGGTATTGTAAGATTTACGGAAAATTCTTGCGTATCAGCACCGTTAGGATCTCCCCTTATATTTAGAGTTTTTACATCCGTATACTTTTCGGCAATTATCCATTCTTCGTTAACCAAAGACACTAATTGAACTTTTAATTTAACTTCCAAATCGACAAAATCGTGCAAATTTTGAATTGTTGCGCTTATTTTGATATCTTCATCGGGATTTAGAAGAGTTTCATTTTGTAAAAAGGTTTTTACTAATATTGGTATCTTTTCATTGTTTATTTCGTAAATAAATTGTTGATTTATATCAGAATTATTAACCGCGTAAAAGTCTGGATAATATTTTTCATCGGTTACATTTATTGTACCAATTAACATTGAATAACTTTCATAAACCTTGTCTACAATGCCGTCAAGGACGTTTTGATTCAAGATTGGTTCGTAGAATAAACTATTCATATTAACATCATAAGTGTCTATATATAATTTCAGTTTCTTACATCCAACTGCGGAACCGTTTTCCCAGAAATAGCCTAAATAATAATTTCCAAGGAGAGGCGTATCTTTGGTAACATTTAAAATAGTTTGGTTATTGAAATCATATACAAGCGAATTACTTTTAATCACTCCTGCTGATGAATTCCTTTCTGCTCCTGGAAATATGGTACTATTATCTGGATAAAACAATGTAACATTTGCATTACCGTTTGTGGGCGGTATGCCGCCGGGGCCTTGGATAGCAACTTCTACAGATATATTATCTCCATACATAAATCCATTTGTCTCCCATAAAATTCCATTGTAATTTATGTAACTGTGCATCTCATGTATAAGGTTGCTACTCGTTAAATTAAGAGAGTATATTCCGTCAATATCGTTAACTGTGGCGTTATTAATCGCTGTAAAATCATACGATGGGTTAGCGTCAAAATTAGTCTCTCCTCCTGTGCTATTTATCACTTCTTCGTAAATTTCATCGTAATTTGGATTAGTCAGGTTCTTTGCATCCCAATCGTTGGGATATACAAACCAAAATTCATGGAAATCCCAATTATCAAGATTTATATTACCTAAATCTAGTGTATAATTTAAATTCCACCTTGGAATTGTATCGTATGATACCTTATAATAACTATTCGCGCTTTCTACCCAATAACCCTTTACTGTATACGTAACGTTGAATTTAAACCCTTGAATAATACTATTATTCCATGTGAGGTCTATTTGGAAATTGTGTAAACTATTATTGACAATTTCAACTGTAAAGTTGTTCTTCCATTGCCCTAATCCCCATTCTAACGATGAGCTTACATCGTAAGGAGGATCGCTGATTTTTTGATTTTCTATTGGAATATCTTGTATTTTTAGCGTATCTTGATTATCGTCAGGATTTATAAAGTCAGAAGGCATATATCCGCGCGTTACATTTAATTTAAAAGCTGCTGCATCTAATTCTTCGGACTTGTAGCCTCCTGGAGTCACTTGTTTTGTGGCAACATTCCAGGTTAGACCATCGTCATTAGTTGTTCTTAATTGATGATCTACTGTAGAGTCTGGATCACCATAAGTAGATTCAGGAAGTGTTACTAAGCTATATATTTGTTCTGAACGATTTGATTTAATTACTATGAAATAATTATAGAGTTTTAGATTTTGAGTATTCGCTTGGTTAAATTCGAAATAGGATAAAGAATCTCCATGATAATCGCGATAATCAATTATTATTGAATCGATTAATTTAGTGTTGTTAGGTTTTAAATTATTTAAATTAGCTTGAGTTCTCGTTATTGTTGAATTAGCTTCGTATAAGGTTATATTTAGTTCTGCGTTAAGGGCTTCAGTAAGATTCAATGTTCTTATCCAAGCGTAAAAACCGTTTACTGCCGAACTTTCTCCCTTCAAATCAAACTCTAAAGCGACATATTCACTATTGGTAATAGGTAAATCAAACGCGTAAGTGGACTCTAATTTAAATTCTCTTAAGGTAAGGACAAAGTCATTGCTATCAAAGCTTTGTAAGTAGAATTGTATCTTACTAATATCGGAGGAGTTAATATAGTTTAAGTTTTCGTTAACGTATCGGTTTTCAATTAATTGAGTGCCTAAACTGCTATTTATAAACATCGTTTCCGTAACGTTTATCCAAGTGGAGTCAGATATATTAAACATTTTTAAGGTTAAATAAGCATCCAAATCAATACTGCTTGAAAAAGTTGAAATTAAGCCTAATATAAAAGATCTATTAAACGCGAGGTTAATTGATGGACTCCCACTAATATATGATGTACCTGCAAAACTTGAATCGATCGTAAAATTTAATTCTCCGCTCGAAGAAGAATTTAATTCAATATTTGTATCAGGATTTCCATCGACAAGCCAGTCTAAATTGATAGGCTCATTGAGAATCTCTCCAGTATTCACATTCATTGAGGATAAACTAGTATTATAAGTAAATTTTATGAATTCTCTTGCGTCTAACGCGCTTGTGTCTTCTATTACGTGATCTGCTGTGTAATTATTCTGGAAAGTGAAGTTGAAATTTCCATATGTGAGATATGTCGTATCAGTAACTGACATAGAAGGAATTTCAAAAAAACCTTGATTATTCTCATTTGTTTCCGAACTATTTAAAGCGTAAATTCTAACGTTTTGATTGTCTCCTGAGCCGTTAATGTAATAATCTGTTAGGTACGGGTCAGTTTCAGAAGAAAAAAGGTTATTATCGTCGTTTAACAAATTTGTTAGTTGGTTATTACTACCATCTAAATATAAACCATTAAAAATGTGAATATTCACTAAAAGCATAGAAATTATGAATATACTTACAAAAAAAATTCTTTTAACATCCTTTTTTCGTCGAATCAATTAAACCAACCGTATTTATCAATATTTTAGTTTTTAAAATTATCTAAGAATATTAAAATTTGCTAATTTATTTTAAACTTATCAGATAGAATACTATATGACAAAATATTATAAATGTTCAAAACAATTTTATTATCAAAATTAATCGTGAAGTTGGTTAAATAGTATCATGAGTGAAAAATCAATTCTTAATGAAATTGAACAAAATAAAGAGGAATATGTCGAATTTTTCAGGAAAATTATTCAAGCTGACTCAATTAATCCACCTGGCAATGAAAAAAATGTTGCTATAATTATTGAAGATTACTTAAAAGAAGAAGGAATAAAAACTGAGGTTTTCCCATTTGGAGAAAACCGTGCTAATCTAATCGCACTTCTCAATCATAATTTTGATGGTAAATGTCTCGTATTTAATGGACATATGGATGTAGTACCCACGGGGGATGAGAAAGAATGGAAATATCCCCCATTTTCTGCTTTTATTAAGAGAAAAAAGTTCATTTATGGTAGAGGGACTACAGATATGAAAGCCTCGTTATCAGCAATGGTAATTGCGCTATCTGTTTTAAAAAAATTTAATATCGAAACTACGAGGAATATTGTCTTAAATGCGGTAGCTGATGAAGAAACAGGAGGTAATTTAGGAACGAAATGGTGTTTAGAAAATTATTTACAATCAAAAAATCTTTATTGTAACTTTTTAATTATCGGTGAACCTACAGGTTTCCATCCTCTACCCAAAGCCATAATTTTAGGAGAAAAAGGACATATTCAATTAAAAATAATCACAAACGGGGTTGCATGTCATTCCTCAGTTCCTTTTCTTGGTAAGAATGCGATATCAATGATGAGTGAAATAGTCTTACATTTAGACGAATTGGATGATTTTTTACCAAATGTACAACCTCCAATGTCTGAAGAAAAAATAAAAGAACTTATAAGTGCTACTTTCCCGAATAAAGAACATTTTGATAAAGTTTACAATGAGCAGCCGCTTATACAGAATTTTGTAAAATCGCTTACACAATATACAAAAAGCATTAATATGATTAGCGGTGGTATTAAAGGAAATGTTATCCCAAATCAATGTGAAGCATTAATGGATATTAGAACACTCCCGGGGCAAAACACAAAGATGTTAGTTGAAGCGCTAAAAAAATTAATTGAAAAAATTGGTTATGAAGTAAGATATACACCACACAGCAATCCCGAAGATATTTTTGTTTATTTAGAAATACTTAATGAGGCAGAAGCCTCTTATTGGAAAAACTGGGAAAAATCTAAAAAATTAATGTATTTGTATTCTTTAATTGAAAGAATATACAAAAAACGCCCGTTTTACTCACTATATCCTGGAGCAGCGGATGCTCATTACTATAGAGGTTCGGATTATTGTAACAAAACTTTAATATTTGGAGCAGGGAATGCGGCTAAAGCTCATACCATTGATGAATATATAGAACTCGAGGATTATATTAATGTAATTAAAGTTTATACTCTATTTTCATTTGATTACTTGAAAAAACCTTAAAATTTTAGATTTTTAATCCATTACAGACTTTAATACTTTATTTACTATTGGTTTATTTTTATCTACCACATTTAAACCTTCAAATTGTGAAAAATCTATTCCATTTGGAAATTTACAAAAAACAATTGTGTCATCAGTTAATTTTTGATTAAAAAATGAACCCGGATCATATCCTACTACTTTAAATCCATTATTTAATGCAATATGCTGAGAACCCAACCCTTCTAATGTAGTTGGTACTCTCCACTCAACCAAATTCCAATTTGAATAGTTCTCTAATAAATCCTTTAAGATTCTCTCAGATAAATAACCTTTAATCGAAATACAAGATTTATAAGGATCTTTATCGATAGTAAAGTTATTAATTAGAAAATTAGACGCATTTCTTATTAATAATTTATCTCGATTCATTCTCGTAATGTGTTTTTTAACAATATTATAAAAGTCCAAAATTTCCTTTCTATTTATTACTGTAATCTCTCTATTTCTAATTTTCCAAAAATGTTTAATTGGAGATACATACATCATGACAGCTTCAATTTCACCAGAAGAGAAGGGTTTTCCTTTAGAAAAGTCAAAATTCCTCTTATCAGCATAATTATTATAATTAGGTATAAAACCATAGGGAATGCAACGAATTTTTTCAGCCAATTTCTGTGAGTTTATACTCTTTGCTCTTACATCTATATCAATTCTTATGAGGGCACTTAATTCTGGATTAGATAAATAACTAAAAACGCTCTGAGTCCCTAAAACTCTCGCAATTCCAAGATTTTGATATTTGTTTAAAATCAATGTTTTTGAGGCACAGACGGAGATTTCACTTTTTCTCTCCATTACACCTGTACCAACGATTTTCTTAGTATCGATATCTTCGACAATAAACCAAGTTTGATTCTTATAGGAAAGAAGTTTTGAAAATTTCTTTTTATTATATACCGTGGGATATAAATAATTCCATCCATAAACTTCTTTGAAGATGTTGACTAGTTGTACACTATCTTGAGGAACACCATAACGAAATCCAAATTCTAATCCATTTTTGGATTCAAAATTATGAAGATATGAATTTGATATTTCTAAAGAATTTTCACACATTGTTAATATTGGACTCGTAAATTAGAAAATATAATATATCAAAATTATCGTTATTGCTATTTAAAAGTATAAGGACCAATTTTAAAAAAAAAAAACAAACCATGAAATTTGCAGCGAAATATTAAAAATTAAAAAGAAAAAAAACTTTAAAAATTATCAATAAGTGCTGACGCACTTTACTTATGGAATGATGGATATCGCCCTCAGATTATCTTGTTTGGACCTGGTAGCATGGGAACTGCTCACGCGATTGACGAATATATAGAAATTCAAGACTTTATCAATTCAATTAAGGTGTTTGCGCTTTTTGCTTATAACTTTTTAAGCAAGAAATAAACGAAGAAAAATATAGGGATAAACCGAAAAAACGCGCATAGAATAGAAACCTATTTAAGACTAACTTTTTTTAATTCTTTTAAATTCATTGAATATTTCTAAAAAAAAAATTGCACGATATAAAAATTGAAGACTGCGTTGTGCTTATAGATTCTTCTCGATCTATGTTAAGAAAAGACTTTAAGCCTAATCGACTTTTTGTCGCCTTAGAAACCGTTAAAAACTTTATTAGTGAGAAATTTACGATCGATCCTAAAGATAGAATTGCAGTGCTCTCTTTTGGGGCAACTATAAAGAAACTGAGTTCCTTTACACATGAAGAAGAAAAATTAATTAACTCTTTAAAGAAAATTCATATCTCTGGGATTGGTATGCTAGACGAAGGATTAGCCTTTTCTTTGCAAATCTTAGTAAAGGAGATGAGGAAGTTAGGGGGAAAAACATATAGAATATTTATTATTTCGGATAGTAAATTGAAGCTTAGTAATAAAATTCAAAAAATAGTTAATATTGCTAAAGGATTGGGGATTTATATTGATGCTTGCCAATTAGGCAAAACGCAAGACTATTCTCAAAGTATTTTAAAAAAGATTGTAAAACTTACAGGCGGAAAATTTGGATTTTTTAACAATTCAAAAGCGGTATTAAATGCTGGAAGGTCATTCGCGTCGAAAAAGGAGAGTAAAATAACGACTGACTATTTTGGACCAAATAAAAAAAACGAGTTAGCCCCTCTGATAAGCGATATAGCTTTACCACTGAGGAGACCAAGCTTATTAGATATTAGGTTAATGATGAGTCGTAAGGAAAGGGGGCAAGAAAAATGCCAAATTTGTCACTCAGTAAAAGCACCAATAACGGGAGCGGATTTCTTTAGCGAAGGAAGGTACTGCCCATCATGTGAACGCCCGATGCATCTTTCTTGCACAGCGATGTGGGCTAAGAAAACAGAATACAAAGAAATGGTTTTCAGGTGCCCTTTCTGTTTCTTCTTATTAGAACTTCCATTATCAGCATCAAAGTTAATCGAGGATAAGCCCGATAACGAACCTAAAATAAAATTAATCGATGAAAGCGGTATAAACACTACAAGAATGAAATTAATTCCAGAATCTCAAATCGACGAAATCGATGTATCTTGTACTTTTTGTCATAGCATTTTTTTAGGAGATTATAAAGCATTTCAATGCGAAAAATGCGGAGCTTATTATCACGAACCTTGCTTAAGTAAAATGAACGATGAAATTAAAGCTTGTAGAAATTGTGGAGCACAGATTAGCTATTAAAAGAAAAGAACTTAAAATTGAGTTTATATATTAGCTATTTAAAATATATTATGAGAGCAAGAATCGTTCAGTTTTTCACTCTCAATCTCATAAAGTTGAAATAAGAAAGTAAATTACTTTAACAATCATTATTAGATTAATTAATTATAATTATAACAATTATAATCGATAAATAACTATAACCTAACTATAAATTAAGAGGTAATACGAATTGTCCAATATTGAAAAAAATAAATGGGTAATTACTTCAGCTTGGCCTTATGTTAATGCCATACCCCATTTAGGAAACATGATTGGAAGCGTATTATCGTCCGATATATTTGCAAGATTTTGTAGGCTAAAAGGAGATGAAGTTGTATTTGTTTCGGGTTCGGATTCACATGGAACGCCCGTCGCGGTTGCAGCTAAAAAACAAAATATGTCAGCTCAGGAATTAGCCTCGAAAAATCATACCAGAATTAAAGATTTATTTAAAAAATGGCAAATCTCATATGATAACTACACTATTACTCATAATCCTACACACATTGAGTTTGTAAGAAATTTCTATATGGATATTCAGAAAAATGGATACATATTTGAAAAGGAATTAGAATCTCTGTATTGTGAGCACGATAAATTATTTCTTCCAGATAGATTTGTTGAAGGAATTTGCCCGCACTGTGAAGCTGAAAATGCGAGGGGAGATCAATGTGATAAATGCCAGAAATTATTAACTCCCTTAGAGTTAAAAAGAGCTCGCTGTGTGATATGCGACAATCCGCCTGTACTCCGTAAAACGAAGCATTGGTATTTAGATTTGCCCAAATTACAAGATAAGTTGGATAGTTTTATAAAAAAAAACCAACTAATTCCACAGAATGCTCGACAAATGTGTTTAAATAGTATCTCAGAAGGAATTCCACAAAGAGCCATTACTAGAGATTTAGAATGGGGGATTCCAGCCCCTTTTAAAGGAGCTGAAGAAAAGACCATTTACGTTTGGTTTGAAGCCGTCTTGGGCTATATTTCCGCCGTAAAAGAATGGGCAGAAAATATTATTAAAGATCCAAAGAAATTTGATTATTTTTGGAAAGATCCAGAAACTAAAACAGTCTTTTTTATCGGGAAAGACAATATAATATTTCATTTGATTATATTTCCGATTTTGTTATTATCCTATAACAAGGATAAAAGCAATGGAGAGAAATTAATACTCCCTTACAATGTTTCTTCTACAGAATGGTTAATGTTTGAAAACGAGAAATTTTCTAAATCGAGAGGAATAGGAATCTGGATCGATGAGGCTTTAGAAGTTGCTCCACTTGATTACTGGCGATTTACTTTAGTTTATAATCGTCCAGAAACTAGTGATACTTCGTTCCTATGGTCTGAATTTGAAAACAACATTAAAACATTAAACGATAACATCGGAAATTTCATTCATAGAACTTTAACCTTTATTGATAAACAATTTAATGGAACTGTACCTCTCAAAGTAGAATTTGACGAAGTTGACAAAAAATTTATCGAGCGTATAAATAGTATTAGTTATGAAATTGGAGAAAGTATTAAAAACTTCAAGTTAAGAAAAGCTTTAAGAGACATTGTTAATTTTGGAAAAGAAGGGAATGTATATCTTAACGATAAGGCCCCATGGCACTTGATCAAGAAAGATAAAGAAACTGCTGGGCATGTGTTCAATATATGCATTCAAGCAGTTTATGCGTTTGGTATTTTATTGAGTCCATTTATTCCAGGAACATCAGAAAAGATTTTGTCGTACATAAATGTTCCCACTTCAAACTTGAAATGGGATAGTATAAACGAAAACTCTGTAAAAGAAGGGCTAAAAATTAAAAAACCTGCACCTCTTTTTCAAAAACTTGATGTTCAAGAAATTAAAGATAAACTTCAGAAATTTAAAGAACAAAAATCAAAGGTAGGTGATAAAGAATTGGTTTCATATGAAGATTTTAAAAAATTAGATATAAGAGTGGCACTTATAGAGAGTGTCGAAAAAGTTCCTAAAGCAGATAAATTATACAAATTGTCTATTACTTTAGGAGACGAAAAGAGAACTCTAGTTGCCGGTTTAGCAGAACAATATAAAGCAGAAGAATTAAAAGGTAAAAAGATAGTAATATTAGCTAATTTAGAACCTAGGAAATTAAGGGGAATTTTAAGCGAAGGAATGTTACTTGCTGCGGTTGATGGAGATATCGTTTCTGTTCTAACGCCTGATAAAAACATTCCACCTGGAGCAAAAATAGAATAGCTTATAATTTTAAAGAGAATACAGGGTTTAATCGAGCTATTATTTCTCCAAGGTCCAATTGAAGCGTTTTTAGAATTACGTCTCGCCCTCTATATTCGAATTGTAACTCCTTAACGTTTCGAACTATCTTTAATTTGTTACTGTCTTTTACTAATTCGCAAGCAAAATATCTCTGGTCTTTATACTCTAAAACTTTTTGTACGCGGCTAACATCGGGCAACATGTACCCTCCACCGTGGGGCAATATGTCAGCATTCGTTAGAAGATCTAATAGCTCTAGATTTTCTGCTCTTTCTAAAAAATTGTTATTCTTTAAAGTTATTTCTGAAAAGCTCTTTTTACCTTTAAATAGATAGCACGCAACATCAGCTCTTAATGCTGTAGGAAAAATATTAGTTGGAACAAGCTCAAAATCTGCATCAGTACAATTACTTCCTAAGTACATGTTGTTATAATCTTTTAAAAATTGGTGAGGAGTATTGCATACTATCTCATATTCGGTACCGAATAACTCGTTTGCAATGATTTCTCGTTTTTTATTAGAAAAGTTAATTGCTTTTTTGTTAAAATCAAGATATTCTTTCGCATCGGAATCTAACAAAATATATTGACTTCCAAATTTAGTTTGTTCTGCGATAGCACGTTCCTTTAATGTTTTTGAAATATCGATATATAAACCTATTCCATATTTATCGTCGCGAAATTCAGGTGCAGAACCGTGAATCATGAACATATAAGGTGGAAAATCAATGTCTGAAAGAATTCTAGTTTCAAAACAATTTATAAAGTGATTAGATACACCATAATCCCAATTTATTAAAACGTCATTATCGTATAACTTTATGCTCTTTACTTTATCTATCGTTTTTATGAGATCGTAAGGATCCGGTATTTCTTCTAATCCTCCAACTAGTATCCCACAACAATTTGGTTTTACATTTAGGAAAATTATCTTGTCGTTACCATCCCCCCAATTTAGTCTCCCGCCGTATCCTAGCCCCGAATTCCATCGAAAATTGTTCCTCGAGATTGTTTCGTCTGGAGACGATATAAACGTAGCTTTAGGTTCAAATCCATATTTCTCTTGAATAAATTGAAACTGCGCTAAACCATATTTCATGTTTGCCTTACACAATTTCGAAGCACCGTCGTTTAACCCAGTCGAAAAAATGTGTTCTTTTGCTCTTTTAAGCAAATCAAATTTAGACAATTCAGAAATTTTGTTGGATATACTCATTGAACCCATTCTACTTAATTATTAAGTAATACTATATATATATATACATTCGTTTGGTTAGATATTTGGAAAAAGAGATGTTAATTTAAACGTAATTATGAGCGATGTTAACGGCAACATTTTATACGATTTAGTAAAGGGAATAAAGAAAGAAGGAGAATTCGTAGGGTCTATAATTACTCGATGCAACGACGATAAGGATTCTATCATTTTTTCTGACAATTTAAAAATATCGAACTCAGAAGGGATTTTTATATCCAACGGATTTAAAGTCGGATTCGAATTGATTTACAATAAAATGTCCGCTTACTCTCGAAAAATAGATGAACTTAGCATTAAAGATACTTCGACAATCGAATACTCTATACTTATTCCTGAGGATGTTATGCAAGTCTACGATGAAGGTCAATTTTCTGATGCATTTCCTTACACCTTAAATAAACTTAATACAGCAGTTCTTTATTTAGATGATTATGAATATGGAATTAATCATTTGGATTTTTTTAAAGAAGAAATGCTTAGAAACCCTGTGTCCTTCGTAGGAAATGGAATTCTATTGGCCGATAGAGTAGTAATTGATATTAGAAGTGATCCAGTTTTCTATGATTGCTTAATAGTTGGAAGAGATGAGAATAATAATTTATCAGTTTCCTACGAACCAATAACAACTGTGAAGAGATCGCTAACAAATGTTAAATGGATAATAATTTTAGGCATAGAAGAACTAAAGCTCTAAAAGGAAATTTATGCAACATGATTCTATATGAAAATAAAAGGAAAAAATTAATCCGTGTGTTAAAATGGGGAAATAACCCTTTCAAAAAGTTTGTTTGTACGGGTGAAATTAAGGAAGAATTAGGACTGGTTAATTCCAGAAAAGATTTAATTAAAACAATTGAAAATATTGTCGAAAAAGACAAAAACTTTATCCTCCCTATCATAGGAGAAGTAGGTACAGGTAAGACACAACTTTATTGGGCTCTAAAGAATTCCCTTTATCGTTATAATACTTTTTATATTTCTTTAGAATATATCTATAAAAAGTTTTTTTATAATATTTATTCTGAATTTATCGAAAACTTAGAATTAGCTCCTTTAAAATTCATTATAAATCGATTATGTGACGAATGGGGCGCGTTAGAAAGGAAATTTGGTTTTTTCCATGTAGCAAATCTTGAAAAAATAAAAAATTTTGCGTTTAAACTATTATCAAATAAATATAGCAAAATAGAAACGGAAATCTTAACTGATATAATATCTGGGATTGTAACTCATCAGTTAGATCCCTATAAAAGGATTGAAGCTGAAAGATGGTTATTAGGGGAACTCATGGATGTAAAGGAACTTTCAAGCTTAAATATCTCGCACGATCTTCGAAAAGGTAAAAATGCATTTATGATGTTAATGTTATTAATTGAAAATTCTAAATCAGGAACGATCTTGTTTATTGACGATTTTGAAAAAATTATTTCCATAACGAAACCAAAAGATGATTCCGCTGAAGAAATCTATGATCCTAGTTGGTTGTACGGAGCTGATAAATCGCCAGACGATATTGCTTCTGAAAAAATATTTGATAAAATCGTTCAGTTACAGCAAATAGAGGGTTTACGCATAATTATAACTCTGAAATCCATCGATTCTTTAGAAGAAATTAAAAAAAAATATCAAGAAAAGAACGCGGAACTTTTGTTTTCAATAAAGGACCCTCTCTTTCTTTTAGATTTTAACGAAGAAGATATATTTGAATTCTATAAAGAAAGTATGAGATTTTTCTACGAGAATATGGGGATTAGTGATTTTATTAACGCTTTTCAAAATCCATACTTTCCCTTAAATAAAAGAATCTTGAGAAATATATTTGAAAATACCAAGGGAAACCCGAGGGAAATTATTAAGGCTTTAATCAAAATTTTTAACGAGATAATTTATTCAAATGAAAAACTGGAAATCGTATTAGAAAACTACGAATAAATTAATTTCATCAACAAATCTTATGCTTTTTTCTTTAAAATTCTTTGAAACGAGTTAATTTCGGTGTTACATAATATTTTGTATTCTTCTTCCCATTTCGAGGAATTAATTTTTTCTATAAACGATTCTAATTCACTTATTGAATCAAAATACTCTAAGATTAGAACTCTAACTATAAATTTGTTTAAAATTGTATAACCTTTTGAAATGTTTAGCAACTCAAATAATTCATCCCAAGTTTGAACGCTTCTTTTTAATATCTTCAATCCCATTTCAAGAATTTCATCGTTGTTTGTATCTAAAATCCTTAAGAGAGTTAATACAACTTTTTCGGGGAGCTCCTTTAATATCATTAAAACACTTAGGGCGCTCTTTTTTATAGGCAAATAATCTTCGTTTAACGCGTGTTCTATTATTTGATAAATCTCATTATTGTATTCGTGGTTTTGCAAAATAACGAGAAAGGATTGAATAATTTCGTTTCTAACCCATCTGTCTGAGTTAAAATAGCTTTCGAGCAAAAAATTCAAATATTTTCTGTTTAAGATTGTTACGCTCCCAATTGCACCTAGGAGAAAAATCAAATTCAACTTTATTTTATTTAAGATTGTTGCATTCAACGAATCTAAAAAATAATCCACTATAATTAAAGTTTTTTCGTTCGGGTTCTTGCTTAGTTCAATTAAAATGTCATTAATTTCCTGCGGATTCGTATTATCTTGAATCTTTAATAAAATATTTTCGATGTCTTCCATAAAATTTCTTAAACTTAATTTTCTTTAAAGTTTTACCTATAATCTAATTTTCTATTCGTCCACTTTCTCTGATTCAGGTTTACCCGATTCCTTTATATTTAATTTCTTTTGTTTTAAAAAATTCTGGAATTCCCAATCATTTATTTTATTTGCATCAAGAGCACCGCTATTAATTAAATATTCTTTAAAATCTTTAACAACAACAATGACTTCCTCTGGTTTAAAGGCTTTCCTAAGAATTAGACCCTTTCTTTCTAATGTGTATTCAGAATACCACCAGTAAAAGCTTATAGTCACTACTAAAATCAAAAAGTTGTTTAACATACTTATCTGATTTCTATCAGTAAAAGATCCTGTTAAAGCACCAGCTCCAGTTATCATGACAATTTGGCCTTCAATATATAAAATAGTAAAAGCAAAAAGTAAAAAAGCTAAATTATCTTCATTTAAAATTCTAGACCTTGTAACTTTTGTTCCTAATCCCTTTAAAACCATGATCGTAGTAAAGATCATTAAAAGAATATCCATTAATATTCTGAAAAAATCAATTCCCCCAGCTTGAGCTACGCTTCTAAACGAATTTATAAAACTAAACGATCTATACCAAATAATAATCCAAATTAAAATGTAAAATATTGAGGAAAATACGTTTGGAGTTTCATTTCTTTGGCTTTTAATATATATAGTAACTAAACGCCAAGATATAATAACAATAACTACAAACATAGCAATATTCCAACCATTAAACCATAACAATGGATCAAAAAGATTACCAGGATCAGCCTCAAAATAATCAATAAATCCAAAATATGTGCCTATTTGGATTAACACAGGCACTGCTAAAGCTAAAATTAGAAATATTGAACTTAAGAATTGATTCTGTTTAAAGTCTTCTTTATCTTTTAATACCCAATTGTCAACTTTTATAGAATATTGTTCAAATCCTACTCTAATAAAAAAAATTTGAATAACATTCCAACCAAAATATATACCAACAAATAAATATGGAAGAACGTAATCCCATTTTAAGAATTGAATCGGGAATTCAGGAAGAGAAGTTAAAATAAAGTACAATGCAATAATAACCGTGCTAATTCCAAATGCGATTATTAAACTAAAAATCTTCCTTCGATCAAATTTTTTATCGGGTGAAAATAAAAAAGATTTCAGATTTGGAACTACTCCAAAAATCGTTAAAAATATAAATGTTAACGAGAAAGTTGATGTAATAAATAGTAAAACATTTCCAATAATAGGACTTGCAATAAAACTTAGTAAAGAAATTATTACAACTACAATAAAAAATGTAATTGTATAAAAAATATGACTTGGTTCAAATATTCTATGAAATAAGTTGCTTAATTTCTCTCTTATCTTTGAAAACTTGCTAGTTTCATTCATAACTTTATTCCCTCCAATATATAATTTAATGAAATCATCATTCTATTTATATCATGTTAAATATTAATAATCCAATTCTATTTAGATGATTTTCTTACGAGATGGATATTGCGAAAAAACTCTAAATAATTGATAAAACATACGATTAAAAATCTTTTTCTAAAAAGATAAGATTGTTTAAATTAATGTATCATCATATTTTTTACTAAAAGTATAAAAAATGTTAATTAATTAATACAAAAATTATATATTTATTAATTCTTTACCCAAATTACCCAAAGGTTTTTTAAAAATAACATGCGTCTTTACTTTTAAATAATTAACAATAATATTTTATCTTACCATGAAATTAACAAGCAAGGATAATATAAAAAAGGAAATAGATACAATCCTTCAAGCAGCTACGGATGCGGTTTGGAAAGATGACATAAAAACTCGAGAAATCCAAGAAAAATTAAAAAAAGGACCGAGTTCTATTGATGATGTTATCCTAAACAATTGGGATTTTGGGTTGGAAATTTGAGCAAAAAAAGAATTGCTCCATGCATTTTTTATTTTTATTCTTTAAATTTTTTACCTAATACACCAACATAGATCGAAGTTTCATTAATTCCGTCGATTTCGAGCAAGATATTCAATTCATCATCATAAATTGCTCCAACAGTACAAGCTCCCAAACCAAGCGCTTCAGCAATCAGATAAAAATTCTGTCCAATGTGCCCTGCATCTAAATATATATATCTATAACACCTCTGTAAATACTTCCATTGAGAGCGGCCAATCATAGCCGTCCAAATAAAATTCACAGCTGAAATAAAAGCCATATTTTGACCAAGACACCCCTCAGCCACCTTACCTCTAATATCTCCTTCTTTTAATAAATCTAGTGAATGTTCTTTAATATTATAATGGTAGACACCTTTTTCTAAACTGGTAACATTATTAACTACAGGGTAGATTTCGATTGGATACAAACCGCCCGCCGATGGTACCGTTCTAAAAGCAAATTGAGGAAAAATCCTGTTTAACCCAGACATTCCAAATAAGAGCAAACTGAGATCCATTAAAGATATAGGATCTTTAGTGAATTTTCTGGTTGAGTGCCGATTTCTAATTACTCTCCAAAAATCAATCGTTTTCTCAAAATCAGGTTTTGGAAGTTCGATTTGTTTTATTGCGTTCGGATATGTTTTATATGTTTTCGGCCTTCTCGACCAATCTAAAATATGTTGGGGCATTCTGTTTCTAACATATTTAGATTTTTGTTGGAATTTATCTCCGTAATGTTCTGAATCTTTTTCCATAAGTTAAATGATTATAACATCATTAAAAACTTTAAAGTAATAAATTAAAAAATTGGCTCTAACAGCTAAAAAAGCTTCCATTGAACGAAATCCTCATCATATTCCTCGAACTTGAGACCTCGTATGAAATTGTAGGATGTTTTATTGTCTTTATACACCTTACATCGTAATTCTTTCACTCCCTTCTTCTTAAAGTAATCCCAGCTCGCTAAACCTAACATAGTTCCTAATCCCTTTCTTTGCAATTCTGGAAGGATTCCCAAACCCGCGATAACACTAATTTTTCTATCTGTTCCTGTAAAATAGATCAAGGCAAATCCACTGTCTTTTCCTTCAATTTTAGCGATTAGGAAGATTATATCTTCATCTTTGAGCATTTTAACTATATTTTCTTTATCTAAAGGTCTATACGGCATTGGGGTCGAATGCCATGCGAGATCATGAAGCTTGATTAAACTATCAACATCTTCCATGCTTGCTTCCCGAATCTCAGCTTTGAGTATCCCTTGAGATACTTTTTGTTTAATACTTTGTTCAAATTCAGGAGTTATATTTGACACTAGAAGACGCATCTGAATAAAGTTAATATCTTTGTTACCTAAACTTTTTATATCAGCCGATAATTTATGGATAAAAGATTTTATTCTTCCCATTTATCTCATCGTAGGCTATTATCTTCAAATATTATTCTCGAATCATATCAATATAATAAGTTGATCTAGGTTTTTAAAATATTTAAATAATGAGAAGTAAACGGAATTTTGCAGAGCTCGTAAAATCCATCCTTAAATGTTTATATTTAGTCTTAATGAAATCAGTTGTTCAAAAAATAAATAAAAAAAATAAAAAAAAGTTTTGTAGTTTTATTTTACTGACTCAAAATACATTAACCATTGCTCGTCATCTTCGAGAAAATCGGTCCCTAAATGTTTATGTTTAGTCTTTGCTAAATCACGTGGAACTGACTCACTTGCGGGTCTATAGTCAGTTATCACCTTTAATACGGTACCGGGTCGCATCTTCATGAGTTGCTTTTTGGTTTTCAACGCAGGTACGGGACAAACTAAACCACACACATTTAATTCTTGATCAAATTTCATAGTTTTTACCTCTTTTTATTTTTGAATTTTTAATTAATCTTCACAGATAGGTGAAAAAATTGGCTCGTCCATACCAGGCTCAACTTTCATCTCAATCTGGTTTAATTGAACTAACCTTAAGGCTTCGTATCGAACCTTTTTCGCTCCTAAATCCAAAATTCCAGCGATTTTACTAATAGTGGCTGGTCCTAAGCGTACGATATAATTTAAGACTTCTTGTCTGGGCGTTTTATTTAGGATTTTTAATTCTCTTTTTGACTTCAGATTGATAGCTTCCTTTAATTCTTCCTCGTTAACGCTTCCTACTTCAAACAAACCTTTTTTAATTGAGTTTTCAATAATTTCTTTTCCTCTATCCGTCCATGCTACAACCGTAGTAAATCCTTTTTCAGAGCCTACTTCGCCGGCTGTAAAGTCCGAATAGATCGCAGGAAAATCTTGACAATGTAAACAGTAGTGGTTACAGCTTAAGCAACGTTTCGCTTCCGCTAACGCCATGTCTTCGTTAAACATCGAATCGATTTCATCAAAGTTCCATTCAATATTCTCTGTAGCTTCTTCTAATGATTCTGGTTTTAAAGAAAAGTCTTTTGGCGGTTTCTTTTGTCCAGCGAAAAACATTCTATCTTCTTTAAAACGACCAGTTGTAAGATCTTGTCCTTTTAAATAACGGTCTATCGAGGTTGCAGCTTCTTTTCCGTGAGCAATTGCTGCGATAGCAACGGCTTTTGAGTTCGAGATAATATCCCCGCCAGCAAAAACACCTGGAATATTAGTTTCAAATGTTATAGGATTGACATCGATCTTGTTCCGTTCTTTTTTGAGTTTGTTATTTGTAGCTATATCAATTAAATTGAAATCCACTGTTTGTCCAACCGCAATAACTATAGAATCGATTGCAATTTCGTAATCAGAGCCTTCAACTTTATTTAGCGGGCGTCTGCCAGTATCGTCAGGTTCTCCCCATTCAATTTTGTGACTATTTAATATCAATCCATCGCCTTTTCCTTTGGTTATTTTAGAGGTTGATGTTCCAAAATGGTATTCCATGTATTTATATTCTTCATCTGGAATCTCTCTCAATGTAAGTTCAAGATCTTTTTCAGACATAATATCTACAAGGTGTACTTTTTCAGCGCCCAATCTCAGAGCTGTTTGAGCTACATCGACGGCTACGGGACCTCCACCTATAATACCAATTGTTTTACCCTTAAATTCTTCTAATTTTGTCCATTCGCGATATTTCCTATCGATAAGGAAATTAATAGCAACAAATACATTTGGTAGGTCCTCACCTTCAAGATGTAATGTACGAGGTTTATATTGGCCTGTTGCGATAAAAATCGCTTCAAAGCCATTTTTTTTTAAATCTTCAATAGTCATATTAGGACCTAACGGTTTGTTAAATTCTATTTCCACTCCAACATTTTTAATAGTCTCTACATCGTAATCGAGTATGTAATTAGGTAATCTGAATTGAGGTACTCCAAATCTTAACATTCCACCTGTTTGATCCGTTTTTTCGAAAATAGTGGGCGAATACCCTTTAAGGGATAGAAAATAGCCCGCTGTTAAACCTGCTGGTCCAGAACCTATGATTGCAACTTTCTTTCCTAGTTTTTTGCCGTCTTTAGCACTTATAGCTTTACCATGTTCAATTTCATATTCGGTAACAAATTTCTTTAATTCTCGAATAGCAACGGGGGTATCTGATCCTATTAATGAGCATCCATGCTCACATTCGTGCGTACAGATTCTTCCGCAAATAGAGGGTAAAGGATTCTTTTCACGTATTAAATCCACAGCTTCAAAATAATGTCCATCACGGATTAAGGCAATATAACCTCGAGCATCAACTCCTGAAGGACATCCACCAGAGCACGGTGATTGAATTAATCCTCTATCAGTATATTCAGTTCGAATACTTGAATTACAAAATAACCCCATTTTGAGGATTTCTCTTTTCATTTCCTCTTCAAGTTCAGCAGCGCCTCTAATTTCGCAGGGAACTCCAATAATTCCTAAAGGCTCGAAATTTTCTCCTGTTACCTCCACTAATTTTTGTAAAACGCCTGATCGTCCGTATACAACCCCAGCTTTTTGAACAACATCATCTGGGTCTGTTACTATACTTGCTTTTGGTAAGTCGTTAATATTTTGTACCATGACGATTTCAGACAGTTCTTTTTCTTTTAAAAGATGCCTGGCGATTGTGGTTACAAATCCACCACTTGAAGCCCTTGCTAAAATTTCGGAGTCTGTGCTTCTTAAGGAATACATTCCTTTTGGTTGCATTTCTTTGAATTTTTTCTGTATTACTTGAGGACAATTCTCGTAGCATTTACCGCATTTTTGTCCCTCTCTTTCTAAAATACAATAATCTTTTAATACTGGACGCAGTGTTTCCATTTCTACGTGCTTGCAATAACCTACACACAAACCACAACCTTGGCATAAACCTGCGTCAATAATTTCTTTTTGTAATAGTTCAAAGCTCATACTAATCCCTCTTTTATTTTTATTTCTGTTAAAATACCATCTGAATCTATTTTATATTCTACAGAACCATTTTTATAGGTTCCTTCCACTATTTCAAAAATATGGGTTTTATAATCGTCAAAATTATCGCTATCATTAATTTTTGTTTTGAAACCACCAAAATACAAATTCGATAAATTCATATTCCCGGCAATTTTTCTTATTTTCTCAGTGACTTCTTTATATTTAGTAGAATCTTCTTTATCAATTGCGTTTAGCAATTCATCTTCTAATGTTAGCAATTCACTGCGAAATTTTTTGACTTGTTCGCTTACTTTTATTTCATTCGCTTTTTCGTAGGATTCAATGAATTTAAGCGTTAATGAGATCGATTTACTACCGCCTAAAAGTCCTGTTATCAAAGGAATCTCTTCTATTAGCCTACCAATAAATAGGTCTTCTAACAGCGTTCCTGACGAAGGTATTCTACCCTTTGGTAAACCAGAAGTAGGTAGTGTAAACCTAAAAAAGTTACCGACTATATCAGGTAAACCATCAGTTAAGTCGTCATCTTCGTCTGCAAGCTTATCTGTAGCTCCTTTAACTGAATGTTCAGTCGCAATCTCTACATTCCCCGCCAATGTTCCGAACAGTCCGAGCATTCGAATCCCAGAACGGTCTATGCTTGGCTTACAGCCCCTACAAGGAGTGTTGTAATCAATACATCTCTCTTTACATTCTTTTGCGATAAAACCACTACAGAGAAAACCTAAGTCGTTAAAACAAGTACTGGAATCGTCTAATTCTATTTGTCGCTTTATTTCTTCTAAATATTCGCAAGTTGCTTTTCGGGAACAAACTTCGCATAAATTTTTAAGTTTATGTATTTCCTTCTCATCGATTGTATTCTTTAACTCTTCAATCTCTCCTAAACAGCCATTGATATTTTGCGAGTCTCCAATTAAGTTTTGTAAAGGAGTAACATCGTGTCCTTTCTGGTTTGCTAAAGCAAATACGCCTCCGGTCGCTGCGCAATTTCCATAAGCAATAACTTTTTCTGAATTATCTTTAATTTTGTTTAAATGCTTTAAGTCATCTGGGATTAAATACCCTGTTATTACCGAAATATCGACTTTTTCTCCTTTCCAATTTTTAGGATCAGAGACGAATTCTATACTATATTCTGAGTCTTCTTTAAGTAGTAATGTTTCATTGTAGCATTTATTACAACCGTTAAATTGAAAAATTCTAACATCCATCTTTTATCGTCCCCTTTTGTATAATTGCAGTTGTTAATCGATCTATAATGTCTTCAAAATCGCCAACAGAAGTTTCACCTTCAGCAGCTCGCGACGTGTATTGGTTTACAAACTGGTCGCTATATCCCAATTCCTTAAAAAGCTTTTTCATTAATTTTATTCGGTGCATTGATAAAATATTTCCGTTAAAGAAATGACATGCTCCTAAACAACATCCTACGCAAGCTACTGCGTCGGCTCCATTGTTCAAAGCGTCCGTAATCTGAATGGGTCCAATTTGACCTGTGCATTGTACTCTAATTATTCTTATTGCAGCGTCGTACGACATTCGAGCGACACCAGCGGTGTTTGCTGAGCCTTGACCGCACTCGTTACACATGAAAACAACAATGTTTTGAATCCTCTCTTTAATATATTCGTCAGAAGTTTCACAATCACTCATTCGCACACGGCACCTCCGCCTGATACAGCGATTATTTCATCGTATAGTTGATCCTCTGTGAAATTAATCAATTGAATTGCACTCGTTGGGCAACTTGCCATGCACATGCCGCATGATTTACACGCTACTTCGTTGACTGTAGGTCTTCCGTTTTCGTCAATATCAATAGCAGCTGGTGCACAAATTGTTTTGCAAATTCCACAATTAACACATAATTCGTAATCTATCGTTGGAACTAACATTTCCTTTTCTATGTAGCCTTTTACCAATGGTGCAGCGGCTAGAGCGGCAGCGTTTCCCGCGTGAGCTACAGTCTCAGTAATATCTTTTGGCCCTTGGATCGCACCTGCTAAAAATATTCCTCCTTTGCTACTTAATGTAGGGTTCATTTTTATGTGAAATTCTTTTAAGAATCCTTCTTTTGAGCGTAATACGTGAAGTTTAGAACCTAGCGGCCCTATTCCTTCGGGAGGCACCATAGCTGCTGATAATACTACCAAATCAGCTGACAATTGCAAAGGCGTCATGCTCAAAGTGTCTTCTACAATAACTGTTAACTCTCCACTAATAGGATCCTTAATGATTTCTGAAGGTCTCCCTCTGATGAATCTGACCCCAACTTCTTGAGCAGATTTATATAATTCTTCGAAATTTAATCCAGGAGTTCTTATATCAATGTAACAAATCGTTACATCGGTGTCAGGATACATTTCTTTTACGATTCGAGCGTTTTTTATCGCAAATTTACAACAAACGCCCGTACAATATTGATTGCCGACTTGGTCGTTTCTACTACCTACACATTGAATTATTACAATGCTTTTAGGAAATTTTCCGTCAGATGGTCGCAATACTTCGCTATTTGTTAAAGAAGTTGGTGATAACATTCTTTCCAATTTCAATTGAGTAATGACATCTTCGTATCCCTCTTGCCCATAGTGGTAGGGTTCAATTTCCGTAGGATCGTATTCGCTAAAACCCGCAGCAACTATAATTGAGCCAACTTTAACAGTTTTAGTTTCAGGTTGCATCGAAAAATCAATCGCTTGAACTGGACATAGGTTAATACATGTATTACACTCAATACAAGCCTTCTTGTCCCGTACGAATGTTGCGGGAATTGCTTGAGGATATGCTTTATAAATAGCGTTCCGTATAGACATACCTTTATCCCATTCGCTTGGTACTTCTACTGGGCAATGTAAGGAGCACTCACCACAAGATGTACAATTATCTTTAACATACCGAGGTTTAATTTCGATTTCAATTTCAAAATTTCCTAACGAGCCCTCAACATTTTTAACTTGAGCATTTGTATAAAGCTCAATTAATGGATGATTCGCCACACCGTTAGTTAAAGGAGATATTGAACATTGAGGACACTCTAAGGTTGGAAATGTTTTATTCAACCTCGTCATATGACCTCCTATCGTAGAGTTTTTCTCAACTAAAAACACTGGTATTCCTAATTCTGCCATATCGTGAGCAGATCGGAGTCCCGCGATACCCCCTCCAATAACCAAAGCTGCTTTAGTGGTCGTAACTCGCCTTGTTTCTACATCGTCAAGTTTTCGAGCTCGATTAACTCCAGCTTCTACCAAACGAAGCGATTTTGCAGTCGCTTTTTCTTCTTCTTTTTTATGAACCCAACTACAATATTCCCGTATATTAACTTGTTGGTGGCGGTGTTTATTAATACCCTCTTCAGCGATAGCTCTCGCAAATGTTCTGCCGTGCTGGTTTTTAGAACAACTTGCTACGACAGTTCTATTAACTCCTAATTCTTTAATGGAATCCTTAATCATCTGAACGCCTGGCTTTGAACACATAAACATGTAATGCTCTGCTTTTACCACATTGGGTAAAGTTCCTGCGTATTCTGCTACTTTCGCGACATCTACAGTTCCAGCAATATTATGCCCGCAATGGCATATGAAAACGCCAATCCGAGGCTCTTCATCTTTTGAATCTTGAAATACAGTTTTTTCTTCAATATCTTCTATTGGCTTTACTTTTTCTTCTTTAACAGTCAATTACACGACCTCCTCTTCTTTTTTGATTTCTTGCCGACCAAAAATGTAATCTCTGCCCATTAATTGGTATTGAAGACCAACAAATTCTTGGTCCATCCCCATACAATACGCAACAAGTTGCGAAATGTGAATAACTGGATAATCGTAATTACAATCTTTATTTTTATTGAGATAATCTTGTCCCGTCTCAAATTGGAGATGACAGAAGGGACATATATCTAATATAAAATCAGGTTTTACTTCATCAATATTTTTCATTTTTTCTCCAAAAATCGTCATGCTTGCGTCGCCAGAGTACGCTTTTACCCCTCCGCCAGCGCCGCAACAAGTTAATTGTTCTTTAAATCTTACAGATTCTACCCCTAACGCTTCAATAAACTCTTCTACGATCGTTGGTCCCTCAGAGCTTTCAATCTCTCTAATTCTAGTTGGTTTTAGAAAGTGACAGCCGTAATGTACCGCAGCGCGGGCGTTAACTTTTCTAATTATAACTTCTTCAATACCCCAAGGACCAACTTCATATCCTAACACTTCGGCAATATGTCGGACATCGATCGTTCCTTTAAACTCATAATCGCCAAGAAGTTTCAGTTTTTCGTTTACCAATTCCCTATGCTCTTCGTTTTCTTTTAAATGTTTGTTAATCTCTTGGAGCGTTCCAAAACATCCATTACAGACAGTAATAATATCCACATCAAGTTTTTCAGCTATACAGAGGTTTCTAGCACCTGCCACCATCCAATCAAATTTGTTGAACGAGCGAAATACTCCTGGAGCGGGACAACATGTAGCTCTCTCCATATCTAATAAAGTATAACCTAATTTTTCCATAACATACATCGTAGCTTTTTCAATAGCAGGATATCTATTAGGCATGAGACACCCTAAAAAAAACGCAAATGTATTTTCTTTTACCATTACTTATTTCTCCTCCTCCTTCTTTTTTTCCTCCTTAATTTCCTTAACTGGAGGAAGATCAAACAAATGTTCTTCAAATTTCTTCAAATCTTTTCCGTCCCCTTCTTGTTTAAATTTAAACGCAGTGGGAGGAAGTTCGTCTAATCCTAATTCAACCCTTCGTTGTTTTATTTCGTCATTTATCGGTACCGCATGTCCATAGTTTGTTAAGTACCCTACAACAGCCCTATGATTTGGTGATATATTTCCCAGTTTAGTTGCGTAGTTCCTCAATTCCATAATAACATCTGTGGGCCTCACATCGCGAGGACAACGCTCATAACATTGATAGCATGTAGTACACAACCAAATATCAGGATCGCTTAGCACTGATAAATCTCCAAGAACAACTTTTCGTATAATCATACGAGTTTTTAATGCGGTCCATCTACCACTTTCACAGCTCGCCGTACATGTTCCACATTGAATGCATTGCCAAATATTAGACTTTCTTTCTATATTTTTAAAATAATCTTTATCAAAATCTTCGTTAGTTTTAAATTCTCGGTGGTATTCTTTCGTATCAGACATTTTTTACCATCTTTTTTACTGTTTAATTATCTTGAATAATAAAAAAAAAAAAAATTTAGAGTAATATCTATAACGATATTACATTTGCTCCTTCGCTAATTTCCATGAAACCTGCTGCTCCAATTGGATCTTCAACAAAGTCCCACATTTGTTCTCTTTTTATACCCATTAAATCCATAGTCATTAGACATGGATAAAGCTTCATTTTACCGTCTTCAACAGCGTCCTTGATTAATTTCCAAGGATTATCAATCCCAAATTTCTTTAACTTTTTCCTAAACATCATAGCACCCATCCCTTTCATTCCGGTTGGCATGCCAGTTGCTTTAGGCTTAAACTTTCTTTTTAAGAGGTTTAAACCCCAAAAAGTAAAGAAAAAGTTCATTTCAGTGTCCATTGCTGCTCCAGTAGTCCCAAGAATCGTTGCCATCATAAATTTCTCGAAGGATTTATCACTTACAATAAAACTCATTTTTTCAGCCATTTTAAACACTTTTTTTTCTGTTTTTTTTTATATTTTTACTAAATTTTTAACTAATTTCTCTTGATATGTTATTAAAAAAATCTTAATTCTTGTCTCGGACTAATTACATCCAAGATATTATTTTTAGCCTATTATCTAAAAGATCGATTAAGTCGTCGTATTCAATTCGTTTAATTTTATCGTGAGTTTGCTCCAAAGCTATTCCACGGGCTTTCAAATCGGGGATCATCGCATATAATGTAACTTTCAAGCTGAGAAGCTCTTCCATTGCCTTTGTAATTCGGCCTCTCTTATTAATACCAATCACCCCATCGTGAATCAAAACGAGCCCAATTTGGCTTCCTTTTTTAATCTGGCCTTTCAATATTGGTAATAATCGCTCTAAATGGTTCCCTGTAATTTCGCTAAACCCAAATAAATATAAAAAATTAAATTCACTCAATTCTTGCGTCATTTTTATATTACCCCGTTAAAACCTAAAGCAGGTGTCTGCTTGTTCGATTAAATCGATTAATGCTTCAATACTAATGACCTTTAAGTTCTCGTATTCAATTAAATCTTCAACGGTTAAACCGGCATCTTTTAACGATTTATCTAAAACATATAATTCTAAGTCCGATAAGTCAGCCATTTCGATAGTTTCATCTACGGGGTCCATACCAACGGCTGTAGGTTTTGCTTTTTTGTTTAAAAGATAAACCGCGTCTCCAGTGAGAACTATTTGGCAATTAATAATTTCTCCAAGAGCTACAAATCCCGAACCAATTCGGATCGCTTCAGCAGCAGAATTCTTACCCGTTGGCGATTGATCGGTTATAATAACAACAGATTCTACCATAGTTTTTAGCCCCCCGTTCCGAAAACAATTAATTTGTCTGATTCTATAGCCCAATTTGAGAAGTCCCCTAATCCCTCTTCGGTTGCTCCATTGATGAAATTGCTTTCGTTTAAGCCTGTAAGACTAACCCACGTACTACAACCGACAACAGGTATCTTATTTTCACCGCAAAATTCTTCTAACTTCTTTGGAATGTTCCTGATTGAAGTGCCACTACTAATGTCTTTCTTCAAGTTGTATACTCCCGAGCCGTAAAAGAATAATCCCTTTACTGAATTTCCCTTCCTAATCATAGCTTTACAGATCTCAATTAGAGAATCAATAGCTTCAAATTTATAAGGTTCTGTACTAATAAAGAATGAATAAGATGTCATCGCAAATACTTTCCTCATATAATCTAATCTTAAGCTTTTTGGATCATAAATATTAAATGATCCCCATCTTCTTTAGTTTCCAATAATTCATCGCCAGTTTTATTCAGAAGAGCTGGTACATCTTTTATAGCACCTGTATCGTCGACAATAAGTTCAAGAGTCTGTCCTGAACTCATTTTTTTTAGTTCCTTTTTCGTCATTAAAACCGGCATAGGACATTTTTTTCCTACTGCATTAAGTGTTATATCTGCCATTTTTTTCCACTTTTATAGTTATTTTATCTATTTTTTCTTATTTTGATATCAAATTAAATTAATTTATGATATCTTTGTAGTAAAGAAATATTAAATAATATTTAAATAGTAGTTTTTTTAACTATAAGAAATTGATTTATCTATAAAAAATCACTAAAGTAAAGTGTGATTTTAGTGAAAAAATTATAAGCAATAAAATCTTAATAAAGCTTTAGAGAATTAAATTTTTAAAAAATATAAAAATAATAAGAAAAATATAGTTAAAAATAATTTAAATTAAAATTGGTTTAATACCATGACAGCAACAAACATGAAACTTCCAGAGATTGATGGAATTGATAAGGACATTTTAGAATTACTACAAAACGATGCAAAAATTACAATAAAAGAGATTTCTGTTAAAGTTGGAAAAAGTCCTACTGCTATAAGGTCTCGAATAGTAAGGTTAGAAGAAAAACTTATAAAAAAATACGTAGCTTTAATAGATTGCCGTCAGTTAGGATATCGCGAAATGGTAATAGCTTCCTTACGAGTAAACTCTTCTGAGCCTTTGGAACGCATTAAGGAACATATTGAAGGTATGGAAAAGATAAAGTATGCGTATGTAGTTACTGGCGAATATCCCTTGTTTATCATGGCTAAATGTCTGGATCACGAAGATTCGATGATTCTAATTGAGAAATTGCGAAATCTTCCCGGTGTTGAAGAAATTAAGACCCAAATCGTATTAGATCGAATAAAAGAAGATACAACTATTATTATTCCTTAGTAAAATATCATCTTATTTCAATATTAAATATTTGATCATGTCTAATTTAACTTTAATTAGAACTATCTTACTCTGATCAGTAATTCTTATGAATAAATGTTATAGAGGGAGAATAAAAATGCAAACCTCTACTACCAAGATCTTAGTTGTAAATTGAATATTTCTTTAAATTTTTTATCATTGGAGTAAATAATGTTCGTATCGTGCTTTTTACACGTCATAGCGATGATTTCATCATGCAATTCGTGACTTTTAGCATTTTGTACCATCAATTTAATGATTGTTATATTAAAATCATCGATAATGATATTTTCTGAGCGTTCCCATCGATTGAGAGCCTCCTCAAATGCGATTGTTTTCCCAGCTTTTCTCATTTTCCAAAGTAATTCTGCGATTGCAATTGTAGGTAGGATAACTGTTATTTCTCCATTTATTACTTTTTTTTTCAATTGTTGGAGTATTGGGGGAATTTTTTGATAGTTATAATGGAAATAAAATAGAACCTGAGCATCAATTACTGCTTTTTCTATCATTTTATATCAAGAACCATCAATTTTTTGATTATTCCTCACTAGGAAATAATGATTTTTTTGCTTGATCTAACTCTTCCTCTGTAAATGGAGGCACATCTTCAAATAAATTATCTTCAATCTCAAGAGGATGTGTCTTTTTTTTGATTAAAATGGTCTTATCGTCCTTCAATTCCATCTCAACCTCATTTTTATCTTCAATAGCTAACTTGTCTCTCCATTCTTTTGGTATTACAATCCTTCCATTTGATGAGACTTTTTGAGTAATTTTTTCAGTCATTTGTATTTTCATCTTTCTAATTGTCATTATAATATAGTAAATGACAGTTATTATATCTTTTCAAAACTAGCAATATATAGTAATTTTTTTTTTAGGAGAGGGCACCATCCACGGGGGTGGGGGAAAAATGGGGTAGTTAAAATCATTGAAAATGTAATTAAAAAGTAATTTTCATAATGTCTAAGATTTAATAATAGAAAAAAAATCTGATATAACTTGTTTTAATATTAAATTCAAGTATACTTTATATACCTATTATACTATATATACTATATGAGTGAAAATACAACTATAAAAGTATCAAAGAAGACTCTTGAAAAATTACATCGTTTAGCAGGGGAATTGACTAAAGAGAGGGGTAAAAGAGTGACCTTAGAAAGGGCAATAAATTATCTTTTAGAAGAAAGGCAAAACACTGTCGATAAAAATTCATCGAAAAGTCTAAAACTTAAACAAGATAGAAAGAAATTTCTAGAATTATTAGAAGAAACTGTTGAAGGCGCAGGACCAGATGATTTTAAAGAATATGATTTTGAAGATATTGGTGTATAGAATGAGGGTCTTCATAGATACTGAAATATGGATTTTTTCTAAAAAGAAACCTAAATCCGAAAAATTCTCAAAGGAATCAGATTTTCAGAATGCTAACAAATTCCATGAAAGAGCTAAAAAATTTTTAAAAAACCAAATAAGCCAAAATGAAATATTTATGACACATCATCAACTTTGTGAAATATTTCATATTTTAGGTTTTCGAGGAATGCGGATCCCATTAGATAATGTACAAAGATATTGTTTTCAATTACTAACAAGTGAATTTATTATCTGGTTTGAGAATACAATCAAACATGTAAATAAAGCCTTAGATATGAGCTTACAAAGTGGAATCCATATCTGGGATTATCTCTGCGTCCTACCAATCTATAAAGAAATCGATGTGATGTATTCATGTGATGTTCACTTCAAACATGAATCATTTCAATCTTTAGGACCAAAAATTGAAAATCCTCTTAATATATGGATTACACTTTAGTATTCAACTATACTGACCATAGATAAAGAATATTATTATGTCGAATAAGTCTTTTCCCTCTGTTGTTGAAGAAGTTAAAACTGAAATTGTTTTAGACCGTATTAAAGAAGATCATTCAATTATTATTCCTTAATAAAATTTCATCTTATTTCAATCTTAAATATTTGATCATGTCTAATTTAACTTTAATTAGAACTATCTTAATCTGATTAGTAATAGCAATTTTTTATTGATTGATACCTATATTACAAGAATCTAAAAACAAACATCACTTACGTAAATAAGATTATTTATACAAAATTGTCGTCTTTTCTTTTACTTTTTAGTCAATCTCGAGAGCATCGTAAGACCATAAATAAAGAAAAGGATTAAATAATTCATTATCATCTTATTAGTTAACGATAATTTTAAGGAAAAATAAAATGAAATCTAATGCGAAAAAAATAATAATCCTAATTATTTTAGGAATGAGCTTCGTGTTTTTGCCTAACATTAAGCTTGATTTTAAGGTTGAACAGACTACCTTTAATAACCTGAAGAGTTCAAGTGGTTATCCGGGCAAAATGATTGATGCATTAATGACCTATAATACCACATATTCTGGTAATTGGACATGGGCAGTTAATCAACCTTGGTGTTATGGTCAAGGCACATGGCAAGAGCCCTATATAATTGAAAATGTTACGGTTGATTGTGGTGGTACTGGGAGTGGAATTATCATAAACAACTCCAAAAATGATCATTTTATAATCAGAAATTGCACGGTTTACAACTCGGGATCGGAATGGAGTGATGCGGGAATCAAATTGGAAAACACACAAAACGGAACTATTTCGGGAAACACCGCAAATAACAACTTTGTAGGGATATATTTATTATATGATTGTGATAATAATACGATCTCGGGAAACACCGCAAACAACAACAATTGGGGGATAATATTTACCGCTATGCACGCTGGAACTTGTGATAACAACACTCTTTCGGGAAATACCGCTAGTAATAACGATTATGACGGAATAAGTTTATCGTTTAGTAAAGATAACATCATTTCGGGAAACACCGCAAACGAAAATAATGAGGTTGGGATATCGTTATATAGTGAATGTAATGATAATAAATTCTCGGGAAACGTTGTAAGCGATACCTTAATCGGGATATATTTAGTAGATTTTTGCGATAATAATACGATCTCGGGAAACCTTGTAAGCGATACCTTAATCGGGATATATTTAGAATTAAATTGCGATAACAATACAATTGAAAGCAATACAATAAACACAAATGATTTAGGTGTAAGGCTCGATCAGAGTGACTACAATAATATCTCAGATAATATCTTGACAGATAATGGATGGTGCATTTATGAATTTGAGTGTATAGGTAATATCATAGAAAATAATTATTGTTCAAATTCCACATTACAATTACCTATATATCAATGGTACTGCCACAGGTGTCGACGCACATAATTGGACGTGGGCAAAAACTCAATCATGGTGTTCAGGTAACGGAACATGGAATAATCCATATATCATTGAAAACCTAAAAATAAGTGGTTTTGGATTCGAGTACGGCATTTACGTAAGTAATTCAAACGTCTCTTTCATCGTTCGAGAGTGCCTGATTTATCATTCTAAGGTAGGAATCTACTTAGAAAACGTGAATAATTCTCGATTAATTAATAACAACTGTACAAATAACGATTACGGGATATCTTTATACTATAGCAATAACAATACCATATCAGGAAACGCCGCAAACGATAACGACTATTCAGGGATATATTTAGAAGATTATTGCAATAATAATACGATCTCGGGAAACATTGCGAATGATAGCAATCGCGGGATATGGTTAGATAGCAATTGCAATAATAATACGATCTCGGAAAACACCGCGAATGATAGCGTTCGCGGGATATGTTTATATAGTGCATGTTATGATAATAAAATCTCGGGAAACACCGCAAACAATAACATCTTTCTTGGGATATATTTAGAAGATTGCGATAATAGTACGATTTCGGGAAATTTAGTAAACGATAATGGGTTTGCAGGAATACTTTTTGATCATTGCGATAATAGTACGATTTCGGGAAACATCCTAAGCGATAACAATTATTATGGAATGTATATAGAACCTTTTTGCTATTATAATATCATTTATGAGAACTTCTTTCTAAAAAATGGAATACATGCTTTGGATGCTGGAACTGATAACAAATGGAATAGCACGACAATTGGTAATTACTGGGATAATTGGACTAGTCCAGATGTAAGTCCAAATGATGGAATTGTAGATTATGAGTACCCATATATAGGGGGTACTGCTGGAAGCATAGATTATTTACCTATAGCAGAAGACGGTGCCCCATCGATAATCGTTAATACTCCTTCCGAAGACGATGTTTTTGGAACTAGTGCTCCAAGTTTTAGTGTTACAATTACTGATGATTTTCTGGATAAACGGTGGTACACGCTTGACGGAGGGTTAACCATTTACGCTATTAATACGAATGCTACTATTGACCAAACAGTATGGGCTGCATTGTCTGAAGGCTCAATAACTATTACTTTCTATGCGAATGATACGTTAGGACATGAAACATCTAAGGATGTAATTATAACCAAAAGTTGGGATGATCCAACTATTGTTATTGTTGTTGTATCAATAGTCGGAGTAGTTGCCGTTATAACCGTCGTCTATGTATTTATGAAAAAACGAGCGACACCAGAATAAGTTTTAATTAATTAATTTTATTTTAATATATTTCGTCATCTGACTATGAGAAAATGCATATCAGCCAGCGAATTATTCAGTATAAATATCTTTATCATCTTTACAGGTAAATGTAGCTTCTTCATCATAGATTACATTTTTGAGTTTATTTCTCGCTTCGATAATTTGCCCAGATTTTTCAAGACTTAAAACTGGCTTGTTACTCACTAATTCCACCAATTTTTCAAAATTTTCATTCGCTAATATTAAACAATAATCAAGTATTTCTATCTGAGTAGTTTTTCTCCCTAGTCTAAGTGTTAGTCTAGCTTGTAACTGTTCCAATACTTTCTTATTTTGTATTTTCACAACCGACATACTAATATACCTCAAGTATAAAAATATATTATATAATTGTTAATATTTAATATAAGGGTTTAAAATTTAAAATTTTTTTAATTGGATTTAATGATTGCGATGGAATGTAAGCTTGAAAAAATTACACTATACTATGAGATTTATGGTGATGGGTATCCCGTTTTAATGGTCCATGGATGGCCTGTCGATCATCGCCTTATGAAAGGGTGTATGGAACCTCTTTTCGAAACTCGGCCAAACTATAAAAGGATATATTTTGATCTACCAGGAATGGGAAAAACTAAGGGGGAGGATTGGATTAAAGGTACAGATGATTATCTTGAAATTATCATAGAATTTGTGGAAATGATTATTCCCAATGAGAGTTTTATTATTGTTAGTGAATCATATGGTTGTTATTTAGTAAGAGGATTGATCAAGAAAAAACAGAATTTAATTGATGGTGTTTTATTTCTAGTACCTGCTATATTACCTTATGAAGAGCAAAGAGATTTACCTGAACCTGTTATCTTAGTAAAGGATGAAAATTTAATTTCCAAACTAAGTCCTTTTGAAAAGGAAATATTTGAAGATGTAGCAACAATTATTAACAAAAAAGTTTTGGAAAGAGGAAAAGAGGAAGGATTATCAGGTTTGACAATCGCCGATATGGCATTCTTAGAAAAAGTGAGAGAAAATCATGCATTTTCTTTTAATGTGAATCTATTGAATGATAAATTTACTAAGCCAACTTTATTTCTGTTAGGGAGACAAGATTCTGCCGTAGGGTATCGAGATGCATGGAATATTATAGAAAATTATCCAAGAGCTACATTTGCTATATTAGATCGCGCAGGACATATACTTCAAATTGAGCAAGAAGAATTGTTTAATTCTTTAACTAACGATTGGTTAGATAGAGTCGAGAGTTTTCTAAAAAATCAATCTGAACTATGTTAATGGCGATGAGATGTACGAAATTATAGCAATAATCGCTTTAGAAAAATATGGATTAAACCTTCCCAACTAATTTTTTAAAAAGAAATGTGCGAAAATACCTTTAGATTTAAAAATATAGGAAGAAATATTCGATATTAACTCGAACTTAAGTTTATATTTCCTCATTTTCTTCTTATACAAAATAAAAAGAAAAATATTCAAAATGGAAAAGAATAAGGATTATTATAAAATTCTCGAAGTCGAAGAAGACGCTTCCGAAGAAGAAATTAAACTGGCTTATCGGAGACTAGCAAAAAGATACCATCCCGACCTTAATAGAACCGATCCCAGAGCTAAGGAGAGATTTATTAAACTACACGAAGCCTACGATACATTAAGCGATCCCCAAAGAAGGAAAGTTTATGACCAAGCGGGTTACAATCCAAAAAACATTGATTTAAGCGATTTGCTTTGGAAATATAATACTACTCGATTTAGAGAAATGTTAAGACAAATATATGCGAACTACTATAGAACTCCATACAATAAACCTCCTCCCGAAGGATTGTATACATAGCATTCTTTTCAAGAGTGCTAAATGCTAATTTTTGTTCTATTTCTTTTTGATAAGTTTTCTAAAGTGATAAATGCACTTCCGATTTGGATTTCTTTATGTGCCTATAAATTTTCTTAGCATGTATAGAGATATTTTTCATGTATGGTCTTATTCTAACAAAAATTCGAAATTGAAGGAATCGAACCCCCATATAAATGTTTTTATTGTGTTAATCCATTCATCATATATTTAAATATATAGTTAAACATACATATATTATGGCTTCAAAAACTATTACAATAACAGAAGACGTTTATCAGCTTTTAAAATTATTAAAAAAGCAAGATGAAAGTTTTTCAGAATTATTAAGAAGATTAGCAATGCAGATAAATGGTCAAAAATTAGAAGCTTTTTTTGGTTTATGGGATATAAATGATCAGGAATATAAGGAAATTCAGGAAAAAATTAAGCGTAATTTAATCCCATTTAATGGAAAAAAGAGGAAATTTGATTGATTATTCTTGATACAGATATTCTTGTTAATATTTTACGAAGGAAGAATCGCGGAGAGCAATGGAAAGATTTTTTAAAGGACAAATCAATAGCTTTCACCACAATTACTGCATTTGAACTATTTTTAGGAGCAGAAATCTCCAAAAAATATGATCATAATATGAAAGCAGTAAAAAGTTTAATACAACAATTTCCTGTTCTTCCTCTTTCAATTAAAAGTTCATATATCGCAGCTACTATATATTCAGATTTACAAAAAAAAGGACAATTGATTGAGTTAAATGATATCTATATTGCAGCAGTTACATTGGAACATGGTGCTGAGTTAGCAACAGATAATGTCAATCATTATCAACGAGTTTCACAATTAAAGATTATAAACATTTAAACATGCTTTCTATCTATTCTAATTTAGATATTTTAATAGAACGTTATAAAATATACTTCGTCATATGACTTAAGATTGCTTTCTATTTCGAGTATTGAACATTTAACCTATGAGCATTATAGGAATAGTTTTGAAATAAATACTTATTTAAGCCTAAACAACTATTTTTATAATAGCGACTGATTATAAGTAATATTAATAAGAAAGGATTAGATGATTTTATATGGGAGGATTTACCACATCATGAATGTAAATGAACTAATTTCTATCGATCCAGACATATGTTTTGGGAAACCACATATTAAGGGAACCCGAATTAAGGTAAGTTTTATTTTGGAATTGGTTTCTTCTGGTTGGATTATTGAACAAATTCAACAAGAATATGATCATATATCTCGAGAACAGATAATTGCATGTTTAATTTATGCTGGTCATATAGTAGATACATATAATGGAAAAACGGAAATCTCTCATGAAGTATAAATTTTATTGTGACGAAAATATTACAAAAAAATTACAAAATACTATAAAAAGATGTGGTTTTCAAGTCGATTCGGTTAGAAATCGAAAATTATTTGGTATTAAGAATGGAGATCTTATTACACTAATTAACTCTCAGAATTATACGTTAGTAACCTTTGATAAAGATTTTTTAGAAGATGACTTTTCAGTAAGTCAGGGAATCATTATTTTAGATGTAAATCCAAATCGGGATGAATTTACTATTCCCCTATTTGAAAAATTCCTTAATTTACTTAAAAAAGATAAAATTGACTGTACAAATAGAAAAATTGTATTAAACCAAGATTTTTTATCTAAATTAATAAAAAAATAAGAGGTTAGAGCATAGACTAATGTCTATAAATAAAAATTCCCAATTTTTATTTTATTTTTATTTTTTTATACATAAACTTAGGTTTTAATTTATTTATTAAATATTGATGAAAAAGATACTCAATTCATAGCTTTAGCTTTAGCAATAGAAAACGATGGAATATGGTCTAATGATAAACATCTTAATAAACAAGAGAAAATTCAGGTTTATAAAACAATTAATATTATCAATCTCTTAGAGAATTATTCAAAAAAAGAAATTGAAGACGTTAAAGGAGAAAATGCTAATAATTCAGAATTAAAATTCTAAAAAGTTTTTTAATATCTTATTTCAATTTGGCTTCATTTTTATCGATTCGGGATGCAGCGTTACAAAATCAATTTTATAGCGTTATTTTTTTTTGATAAGTTTTCTAAAGTGATAAATGCACTTCCGATTTGAACACGAACTAATTTTTGAATGGGAATAACTTCAAATTTGGTATCGCTTAATAATTCCTTGATTTTTTGTTCAATCCATTTCTCTAAGTCGTTTTTAATTTTTGTAATCTCAATTTCATTTTCCGGGTGAATTGAAATAGCTTCTTCACATAATCTTACTATCATTGATATAATTAGTAAATAATAATATCTACTTGAAACATTTAAATCAAATGCTTGAGAAACAGTTGCTTTCCCCTCGTACATTGAGGAAGTTTTTGTAACATTAATCTCCAATTCAAGCGAAGGACGCGTTATCCTAATATAACCCTCCACAGCAGTGTATATCCGTGAAGATTTATCACAAAATTTCTTTATGTGCCTAAAAATTTTCTTAGCATGTATAGAGATATTTTTCATGTATTCCAAAGATTGCATACGGAGATCTCTTCTTTCAAATTCAGTTAAAGTAGTGTCTCCTATGGAATTGTGGTAGAAATAGGGCATCTCACAAACTAGAGTAAAATTTTCTTCACTAGCTATACTTTTAAGATAATCATATGAGGAAGTACCACATGTTATAAATTCTTGAGGATTCTCTATACCTTTAGCTTCAACATAATCATACTGCTTTTGAATTCCAAACATTTGGAAAATTCCATCGTGTAATTTTTTGATGTAAGGTGTTTCAGGTTCTCCTAAATGCAATGGTAGATGTTCTCTCTTAACAAAGTTAACGAGGTTATCAAATAAATTTCCAATACTCCGAGATACATAGAAATATACACCCCCAAAACCCGAATTATGAAGACTATACATAAACTTAGGTTTTAATTTTTGTATTAAATGCATTAAAGCTTGAGTCTCTGGTGGCGGAGTTTCGAATTTGAGTTTTTTATAATTGATTGGAAATGACCATTCAACTTGTTCAAAGGGCGCGGGTCTATAATAATTCTTTGCGTATTTTAAGGGATTAAAATCTCCTTTAAACCATCCTTCGTTAAGAATCGCTCCATCGATATCAATTGCTTTAATTAAATGCCATGTATAACCGGTTTTTTTCGTAAATTCAGGATTTTTTGCTAAAAAATGTGATAAAAATTCTAAACTCATGCTCCCTATTGGTTCATTGGGATGCGGGAATGCAAAGAGAAGCGCGTTTTTTTTACCTTCTCCAATTTTTAAACAATATATTGTTCGTCCACCTCGTGATTTGCCAATTTCTTTCAAGTCTACATGGTCAAAGGATTGTGCTAACTTTTTACTGGAACCATCCATTTCAGCAATTGTCATGAATTCTTTATAGTTTGGGATTTGTTTTAAGATTTCTTGAAGTTCCATTTTTTTCACTTAAAAAGAATAAATTAATTTCGTTACTAACTTCTATAAGAATTTAATATTGATATCTTTATAAAATTGTTAAAAAATTTAGTTAAAAAAAAAATATTTTAATAAGGATTTATTTTAGGTATTTTAATAGAACATCTAAATCTGCTAGTTTGTCAATAGGCTTAATAATTATATCATCTGCTTCTGTAATTGTTAATATCTCTTTTTTTTCCTTTTCTGAAACAACAGCAGATATCAAAATTATCGGAATCGCTTTATATAGCATCTTAGCTTTTAGCATCTGGCACAATTTGACTCCATCAATATTGCTAGTTTTTAAATCTATATCTAATAAAATGGCTTGAGGAGTAGAACCTTTCAAAATGTGAAGGGCCTCTTCAGAAGTTTCTACAGATTTAATATCAACATCTTTTCTCTTAAAATAAGTGTCAATGTTTTTTCGTTCTAATTCATTATCTTCAATATATAAAATATCAAATTTTTTTATATGTCTTATTGGTTTAGGTTCTTCAAAATGCCTTTTTATTGAACTTTCTAATTCGAGCAAGGCGTTTTTTAAATTTTCAATACTTTCAATTAACTTATTTGGTTCATTTAGAAAATTACTTAACATTAGAATGGATACTTTAAGAGGTGAAATTTTTTGTTTTAACTCTTCATGAAAAGTCGTGTGTAATTCAAAAGCATCAATAGCTTCTCTAATAAAATCATTAATTAATTTTTGATCATATTCTTTTCTTTCAATATCTTTTTGTAATATTTGATATACATTATCGAGATAGGAATTAACGGAATTTCTTATAATTTTTGCTTGATTTGTAATATTATATTGTTCCATGAATTGTTTTAGTTTACTGTCGAGTGTTGAATCTACATAAGTATACCATTTTATTTCCTTTTTTTCTTTTTCAGTTTTATTATTTTGATTGATATTATTAATTGATACACACCATCTAAGATTACATTTAATTACTCTTAATAATAATTTTTTTATTATAGTGCTTCAGGAATTTGAATTATGAAATTACTTCCTTGAGTATAATCACCTTTAATTCTATCTTCAACCCAGATTTTACCTTCGCATAAATCTAAAAGTTTTGCAACAAGAGAAAGTCCAAGCCCCATACCTTTAGAGCCTATCGATTTCTTAACATTTTTTGTAAATATAAGTTTCTTTTTAGTATCATTGATGCCAATACCATTATCTTTAAATTCTAGTTTGATTTGCGACTTCCCATTATCCATCACTCTTGAGATATTAATTTCAATCTCTACAGTATCATTTTTATTATAAAGTACAGAGTTAATAAGAATATTTTCAAATACATCAAGTAATAGGTCGTTAGCAAATACGTAAATCGTATTATTAGTTTCAGATTCGATATTAACAATAATTTCACGTTTTTGGAAATTTACTCTTGTAAATTGAATAGCACTTCTCAATTTCTCAGAAATCTCTGTAGGTTCTAAAGGCATTTCAGATTCTTCAATTTCTGAAAGGTTTCTGATATTATTTATTAATTTCTTTCCTCGTTTAATCTGTTGCTCAATCACTACAAAATATTCAAGCATATCGTTGTTTTTAATACCCTCTTTTAATAACGTGTCACATAATTCGATGGAGTTTCCAATCGTGTGAAACATGTTAGAGATATCATGTGTAAACAGTCCCTTATAACAATCTGCTCTACTATAAGCCTTCCGATATTTTTTTTCTGAACTTTCCAGTTTGATCGTTCTTTCTTTTATTCTAATTTCTAGATCTTTCCTTAAACCCTCTAACTCAATTTCAGCTTGCTTGCGCTCGGTAATATCTTCATGCATAAATACATAATTCTTAATATTTCCTTCTCTGTCAAATATTGGAAAAGACACAGCTTTATGACATATTAAAGAACTCGGAATCTCATCTAAATTTAAATTACTTTCTATTGCGGAATCGCGAGGATCGTACCAATGTTCCCCCATCCTTAAAACCTTTCCTTCCTTCAAGGTTAAAATTTTATCAAGAACTCCTATCTTTTTCATATGCGGATCCTCAAAGATAGAATACTCTGGGGGAGGAACTGATTTAAACATATCAATGAAAGCTTTATTAGAACTAACATGATGTCCCTCAAAATCTTTTATTTCGATAGCATAAGGATTTAATTCGATTATATTTTTTAATATGTTTCTCTCTTCAGCTAGCTCAAATTCAATTTTCTTTTGTTTGTCGATATTCCTAAAATTAATGAGCATTTGGTCATCAGCTAAAATAAAAATAAATACATTGTAATAACCAATTTGATCATTTACCTTTATACTAAATTCAAATATTTGAGGTTTTTTTTCTAAAATTTTTCGAATTAATTCTTTCTTACTCTCTTGTTGAATTTGAACTCCAAAAGACTTGATGAGATCTTTTTCTTGAAGACTTTCCCTGCCGAAATATAAATTAAGAAGTTTGTCTTTAATCCTGTAATTCAATACTATATTCTCATTTGAGAGTAACAAATAAGCATCGAATATTGAATCAACACTATTTATAAATTCTTCTTCAAAATTATCTAATTTAATATTTAAGGAAGTCAAAAACATCTACCCTTTAAAAATATTAATTTTTCTCTTAATTGGAAAAACACTTATAGGCAATATACTAAATTGTTAAAATTCTTTATATATATTTACTTTTTTTCTACAAATATTAACACCTTTATAAAATAAAAGGAAGTTAGGATAATATGTTGTTAGTTGTGCTAAGAACTAACCAGTAATTCTAATGTATCGATTAGAGTTAAATTAATTAGCTCTTTTAATTTTACCAGTAATTCGTAATTTTTACCACTAAAATATAAGATTTACTACTATTTTTTCAACTTTTACTAGCAATATTCGAAATAATCTTTATATTCTATATTCAACACTAGAAATTTGATCATTATCAATAGTTATAATTGATAATGAAATTTGAGAGAAAAATAGAGGGCGAATGAAAATACGAAGAAAAGTAGTTAAAATGAAAACGCTTTTCTTTTGTTGGATTTATAGCTGAATGATTGTTGATCTCCATTCATGGCCTGTTATTTCTAAATCCAGAAGGATAGAATTGTATTCTATTGTTTTGTATTATAGTAGCATATTTTTGGTCATTTAACAAAGAAAATAAATAGAAATAATTTGAAATAAAAGATAAAAAAAAAAATTATATGGATTTATTTTAGGTATTTTAATAGAACATCTAAATCTGCTAGTTTGTCAATAGGCTTAATAATTAAATCATCTGCTTCTGTAATTTTTAATATCTCTTGTCTTTTTTTTTCTGAAACAACAGCGGATATCAAAATTATAGGAATTGATTTATATAACTCCTTAGATTTTAGCATCTGGCACAATTTGGCCCCATCTATATTGCTATTTCTTAAATCTATATCTAATAAAAAAGCTTGAGGTGTAGAAACTTTCAAAATGTCAAGGCCCTCTTCAGAAGTTTCTACTGATTTAATATCCACGCCTTTTCTCTTAAAATAAGTGTCAACTGTTTTTCTTTCTAATTCGTTATCTTCAATATACAAAATATCAAACTTTTTTATAAATCTTATTAGTTTAGGTTCTTCAAAATGGCGCTTCACAGAAAGTTCTATGTCTTCTAAAGCGCTTATTGCGTTCTGAATACCCTCTAAGAGTTTCTCTTTATCCTCGATATAATTATTTAGCATTAAGAGTGATAATTTAAGGGGCGAAAGTTTTTGCTTTAATTCTTCGTGAAAGCCATTGCCAATTTCGTACCCGTTAATTGCTTTCTTGATTAAATTATCAAGTTCGATTTCATCATACTTTTGAGAAGCGTCATGTGCTTTCTTCAAAAAGATAGCATTTAAGTAATCAATACAATAGCTCACGCAATTTCTTATGATTTTCGCTTGGTTGTTTATTTTATACTCATCCATGAAATCGTGTAATTTAGAGTCAAGAAAAGAATCTACGTAAGTATACCATTTTATATCCTTCTTCATTTTATTTGGTTTTATATATTCATAACAATTTGTCATCAAACATCACCTTATTATTTTTTGCTAACGGTATTAAGATTATGAAATTGCTACCCTTCGTCGAATCTCCCCTTATACGATTTTTAACGCAAATATTTCCACCGTATAATTCAATTAATTTGGCAACTAATGATAGCCCGATTCCCATACCTTTAGAATGCCTGCTTTTCATATGGGTTTCTTGAAAGATTATCTCTTTTCTAGCGTCATCGATACCCATGCTATTGTCTTTGAACTCGATCTTTACATAATTTTTATAATAAATATCTATCACAGAAATTATTACTTCAATCTGAACAACTTTATTTTTATTGTAATTAATAGAGTTCATGATTATGTTTTCAAATACTTCACTCAATAGCTCATTTGCCATGGCGCAAAGGTTTCCGTAATCAGAAATAACCTTAATATCAATATCTTTTTTAGGAAAACTAATATAAGTAAAATTAATCGCACTTTTTAACTTAGAAAATACTTCCACAGGTTCTAAAGGCATTTCGTATTCTTCCAATTCTGAAAGATTTCTAACATTTCTAATTAACTTCTTACCTCTGTTTAATTGCTGTGCAATCATTTGAAAGTACTCCGTGATATCCTCTATTTTTACTTGGTCTTTTAGCAACGATTCACAGAGCTCTATAGAATTACTGATTATCTGGAACAAATTTGAAATATCGTGAATAAATAACCCTTTAATGCACTTTGTTCTGTAGTACGCATCCTGATAAACATTTTCTACATCTTGCATGATTTTTTCACTTCTTCTTTAGAGTTTTTTGTTAATTTAAAATAGATTAATCTTCGTTTTATAGTTTCTATTGTGAAACTTATCCCGAAGTTCGAACATTACAATAAGTAAGGAATAATTTAAATAGTTCCAAAACTATTTATTTATTAAAGGAATCAATTAGTCCGATTAGATTGAAATGAATTATGGCAGTAGTTAATTATCCCCCCGAAGGATTTTATAAAGATTTTAAAATTGGAAAGAAAGATTTTGAGCACATTATTCTTTGGATGCTCGCTAATAATGAAGATTGTCAATGGTCTAACTTTACGCAAGAACCACTTAGTTTTACTACATCTACGCTTTCTAAATACATAAATTTGTTAAAAAGTAAGGGTTTTGTTGAAAATTATGCTCGAGGTAAATATAAAATAACAAGCGAAGGACGTAGAAGATATCACGAGATATCTAGTACTCACGGTGCGAAAAGAAAGTTAAATTATCCCCCTGCTATTATTACGAGAAAAAGAAACTACGAGGATTGGATACTCTGGATGGTGTATAATAATAACTATTGCAAGTGGTCGCATTTTACTGAACCTCCACTAGCTATTAATCAATCCTCATTATCAAAAAAAATTAACCTTTTACTAAATAAAGAATTTGTCATAAGAGAGAATAAAGAGTACAGAATAACCAATTCAGGTAAATTTGAATATTCTAAAATGCTGCAAAACTACGATTTAGATAGACAATCAATTTTAAACGAAGAAAGCAAAAGAATTGATGAGATTACTATAACGACAATAAAGTTTTTTGATGATAATAATGTGGAGGATGAAAACATTCAATTTAGGTATCTCACAACTATTTTAAAACTTGATTATGACAGAGTTAAGTCTATGCTAACAAACCAAGCGGATTTTGAAAAAATTGTCCTTTACATGTCGATTAACCATCCAGATCAATACCCTGACTATATCTCGCTTAAAGAATTTGCGAATAAATATGGAATTAAACTATCAAAATTGGAATATTATGTCGATGAAATTGTAGAGAGTAATATTTATCCTATCAAATTTTTTACATTGAAACCATCGCCAGAGTCTATTTATTATTTTCAAGAAAAGGGTAAGTTAGAATCAATGTTGCGGACTATTACGGAAAATCATATTACCAAATTTACTTATCTAAACAGGTTATTTTCAAGATCTTTCGACGCATTCACTATCGAAAAAGCTGTTTTAGAAGAGGTTTGCGGATATTTATTTGATAAAGCCCTACGAGATTCTTTCAGAAAATTCTTACCTAGTTATATTAATTATTTAGCTTATAAAATTGAAGTAAAAACTGAATTGAAAGAAACTTACGATAAATTAGACGCAATTATTTGGCAAAATATGATAGATATTTTTCAAACGAGAAGTCCTAAGGATTTGGAATATCAATTCATGGGTCAAAGCGATGTAAATTATCAATTAGATACGGTGTTCTTAGAAATTCTTAAACCATATTACAAAGAGAAATTGAAGCCCCAAAATAGCGTATGCCAACATTTAATAGACAACAAAGAATATAATAAAGCTCTAGAGAGTATAGAAACTACCATAAAGTCATATGAAAAAGATAGTTTTTTAACAATCGTTAAAGCTATCGTTTTATGTTATTTAAATAGGTATGAAGATGCGCTAGTATTGTTAAACGATGAGCTTAAATTACCACAAAATAAGGATCGAATCTTAACTCTTGCTTATTTCCTTACTGTTTTTTCAAGTCTGACTATTGGGGATTTCAGCCGTGCAATAAATTTATCTAATGAAATTATAGAAACATATCCAGAACACGCTCTCTCTCACGCCACCCGAGGACTGGCGCTTGCTTACAACCTCATTTACAAGTTTGATGACGAAGAATCAAAACAAGATTATGGGCTTAATAATATTAATAAGGCAATCGCATTAGATACCTTTAGCCCTAATAAAGCATTACTATTTATGCTAAAGAGCCGGGTATTACTTGAATTAAACAAGTATGAAGAATCAAATGAATTGATAGATAAGGCAATCAGTATTATGCCAAATAAAGTTGATTTATATCTCTCCAAGAGTGCAGTCCTCATGTATTTCAACGAATATCACGATTTATTAGATTTACTTGATGAAATGCTTGATAAATTCCCAAAAATTGAAAAGGATCTTAAAATGAAAAAAGCATCTGTTTATAAACTGCTAGGAAATCTTGACGCGGGGTTCAAAATTGTTGACGAATTACTTGAAAAAAATCCGGAAGATAAAGATTTACGCAATTTTAAGGCTTATTGGTATCAATATCTAAATAAAAAATATGAAGCGTTAAAAATTATAGAGGAACTTATCGAGTCCGAGCAAAATAACGGGATGTATTACGACTCGTATGGTGAGATTTTAATGAATTACCAAGAATATGAAAAAGCAGTTGAACAATTTCAAAAAGTAATTGGACTGAGTAGTAGCGGATGGTTTATATACCAGACTTATATTAAACTGGGTATCTGCTTTAAAGAGCTCGAAAACTACGAATTAGCAGTTGAATATCTAAGGAAGGGGAAAGAGTTTACAAACAAATGTTTCTGTGATTATGAACTAAAAAAGAAGTGGTTAGTCATAGCGGATATTTTTTTAACAGAGATTGAAAGCTTCTAATTCTAAAGTTTTATATAAAGAAACATCTAAATATACTAGAATGTAAAAAGAATTTAAAGTTGTGAATTTCAGTTTGGAAGTAGAATCTGTAAAGAAAAAATTGAAGATTAAAGTTACTGTTATCGGAACCGGGGGTGTTGGGAAAACTTCCTTAATTCAAAGATTCACTCAAGGGACCTTTAAAACTGATTATATTAAAACTATAGGAGCACAACTAACTAACTATAAAACGGAAATTAATGGATATAGGATTGAATTAATATTCTGGGATATCGCAGGACAAGACGATTTCCATTTTCTACGCCCTTCTTTTTACAGAGCAAGTAAAGCAGCGATTATTGTATATAGTCTAGAAAAAAATGATTTGGGTGAACGGAGTTTTGAGCGCATAACATCATGGTATGAAGATATCAAACAATATTGCGGAGAGATTCCTGTTATAATTTTTGCCAACAAAGTTGACTTGATAAATGTACAGAATCTAGATAAGACAAGGATTCAAAATATTGTAAAGGAGCAAAAATTCCTTGGTTACTATATCACCTCTGCAAAAACAGGGCAAGGGCTTGATGTTGCTTTTAATGCGTTAATTAAAGAGATACAAAGATAATTTAATCTGTTTTTCTCATTTTTAAAAATTTTATAATTTAATTTTATCGACAAAATAAATTACTTCTTTCTGAGATATTTTAAACCAATTTGAACAATTTTTACTAGTAGCATCCATATTTTTACTGGTAAAAATAATAATTTACGGTTAATTTCATTGTAATCTTTATATTCTATATTCAACAACAGATATTTGATCAATATCAATAATTATTATAATAATTTTTGATCATTTTTGATCAGCATTTAATGTAAAAAAAAGGTAGAAATTATATGAATAGAGCAAAATTTGTAAAAATTAGCTTATTACTGACAGCACTATCACTATCGATAATCATTCCCATGTTCGCCGTATCTGTAACAGCGAAGAAACAAGTATATACTAGCGGTCCTGTTTTAATCAATGATGCCGTTCCTGGTTGTTCTTGGATGGATTGGAGCGCAGAACCGTGGCTAAAAGGTTCTGGTACCGAAGAAGATCCCTACGTGATTAAGGACTTAGTCATTGATGTAAGTGGATCTATATTTGCCATGATGATTCAAGACTCAGACGCGTATTTCAAAATAATGAAGTGTACTTTTAGTAATGGCGGTATAGAAGGAGAAAGTGCAGGACTTGTATTAGCCAACACTAAAAATGGGGTCATCTTCAAGAATCGATTTATTGATAACAAAGGAGCGGGAATCGCCGTAATTGGATGTTTACATATCCGGATCCAAAAAAATTATTGTAGCGAAAATCAAGTTGGGATTTACATCAGATGGGGTATGTATACTACTATTAAACAAAACGATTGTAAGAATAATTTTGTTTCAGGAATTGTTATTGCATCAGCCCACAAAAATATAATAGAGAAGAACTACTGCGTTGGAAATGCTAGAGCTGGTATTGCATTAATAAATATAGGCGAACCAGAACATTCCCCCAAAGACAACATCATTTACAAGAATACCCTTGAAAACAATCTATTAGGAATTAATTCAACTGACGCGGATATGAACGATGTCTTGAGAAACACGATTGCAGATAACTTCTATGGAATCTCGTTTGGCCTCGGATCCGAAGGAAATACCGTCTACCACAATAACTTCATAGATAACAGCGTACAGGCGTTTGATTATCAGCCAATAATGAATAATTGGTCTCATCCCTACATGGAAGAAGGAAATTTCTGGTCAGACACTTCTTATGAATACGACGAGTATCCGTTCGTGGAAAAGAATGGTTGGGAATATTTTACTATTATAGAAGAGGAAATAATAAACGCGAAACTCGATCCCGAGGCTAATAAGTTAGGTTTTGGTCGCGAATTTCGATCTGACGAGAAAGGTTATCTAATTCCTGGAGTAATGCAACTATTTTCAGAGAGAATGGAAGGGTTAGCCTTCCCACCCTATACAATTCAAGTAGTATTTGGCGAAGAAGTTATTATCCTTTCTGATACTGTTTGGTATTTCGATGAGGAAGGTCAAATGTTTGGCGAACCAGGATTAGTTCAAATTTTCTATTTAGTTATCCCAGCATACTATTTCACTGTTTTTAAGGAACTTCCACTAGGATATTATGAGTTTCAATTTGAATTTACTTGGTATGATAACGGGGAGAAGATATATTTCAATTATCCAACAAGCTTCTATTTAGTCTAATAATGGCTCATAAGAGCCTATTTTTTTTTATTTTTGAGTAATAAAATATTACAATTTCAAGTGTTCTTGAACTGATCTACCACTTTATCGATTTGTCTCTATTTCTAATTATGTAGCATCTTTTAACGGTTTTAGATTTACTGTAACTTCAATTCCCTTATTCAATCCTAATTTTTCTAAAGTTTTTAATATTCTAATTTTGAACGACTTCTGTTTAATCTCTATAAGAACTACCATAGGAGATACGAAAAAAACTATTATTGAATATAAAGATTGGACTCCTTTAAGAATATAAAATTACGTAATGATAAAGTATTATAATTTACTATACAGTAAAAATACTATAATTTACAATAAAAATTAAACATTAAAAATTTTGACGAATAACATGAATGAAACTATTTTACAAGATCTTGAACAAGAAGCAATAAATGGACGTAAGTCGAATTATTTTCAAATAGACTTTTTGAAAGCAGTAATGATTTTCTTAGTTATCTTCGATCATTTCGTAGCGTGGACGATTAAAAGTGAAATTGGTGTTGCATTATGGGAAAGGATTTCTATTCCAGTATTTTTGGTAGTCATGGGATTTAACATGGGACTATCATTTAAAGGAAAGGAGGATTTATCTTTAAAAGAATTATATTCTTGGAGTTATTTCAAGAGAAAAATTATCCGCTATATCATACCTTTTCTTATACTATACGTTGTATCAACCTTTATTGGGTTGTTCATGTATGGATTTGATTTTGAGGCAATGTATAATGGGCAATTCTATCCAAGTCATGGTATAATAAATCTCTTTATAGGAATATTGCCATTTTGGGGACCAGGCAATTGGTTTCTACCTGTAATATTCCAGTCAATTTTAATCATGCCTTTACTATATAAGGGATTTAGTAAAAAACCTGGTCTAACATTAGCGCTAACCTTTCTCATTGAAATTGCTATGCAAATCACAGTATTTTTCTTTATTGGAGAAATTACAACTTGGGAAGAAGTACATCTCTTAAACATGTTCATGATGAGTATCTTATTTTATCTTTCTGCAGTCGGTTTGGGTATATGGTTTTCTTTTGGTCATAAACTTACAATTAAAAGAAATTTGTTTATGTGGATAATATTTCCAATTAGCTTAGCATATCTTATAGCTTACCAATTTTATGGCTTTCGATTTAGGATCGAAGGTTTTCCACTTTTAAGAGGAGATTATCATTTCCTAGTTTTTCCTTATTCTGCTATGCTTGTTTTGCTAGCAATCCGATTTTTACCTCAAAAATCTGACTGGCGTATTTCAAAGTCTATCTCTTTAATTGGTAAATCAACATATCATATATTACTCACCCAGATATTAGGATATGGAATGATCACTGCTTGGTGGGGGACTCACTACGGAATGGCTGCTCCTTTCAATCCTTTTGACATGATAGATTTAGTAGCGTTATGGATTATATTTATTGGGTTTGGTATATTGTGGTATAAAATTGATCATCAAGAAGATTTAATAAGAAGGATATTATATTATTTCAACTTTTTCATAGTGTTTGTTTCAATTCTTCTTTTATCATTCTGGAGCCAAGGCTTCTGGGTGCCAATACCTCTCATGATCATTAATATTTACGCAATCGCAGCTTTGATTATTCATTATGTCGTTAGAAAACCAATAAAAACAAGGATTTTGGCACTATGGACAATATTTTTATTGATGACTTTTATAACAGTGATACTTCAAATCGAATTTTTCCAACCTAATGAATTTTGGATTCTATTGATTCCTATTGGAGCTTATCTTATTTTCGCAATTATTTATACAGTTTTTTATAGGCTCCCAAAATAATAAAAAATTAGTATATTTTTTTTTAATTAGTATTAGTTATATTAGTGATTATAAATCTCTTTAGTAAGAGACTTTACTGTAGAGATGTATTACAATGTGGACATTTTTTTAGGAATTTTTTGATTTCTCTTCCACAGTATTCGCAAATCATTACCTCTTCTTTTTCAACTAAATCTTCTTTCTCAGGCTTATCCCATCTCTTATAAACACTAATGAAAGGTTTCCTTTCTGGTATTGAAGCTCTTCTTTTTAGGATTATTAATCCCATTACGAAAATAAATACACAAGGTAGTATTAAAACTAATAAATATGAAACATCAAAAAATTCAAGAGTTGTTCCCGTAGCTGAACCTATTGTCCCTGATTCTACTATTATATCATAAAAGCCTCCACCTGAATTAACTATAATCTGAATATAGTAATCACCTGTTTTTGATGCTGTAAAATGCATTGTTTCTCCTGTAGATGAGCCGCTATCGACTGAAAATCCTTCTATCATATAGGGCGTTTCTCCTATTCTTATCGATATATCCATACCCCAAAAGGAATCTATATCTACATCAATTGTGTATTGAGATCCTTCTTCCAAAGTTATAACATACAATTTAATTTCAGAAGTCCAGCTATGATCGTTTCTCTTAAGTGAATTAAGATGTAATTCTGTAGGTAATACATAGGGAATTATCGCTGTAAACAATAAAGGTATTAGAGAACAAATAACTATTATTAAAATAGGTTTGTACTTTTTCATTGCTTTTTCTCCCATAATTTCTTTTTTAAAAATTATAATTTTTTTAAATAAATGACTTGCGTTGAATATAATAAATATTTAACGATTTGCATATAATATTAAGAAGACGCTTCTATAAAAATATTTATGGATGATTTTTTAAACCTTTATTCCATGCCTGGGATGGAACTACCACTTATTCAAATAGCAGTGCTATTATAAGATTAAGCGAAACTTCTTATAAAATCTATATAAATTAATTACTTTTCTTTTCTTAAGAACTTATGAACGAATTCAAGAGCACTTTTGTTATTCTCCCAGGATAGTAAATCCATAGTTTCTTCATAAGAACACCATTTCCAATCGTCGTGTTCAATAGGATCTATTTGAGGTGGACCTGGATCATTTATCTTAGCAATAAAAAGATATTCAGGGATTTCTTTAGTGTCCTCAGGATAGATGTCCTTCCATTTATCTCGCATTGGAATTATATAAGATATATCAGTTTTAATTAGAGTAAAAACTCTATAGCCTGTCTCTTCGCATAATTCTCTTTTGGCGCTCTCAGCAATAGTTTCATCACCTTCAGGGGCTCCAGTAACTCCTTGCCAAACGCCCCCTCGGCTTATTATTCTTTTTAGCATTAAATACTCCCATTCATTATTGGTTTTTCTAACGGGATAGACCAATACTTGTATAGGAATTCTCACTTTTTTCACTAACACCTTATGGTCTACATTTTTCTTTTAGCCCATTTTATAAATCCAACTAAAAAATTGAATTTAGGCACATCCTTCTGATATTGCCTATATTCTTCTCCCCATTTTATTATGTTAAATTCTTCTTCTCCTTTAATATCAAAATATATTGCTATAAATAACAAGATATTTCCAGTAACAGAAATAATTGTATATGGAACAATCATAGCCAAACTAAGAATCATCGAAAACCATAAAGGTATAATCGCAAGCAACGCTACAGTTGGATGTCTCATAACAGCATAAGGACCTCCTTTAATATGGATTATAGGCTCATCGCCATCTTTAGTTCCTCCTCTTGTATGTCTTAGGTATCCGGCATAACATCCTATTATTATTAAAAACATTAACAAAATGAATATAGTAACCAAAAAAATTGGATGAAAAATTATAAACGATAAATCTACGAAGGAATTTATAATTGGTAATCCCGTGAATTTAACTAAAAAGGGAATCAAAATAAATAATAATCCCAAAATTCCAAAGGGTAAAGTAATTTTTTTATATTTCAGTTCGTAATCTTTGTGACGAAGCCCCATTTTATATAATTCTTCCCTTGCTTCCTTCGGTGAAATTTCTCCTTTCTTAACTCTCTCTGCTAAGTTTTTAACAACGCCTTCGTTTTTGTTTTCAATCTCCATTTTTATTTCACCTCAAATATTTGATAATATTAAAAAAAAGCAATAATATATTGAATAATAATTATTTATTAAAAGATTTATACAAAATTGTTTATAATTTATTCAATTATATCTGTAATTAAATTCCAAATGCGGGGAAATAATAATCTGATATGATGGATAAATCATATTCAAAATAATTTCTAATTAATATCCTCATCTCTTATTTTTATTTTCGTTTTCTTGAGATGTTTTACGATTTACTAAAATAATTCCTCCTATAACTAATAATAAAGCAAATGGATAAACAAAAACATCGAATTCTTCTTGTAAAAAGAGAGCAGAAAATAAAACTCCAAATAAGGGAACCAACGCCTGAAAGATTGCTGCTCTACTAGCATTTAAACGTTTAACTCCTTCTAAGTAGAATGTGTATCCTCCGATCGTAGATAGGAATGCTAGATACGATATGCCGATCCACACTCGGGGGGGAATGGTTAAATAAGTTGCTGGAATTATGAACTCTGGACTAATAATTAACGCTATCGGAGTGGTTATCAAAAACCCAAACAAGGAAACCCAAGTCATGATCCAGATAGAGCTTGGTTGATAAGATTCAGTATTTTCGAGAGTTTTATTTAAGAAAAAACGTGAAATTACAGTATAGATTGCATACGAAAATGCCGCTAGTAGTATCATAATATCCCCAAGAATCCGATTCTCCACGTTTACATTCGGAGAAAAACCTACAACAATGATTACTGCTGTGAATGCTAATAACGAACCAACCATCTTTCTCCATGCAAATCGCTCGGTCTTTAAGAAAGAACTTGAAAGAATAATAACCCATACTGCATTAGTTGCGACCATGATACTCGCATCGCTAGCACTAGTAAGCATCTCTCCAATTAAATAACCTGCTTGATAAATTGCAACCGAAAACAGACCCATTAAAGTTAATATCTTCCAGTGCTCTTTAGCAAACTGCCAATTTAAAGTTCCTTCTTTAACTCTAAGAATCAGAAAAAAACAAATTACAACCAGAAAATACCGAATCGCGGCAATCATAAAAGGAGGGATAGTAGCTCCTCCAACTTCCTCTAAGACTAACCATCGACCTAAAGGCCACGTACCTCCCCAGATAACGGAAGTTAAGATCAATAATACATATGCTATGATTTCCTGCTTTCTATTAACACCAACGGTCGAATCTACTATTTTTTCACTCTACAATGTGATAGTTTATAATATGTGATCCTAAAATAATTACTATGGTAGCAAAAATGGTAGAAGATTTTTATATTAGAAAGAAAACTAAATTCATGAGAAGTTTTAATGAGCGTTTAACCGTAGCAAATGAAGAACTTTGCAAGAAATTTGATGACAAGAAGTCCAAAGAATTAATTAGTCAAATGAAAGCGGAATTTGAAAAAATTTTACCTAAAATTTCCTATATTGGTGGACAAAAGAACCCTCTCACTTTAGTCCTTGTTAAATGCATATCTGATCTCGCAATATTTCGCACATTAGAAAAAGAAGGGTTTTCATTTGAGGAAATAGGGGCATTTCATTATCACTACGTAATAGCAGCCCAAAAACTTAGAAAAGAAGCGTTAGAAAATGCGGGCCGAGACCCTTCCCAATACCCTTTCGATCCTGTATACATGGACTACCAAAAAAAATTAACTGAGGAAACCCAAATGAAGCTCTATCCAGACGATTGGGTAATGGATTTCGTAGAAGACGATGAAGCTCCTTTTGAATGGGGTTGGGATATTACGGAGTGTGGAGTTCAGAAAGCGTTTAAAAAGTTGGGTGATGAGAAATATCTCCCCTTTATATGTTTAGGCGACCACTACGAAGCTGAAGGCTTAGGTTTTGGATTTTCTCGTACTCAAGCTATTGGATTTGGAGCTCCAATCTGTACGCATAGGTTTGTAAAAAATTACAAAACCCCTAGTGCTTGGCCACCTTATGAATTAGAAGAATTTGAAAGTAAATATTTTCAAGAAAAATAATAACACCTTTTTTGCTATTTTTTCATGAATTTTAAGTAGATTTATTATTTCTTTCAACTTCCATTTAAGATAGATATCTATTAATTGAGATTTGATCATTCATTTAATGAAGAAAAATATTCTTATATTTGAAATTAGTATATTGAAATAATTGAAATGGTAATTGAAGAGAGAATTGAAACAGATCCTGAAATATGTCATGGTAAACCTTGCATAAAAGGAACAAGAATAATGATTTCGATTATTCTTGAATGGCTAGAAGCGGGAAAAACATTTGAGGAAATTATGGATGCATACCCTGAATTGTCTAAAGAGGATCTATCAGCTACAGTTAGATATGCAAGAAAATTAATTGAGGAAGAGAAAAGCTTATCTTCGTGAAAGTGTGCTTTCACGAAGTGTTATTGTAAAATGTTTTATTGATAATATAAAGTAAAATTAGAAAATTTATCAAAATATGTGTTGGCATCAATAGATAATGTCGTTATTTTTTTTTTATTTATGCTAATTTCATATTCAAGTTCCGACTAAAATTTAGTAAAGTTATTAGGGCGTTTTAAGCGTTAAATTAATTGTTCTATTGCTATATTAACAGAGATTAACAATCCGACTTATTTTTATTTTTTGTGTGTAAAATATTCTCCCGTTTGTCGTAGGATATTTCAGAAAACCCGCAGAGATCCTTAACTTTTTAAATGAGTTCTACAACTATTACTGTAGTTTAAAATTTTATGTAAAATTTTAATCGAGGAGACGCATGTATCTAAATTTTAACATCGAAAAGGTTCAAATAGAGGAATTTAAACACCAATTACAGTGGTTTGAAAGCGAGTTTGACGAAATATTTCAAAACAATTCTGTAGAACTCACTGAATACGAGAGAAATTTAGCTAACGCGCTGTTGAATAAGTTATCCGAGTCAATTAATCAATGTAAGGACGAAAAACTTCTCTACGATTTAGTTTCGACCCTCAATTCTATCGAAAAAAAGCACCCTGAGTTGTTTTAGACCTTTTTTATGACTATTATAGTTTAATTTTTATAGTAAAGTATTACTTGTATGGTATTCTTTTTTTTTTATAAAGGCTCGATATAAATATTAATAAATAAGCTAGTGTAAACTATAATTAGAAACAAAATATCACACAGTGAGCTTCATTGGAATTAGACGAAATTAAAAACAAAGAGATTATCGAAAGCATAAATAAATATTTAACTATGCGAGATAACGACAAAGCTCTGGCCATCATAAACGACTTATTGGATAAGGACCCTTCCAACGAGCAAGGTTGGCTCTATTTAGGGATCGTCAATCGTCGCTTGGATAAGTTGGACGACGCCATAAAGTGTTTTGAAACTGCTACTGATCTAAATTCTACTTTAATAGAAGCTTGGGGTTTGCTAACTATTACATTTATTGATATGAAAAATATAAAATTAGCAAAAAAAGTCATGGAAAAAGCTGTAGAATTTAACCCCCTTGACGAAAAAATTCAATTTTATTCCGAAAATTTAATTCGCGTCTATGAAAAATTTGGACCCTTTTTCTGAGATTAAATTTACTTCTAAATTTTAAGATGAGAATGAATATCAATGACATTTAAGGGAAAAACAACTATTGAAGGAAGAATTGTTGAAGTTAGGGGGGGCGAGAAGCGCATTTCTCGAGCCTACACTTATGGATATATGTCATTAACCGTTCGTGTGGGCATATACATGTATTCTGTATTAGTTAGTGCCTCAAAAATAAATTCCTACGGATTTTTACCTCGTGTTGGACATTATATTCGAGCCGAAGGAATTAAATCGCCTTCTAAAGACGGCTATCACGATTTCTCAATGAGCTATCTATCATCACTCGAGCATATCGAACCTCAAAAGTAATCCTGAAAGCATCTAAAAATCAAGTTTTTACTTTTAAAACCTTTTTATCGTTAGAATTAACTAATTCCAACGTTTCTATCTCGTTGAAATTAGATTTGAAATAACTCTTTTTTGTTTCTGAACCCAACAATGACGGACTCCGTACTTTCATGAGTTTCTTGATGAAAAAATACTTATCTATATAAGAACCTATTGCCCAAATAACAAGTATCCGCGACTTCCGATTTTGAACTTGAAGACTCCATTTATCTTTACATCTAAGTGAGCAAAATCGATGTTTTTTAGTTTTTTGTGCAATATTCACATGCTCTACAATTTTTTTTTCAGAGTCCTTGAATGATTCACCACAGTACTCACATATCATCGTGTTAAGAAGAAAATCCGTTATTAAGAGTATTTTCGTTTTAATTATTCAATAAAATAGCGATATTTAAAAGAAAAAGCACAATATACCTTTTCTAATAAATAGTTTTAAGTTCCTTACATCTTTGATTTGAATGAAATTAAACAATTCAATCTAATACTCTTACGAATTCGTAATCAACCGTAATTGTACTCTTTGTTTCGATTATTTCCCCAAGTATCAACACTTTTTTATCTATAAACTTATGCAATACAGGATCGTTCTCCCATAAGTGGGTTTTTTTCCTCACGAGAATTTCTGACCATTTATTTGCATAATCATCCAAAGGTTTAATAAAATATTTAGGCCCTTCAGATAAGGTTCCGACACCTGCGGTTTTAGCATAAAGAATTCCCGTAATTTCATCCATCTAATCAAAACACCTAGATAAGAAATATAGCAATTATAATGAAAATAAATTTGCGCTTAAGATTAGTATGAGTTATTAGATAAATAAACTTTCAGAAAGTTCTAAGTCTTTTTGTAAGACCTATAAGAAATTTTTCTTTAAATATACTCTCATATTTTAAGAATAAAATATTTTAAGATAAACTATAATAACAGGAAAAAGTGGAAAGTGGTGATATGATATTTATAATTCTAAATTAGCACACATTATAGGTACAACTTCTGAAGAACATAACACAGAAGCCACTATAAGCACAATAGACGATTATATTTTGGACGGGTGTTCTAGCCCAGATAATTGGGATTCGATGGTGAGAAAGTTTAAGCGAAAATAGAACGCTACAAATAAGAAATAGAGGTAAATAATATGAAAAAAATACGAAATCTTGAATGGCAAATTTATCGGCACCCGGAATTTCTCCACTCCTTAAATGTAAGCGTTAACGAATTAAAATTTATGCGACTTTTTTTAAAGCGTGGCGCTGTTGCTTTAGTCAACGAAATCTTGCGGGAGCGGAAAACTAAACAGTTCAAAAACCATCGAAACAACGACTTAAAAAATTATAGCAAACCCGAAAAAATCAAAGCTTAACTCACAATTTTTTTATCATTATTCTTTTAAACTTTGAGTTCAAAAGTAAACAGAAATCAAAATTTTCCACACTTTTAACTCTTTATATTATTCCAAAGCTAAATCTAAAAATTAACCATCTTAAAGAAATCGGAGAAATTGAAGTAACTAAAACTGTAAATAAAGGAAAAAACAATAGACGGATGTATTTTGTGTTAAAATAATGGAGAAGATTAACTTTTTAACAAATTAATCTTTTGACAAAAATGTTAAATAGTATGTTATCCCTTTTTCTATTTGATCATTTTCGATCAAAGATTTAGGATAGGATATCCTAATTGAAACATTATTCACCCATCTCTTATTAAAAACTATCTTTGATCCATAAAAAATGATTAACCGTTTGCAAAAGTTTGTAGGTGAAAATAATAATGAAAATGAAATTGAAAGTGACCACGGCAATATTAATGTCATTATTTCTGGTAAGCATCATAACAGTTTCACACACGCGAAACCCATAGATAATAATCGCCTCTTAATGGTTGATTTCATGGCGAAAGGGGATGACTTAGATCTTCCTGGAGCTAATACTATAATCATAGCAAGGATTGAATTCGATAAGGTCAGCGGTGAACCTCTGGGACAAGTAGAATTCCATATAAAAATCTATGATGAATCAGGTGAGAGAATTTATTCGATGAAGGGTAAGCTCAAAAATGCGATGGTTATCCCGGGCTTTTCTTGGTATTGCGAAGTGCGGGAGGTCAACTGGACTAATCTTTGGCTTGTCATGGGTCCAGGAATGATTAAAACTACAGATACCTTTTTGGAGATAGATTATCGAAATCGATTAATAACCTTGCCCAATACAGGAGGTCATTATGAAACAAGACTCTTCCTTATGCTTATAAGCCCTTATGGCGAACATGAAGTTTGGGTAGAAGAAGGTAACGGAGATGGACATTGGGAAGAAAGATTATGGCCAGAAGGAGGATGGATTTATGCAGGACTCTATGGAATGCCCGGTGGGGTAGCCTATTTGACAAAAAGTATGACTAAGTGGGTTCCAGACAATACCAAACCTATATGTTAAGGGGTATATACTAACACCTCTTTTTTTTTTTTTAACATCTCAACACTAAATAAATAATAACTTTAAGCTTTCTATTTCGAAATTTGTATCGTAATACCTATAAAAAGATAATGAGATTTTTGAAATAAAGTGATTTTTTTAATTTCTTAAAGTATTTTTTCCTAAAATTTCTTTTAAGCTCATCATAAGTTTTGTCCGTATTGTGTAATTCTTAATAGAAAATAAAATAAATTTTTAAAATTTATAATTCTTTTTTAGTAATCGCTTTTGAACTATGTAATGATTTTAAATTCTTAAATAGGATATCGTTTTAAAAAACGGTTTATAAAATACAAACCGATTACTGCAACCACTACGCTTACCGAAGCACCCACGATATGGCTTACTAATTCCATTAGTGGGTACAATTGGTACGCTAACTCCAAGGGAAAGTTAACATATGCGCCCTCAGAAATCAGGAAAGATAATTTGGTAACAACGTATACTACTAAGTATACGGGTATTGCCAAGAACACGAACCATAATAAGTTTTTAATTACAGCTTTGAGTGTTTTCTTAAATTTCATCGTATAATCTTTGTATAAATATTTATAATATAAAGGTTTGCTCAACACTTTACTGCTTGAAAATATAAGAAAAAAAAATTTATATTCGTGTTTAATTCTTTTTTAGCAATCGCTTTTGAACTACATAATGCGTTCTTGTTGGGGTCCCGTGAGGAAAAATAGCCTTTATCGCTCGGTCGTTATTAGCCCAGATTGTAGTTCCCTCGTAGTAGTTAAATCCGTAGGCGCTTGACGATATAAACACTCCAATATTGTGAAGCGCGGAGAAGATCCCCTTTCCAGTGTATTCTTTTTTTATCATAGCCGTGTCTACATTTAAGTGGGTTAAAGGTTCTCCGTTCCACAGCTGAAACAAGTTCGGTTGGCACATAATGACGCCTACCAGCTCGTTAGTGTTTCGGTCGAAACCGAAGATGGCCATAGGAACGATCTTTTTTAAGTCGCAAGATTCCCAAGTTTCTCGGAACCCGGGAACATCGGCGTAATCTTGGGGAAATTCTTCGCTGACTAATTTAAGTACTTTGCACGCTTGAGCGTATCCGTCCATCATTTCGTCAAATCGAGTTCTACCGCCTGGCGCATCGGCAAGCACGGCATATAGAGATTGAGATGCTAAGCCCATGATTTGCTCCTTTAAACCCCTTATTTCGTCGAGGGGCAAAAACCTGACTGCTATATTTTCGTCTAGATTTTTACCTTTATCCCACTTTTTTAAGAAAGTATCAAGGCACAAGTACTTCGAGTCTTTTTTGTAGCCTAATTGTTGCAAGTACTCCAGAACTTTCGACTCGGGATCACCAAACATTACGCCGCTCATCATGGGTGCCTCGAAACCTTCGGTCTGAAAACCGATCCCACCGATAAATTTTGGGTAATTGATTGGACCACGGAGCTTTTTCTTTTTGTTTTCGCGAACGAAATTTTCACACTCATTCATGAGCTTTTTACAAGAAAGAAAATTTTTGGCATGAAGCCACCCAAAAGTGGGGCATGACATTCCATAACTTTTGTAATCACCGTCTATTTGACAAATTACGAATCCCGTTAAGATTCCGTCCTGAGTAGCGTAAAAAAATCTAATTTTATAGTCTGGTTTCGAAAATTTCTCTGTAAAATAATCTACAAGTTCTAAAACAAGCACGAGTTTTAGCCTTTCGTCAGGAACATATAAAAGCTCAGTTAAAACAAATTGAATTTCAGAAATATTTCGTGTTGAAGCGACAGTAAGCTCTGTCGGTTTTTCTAAACTAATTTCCATTTTTTCATCATTTTTTTTTAATTGATTTAAGATATTACGAATATCATCCTCAGATGAACATTAATAAAGGAAAAAATCACGGATTTATTTGTACGCTTAACATGTCTACTAGCTCCTGTCCCTTCGGTAGAAGCTCGGCTTGTGAAACCTCGCCCTCGTAGTAGTTAAAAACCACGTAATCTTCGAACTTGTTTTCGGATTTGTTGTAGTTCCAACAGGGTACATATCCTCTCGCCCGAAACCCGAACTCGAAAAATAATTGCTGGTGTTCTGGACTGAAAGCCGAAACAAATACTTCGCTGTATCGAATGGCATTTTCTTTCATGCTTTTTAAAAATTCCTCTAAAAACACGTACAATTCCTCCAACGAATCGACGTGATATTTAGTTTTCTCGAAGTTTTGAATTTGAGGCGTGTGTAAAAAATTAAAATATGATTTTGTGCCCTTAATAAAAGATTGATGGTACTCGTACCCATACTTGTCGGTAATTAAGTCTTTTCTAAAAACCTTTTGTAGCTCGAAAATCTTGTTGTAGTTCAAGCAGAGGTCGGGAGTAGCCAACTGAAAACTTCCTAATTTGTAAAGGTTGTCGCAGTACAAAAAATTATCCAAAGCATTGGATATTAATACCGGCATTTTTCGATCCCTGTATTTAGTAAGTGTTTTTTCGCAATAAATAACGCCCATCACATCAGATTCTACTTGGTTGTAGAATACATCCTTGTTGGGAAAGAACGCGACCGTATTTATCCCGCACACTGAAGTAATGTACTGAGAAGCAGCGTGAGCGGTTCGGTTTTCGCAATACCACATCAAAATCTCCTTCTGATAAGTTTTCCACATCCAAGCGTAAGAGCCTATTATGGATTTAGTAACATCTAAGACTTGCTGAAACTTCTTTTTTACCATAAACCCGCCAGAATATCCTTTTTTGTGCTCGAAGTCTAACGCACACCGAAAACAACCTACTACCTCCCCATCTATTTCGAACAAAATGAAGTGGTTATCGGGACTCTCGATCATCTTCTTAACCATGCGCTCGTCTTCGATCTCTTTGTAGGGATAAGTACCATCGTACACTTCCTTGCAAATACTTGCGATAACTTTAGCGTCTTTAGGTTTAGCGAGCACCAAAGTGGGGCTTATTTTATCGCTTCCCAATTTGGTGTCGATCAGAAAGTCCAATTCCATGCCGTGCTCTAAATCTAAGTCCAAAATGTCCTCAAATATCTCTAAGAATTCGTCGACTGAGTTTGGTTTAAGCTTTTTGTAAGGTATAATGGGATATTGAATTACATCTTGTGTTAACATTTTTTTGCGCTGTAACTACTTTCTAATAATTACTCTCACCTTAAGGCCAGTCTATATAAACAAAAATTTTAGAAAATAAGAGAAAAAAAGTTCCATAAAAATTAAAAATAAAATTACCCCAAATTCCTCGATCTACAAATTTCAAAAATTTTCTTTTATAAACGCTCCCCAATTGTAAATTCAAAATATATTAAACAAAAATAATAAAAAAGAGTTGATATAAAATGTTTGTAAACCAAAAACTAGATAATTGGTCAAATTCTTATTGGGAGCGCGTAACTCGAAACATCGGCCCCATTAAGTTCGATGAACAAGAAACGATTAGAACCTCGAGAGTTGCGGTTCTCGGAGTGGGTGGATTGGGTGGACCTTTAGCCGAAAATCTCGTTCGCTCAGGCTGTCAAAACTTAGTAATTTGCGATTTCGACGTTTTCGACGAGTCTAACTTGAACCGGCAAATCTGTACCATTGAGGACATCGGTAAAAGAAAAATCGATGTCATGGAAGAATTTATACGAAAAATCGACCCTGAAGTTGCAATAAAGAAATTCTTTAAAATTACCGAAAGAAACATAGATGCAGTTCTCGAAGACGTGAAAGTGGTGGCGTTGACTTTAGACGACCCCGCAACTTCGATCTTTATAGCCAGAGAGTGTCGGAAACGAGCGATTCCTATGGTTGAGTCTTGGGCCGTACCATTCTTGTTTACTTGGTGGTTCACTCCTGAAAGCGTAGATTACGAGAATTGCTATGGTTTAGACACGTACCATTACAGTTATTCCGAGCTTTCGAACATGAAAGAAGAGATCAACCTCGCAACCTATCAGGCCTTCTTGCCGAAAGTGTTTGCGATGCCAGGAGTCAGAGAAAAATACGATAGAGAACAGGGAGCGTTCGAAGAAGTGATGAATGGTTCGATCGGCGCAAGATCTTTCGCGCCCTTCGTGAGGATCACGGCAGACTTTCTTTCTGTGGATATTATTTTTTCTGGTATTCTCGGAATAAAGCCAAAGAACTTAGCCCCTAACTTAAAAGGATTCGACTACATAAACATGGAAGTTAAAGAAGCGGTTTTGAAGCATTAAACTTCTATATTTTTTTTTATTTTTTTTTATGAGGCTGCAAGTTCATCTCAGTCCAGCTTGTAAACGCTTGTAGGTGGCGACAAAATGACCATAACCTTAAAATACGCGTTTATCCTATCTAATAATATGAGATATAAAACAAATTCTGAAGAATACGAGA
>JAHLWS010000079.1 GCA_019057795.1 Promethearchaeota archaeon | reverse complement strand
GGATGATAATCAAGACGAAGTATTGTATGCTTTTAAGCTATCTAATCGAAAAAAGATCATCGTTATTACAGTTGGATTATATGCTGTTTTAACTTTTCTGATGGCGATTTCAGATTTTTTATTTTTTATGATTATCCAAGGGATTATGCAAGTAATTGTCGGTGTAATGATGTTAAACTACGCTTCGTTAATGATAACGATTTCTAATAACGGCAGGTATAAGACTTTAAAATATCAATGCTTTAAAATAGCATACGCACTTAGTTGCGTGATTTTTATACCCATTGGAACTTACTTATCTGCCTTTGTTCCGATTGAGACCTTAATTATAATCGCTGGAATGCTATCAACCTTAGCGTTAGCTCCCTTGATATTATTAAAAGTTAAACCCAAAAAGAAGTTATTTTGAATCAACCTTTTCTTCGTCCTTAATGGATATACTTCGGTTAAAAACTGAGGAAATAGTTCCAAGATATATGTATATATATCCAGATAAAAATCCTATAAAGATCCAAACGAATATTTTAAGTATTGGTAAGTATTGGTAAGTATGATTAACTATTCATCTTGTAAAAAATAATAAAACGGGTCTAATTTTTGGGCCCTTCTACTCCTAAAGATTCGCGTCATAAATGGATGTACACCTTCGTATTTTTCTAAAGCTGCGATTTGCACTTTCTCTGCTTCTTTTTCATCTTGACTAGTCTTTACTTTTTTCCCTAATTTATCAATATAGAACTTTATTTTTTCTTTGTCTATTAAGTCAGTTTTAAGTGGTTTACCCAAGGCATAGTCAAAAGGCCAAGTCCAGTTAAAGTTATCTTCTATACCTGCATATTGGGTACACACACTTAAGAGACTATTAACATAAATGTGACTCCCAAAAAGCAATCTTTTAGTAAAGTTCCATTTCGATATATCAATATATAATTCTTTCGTGGCAATTTTTGCAAATTTCGACAGTTCCTCTAAGATATTAAGTGAGAGGGGTTTTAATTCACCTAAATAATCAGGATATCTAAGATCTTTTGGGTGCGATAATTCTCTTGTCCAAATCCCTATTGATGTTATGTTTGAAGAAAAATCGGTTGGATCGGCAAATAAAGTGCACCAATCATTAAACTCGATTTTGTTCATATCTTTAAGCGTCATTCCAAATATCACATTTTGAACTGGCGCAATATTAGTGATTTTATATGGCATATTTCCAGTCATATCTAGTTCAAACATTTCGTCACCAGTATGTAGTTCTAGAAATTCTTTGAATATTAAAGGTTCAGTGTTGTTTTCAAAATAATATGGTCCATGCTCAGATATACTCATTCTACACTCGGCTCGGGAAAGGAAACTATAGATGGTCAGATGGGCGATGGTTTGCTTTAATCGCTTGATTATATCTTTATTATCAGCTATATTTATCATATTTTCTTTTAATTTTTCAATATAATCATCGGAAAGGTATGTGATTCTTTTATTTTTCAATATTAGTGTCTCGTCATTGAGATAGTTGGGGCTCAATCTTTTCCAAAAGTCAAGAATGAATTTAGTTTCTTTTTTCTTCATTTCAGGCTCAACAACGATATTAGTTTCACCAGCTTTTTTTTTACTGATGTTATCATGAATAACTTGAGCTCGACCATGCAAATACAACATACATGTAGAATAAAAGGCTAATTGGTTTAATCCTGGGCCTAAGGATTTCGATCTTCTAGCGAGTTCCTCAGGCGATATCTTACTTACAACTTCTTTCAAAATATTATATTGATAAGATTGGTCGTATAAAATATAACAAGCAACGCCAAGGTAATGGTTTACAGGAAATATTTTACTTTCCACTACTCCTCGCGTTAGAATATTTTCTACAACGCTATTAGAAAACATCACGATTAGTTCATTAACTTCTTCGTCGCTAATATCACCTAACATATAAACAACACCTTATAATTTTATAATTTGTAATTTAAATTGAAAATAATTTCGGTAATTACTCAAGTAAATAAATACTACCCTTGGTTTCACTTTCCGTTACTATTTTTCCCTTTTTCTTATTTAGTGATGACATTAACTATTCATCTTGTAAAAAATAATAAAATGGGTCTAATTTTCGGAGTCTTTTACCCCTAAACATTCGCGTAAGAAATGGATGTAAACCTTTGTATTTTTCTATAGATGCAATCTCAACTTTCGTTCCTTCTTTTTCATCTTGGCTAGTCTTTACTTTTGTCCCTAATACATCAATGTAGAAATCTATTTTTTCTTTGTTCACTAAGTCGGTTTTCAATGGTTTACCCGCAGCATAGTCAAAAGCCCAAGTCCAGTTAAAATTATTTTCTATTCCAGCGAATTGTGCGCACGAACTTGCGATTCTATTAACGTAAAGGTTGCTCCCGAACATCAATTTTTTAGTATAGCTCCATTTCGATATATCAATATATAATTCTTTCGTTGCACTTTTTGCGAATTCCGATAGTTCGGTTAAGATGTTAAGCGTAAGGGGTTTTAATTTACATAAATTATCAGGATATCTAAGATCTTTTGGATGCATTAATTCTTTCGTCCAAATTCCTATGGATGTTATGTTTGAAGAAAGATCGGTGGGATCGGCAAATAAAGTGCCAAAATCATTAAATTCAATTTTGTTCATATTTTTCAGCGTCATCCCGAATATCACATTTGGAACTGGCGCAATCTTGGTGATTTTATATGGCATATTTCCAGACATATTTATTCCAAACATATCGTCACCAGTATGCAGATCTAAGAATTCTTTAAATACTAAAGGATCAGTGTTGTCTTCAAAATAATATGGTCCTTGCTCAGAAATGCTAAATCGACACTCGGCTTGGGAAAGGAAACTATAGATGGTTAGATGGGCGATGGTTTGTTTTAATTGCTTGATTATATCTTTATTATGTTCTATAGATATCATATTTTCTTTTAGGTTTTCAATGTAATCATCGGAAAGGCACGTTATTTTTTTTGTTTTCAGCGTTAGCTCCCCTTCATTGAGATAATTGGGGCTCAATCTTTTCCAAAAGTCCATAATGAATTTTGTTTCTTTTTTCTTCGTTTCAGGCTCAACAACGATGTTAGTTTCGCCAGCCTTTTTTTTACTAAGGTTATCATAAATAATTTCAGCCCGACCATGCAAATACAACATCATTAGAGAATAAAAACTCAAGTGGTTTGAACTTGAGCCTAAGGATTTCGATCTTTTGGCGATGTCCTCAGGCGATATCTTGCTTGCAACTTCTTTTAGAATATTATATTGGTAAGATTGGTCGTATAAAATATAACAAGCAACGTGAATGTAATGGTTTACAGGAAATATTTTACTTTCCACTACTCCTCGCGTTTGGAAATTTTCTAGAACGCTTTGAGAAAACATGACGATTAGTTCATTAAATTCTTCGTCGCTAATATCACCTAACATATAAACAACTCCTTAAAATTTTATAATTTGTAATTTAAATTGAAAATAATTTCGATAATTACTCAAGTAAGTAAATAATACCCTTGTCTTCACTTTCCGTAACTATTTTTCCCTTTTTCCCATTCAGTGATGACCAATCGTCTACTAGAAATTCTACACTCATTATACAAGGTATTTCGAATTCTCTTGAAACTATGGCAAGATGTGAGCCCGCAGAACCAAATGGACATAATACCCCTGCTAAATCTGATAAGATTGGCCCAAGAGTAGTAGTACCCGCATCATCAACTATACATATTTTTCCTTCGGCCTCATCAAATATATTTATCACATCTTCCACAGATTGGATATAAACAAATTCCCCTAGTGCTTCTGAATTGGACGAACATGATTTTCCTTCCCCAATTTTTTTCATTTAAATCAACTAATATTTTTTTTTAAAGTAATATCAATCTATTATTTTTTAAATTTATCGCTAATTTTTAAAGTTATTTTTAAAAAAAACATAACTTAATTTTAAAATTTAAAAATAAATATATATTGTAATACCTTGTCTTAAAAACTAAATATTTAAAAATATAGTAAACAAATTATATTATTTACTATTTTAAAGAACATCGATGTTAGAATCAGAATTCGTTGTATTTTTTCCAGAGGCAAAGCCTAATACTGCTTTATTAGGGGGAAAAGGTTCTAATTTAATCAAATTAAATAAGATGAAATTAAAAGTTCCCCCTGGATTTATAATCAATACAAATTGTTTCAAGAAATTCCTTAAAGAATCGAAATACTACGACCAATTGAGTAAATTATTGGAAAAAACCTTAAATCCAAAAGAAATTTTACACCATTCAGCCAAAATTACGAAATTAATATTGGAATCAAAAATTCCGAAAAAAATAATAGAAAGTATCGAAGGAGCTTTTGATAAATTGGTTAAGGGGAAGGATACAGACTTATCTTTTGCCGTAAGATCTTCAGCAACAATCGAGGATTCAAGCAAATTCTCCTTTGCGGGACAAGCAGAGAGCTATTTATATAATCTTACTTTTCATGACTTATTACAATCGTTAAAAAATTGCTGGGCATCTTTATTTTCTCCTCGTGCAATATTATATATGCTTCACATGAAAAAGTTAGGCGTAAATTTCTCGTTGAAGAATATTCATATGGCAGTTATTGTTCAAAAAATGGTTAATTCACAAATATCAGGCGTTTTATTTACGTCTAATGTTGTCAATAACGATTCAAACCAAATGTTGATTAATTCCACATGGGGGCTTGGTAATGCGATTGCTGAGAATTTAATTATCCCAGATTCTATTACAATTAAGAAAAATAAATTTGAAGTTTTAAAAAGGATTATCGGGAAAAAAAAGAAAAAATCGATAAAAAACCCTGATGGCGCCCATACTGTTTTGGTAGAAAATTATCCAAAATCAAGGAAAATTTGCTCTTTAAACGATAATCAACTGCGCCAACTTCATAATTTAGGATTAAAAATTGAAAAAGAATTCAATTTTCCTCAAGACATTGAATGGGCGATAGAAAACGATGAAATCTTCATATTACAAAGCCGGTCAATCACTACTTTAAAAAAGTGAAGAATTAAAAGAAAAAAAGAGATTTATTTTCATTAAAATTAATTAAATTACATATCGATATCCCACTTTAGAAAAGAATATGGAAAGAATTTTTCTTGTTCTACTTCGGCTACAACGTATCCCTTTTTCATAGAGTTATCTCCCTTTAAATACGCAGCTCCTAAAACTCTTTCCACCTCTATTTCGCCCCAAGGATCGCTCTCAGATGATCTTAATGTAATTTCTGCGTTCCCCAGTTTTAATTCCTTAGGTCTTAATGGAACCTCTTCTCTTATTAACCGCGGGTTGTAATCAAAACCCTTACCATCTGGAGAAGGAAAATGCTTAAAATTATATGTTATTGCCACAACTTCAGAGCCATCACCAATTGTGCCAGTAAAAAGCTCCATAGCATCAGGTGCATTTAATCTTCCGTTCAGCTTTGCCTTCACTTCGTAATATCGCGTTCCTTGGCGCTCTATCCATCCTTCTACGATTCTCTTTTCACGTTTAAAATAAATATCTGCCATTTTTTTTGGATATCCAAATACTTCTCGACCAGCAACTAACGCTTGGTCGTCTGTAACCGGCATTGATAGACAATAACCACCTTCTACACCGTCAAATTCTGCAGTTAAAAAAAGAGCGCCTTCGTTATATGTCACTCCGAAATTTGTTTTAGGATAATAGGCGACAAACGCGTAGGCAATTGGGTTGCTCGTAGGCTTTAACGGTGGTGGTAGCAATCGTTTTATTATTTCGGGTTTTGTCTCCCAATACACGACCAACATTTCTGCGTCGTAGAAGTCAGCGGTTTCTCTTTTAGTCATAAACCCACCCGAAGATCTTAAAAAACTCGTTTTATTTTCACCTCAAATTAGATTTTTACTAATACTATTATTAATATTTCAATTTTTAATTTAAAATTACTGGATTGATTATTTATTTATGGCAATGCTTGATCTATTAATTCCATGAGATCAATCATCTTAATATTCGAATTTAAAGCGATTATCGCATCCGCTAGATTTCTATAACAAAAAGGGCATATACTCACAAGATAATCTGCTCCAGTCTCCTCTGCTTCCTGAACTCTAGTCTTAGCAATTTCTAATGCTAAATCGGGAAAGCCTTTCTTTACGCCTCCACCAGCTCCGCAACATTTAGCGTTCTCTTTAATCGTTTTCATCTCGGTTAAATTAGATATTTTTGATAATATCTCCCTTGGTTCTTCGTAAAGCGGTGAAAGGCCAGAATTTCTTCCAGTATGACAGGGGTCGTGATAGGTCGTATTAATCCCTAAATTCTTAAGAGTTATATCTTTTTCCTCTAAAAAAGATTTGATGTACTCTATTGTGTGAAGCACTCTAATTTCTAAGTCCTCAATAATATCAGCGTAATCTACTTTTAAAGTCCTGTAACAACCCGCGCAACTCGTAATTATAGTTTTAACGCCACTTTTTTTGAATAACTCGTAGTTTTTCTCAGCCACTGAATTGAATGCTTTCAAATCCCCAGTTCTCTTACCTACGCTTCCGCAACATACTTCATGTTCTCCAAAAATAGAAAAATCAACTCCAAGTTTACGAAGTACTTTCGCTGTGTTTATAGCTACTGCTTGAATTTCTGGAGTTAGAGCAGCAGTGCACCCAACAAAATAAAGCACATCCGCTTTTTCAGAATAGGCATTTTTTACCTTAAAATCAAGTTTTTCAATCCAATTCTTTTTCTCTTTGTTATCTCTCTGATATGGATTTAATAATTCAACCATTGCCTGATTCATTGGTATGTGTGCTTCCAGACCACAACCCGCGTCAATTAATTCCGCTCTTAAAGCCTCATAAATAACTGCGTTATCCATATCATAGGCGCAAGCTTCAGAGCACGCGTTACAAGTTGGACATTGATAAATCACTTCAGCCATATCTTTGCTCAGCTCTAATTTTCCTTGCCATAGAGAGCGAATAATTTGCATTTTTCCTCTTCCAAAGAAAGCTTCAAAGCCAGATGTATGATCTCTTGCCACGCAAACGCCCCATTTTTGGGGATCTGATGTATAATCTGTAGCTTCTCGACAATCTCCACAACTTATACATTGTAAAATTGTCGGGCCAATCTTGCTTAAGTGCTTAAACTTTTCGTTAGGATTTATTTCAGTCATCTTATTTCCATCTACTCTTTATTTTTAATAATATTTTGTGTTATATCATTATTGTAACTATACATATGAAATTTATTTGGAGATAATAAAAAATCTGGGTCTAAAACCCTTTTAATATCTTTAAAAAATTGTAGAAATTCGGGAGTATAAGCGTTGGCTTCTACTATTGACTGAGAGATTGATTCTCCTAACCAATAATGTACACCCCCATACTGAACTTGGTACCTTAACTTTTTATGCCATATATCCATAGCGATTTGACGCTGATCATCCACATTTTCGGCATTAAAACCACCAGCAAAAATACAGTGACCATTAGGTAATAGGTGGATTGATCTAGCGAATAACGAAAAACTTTGAGCCGGGAAATTACCTCTATTTTCGTTATCAAACAACTCGTTTAACTCTTTCCTATCTGCTATGGACGAAATTGGTATTTTATGACAAGTTGTACAGGATATCTTAGGAGGCGCTAACGAGATAAATTTGTTAAAATAGCTATAAGGAAATTTAAAATCAAACTTCCAGTCCTTAGCTAATTTTAGATCTATATCAATTTCTGTCCATTCAAAAGGCCTTGCAACGTTATCTTTAGTCATTATTTTATTTACTTGCTCAATATATACGTCTAAAATTCGCTCGTCAAACGCTTCAAGTATAAACATAAAAACAGGTCCACTAAGTCTAGCTCTTTTTGGGGGTCTAATTTTAGCTTGGGAAGCTAAAAGTTGTACTACTACGCGTGGGTTTATATAAAGATCGTGTATTCCGTCTTTAACTTCTTTTTGTAGCTTATACATTAACTCAAAAACTTTATTATAATCATCCTTTTTAAGAATGTAATTTTTCTGTATCTTATAAGGCGAATTAGGGAATAACCTTAAAGAGCATTTAGTTTTTATGCCCATAGTTCCTGCATCTCCCATAAATAGCCCCGTAAAATCGGGAGCAACGCCGTACCTACAAAAAGGTTTTGCGTACTTATTAGCTGCGGCTCCAGTCCAAATTATCGTTCCTTGTGGATTTGGTAAAACTACTTCGACACCTAAGCAAATGTTTGGAACTAAACCATATTTAGTAGACCCAAAACCAGCGGTACTGTTAGAAAGGCCTCCTCCAATTGTGGCTGAAAATCCACTTCCGGGACCAAGAACACCTGTAGTTAAATCTTTTTTGTATAGTTCTGATAACAAAGCCCCCCAGGTTACTCCACATTCTACCTCACAATAGAAATCCTTTTCATTTATTTCAATAATATTATTCATTCGCGTAAGATCAATAAGGATTCCCCCTTCAATTGTCGCACCTCCAACTAAATCGGCCCCTCCTCCCCGAGGTACTATAGGAATTTTATATTTATTAGCAATTTTTACAATATCTGAAACTTCTTCCGTATTCTCTGGACGCACTATAATATCAGGCCATCTATCAGGAAAGGCAGGATCAACGTTTCTAGAATAGGCAGCTTTCATGAAATCTTTATCGGAGAGATATTCTGTTCCAACCGTTATTTCAATTTCTTTGTATACATTATCAATTTTGGACATGATTCAATATTAACAAATAATAGATTTGTAATATAATTAATACCAATCCCATTTGAGAAACGAATAGGGTAAAAAATCTCTTTGATCTACCTTAGCAACAACCTCTCCAGGAAGCATGGTATTGTCTGTTTTAAGATATAACGCGCCTAGTACCTTTACAACTTCAACTTCAGCCCATGGATCGTGCTCAGTTGAGTTTAACTTTATTTCAGCTACACCCATTTCCATTGATATTGGACGAACCGAAGTTTCTTGCTTAACTAACCACGGATCGTAATCAAAACCCTTTTTATTAGGTGCTGGAAAGTACTTGAAGTTATAATTAATCGTATTTTTCTTTCTTCCCGGAAGAAGACCCAACTCTTTTATGATACTTGGTGTTTCGCTATCGTTGAATTTACCCGTTAAATTTACTTTAATTTCAATATTTTTAACTCCTAGACGCTCAGACCAAGCTTCAACATCTTTATCCTTTCGATGAAAATGTATTTTAGCTATTTTTTTAGGGAATCCAAAAATCTCCCGCCCTCCAATCATCGCGCGATCGTCGTCTACGGGCATAGCTAAGTAATAATTTCCTTGTAAGCCATTATATTCACATCTTAACGTCAAAGCACCTTCAAGATACGGTAATCCTTGATTGGTACTAGCGTAATTTGCTATAAACGACATAACTACTGGTCTGCTAACAGGTTTTAAAGGAGGTGGTAAAATCATTTCGACTATCTCAGGTTTAGTCTCCCATAAAACGGTAATCATTTCAGCACTTTTAAATTCCGTCGTCCTTAACCTTTCTTTTCTCTCTTCTATCTCTTTTATTGAACGCTTAAAACTAATTTTAAATCACCTAATTTTCCTCTTCTACGAAGTGTTCTGATAGGTCGTGATCATAACTGTGCATGTGAAACTTTTTAGGGCTTAACAAGTAATTTGGATCTACAGCTTTTTTCATATCTTTAAAAAATTGAATAAATTCAGGCGTATAGGCATTAGCCTCAACTATAGATTGAGAAATTGCTTCTCCAAGCCAATAATGTACGCCTCCATATCGAACTTGAAGACGTAGCTTTTTGTGCCACATCTTCATGGATTTCTCGCGTTGTTCATCTATGTTGTCGGCATTGAACCCACCTACAACTACACAATTACCGTTAGGTAAAAGAAATATAACAGTTGCAAATAATGCAATACTTTGTGGTGGAAATTCATCCCGGTAGTTAATATCAAATTGATTGCTTAAATTTGCTACTTTAGGTAAAGCAGAAATTGGAACTTTGTGACAAGTGGTGCACGATATTTTCGGTGGGGTTACCGATATAAATTTATTAAAGTAGTGATAGGCATAATTTAAATTAAATTCCCAATCTTTGGATAAAGGCGCTTCTGGGTCAATTTCTTGCCATTCAAACGATCGAGTATCGTCTTTCATAAGATTTTCAATTTGTTCAAGGTAAATGTCTAGCACCCTCTCATCTGTAGATTCCACTAATATTGAAAAGACCGGTCCATTTAATCTCGGTCTTTTGACGGGTTTATTTTCCACCATACCTGCCAATAATTGAACTACAATAACAGGGATTACAAGTACATCGTGTAATCCGTCGCGTATTTCTTTCCGTAATTTATACATGAGCTCAGAAACTTTATTATAATCGTTCTTCTTTAACATATAATATCGTTGCGCTTTAAACGGCGTCTCGGGATGCAATCGTAGGAAAGCTCTAGTCTTAATACCCATAGTTCCTACATCCCCCATAAATAATCCCGTAAAATCGGGAGCAACTCCATATCTACAAAAAGGCTTTGCGTATTTATTGGCCGCCGCTCCTGTCCTAATTATCGTTCCTTGTGGATTTGGTAAAACTACTTCGACACCTAAACAAATGTCAGGAATAACGCCGTATTTTGTCGACCCAAAACCTGCAGTACTATTAGAAAGTCCACCACCGATAGTGGCTGAATAGCCGCTCCCCGGACCGAGTACTCCTGTTGTTAAACCTTGTTTTTGCAATTCCGAAAGCAACGCACCCCAGGTGATTCCGCATTCAACTTCGCAATAGTAATCCTTTTCATTTATTTCAATAATTCTATTCATTCTCGTTAAGTCTATTAGAATGCCACCTTCGCTTACGGACCCCCCTACGAGATCTGCGCCACCACCTCTGGGAGTCATTGGAATTTTGTACTTATTAGCGATTTTCACGATGTCAGAGACTTCTTCAGTTGATTCTGGCCTAACTATAATATCCGCCCATCTATCTGGAAACGCCGGGTCAACATTTCGAGAATATGCAGCTTTCATAAAGTCTTTGTCTGAAATATAATCGGAACCGATTATTCCTTCTATTTCCTTATACGCATCCTTTACTTTTGACATTATAATCTTAAAATTGTTTGATAGTAATAATTATAAGATAGAACTTGTGAATTAATAAAAGTATATGAAAAAAAGATTATTTTAATTTCTTGACTCGTTTAGCTATTTTCTTTTTAATATCTTCATTATATTCACGAAATTAGATGAAATAATTTATAATTCCATTCATTTAAAAAATTAACCTAAAGATTTATAATAGAGGTGTCTATTAATAATGCAAAATAAGATTTTCATTTTACAAATAATCGGCGAAAAATTTCGTGAAAAAATAATGTCAATTAATCTATGGCTTTTTTATGTTATTGGATATGGTATTGCTATGGTTTTTCAAATATGGGCTAATAAGAAGCGTGGAGAACCTTTTGAAGACCCTGAATTATTATTTAGTGATAAAAAACTCTTTCTAATTTCCATGATATGGCTCTTTGGAGGATTTGCAATTAGTCTTTTTGTACCTGTAAATTTTAAACTTCAATTCTATTTTGGATTAATATTTTGCATTATCGGTCTAATTATCGTATTGGCAACATTCTATAGCTTTGCGCAGAAACCCGGACTTGCTACAACAAGAATTCATCGCTATTCAAGAAACCCGAATTATATAGGATGGATAATTTTTTATTTTGGTCTATCTCTTATAGGTTGGTCTTTATCAATTTGGAGCATCATGTTTTTCATATATTTCCTCGTTACCATTCCATACCTTCACTGGTGCGTACTAAAAGAAGAAAAATTTTTATCTAACAAATATGGTGATCCCTACAGAGAATATTTAAAAAATACACCAAGATATTTAGGTAAGCCAAAAAAAAAGTAAATCTAAATTTTAATTATTTATTAGAATAATCATATAAAAATTTCGTGAAAAAATTATGTCAATTCTCTATAATCTATGGCTTTTCTATATTATAGGTTATGTTATCGCCTATTCCTTGCAGGTATGGGCTAATAAAAAACGAGGAGAGCCGTTTGATGACCCTGAATTTTTATTTCAAGGTAAAAAAATCTTTATTATCGCTATGGTATGGCTAATAGGAGGATTTATAATTAGCCTCTTTGTCCCCGTTGATTTTGGATTTCTATTCTACATTGGTTTATTTTTTTACATCATGGGTATAATCATAGGGGGGTTTGCAATGTATTCGTTCGCACACAGCCGCGGACTTACTATAACGAGAATTCATCGTTTTTCAAGAAATCCAGTTTATGTTGGATGGACAATCTTTTATTTGGGGCTGACTTTGATGGGATGGTCTGAATCAGTATGGAGCATCATTTTCCTTATTTATTTCATCATTACTATACCATATTTTCACTGGACTGTTTTACTTGAGGAAGCATTTTTATCTAACAAGTATGGTGATCCCTACCGAGAATATTTAAAAAAAACTCCAAGATATTTGGGCTTACCAGACACATAAAATTAAAGCCTTTATAAAGATTATTTTAATTTCTTGACTCGTTTACCTATTTTCTTTTTAATATCTTCGTAAGATGGCGGGGGTCCTGTTCTAATCTCCTTCCCATCAATAAAAAGGGCATCGCAAATCCCCCACTCTAGAAAAGTTTCTCTATTGAATGTATCTATTTCTGTAAAAACTACTTTATCTCCAAATTCTGAAGAAGCTCTTTTTGCTCTTTCAAAAACGATGTTCTGGCCAGGACACCAGCCATTTATAAAGGAGGTCACATAGACTTTCCCTGGTATTTTTTCTGGCTTTTTTCTCTGTTTAATCCATTTAGGCGCAATAGCATCGTCAGAAAAAGGTTTCCATAGTAAAACGCTAATACTCTGTTTATCAACTTTGACGTATCCTTGTTTTTTGAACCAAGATGCTTTCATAAAAAAAGGTAGGGTAACTCCCCATGCTACAATACCTTTAGCACCTTTACTTTTTACTTCTTCTTCAGCAGCTTTTATTAAACGCTTACCAATTCCTTTCTTCTGGAAGTTCCCAACGCCCTCTTTGTAGCCGTGCACCCAGATACAATTTATAAAGTATAAATTATCGCCTTCTGCGGTTGAATATTCAAGAGGAACATACTGTATCATTCCAACTACTTTGTCGTCCTCAGTCACAGCAATTTTAACGCCAAGCCCTTTGTCTTTCATTTTGTTGTACCAAAGCTCCTTGTGATCTCCAGCTTCTTTCATCTCGTCGCTCCAATCTTCAAGACACATAAAATAAAGCCCGTTATATTTTTCCTCTAAATCAATTATTTTCGTAAAACATCACTCTACTAAGTATTGGATTTACTTAAATAAAACTTAATGAATATAAAAATATCTAACAATAAAAATTTATCATATAATAAATAAACCGTTACATCCACGAAGCTATCTTTGGAGTTTTCGCTAAAACATCGACGAGAATATCGTATTCAATACATTTTATTCTTGTGTCAACTGAGTCTGGGTCAATCCCCCGCGCTAAAAGATCGGGTATCATCGCAAATACATTTATGGGCAGATTTAACAATAAATTTAAAGAAGTGGGCATTACTCCCTTTTTAGAGGTTCCTATAACTCCATCGTGGATTAAAACAACAGTAATATTTGCTTTATCTTTAGTCTGTTCTTTTACAATATTAAATAGATTATCTATGGATGTACATTTTCTCGTGCTAAATCCAAAAAGATACACCAATTTTTTTATCTCTTCCATCTGTACCACCATAATACCATCTTAATACCTATAAAACACATCTGCTTCTAAAATAAACGCTGAAATCTCCTTCCAGCTCGCAATTTTTACGTTGTCAAAATCTAACAAATCTGAAGGCTCAATACCAGCTGTTTCTAAGGCTGAGTCTAACGCGTAAACCTCGAAATCAGATAGTTCCATCAACCTAAAGATGTTCGAGGGGGTTTCCATGTTAACTTTTTCAGGATCAAAATTCTTACTTAAAAAATAGACCGAATCACCAATGTATAAAATCTTGCACTCGTCTAAATCCCCTACTGCCATAATTCCAGCAGCCATACGGATTGCTTCGAAAGCAGAATTTTTACCTATTGGAGAATCTTCGCATAAAATTACCACAGATTTAACCATTAAATCACACCCCTGGACCAAATACTATAACTCTATCTGATTCTGCCATCCACTCAGACAACCCACCTAATCCCACTTGACGCGCTTCCTCAATAAAATCGTCCGACTTTAGCCCAGTGAAGCTGACCCATGTACTACAGGCAGATAGATTTAGGCTATTCTTCTTTATAAAATTCTCAAGGCGTTCGGGTAGATTTCTCATGGTTGAACTTATATTTATTTCACGTTTGACGTTATACACGCCACTCCCGTAAAAAAAAATACCCAAAATTTGATGCCCTTTCTTTAAGATTGCCTCTCCTAAGTTAAGCATAGTATCTATTGCTTCAAATTTGTAAGGTTCAGCGCATACGATAAAAGTAAAAACAACCATTTTAGTAAAATCACTTTTTTTTAATGATTATTTAATGCTATTTCTTATTTATATAGCGTTAATATTTTATAAATCATACTTCTCCGTTGAATGCAAATATCAAGTGAAAATTGTATCTATCTTATATTATATCATGACAACTTTTTTTATTATTTAACATTATAAAGCAATTGAATCTTAATATATTGTAGTATCAAAATTATTAATATGAGGTTTATTTAAAGTGTCTATCGTTGATTTACTAGTACCAATGTTTTTAGGTTTTAGAGAAGGTTTAGAATCTGTTATTATTATAGTTATTATTTTATCCTATTTAAAGAGCACAAACCAAAAAAGTTATTATAAATACGTGTATATCGGAGCTATACTTGCCGTAATTTCCAGTATTATTTTTTCTATTGTCTTCTCGTTAATATTGGGAGGATTTACAGGTATATTGGAAAAATTATTCGAAGGATATACTTTTGTTATTTCTGGAATATTTATTATAACACTCATTTTATGGATAAGTAAAGAGGGTTCAAAGATGAGAGAAACTCTCGATGAAAAGGTGGAACAATCCATAACAACCGGAAAGAGTTTTTCAATCTTAATTTTAACCTATGTAGTTATAATTCGCGAAGGTATTGAATTGGTTTTGCTTTTAGTAGGTGCTACATCGTTAGGAACCTTAGATCAAGGGAGTATAATTATTGGTTCATCAATAGGTATCGGTATTGCAATCATAATTGGGATCCTTATGTTCTATGGTATAAAAACTATAAATTTATCAAAGTTCTTTAAAATTACAAATGTAGTTCTAATTTTATTTGCTGCTGGATTGATCACATACGGGATTCACGAATTCATAGAAGCGGGAGCGCTTAACCCTATTATTGAAGAAGTATGGAATATTAAACATATTTTACCAGAAAGCTTTCCAGATAATAATCCTCTCACTCCAGAATGGCTTGAAGTTATTGGGGCACTACTAAAAGCTTTATTTGGTTACAACGCAAACCCTTCATTATTAGAAATAATTATATATCCAACCCTAATTGCGATTATTAGCGTAGTTTCAATCGTAATTTGGAAAAAAAGTAATAAATAATTTTTTTTTTTCTATTTTAAAAAATAACAGGACAAGATATCTTCTTTCCATTTAAAATTTTAATGGTTCACTCTTTAAAACCATTGAGTGGCATCAGCTTCCAATGATAAGTCATTTAATGTTGCTGCTCCTACTATTTTAACCCCGGGAATAAGATCCACCTTTTCCCATCCTAACATTCTTTTTGAGGCTTCACAAACTAAAATTTCAACTCCCATTTCCAGAGCTTTATCTATCATCTCTTTGACACTGGGAAATTCGCCTATTTTTATTTTTTCTGCCACTCCCGGTTTTAGTATTCGCAGTCCTGTTCCTAGGTAGTAAACTGTTGCTTTAATATTCATTGCTTTAGCGGTCTGCGCTAAGACTAACGGTGAATATTGTCTTTCTGGATCATCACTCGTTTGAACATATAAAATATATTTGTGTCCTTCACTCATTAACTTCACATCGGATTATTTTAATTGTTACCATAAGTAGCTAAAACACTTTTAAACGATTATTTTGAAAATACTTACTCGTTTATCTATTAAATCTTTGGATTTTTCTATAAAATTCTTCTCTTGAAGCTTTTTTAAAGCGTAAGCAATTGTTCGCTTAGGAAGAAGGGTTTTTTCTACGATTTCTTGCTGTTTCAAGGGTCCCCGTTGTTTCAATAAATATAAGATGAATTTGCTAGAAGGAGATAATGAAATTAAATCAAATTTTTGCTTATGATCAACAACATAGTATTTATCTTCTATAATCAATTAACCACCTACTTTAAAATAATTAAAATGTTAATTATTTTATTCATATTATGAGAAAACATACTTTTATTTAATGTTTTCGAGAATAGAGTAATTTAAACTATGGAATAATGCTCAGTTTCAAAATAATACAATTTAGAAGATAAGGTTTAAATTTTAAACTTGTCAAATCTTATGAATCCTTACTGTAATAAAGAATTGAGTTAAAAATTACCGCACCCTTCGCATCCACCATCTAAAAAAGCCTCACAATCGTTACAAATATTACCACATTTATATTCTTGACTTTCTTTACTAAATAGATTTATAGGAATATATTCTGGAGCTTCATATTGGGAGACAAATAAAATCTGAGAATGTAAAATTCCTTTTTTGTTAGTTGAGCCACAATAATTTATATATCTATGTAAAACTTCCGTAGTTTGACCCAAAATTCCCATAATAAGGTTATATTGACCACTGATCTGCGCTAATACAAATACTCTTGGACAATTTGTATAAGCTTTTATAATATTTTTGACCTCATCGTAATTTTGCATCTCAAGTAATATAAACATAGCTTTATAATTGAGCTTACTAACGTTTAAATTACCTTGAATTCTTAATACTCCTGTGTCTTGGAGTTTTGATATTCTCTTCTTTATCCCCGTATGGCTCATAAGTTCTTGATCAATTTTAAATACTCTTTTGTTAAGTGTAGTTAAGCTTTCACGACCATTGTTATACAATTCTCTTACAATTTGCTTATCAATGTCATCTAATCGCATAATATTATAATAAGCGTTCTAAATATAAATAATCCATTATTTAGTTGAAATTCTAAATTTTTATATTTGAAATCAGTTTTATCAGAAATTTAACAAAAGAATTTTTTGATATTATAAAAATTTTTTTCAGGAATAATAGCTCAATTACAAATTAAACAATTCTTAAACCAATAGAAACTTTATATTGAATAATGATCTTGTTCAGGGTGTACTTTTCGTATAAATGTGGAGTCAAATATGTTTTCAGGCGTAAGTTCCTTTTTAATATAATTAAGATTTTTAAGAGTTTTTACAAATTCCATTGTTGCATTTATATAATTTTCTGAAAGGGAAATACAGTATTTTGGTGATATTTTTAAAACAGATTCAGCGTAATTTTTGTCAATAATTTCAAAAGTTTTAGATATCTTCTCTGCTGCTAACGATTGTGAGTTTCTAAGCAGATAGGAAGCCTTTTTATGATGATTAAGAAATTCTATTATTATATCTGGATAGTTTTCAATTAAGTTTTCGTGAAGAAATATGCCATAACTAGGATTGTTAGCCCATAAATGCTTAGGTTCGACAATTATATGAGAATCTAAGATGGTTGAAGCGAAAACTGCTAATGCTGGGGTTCCCACACCTGCGTCCAAGAGACCTTTTTTCATATTCAAAGCAATAAATTCTGCTTGTCCATAATTTTTAACATCAACATCATTAGATAAATCGTAATTTTTTAAAAAATGACTTAAAATAACTTCATGTATAGAACCTTTGCTCGTAACACCAATTAATTTTCCTTTAAATTGAGAAAGAACTTCAACCATATTATTATCTAATTGATTCATTTCTTTGTATTCTTTTTTAGCAATCATAATAGTTCCTTCAACATGGCCTCCAGCGACACATTTAATTGGAACACCTTTATCAATCCCAATAATTGCAGGAGGTAATCCCATATAACCAATATCTAACTTTTTATTCTTGAAAGCTTCGATCATAGCTGGTCCTGTCCCAAAAAGAATCCAATTGATATCTCTTTTAAGATCATTTTCTAAATCGTCACCTTCCATTAAGATGAAATTAGTATGGTAAGCAGTAGACAAATGTCCGATATTTAATTTATTATTTCTAATAAAAATCACTAAAATTAATTATATAATATTCGCAATAATTGCGATAATATTTAAATTTTATAATCAAAATAAATAATTACCTAAATTTCTAATATATTTATGAATTGAAAATTATAGAGAAATATAATTTTAAAGGGTTTTTTCAACGATTGATATAAAAATTTTCTTTTTATCTTTATTGGCAGATATTACCGGAATAGAAGAAATTATAATGTCGTTTGACGATAACTCAACCATTAAAGATGTATTAAAAGAATTGAACTTAAAATTTGGAAAAGATTTTGAAAATACTGTAATGAATACTCCAGATTTATTAAATAAATACATTCTTATAGGGAAAAATGGAATAGATATTCGTTCTTTTAAAGGTTTGATCACCACTGTTCAAGAGGGAGATGAAGTTTACTTATTACCTGCCATAGCTGGAGGATAAAGAGCTTATTTGTGATATCTTTATTCAAATTATAAAAGAAATGGTTTTAAATAATCTTGAGTTGCTTTTTCGACTATTAAATGTTCAGTCAAAGTTTTAGGTTCTTTACCGAATATAATTTTTCCATGTGAGTTTTTCGCATCCGAATACCTTAATGTCAAACTTGCAGCAAAGTTGATTACTTCCACATCAATTCGGCCTAGAATAAGTGTAATAGGTCCATGTACTTCAGCTGCCTCCATTAATATGTCATCTGGGCCTTTTAACTGAAGTAATAAACCATTTTCTAATTTATTTCTTCCAATAATAATCTTAGAATGATTAAACCGAAAATGTCTGCCGTATTTCAATAGTCTTACATCGTCCATGGTTAATATTTTATTAAATTTAAGATAATCTCTCATTCTACTAGCAAATTCTTTTTCGGTAAGAAGACATCCTCCACAAGCATAATATTCATTCAATAATCCATGAGATCTCGCAAGTTCAAGTTGTAGTTTTCTACTTCGTCCTTTTATACCTAATAATTTAGATCTATCAATTATTCCTTTTTCTTCTAAAATAGTAGGTTTTAATAATAAAGCCGATAAAGGTCTAAGCAATTTTCCCTCGAGAAAAGCCTCCTTTTCAATAGTCTTTAAAGCTTTTAAATTCTGAGACTTGGGTCTTTGATCTAGCACTTCTCCCGTAAATATAAAATCAGCATTTATTTTATCAGCAAATTTCTTAGCTTTCTTTAAAATATAAATCCTACAATCGATACATGGATTCAAATTTTTACCGTAACCGAATTTAGGGTTTCGTATTACTTCCAAATAGTCGTTTTCTTTTTGAAGAAAATAGGTTTTTATCCCTAGCTTGTCGTAATAAAGATTTAAACCGCACTCGGAATTTTTATAGGCTTTATCACAGACACAAAATGGAGATTTGAAATTTAAGCCAATTACCTCAATATTTTGTAGTTTTAAAAGTAAACAAGCAATTAAACTATCTAAACCTCCAGAAATTAATCCTAGCCCTAAAGGGGAGCCTTTTTTAAAGTCTTCCAATTAACTTTTTCACCGATTTACCGATTTTCATAACTTCTTTAATAATAGCATCCATTCGTGTTTTTCTGGATTCAATTCTTTTGTTTTTATGACTTTAGCTAAATTTTGTCGCTTACAACTTACAGGGATATTCTTGAGAGCTGCAGGGAAATCCAAGTGAACTTCTAAAATACTACCTTCTTCGAGCTTTTCCAGAGTTAGTTTAGTAAGTACAAATGTCATTGGGCATACTTCTCCCCGGATATCTAAGTACTCAACATCATTTTTTTTTTTTATATTATTCATCGCAGACATTTTCCCCCTCGTAATTTAATATTTCGACTAAGTTTTTTGCGTTGTCGCCACATGCGATACAATTATTATCTCTATGTACTTCGATAAAATCAAAATTGTTCCTTAAAAGATCAACATACATAATTTTGTTTGTTAATAGCTCACCTATACCTAAAATACTTTTAATTGCCTCATTAGCTTCTAAACACCCTAAAACGCCAGGCACCAACCCAATTACTCCAGCTTGAGAACACGACATACTCGGATCGCCTTCAGTTATATCACCGAACACACATCTATAGCAACTTGTTTTATCTTTTGGAACTACTGTCATTATTTGTCCGTGGAATCTCAAAACGCCTGCAATTGTAAAAGGTATTTTTAAATTTATACATGTATCATTAATTAGCATTTTAGTTGAGATGTTGTCCGAACCTTCAATAACATAGTCCGAACCTTTAAGGATATCTTTTGAATTATAGGCTGTAATTCTTTCATTTATAATTTCAATGGTACAATCAGGGTTTAGCAAGTTAAGTTTTTCCACAGCGCTCTTAGTTTTTTGCTTGTTAATGTCTTTTGTAAAATGAAGAATTTGTCTGTGCAAATTTGACAGTTCCACAATATCAAAATCTATTATTTGTAAACTTCCAACACCCGCTGCTGCTAAATAGTAGGCGGCAGGAGATCCGAGAGCTCCTAACCCAATTAATGAAATCTTTGAATTTAATAATTTTCTTTGCCCGATTCCTCCAACTTCCTTTAAAACTATTTGACGCGAATATCTTCTAATTTGTTCGTTAGTTAAATCCATTTGTAATCGTCTTGAATAAAATGTTTAATAAAGAAAGCTCTTTAGATTATAAAAAAAAAGGTGCAAGTTTTACATTCTTATTTTATATAAGGTAAAAAAAGAACAGTATCAAGTAAAGTAAAAACTTATTTCCGGACTAAGGCACCAATTTTCCCCCCTATTTTTTGCCTAGAATTACCCGGCACGCCATTAAATATGCCTTCCTCAATCAAGTCGTAAATAGAATGCTTTAACGCGATTAAAGGTATTTTTTGAATCTCTTTTAGTTCTATCAACTCGTCTATCGTAATAGACTCTCCAGGTGAAATAATAGATTTAATAAATTTTTTTATATCAGCTAAATCAGTCGTAACGGTAATTATATCGCGATCGTCTTTTTTCGTTAGAGAAACTTCAGACACGCTTATCTCGGACATTAAAAACCTAACCTGTTCTTCCAGTAATTTAACTCTTCCTTTTAACTCTGATATTGCGTCTTTACTAGTCTTTCTTGGATAAGATTTTTGTGCTAAATATTTATTTAGGAGTTGTTCAAGATGTGTTTCTTCAATACCAGCATTTTCTATGGTCGCAATTTTCTCTGGCTTCTTAGTACCTTTTTTAAATTTAATCCCGCACTCTTTAGCTAACCGGTCCAATAGAGAAACGGTCAATTCGTTCAAACTTGCCATTTAAAGTCATCCACGAATATCTTGTTATTTTTCTTTAATCTATGGTATGGTGAATTATTACTTAAATAAAATTGGTGCAACAGATTTTAAAAACATCGTTATTAAAAATTTGAAACCTTAAAAAATTAATATTAAAATAAAAAAAAAAGAAGTAATTAAGCCTATTCATTCAAAAAATCAAGTATTAACTTGTTTACCTGAGGAGCGTATTCTAAAAATACGTGATGGCCTGCTTTCTCAATGACTTCTATTCTACTATTTGGAAGTTTTTCGTTTAACTCGTCCATAACCAATTTTGGAGACAATTTATCGTTGGAAGCTGCGATTAACAAAGTTGGATGAGTAATTTGGGAAAGTTTGTCCGTTGTATCGTGTGCATCAATTGCATCCGCTAAAAGCTTATAATCGTGGGGGGTCATTTGATCTTCCGTAGTCTCTTTGATTAAATCCTCTGCTGACCATAATCCATGAAATTTCTTTTGAGGGTCTGCTTTCATTTCTTTTATAAAAGCTCTATAATGCGTTAATTTGCAATAGTCCCAAAAAGCTTGCTCTTTATTCTCCTTCCGAAGTTCAAAAAAGTTATTCATACTTCCTTCCATCATATGAATACCTGCTCCCTTATGATTAGTTCCAACTAAAATCAATTTATTGGCACGCTCTGGGTATTTTAAAACAAAATTTTGAGTTACCCAACCACCCATCGATTGACCCATTAGATGAGCCTTTTCTATTTTTAGAAAATCCAATAAACCTTTTAAATCCTCAACTAATGTATCTATCGTATAAGGATCTTTAGGGCGTTCTGATTTTCCAGAGCTACGGCAATCGTAAGTGATGACCTTAAAATCTTTTGATAAAGCACCAACTTGAGCCATCCAAACTTCCTTTTTTGCGCCAAAACCATGAAGTAATACGAGAGGGTATCCATCTCCATTAACTTCGTAAAAAATTGATGTTCCATTTACATCTGCAAACGACATAATATATATTTAAATCAAATCTCACTTATAACTTTTAAAATTCAATTGATATTTAAAAATAAAATATAGGCTAAAAAACTACAAAAAATCTTATCTCTAATAGTGTTTTTTTAACAAAATTTAACAAAATTTATTATATATGGTATCTAATTCTAAAGTGAAGAGTACAGATATAGATATGTGCTTTAATCGAATATAAAATTTTATTGGATGTTTATATGCTAGCTCTTGTTCCCATTAGATTCAAATTATTATGATGAATTGGAAAAAATTTTACAATCTTTAAATTTAAATAAATTAAATTTAGTTTTATTCGTTTTATTATTTCTGTTTAACTAGTTTAATTTTTAACCTTTTTTTTCTTTAAATTATGCAATAAATATAAATGATTAAATGAGGATATATAGTATTAAGGTAAAAATCTTCGGTAAGCGGTGTTAAATATCAACTACGATAGAGATATTGTTTTGTTTAATTACTATTCAACTAGAGTTTTTCTAGAAGGATGTTTTATTAATATATCCAATGATCTCGCTCATCGGAATCTATTTTTATTTAAACTTAGTGATGGTAAAATCCATTTTGAATTTCCTGTTTTTGAAAACCATACTTATAATTCAATCTGTAATCTAAAAGGCGTAAGGAGTCTAATTAAGCGAGATACAAATGAAAAATATATAATATTTAGAACTCAAGATCAAAATACAAAAAAGAGATATATCATTGGATATTATAAAATTGGTAAGACCTATTATCAAGAGACTAAAATATTTAATAACAATGGATTTGTATGTGGATTTGAAGCATCAGAGATACATTTATTAAAAAGAAGAGAAATTATTTTCAAAGATAATTCGATTGGTATAGGTCATAATGTATCATGGCATCTCGAAAAATGGAATAGAAAATTAAATAATTTTCTTAATAGAATTCAGAGTAAGGATGAAGATTATAGTGATTTATACCAAAAAGAGACACTTGAACTAGTTCATTTATTTAAGGATGAAAAAAAAATGGATGAATGGAAAGATTTTTGCAAAACTTGTATTAAAAATAAGCAATGTTATTTCTACAGATATAATGAAAGATATAAGAAAAAGAATCCAAAATCAAATATGTATGATTTAATTCATAAAGTTTATAATTCTAATATATATTCTAAAAATATTTTGGATGAAATTCCAAAAAAATATATAAGGTGATTAAATTGGGTTTAAAATGTCTTAAGTGTAATAAAGTATATAGTGGTTCCGAAGGATTACACCTAATTTCAAAATGTTTAAATTGTGGTAATGATGATTTAAGTCTCTTTATTAGAGTTGATGATGAAGATATTAATCCAAAAGCCTATAAAAGAGATAAAGAGTGGTTAGAATCGAGATGTATAGAATAACAAATAGTTTAAATGAATTAAGTATTGAATTAACACATAAATGTACACTTCACTGTGTCTATTGTAGTAGTAATTCTAGTTTAAAAAAGGATAAATTTCTTAATTTTTCAAAATTAGCTAAGATCATAAAAGAAGTAAAAAATGAATTTAAGATAAATACAGTTTCTTTATCTGGAGGAGAATCTTTCTTATACCCCAAATTTAAAGAATTGATTGATTTTTTAATAGATCTAAACATTTCTATCATAATTTATACTTCGGGAATAATTATTGATAAAAAAAATAATAGATCTAGTTTAAATGACCATATAATCAATTATTTATCTCAATATAAGGATAGAATTTCTATTATTTTAAATATTCAAGGACATAATAAAGAGCTTATTGAAAAAATAAATGGAGTTAAAAATTCGTTTAATCTTATTGAAGATTCTATTGATAAATTAAGAAAAAATAATCTCTCTTATGAAGCAAACATAGTACCTTTCAAAAAGAATCTTAAATATCTTGAAGAAATTATTAAATTTTGTATTGAAAAAGGATTTCTAAAAATTCACTTCTTAAGATTTGTACCTCAAGGTAGAGGTAATGATCAAAAACTTATACTTAATAAACGGCAGTTTAAAGAATTAACTTTAAAACTGATTTCAATCCTCGAGAATAATCAAATACAAAAAAAAATTGAAATTAGGATTGGACATCCCATTAATTTCTTATTATTATTTAATAAAGAACATTTGTTTAATTTAGAGAAGACCCATTATTGCAGAGGAGGTTTTGATGCACCTTTAATACTTCCAGATGGAGATGTTGTTATGTGTCCAGCTTGGAAAAATCTTAAAAAATTTAATGCGGGCAATATATATAGCCAAAATTTTAAAGAGATATGGTATTCTAAAAATTTTAAATTATTTAGGAATTTTGTTATGGAAGGATATAAAAAAATTAATGAACCATGTAAAAGTTGTAAGTATATTGAAGAATGCAGGGGTAAATGTGTAGCTCAAAGAATTTTATGTCAAGAAGTTAATATAGAACCAAAAGATCTAGAAGAATTGATTTATTTTTCCCCTGATCCTAATTGTTTTAAATATCTTTTAGGTGATCAATAATGAATCTTAAGAATCAAGTTGAAAATTATTTTAATAAAAGCAATATTGCTTTCATTAAATCTGTTCCATTTAATGAGATTATTTTTGATGAGAGAGCAAAGTATTTTTGCAAATTTGGGTGTAAGAATTTTAATAGAAAATACTCTTGCCCTCCTTATTCCCTTTCTGAATACAAAAAAATTAAGAAAAATGGTTATAAATGGGTAATTTTGTTCGCTACTTCATATAGATTCAATGAAGAAGATTCCAGATTTAAATTAAGATTTCTAAATAATCAAAAAGAATATGAAATTCAAAGAATTTCACAACAACTTAATAATCTAATTAGTTTCAATGGGCATAAGAATGTAGTATTTTCTGGAGGTTCATGTAAGAAATGCCGACCTTGTTCAAGTATAAAAGGTGAGAAATGTAAAAAACCATCATTAAAACAAATAAGTATGGAAGCTGTACAGATTGATTGTATTAAAACACTTACTAAAGCTGGATTTGATTTTCAACTTACTGATGCTCATTCATTAAATAGATGCGGATGTATTTTCACAAACGATAAAAATTTATCTGAAATTTATCATATTAAAAATCCTTCCAATCAGATTTTTCAACAAGCATCTTTTGATGAAATTAAAGAATATTGTAATCAATTTGTTAAGGATCATCCAAAATTGTATGAAAAAATTGAAATTATTCAAATAGATCAAATAAAAGTAATAGATCCATTATGTAGAGAAAGTTGTAAATCCTACGGAAAAACATTTTCCTGTCCCCCTTATTCAAAAAAGATTGATTTAAAAATGTGGGAGAATGCCGTAATATGGATTTGGAAAAAAAACAAATTCAAAAAATACAGATATAACATTGCTTTAAAAAAAATTCACCAAATGCTTTATTCATTAGGACATTATTTTGCTATTAGCATTAGAGATTGCCTTTGTGATGAATGTTCACCTTGTTCATATAGTGATTCAAATAATGCTTTCTGTCAAAATAGAAAAATATTATCTCCATCAATGCAATCTCAAGGAATTGATCCATCTCAGTTTGGGAGTGGTAAATTCGGAATAGAATTATTTTAAGAGATAATTATGATAAAAATTGATTTAAAAAAAGAAGAACGATTCTTAGAAGATTTAAAAGAAATATTTTCACTTATAGAGATAGCTCAGTACCTTTATGAAAATAAACTCGGAATCGTCACTATACTTTCACATATAAAAGCTAAAGAATGGCCCCGAAAAAATCAAGAATTAAATAATGAGCCAATTAATGAGATCCCATTTCTTTGGGCAATCTCATATGCGGAAAATAAAGAAAATATTAGAATTATTTATGATATCCATCCTGGTAAATGTTTACCGTTAAAATTTAATCAAGAAAATAATATTTCAAAAAAAAAAAAATTAGGAATTGAGAAAAATATTTTTGGTACTCTTGCAGGTTGTGCAAGATATTTTGTCGAAGTAAATGGATTTGTATATAAAATATTCGAAAAAATTCCTCTATACTGTTCTATTTTTGGTATACCAGATGATTGTTTTTGCCAAAATCTTGAAAAAATAATGATAGACACATTAAAGAAACATAAAAATTTAGAATTATGGTGTTTCGAAGAAACAGAATATATTACTGAAAATGTTTTACCTAATATTCAGTTAAAATTTATGAAGGGGGATTTATTACCTTCCATTTTTTTCCCTTTTGTTGATTCATCCAGTAAATTTTTGAGAGGTATCTTTAATATAAATGATTTAAATCCTCTGAATTCGGAGCCCTGGTACTCTCAATGTTACGAATTAATTAATGAGTTTAATCCATTTGAATCTGAAGATTACTTTAGATATGAAGAAAAAGCATTATATTTTATAAAAAAGAAATTAATATTTGAATTCATCCGTTTGTTTTTATTAATATCGAATAGGGATAATTTGGAGCAATATAATGTTAATGAAGAACAAAAGCTAAATCTAAAGTATTTAACTAATTATAAGGGGGATATTGAAGATATTAAACAAAAAGTAATCAAAGAAACACAAAAATTTCTAAGAAACTTTCTTAATGAAAACCAAACTTTATTTAATTTCGAAAAATTCAAAAAATCAAGATTTTTAGTTCTTGATGTTGAATATACCCATATTTGTTATCCAAATGGTAAAATTGAACGAATTTTTAATTTTCCTTGTATCATAACTAATATTATATGGAAAGGTATTAGAAAAGGATTTGACATCAATGTTAATATATTTACTCTCCCTTGTCATTTTTGCGAAGAAGATTGTGAATTTTTTAGGAAAAAGATTATCAAATTTGAGTGTTTAAATTTTGACTTAGATTTTTATCAAAATCAACTGGACTTATTTAATGAATTACTTGCGACATACGAAGGTTTTAAGTTATATTCTTATGGAAAAAGTGATTTTTTTCAATTAGAACAACTTTCTAATTTCTTTACAGATTCTTTTGAAATAAAGGAATTTTATACAAAGAATCGAATTAAAACACGAAGATTAATTGAATTAGCAGAGGATTTAGCGATACAAGATAAAAGTTTGAAATATATTGAAGAAAATATTATTAAAAAACAATTTCCTAGTTGGTCAAGGACAAAAATTAAAGAAAAAATTAATAAAAGATTTATTACAAAATATAAAACTCCAAATTGGAAGGAAAACTATAAGAACATAATAATAGACTGTACAAACGATACAATTTCTACTTTATTATATTTGATCTGTAAAGAATTTTAATAAGTAAGTAATTAATAATATCTAGTTGTTATTTCCTTCTTTCACCATTTAATTTATCAATACATTCGTATTTCACTAATATTTTATCAAAACCATCCATAGTAATTTTTGAAAATAAAAAATTAATGCAAAATTTCTTTATTAAACTTATTATGACAATTAAACATTTAAATCAGAAAATTGATATTGATTTCAAATTAATCCAAGAATCTCTAAGAAGTTTTCAACAATTGGATTCCAATGACCAAGAAGTAAATCAGTCAGTTTTTAAATATATTTTTTAAGATCAAAATCACAAAACGAGTTTTCAATTTGTTTACTTGTAATTACAGCATTTTAAAAAGCGAAGATTTTTTATCTTTTACTACTATTATTAACAAAAGTTTCTTTAAAAAATTTTAAAAAACTTTGCTTTAAAAGTATATAATATATTGGTAAACATAATAAAAACATAAGTGTAAGTTCAATGGTAAAAGGAACCGTAAAATGGTTTGACTCTAGAAAAGAATTTCTATAAAGAAAGACTCTAGAAAAGGATTTGGATTTATAACTCGTGAAGATGGTTCGGGTGATATATTCGTTCACTTCTCAGCAATCAAAGGAGATGATAACGAATTTAAGATCATCTATGAAGGTGATATCGTAGAATTTGAGATCACAGAAGGCCAGAAAGGGCCTCAAGCAACTGACTTAACTATAGTCGAAAGAGGACCGCGCGAGGATTATAGATCAAAACGTTATTAAGTATTAACGTAGTAGTAGTTTAGAACACGCATCAAAAATAAATATATATTAAAGGAAATATCAGAATAATAGAAACGCACAAAATGCTCTTGGAATGGGAGAAAATTTTTACTTTTTATTGGTTTTTGAATTTCCCCCTTTTTTTTTATTACATTTTTTTTATTATAATTTATAAAATTTAAAATACTCAAATAGAATTAGAGTAAAATCATTTTTATTATATCAAATTATATATTGCTAAAATTATATTATAGAACTTGAAATGGTAAACCTTTTCAAATCCTTTGGTAATTTTACTACTGGCCAGACTTCATACTTGGCTCTCGTTTTAAAAAAATCCAGAGGTACCATCACCTTAACTGACAAGGAGTTTTCTTTTAAATCCGAAAAAGATAACATATTATTTCAATTGAGAATACGCGATATTGAAAATTTTTCTATAAGAAATCGATTAAATCTTCCAACGATCGAATTAATAACCGTCCAAGGAATCGTTTATACGTTTTATCCTCATAAAAAAGAAAATAGTTCGCTTTCTACGTCAAAAAAATCAACAGAAGAACTTTTTAGACAACTAACAAGGATTACTTACAAAGAGGAAAGCCCGATTTTATTTGAAATTAAGGGCGGGTTTATGGCCGACAGCTCCATTGGCGAAAATTCTGCATCTGAAACGCTAAAAGGGATTATTTTTTTAAACGAAAATTATTTATATTTTAAGCCATTTAACGAGAAAACGACGTACCAAATTGCTATATTGAATATTCTAAGAATTATAAAAGAGGATACCAATTTGGGTCCATCTGTAAAGATTCAAACGAATCAAAACAAAATTTATTCGTATATAGCGCTCAAAAAACAATTGGGTTTGTACATAAAAGATAAATCAAAAACGAAAAAATTATTTGAAATTATACACCAAGCGAAGATATATAAAACATCAGAGCAAATCCGATTAGAAAAAGAAGACAAGGAACGAATGGAACGGGTCAAATCGATGATGGAAGTCTCAAATCGGCTAAGGCTTGATATGATGCGTATTGCGTTAGACATGGACGAAAAGACTTTTACGGAAAAGGTGTTCCAATGGGCAAAACGATTTAAGTTCTTAATAAATGGGGACTACTTGATCGTTAATCAAGATACAGTTGAAGATTTCCTCAACGATTTATCTACTGGAACGGGCGTCTTATTGCGTAGGGGTTTAAAAGTAAATTGCCAATTTTGCGAGAAAAAGATTGATTCCAACGCAAAAATATGTCCATATTGCGGAAAGGAATTGTCTGGGCTAACAACAGAAGAGGTTTAAAAAATTAAAAAATAGATTTATTAGTGGAAAATCAAAGAAAATTAAATAAATTTATTTTAAATAGGAGCTATTCTCCCCATTGGACTAAGCGTCGTTCTCCTTCTATCGATTTAATGTGAGTAATGTCTTGCGATACTTCTAATGTACCGATGTATTTGTCTTGGGCATCCCTTACTGCAAAATATCGTATATTTACCAATTTATCGCCGAGTTGTATCCAAAATTCGGCCACACTCTTTTCTCCACTTTTAAATTTCGCTACAATATCCTCTACGATATGCATGGATTTTGGGGGGTGACATTTTTGAACCTTCCTCCCTATGACCGCTGGGCTTCTTGGAAATATACGGTCGTCAGTTGCAGAATAATATTTTACTTCGTCGTTAACATCAACAAACGAGATATCAATAGGTAAATGTTTTAACAGCAGGTTTATTTGCTCTAAAGTTAACTTACCCGTATCTAAATCAAGCAAATTTGAGGATTCTAACTTGATCTCAGGGGCATGAACATCACCAGGCGTTACTGGTTTCCATTTATCTCCAGGGCGCACCCAAACATAACCAATTTCTTCTTCGCCACGTTTAACACGAGCCCAATCTGATTCTTTAAATTTTTCAAGCGCCATTGGAAATAAAATATGCTCTTCTTTGTAGATCATCTCATCCACTTTTTCTATGAGCTCTTCGATATTTTCAAGTTTTTTTTCTTTAAAGCCAGCTCGAATTTCGTCGTGAACTGCCCACAATACTTGAGGTGGGCCAGAAATGTCCAAATTCTCTAGTATTGGAAAAAGCTGATTCTCAATGCGAGTATAATGAATCTCTAATTTTGCTAATTCTTTTAATATTTCTAATTTATTCTCTTCGGCAGCAGAACGTATTTTCTGAATTAAATCCCTTGCGATCTTATTTTCTTCCATATAAGTGTGGACAGGGTGCCCTGAGACTGCTTCTGGAGGTTCTTTTTCCTCCAATGTATCTTTGAATAATTCTACATGGATATCACATAACTCAATAATTTGATCTGCTTTCAGAATCCCCTCATCAATTAAGCTTTGTTCCATCTCACCTATTTCAGCCGGCGATACATCTACTAAAATCTCTTTAAACCGTTGTTTAAGGCCCTCGAGCTCCGCTCCCTTGTGCATGTCAATTACAAGCTCTTTTAATTGTTCTTTTCGTTGAGTTTTTAATTCCGCTATTTCTTCTGAAGTTTTACCCATCGATGCTTCAATTACTTGGAGAATTTTGTTCAAATCAACATCAATTAGTTTTGAAACATCTTTTATTGTAGCGCTTTTTCCAATAGTTCTTCTTACTATTGGATTTTTAAGTCGCTTAATTTTAGGCGATAACTTAAGTAATTCGTTGTAGACGTGTGGAAACTGTTTAATTAAGGGCAATATCTTAGTTTTTTTATCTATATCCATATTATTACTACCTTTACAAAAATAATTGCTCTAAACTATATCAACATAATATATAATTTAATTTTTTACTTGAACTTCTTCATGAAAAAATGGAAAAAAATAATATATATTGTTTTAACTTGAACTCCAATTAACCTAAGATAATTTTATAGAGATCTTTAGCGAATTGTCGTTGAAATTTTAATAATTTATTGGAATCCAAGGTTAAAATTCTGAATTTTACAAAAATTTCGTTGCTAAAGTCTAAAACATGAAAGTGTGGTCTAAAACCAAAGATCTCTCCGTATTTATCGCATAATCTATTAAATTGGTCTATCTTGATACGGAATTCTCCGTACGGAACTCGCATTTTGAAAGTGTAAGAATGAATTATCTTTTTGCGGTCTTCAGAAAACGAGTTAAAGAAGTTTTTGATGTCGTTCTCTTCTTGTTTTCTAATAACCTCGTTGTAAGCATCAATGTCTAATCGAGCGTTGCCGACATCTTGGGGAGCTCGAATTTGTCTTTTAAAGTGAAAATATTTCTTTCTTGATTTGGGCTTTATTGTATAGTTTAGCACTATTGACGAAACAACATCAGAATTGGAAATTTCTACGATAATGCGGTCTAACGTCTCAATAACGACTTTTGTAAGCGAAATAGACTTTATTACGCCCTTATGGCCAGAAATTTTAACTACATCCCCAATATCAATAGGATCTATAATCCATAATAATACACCTGCAACAAAATTAGAAAAAATTCCGCTTGTTACGAACGCTAAAGCTGTGCTTAATGCACCCGTTACTATTGCAGTAGTTTCAGGGGGGAGAGTCGTGAACGAGGGAAATCCATTCATTACAAAGTAAAGTAGAGTTAATATCGACGCTATTCTAATTACAAAAATTAATTTATTTTTTTTTACTATAGGGATTTTCCCTATTCGACTAAACAAATCCGATAAAAACTTGTTAACAATAACCAATGAGATGGCAATGATAAAAACAAAAATAAACGCTTCAAGATCACTATTAAAGATTGCGCTTATTTTTCATCACCCTCGTCATCTAATTTTAAATCAGCAAGACTTTCTTGGTATTTATCCCAATCCTTATAAATTCTATCGGGATATAAAGCAAAGAGAATGTCTCTAAGAAAAGAATCCAAGTAGTTCAAAATAATTACCGGGTTCTCTGACTTCACATACAATGCAACGCGAACACGTCCAAATCTCGTGGTGTCAACAGCATAATCGGGTTTGATGCCGAATATTGATTCATAAGCGTTAAATACTTTCAGTAACAGCTCATCGAGTTTTATTGGGTCTAAGGACCCTAAAATTTCTATATTTTTGATGTAGGTAGTTGTTTTTATCTTCGCTGATAAGATCTTATTTATCATCTTAATATATTCTTTATAGTACTTACTTTTGTGAAATTCTTCTTTATTTAACGGTTCGAATATTTTGAACTTATCGTGAGTGAACTTCACTATAGTAGAACCGAAAACATTACTGTTTGGAATTTTAATCTCAACTCCGTCAAATTCCCGTATTTTAGTATAATTTAAATTGATTTCACTTACTATTCCTTGTATACCGTTGGTTTCTATTAAATCCCCTATTTCAAATTTCCCTGACGATAACAAAAGCGCTCCTGAAGCCATATTATTAATAATATTTTTAAAATTTAACGACACAGCAACGATTAAAAATGGAACTATGGCGAAAAATAAAGTATCTTCAATAACATACAATAACCAGAATAAGAAAATGCTCCATATAATAGTTATGGCAATTGAAACAGTAGTTCGATAAGAGCGCTTTTTGAATAAATACGCAGCAAAGCTATTCATTGGTTTGCGTATGATGTAAATGATTATATTTATTACGATCAAATTTTTTAAAGATTGTTCCCAAGGTGGTAGATAGATTACCCATAACGCGATGAAAATGAGAATAAAGTAAATGAGAAAGTAGTATTTTTTTTTCATAATTTAATATTTTGATGGTTAATTTATAAAACTGTTGTAAAACTCCATAAAAAACAATTTATAGTCATTAGAACCTAAGATAATGGTAATTAAGTTATTGGTTTTTAGGATTATTTTTAATAAACTATTTATGTCAAACTAACCTAAATTTTATGTAGCGACAAAATACATTTCTGTAAAAAATGTGATGTGTGCGAAAAATGATGTATGAAAACATAGAGGGCTTATCACCTGAAGACGAAAAAGAACTTAGCATATTGGAAAACCAAATTACAGAATTATTTACTCTTCTGGAAAAAAGAGAAATACAACTATCTCAATTAAAAGACGAGAATGCAGAATTAAGAGCTCGAATTCAGAATCTACAGCAACAATTAAGTCAACCTCAACAACAATTAAATCCACCTCAACAACAATTAAGTCCGCCTCAACATGCGAATCAACAAATAAATACAATAAGAGTGCCTAATCAGCAAATATCTCTAGCAACCTCACCTAGCAATAGCCATTCTACTTATAAAAGAAAATGTCCTAAATGTGGAGCTATGGGTTTCGCCATCAAAGAAGTTGATGATAAAACGCGTTTGATTAGCTACGTGCCAGTAAGAATTTACGCGAAAAAGCGGGTCTGCACTAAATGTAGGTATGAGTTTTAAATCGCACAATTAAGTTCGGTTTTTCCACCAATAGGGAACATTCATCGAGATAAATCGATCTTTAACAAACAATTTAATTTTATTTTCGGTTAAAGTGAATGCGATTCCACCTAAAAAGGAAACCCATTGCGCGTCAGGAGGTATTCCAAACCATCCGAATCGTAATGCCATTAAAAAAACATCGTGCGTTATGTGAATATCGATCCCTCTCTCTGGAGCATCGTTGATACCGTTCCAAATGGTCTCTGCCGCCTTTTGACAGTAAGTTTGAAGTGGAGATATTAAATCTGGAGAATAGAGACCGACAGCCCAACGAAACATAAAATCAAGATGAGAATTTTTCATAATAATATCTTGGAAAAATTTTGGAGCAGTTCCCGCGAAAAATAGAGGCGTAAGTACCCCATCTAACGCTCCATTTCCTCCAGCATCTTCAAATCCAGTTAAAATATCTTCTGCTGTTTCTTGGCAGCGGCCTACAGGACTGTGAAACAGCCTGATTGCTCTCTCTTTAGGTAATTTTTGACCAAATATCTTAGCTACTTGATGTCCTTGAGGAGTTAACCTTAGTTCATGTAATTTCACTAATTCAGAGGGATTATTTCTGTGGGAATGTCGCAGAATTAAAATTATCTTCGAATCTACAGGAAATTTATTAAGAGCTTTAACGATATTACGCGCCTGTACGGTCCATTCAGCATTTTCCCAAATGTTTTCTTTATACATCTTACATAATTAAAAATTATAAAATTAAAAAAGTTATTTTTAGCAAATCGAAAAAGTAAACGCTTTTAAACCTCTATAACATAAATTTAAAATTGTTCTTTTGGTAGATACATTAAGGAATTGATTAGATCAGATACACATTGAGCTGTGGGGTGTAATTTATTCATATCGATTTTATCTAGTGTATCTTCTGCTGTAAGTAGATAATAAGGAGATCTAATCCAATGTATAACTTTTAAATCTCCATGAATAGCAAAATGTCCCGCTTCACCGATCGGAGGCGTTGCAAAGAAATTATCCGGAACTAATAGCATATTTTCAATCTTATGTTCTTTAAAAGCTTTAGTTGTAAGCGCTACTAGACTTTCGGTTTGTGAAATGAATACAGCACCTAACGCTAAATTCTTAGTTAGTTTAAAATTATGCGTTAGAGGGTCTTCTATGACTTCTCTAGCACATAAATGTTCTAGATTCACGTCTACTAGTACATCTTTTAATAAATTGTTTTTATATTTCCGGGCGAATTTTTCAGCACCTATCCCTCCGTAGAGATGTCCCGCTGATAAACAAAACAATAAAGATCTAGGTCTTTCACTCTTAGGAATTTTTGACCACGCCCTTAATTGAGCTAATACCATAGCAACACCCGTTCCATCTTCGGACGCGCCTTTAAACGCCGAATCGTGATGACTTGAGATCATTATTAATTCCTCAGAATTTCCTGGTAGAATACCCCATACATTATGAGCTTTAGTCGTTTCGCTATATCCTTCGAGAATTAAGGTTCCATGAGAATTTTTAGCTTGTGCTAATTCTCTAACTTTTATGCCATCATATTTTCCCACATATAAAGCTGGAATTGGTTTCATAGCGCCATCGTAGGGCCCCCAATGACTATTCACATTTGAAGGGTAGTCTCTTAAAATGAGAACTAATCCCAAGGCTCCACCATTAAATGCTCGCCAATATACAGAATCTTCTCTAGGTTTTCCTCCCAATGATTGGGGGGGAAAATTTGATAATGCAAAAGTTAAAACAAGTTCTGTCGTTTCATCGATAATATTAGTAGGATCAGAAACATAATACGGTTTTGCTAGCTTTATTAATTTTCCAAAAGGCATGGTTGGAAATTCAATATCGGCAACTACAATTTTACCTTTTACATCTATATTTTTAAAATCTTTTTTTTGCCCAGTTCCCACGTAAACTAAAGAAGCTTCTATTCCTTCATTATCGGTAAAACCCGTATTTAACACGTAAAAACAAGGAACTTCAATTTGTTCTCTATCTTTCGATATATTTAATTTCCAATTCGTTGCAACCCAATTTATAATATCAATTGGTTCCTTTTTTACTGATTCCAGCCCTAATTCTTTTAATTTACGTTCTAAAAAATTTTCAATTATATTTCCTTGTTTCGTTCCTATTCTCCTGTGAGGTTCTTTACAAATAACCTCTAAATCTGTTTTAATAGTTTCTAAGGAAGGAGCTTCAACATGAAGTTTAGGATCGCTCAAATTTGATAGGAATTCTTCTGCTCGCTTTCTCATCTTTCTCATTTTAGGGATTAATTTGATTAAATTAATTAAAAATTTCTTTTTTGATAAGTGAAATTCAGGCGAGGGCTCGAAATCTTGTTCTAGTTCTTTCATCGTTCAATTAATATTTTATTTTTTTGAAATTTAAAATTTAGTCATATGTTATTTTATATGTTAATTTATTAAAATATGGTAGAAAATTGGATTAATAAAATTTTATTAGTTAATCTAACTACTATTAGAATTATTTTAGAGCTTTCTGGGAAATGCTTAAGAGCTTTAATTATCTTTCGTGCCTGTACGGTCCATTCGGCATTTTCCCAAATGTTTTCCCCTTCCTTCTTATAAAATTAAAAGATCCACTACTAAAAAAGTTAATTTATGCCGAAAAGGAAAATTGAGATTAGATTCTATCTTATAGATGGTTTCCATAAATCAACATTTTATCGACTATAGTTTGAAATAGCAAATCCACATTTTCTCCGGTTTTTGAAGAACATTCGATGTAATCAAATTCTTTTCGTACTGTAAGTATATCTTCAATATCCTTCTTACTAAAAGATCGTTTTTCTTCTAAGTCTAATTTTCCACCAACTACTATTAAGGGGAATTTTGGGTTCCGAACGTTCATTCCTTCGTTAAATGTCAAAAGCCATTTATCTATATTCGTAATACTATCGCGATTAGAAATGTCGCACATAAAAATAGCTGCAGAAGATCCTTGAGCATAGCTAGGTAAAAGAGATCTGAACCTTTCCTCTCCGGCAAAATCCCAAATTTGAAGTGTTATTCTCATAGTTTCCGTTTCTATGAATTTCATCAAAATTGCTGCTCCTAAAGTCGGCTTTAGGTCATGATCAAATTTGGCTGTAATATATCGGTTGATCAATGTTGATTTACCAACACCTGAATCTCCAAATATACACATTTTGAACGCCAAATTAAGTTTTTCCATAAGTCAAATTCTCCACATAAGGTCTGAATTAACGCTGTTAGTTGATAAAAAACTTGTTAAGCACTATTCTTATACCAAAAGATTAAAAAAGTGACGCACTTCCCTAATATCTATTTAGTATTTGTGAATGTTATATACTTATCTGTTTCAAAACCTTATTTGAGAGTTTCTGTTTTGGTCTTTTATTTTTTTACGTGCTTCGAATTTTTTGCTTGGATATTCCAACCTATCGATATGCGTTTAATTACTTTTTTTGTTTTAATATGATTTTTGAACAATCGATAGCGCTTTTTGCTGCTAGTTCAGTTCCAATTCCCCAACCACCTGCGTCTCCGCCAACTATATATAACCCTTTTATTGGTAGAGATGTGGCGGGTCTATTTACTCCTGTCTGATCTACAGTTTGTGATATCCCAACAACGGATGCTTCTTTTCCGCCTATTGATTCGATATCTTTTGGTGTCGTGACTTCCATCCACATTAAGTTATTTTGGAATTTTGGGAACATTTCTTCAAGAGTTTCCATTGTACTACTTATCCATTTTTCTCTATTTCTTTCAAAATTTTCCCGAGGTACTGCCGTTCCCGCGATAATTAGTTGCTTTTCTTTTGGTGCTAGTTCTGGGTCATAATTCGAAGGGATAGGAACGAATAAATCTACTTTGTCAGGGACTTCTCCTTCCAAAACTGACCTAACTTTTTCCTCGTAGTCTAGAGACATTGAATTAATTACTTTAAAATGAGTTATTGGTTTTTTTAATGCCAATTTAAGAGAAAAAGCGCTCATCGAATACTTTAGTTTGTCAATTTTTTCAAGATATATTTTATCGAAATAGTTTCTACCAACCATATTATTTATTGTTTCTTTTATCCCTGCATTGCTAATGACCAATTGAGATGAAATAAATTTATTGTTATCGAGTTCAACGCCTTGGATTTTTCCATCCTCGATGATAATTTTTTTGGCCGTGACCCCTGTTTCCACAGTACCCCCAAATTTTTCAATGGCTTTAGCATAAGCAAGAGGTATTGCTATACATCCGCCTTTAGGATACCCAGTACTCCTATTTTGCACAAGTGAAGATAAACATCTCACAAATTCACCAGCAGAAGCCTCGTTGTAAGAAACTACAAAATATAAACCGCAGAGAATATTAATAAACGAGTGGACAAGTTTATTATCGGAATATTTTGATAACCATGTTTTAATGCTAATATTATCAAGATCTTTTGTATCCTTTATTCGCATTATGTCTCTAAGTATTTTTATAAGGCTGGAAAAATCGGAGGGAGGAATTAATTTTTCAAGTTCTTTAGGAAATTTCCAAAATTTCCCCTGATAATACTGTACCGGTCCTGGATTTCGCGCTAGAACCCAATCAATAGCATCTTCCATACCAATCATTTTTAATACTGTTCCAAGGGGACCATTACTCGTTCTTCCAAAGGAATGCACACCTATATCTATTTTGAAACCCTCTTTTTCATATGTACTACAACGACCACCAATAAATTGATTTTTCTCGATAAGGAGAGTATTTAATCCATTAGAAGCCAGAATAGCTCCAGAAGCTGTACCTCCAACTCCACCACCAATTATAACAACATCATATTTTGACATCTTTAATCATCACTCTTATATTTTAATTATATACTTTTTTATCCAATATTACTCCAAAATAAAACATTTAAACAATTAAACGTTTAGAAATTGATTTTTTTATAAAGAATAACTTTGAATTAGTTCATAATAAGAGCCACAAAAAAGGGAATAATGAATAACCACATCATGGTTCTCCCGAAAAACTAAATTTAAAAATTTTAAATAAAAAGAATTACAAATAAGGTTGATCTCGAATTTTTTTGCGAGCTCCGAATTTTTTTGCCTGGATGTTCCAACCTAGATTTCCCATTTTTGTATATAGGGTAATGGGCATGAACTTTTTTCCTACAAGCTCTATAGCTTCTTCTGGAATCTTTTCTCCTTCGGATAAAGCTTGCGCTGCAATATCAAATCCTTTTATTACATTTCTCACCATTCCTCCGCGTTCTTCTAAGGATTTACCACCAAATGCTCCACCCATTCCAAGCGCTAAAGCACCTTTCCACTCATATCCTACTTCACGAGCAAAAATTTTACAGATTGACACCGCAACATTATTATGCTGTGTTTCTGGAAAACCACAGTTGATTATCACGACAAATCCTTGTTTTTTCGGATTGCTCATTGATTGTCTGTAAATAGCAATGAGTTCTAGCGCTTTAATAACCCCAGCAGGCAAACAATCAATATAAAGAGGGAACGCTAAAATTATGAGATCAGCATCTTCCACCTTAGAAATTAATTTTTTCTGTCCATCTTCTTTTTTAACGAGTTTATAAAGATATTCCGTATCTATAGATAACCCTAATTCTTCTAAACTTAAGGTTAAGGAATTTCCAAGAGAAACAGAACTGCTTAATGAGCCCTTAGGACTACCAACAAGTAATAAAGCATTTTCATATTTTTTCATAAAATCGCCTCTACCTCTCTTAATGCTTTATTAAAATTATTAACAAACTCTAGCGAACCTTGACCTCTTGTGTATATCATCGCTTTGTGATATGGGCTCCACATATTAATTGAATTGCGAGCAACTAAAGTTTTAAAAACTTCCTCTTTTTCAGCATCAGGATTATCTAAAATTCCTACACTTAATAACGATTGTTCCTTTTCGTACCTCTTTTTGTGGTGAACTTCCCCATCAATTTTCGTAAAATAAGGTAAAACCCGAGAGATTTGGCGATCTAATGCTTTCTTTAGAATTGACGAGTACCCCCCAAAAATTATTGGAGTAAGGTATATGATAAGATCGCTGTGAACCATCTTCTTTACAATGATTTCTTCATAATCTTTAATTATGCATTCACCGGGCGTTTGAACCCAACATCCAAAACAACCAGTACAATACGCAATATTTTTATCTTCAAGACCTATTGAAGTCGCATCCCAATTTAACTTTTTAAGCTCTTCCAGCATTATTTCGTGAATCTTCGCTGATTCATTGTCGTCCGTTTTACTTCCAATTAAAATTAACGCTTTCATTTTGATTTCAACAAATTCTATTTTTATATTATTTTAATTCTTATTTGATAATTAAAGTCTATAATTCCTTAATTAATTTAAAAAAAGTATAGACCAATATTTATCAATTATTTCTTAATTTATGGTAGTTCAATAACTTTTTTAACTTCTAAATATAAAAAATAAATAATAATAAAGAAAAAAAAAGAAAATATAATTCTTCTATTTTGAATCCTTTCGAAAATCTTTAGCTTTTATTAGGTTATCTAATATTCTTCTTAAATAATCTTCAAATTCATCTATTTCTTCTTCGGTTAGCGTTCCGTAAAACACTTCAGTCATTTTTTTTGAAACTTCTACATATTTTTTTTGAAGATTTATACTCTTTTCAGAAAGTTTGACTTTGACGATTCTTCTATCTTTACCTTTCTTTCGCTTCAGAAAACCTGCGTTTTCAAGCCTATCTAGCATTGTTGTTAACGTAGATTTAGTTAATTGAGTTTTTAGTGACAGTTCACGTATCGATATATTATCATTCTGCCAAAGAGCAAATAATATCCGCCCTTGTCCTGGGTTTAACTCTTTAATTCCATATTCTTTTAACATCTGTTTAAAGATTCTATTTGTGATTTGGTGTATTTTTGCTATGAGGAATCCACCCTCACGCTGATCTTTCATGTTCTCACTCATAACTCAAAATTTACCTGATTTAATTTATAATAATACTTTGCGTTTTTTGGCTCCAATCGAAGTAGTGTATAATCTGGATCTTCTACTCCTTCTGGATAATATCGTGTCCACCAATCTAACCAGATAGTCTTCTTTAACTCCATATCATCAACAATTTCTACTGAACCTCCTAACATAAAACCCTTAAAATCTTCTGCATCGCAGAAATATACACACATCTTAGGATTTTTGCTTAGATGAGCAACCTTACTTGAAGAAGTATTAGTTGAAATGTAGATTGTAAATTGGTTTTGTTGATTTTCAAAAAATTCTGAAAATTCAGGGAATTGCTCCTTATTTCTTAGATTAAACATTGCTCGCGTTATTGGAAAACCATCTGGATCAATTGTTGTTAGAATTGCAGCTTTTGATTCTTCCATTAATTTTAATCCCGATTTTTTAGCTTCTTCCAAATCTGTTTTTATCACTTCTTTCACTTCTTTGTCCTTTAAATTTTAGTTATAATTTTTGTCGAATTTCTTCTATATTTTGTTTAGCACTCGGAGATTTATCAAGACTATTTTTCAGAATATCGCAAATATAATCTTCACAGTAAGCGCAATTGTTTAATTTTTTCTCTATGCAACAAATTCTAATATCGCAGTTTGGAACCCAGCTAAAATGTCGTCCCTCCTTACTGCACCCGTCGCAATAAATTTCCTCGGGTGTGAACTTCATCGCATCACTTGACCATTCGTTTGCAATCTTTTTTATTTCTTCTTCGTCGTTTTTTTGGGTTGCTAAATATGCTTGACACTCGGCACAATTTATGCCACAAAACGATAACATTTTTCCCATTACATTCACCTAGATATACTTTCAATCTTGTATACTAATTTTAATTATATTGTTTGATATAGTACTATCCTATATCGTATTTAAATATTTTGAAATCTAGAAAGTTTGTTACCAATAGGAGAGAAGGTTAAAACCAAAGTAAAAAGCAGCTTTAAACAGAACATTCTTAAACATTATTTTATTAAACCTTAATATGCCGAAAAATTTTCCTATGAATTTAAAAGGATTCCACCCATTTGGGGATTTACTTGGCTTGAGTTTTACAAAATTCGAGAATGGATACTCTCAATGCACTTTAGATGTTGTTGACAAGTTGTTAAATCCTCACAAGGTCGTCCATGGTGGTGTGCTATATTCGATGGCAGATACTGGTATGGGGGCTGCGCTTTATTCCAATTTAGATAAAAATGAACTTTGCGCAACTATAGAAATTAAAATTATCTACTTTAAAGCCGTTAAATCAGGCGCTCTCATTTGCGATACAAAAGTAATCCATAAAGGTAAAAAAATTGCTACAATGGAATCAGAAATTATAAATGATGAACAATTAGTCGCTAAAGCAATAGGAACATTTTCAATATTTAAAATTAAAAATAATTCATAAACGCTTAAAATACTAGGAAAAATTTGTTTTAGGAAAATAATTTTCAAGATTCAAAAAGAATAATGAAATTCTACGCCTAAACATTAAACATTCTATATGGTACTCCGAAAAAAGTATCTCCACCAATTATTTCTTTTATTTTATTCTTTGTAGAAATTGTATCGTAATAAATGAAAAGTTCTCCCTTTCCATCACATCTCTCATTTATTTCAACCCACACATTTCCAGGACTTGTATTTTCAATCTCTTCAATAGAATCCTGATGATCTTCTATAATTTGCCTAACAGTTTCGATATCAGGAAGCTCCTCACAGGGTAGCCCTGAACTACCTTTAATTGTTTCAAAAATGCTAAACGCGAGAATTACTATAGGTATACTCCCAATACTTACAATAATTACCAGAATTATTATTAAAACGTAAAACTTATGCGATTTAGTAATTCTTTTCGAGCGTGTAATCATCGTTTTCTTTTAGAATAAATGATAAAATAATATTTAAACTTATTTTATTCGAAAATTTTACATCTAAATTATTATCGGGCATTCTTGTTTTAAAATATATCTCTAAATTATTCTCGATTAAGAATAGCACCTAAATTCCGAGGATAAACATTTAAATAGTTAGCTAAGTCGTGCTTTTCAACTTTTTTTCTAGTTTCTTCAGGAAGCTGTTCTACGCTCTTTCCGCTCAAGAGCAATTTTGTCTCTTCTTCGTTGAATGTGGGTCCTGGTTCTACCCAATTTATGACTTTTTTGTTTGCAGGACATACTTTTTGGCAATGTATGCATCCAACTAAACAGTTGTGCCAAGATGGATCGATCCAATCCGGAAAAGGAACGTCTGCGGGATGTTCATTGTGAAAAGTCAAACATCGTTCGACGCGTAAGAGGAACCGATCGGTAGGGATGGCTCCAGTTGGGCAATTTCGAACGCAAGCGGAGCATTCCTTACATAAATCCATCATTTGTAGTTCCTGCCAGTCATCTTGCTCAATAGGGAAGTCCGAATAAAATGTAGAAGGTCGATGAAAACTACCCATACCGGGCACATAAGTAATGTTATTTCTACCGTATTCTGCTAATCCAACACGCACTGCAAGAGTTTTTTGAGGAACTCGAGCAAATTCTACATTATAACCCGGAGGTTTTAAAATTTCCGTTAGAAATGCTTTAATTCTTTTTATTATAGCCATACCGTGTAAATAGGTAGGGGGAACGATCAGAGGAACTTCTTTGTTATTCCAATGAAAAATAACTTTGTATTGAGGTTGTGGTACAGTTATAATAAAGAGAGACTTAATCTCGCCGAATTCCGCTTCTGGTTGAAATTCGAAATAGCTCTTGTACTCTTCGTAGAATTCTGGATCCAATAACTTTTGTTCGTGAAAATTCTTGATAGACCTTTGCAACTCTGGAATGTGTTTGGCAGAGACAATTTTTCCTTTATAACCCTTAGCTTCTAATTTTTCGTAAAAATCTTGGACTATTTTATTTTTATCCATCTTATCTATTCTATGTAATATTAATTAAATAAAGCTAGTCACTATCACTTAATAGTCTTATTTCATTTTTTGCAGATTTTAGTAATTAAAATACCTATATAACAATTACTAGCATATTTAATAGGTTTATTTAAGGTAGAATGATCATTTTACCTGCAAATTTAACAAAAAGTGGTATTTTTGGTGGTAAAAGAGATAGTTTTATTAACAAAGATGGTAGAAGATTTAAATACTAAAATTATATTTAAAATCTTAATACATAAAAGGCGTTAAATTAAATGGCTCTTCCGAATATTGATATATTGAATGGAATTACTGGTCTAGAAATTATTCTTAGTGGTTATATATTAGGGTTTATCCTCATTTTCAAGCATGCAAGAAAAGCACCAAACAAAAAAGTTAAAAAAAATATTATATTAAGCGGAATTGGTTTGATCTCACTTTTTCAAGCGTGGTTTGGCGTCTCAGCAAGTTTTTTATTAATGATATTAGGATTTCCTCCATTAGGGTACCCAGCTGGTGACCCAAATATTGGAGTTCTTGCATATGCATGGGGACCAGCTTTAGGAATACCTATTTGGGCGTATATCTCTTCGGATTTATACAAAGATGGTCGGTACAAAATCCCTATTACGGGTATATTTGTAATACTGGGTGTTATTTTTGCTTTTTTGGTCTATTCCAACCCTTCAGTTTCTACTTCCTGGAATCCATCTGAGGGTGGTGGTTTACCTGAAACAGGAATTAGAGGTGCAGCAATGTTAACACTGGGAGTGATGTTGGTTATTATGATGGTATTTCTAGGACCTATTGTTATTATGACTGGGTTAAAACTGGATGACAAAAGTGTTAAATGGAGGAGATTTTTTTTGGGTATAGGGCTAACAATGGGATCTTTTTTTGGAATTATTGATGCGGCTGTTTCAGGTCTTCCCTTGATCGGTTTAGCTATTGTTAAAGCCGGTATTTTTACATCCATATTTCTAATTTATGAAGGAATAGATAAAGGAACATAATTTTAAAATATCACAAATAAAAAGAGACGATTTTAATGGAGATTGAGCAAAGATTAGTTAAAAGCAAGTCGTTAAAAAAACGTATCATGAAGACTATGGTCGTTTGTATTTTAATTCCGTTTATAATTTTAACATTAGTATTATTGTTAATGTTAATTACGAATATTGACGAATTTGTTGGTTTGGGTTATACTCAACTTGAAGTACTTAAGGTGCCGATGATTATAACTTTCTCTCTTGTTGCGGCAGGAATTATTATCATAGTGCTTTTCGCGGTAACTATAATCGCCAGAAGCATTACGTTACCTATTATCGATTTAACCCATTCAATAGAAAATATTACTGAAGGAGATTTAACTCAAGAAATTCTTATTGATGGCAAGATCAGAGGAAACGAGCTTGGTATTCTCGCCCAATCCTTTCAAAATTTATTAGTAGTAATGCGTTTGGGGAATATAAGTTATTATCAAGGAGATATGGCTCTCGCTTTCAAAAACTACAATTCAGCCTTAGAATTATTTAAATCGACAAAAGAACACCATGGACAAGGAATGTGTTTGAATAACCTTGGAAATATATATAGAAATTGGGGCGATTTTACTAAAGCTAAGGAATCCTACGATAAAGCCATTGAGATTGGTGTAGAACACGATGATATGGCGGGTTTAGGTCCTCGCTACAATAATCGGGGTCTTCTTTTCCTTTCAGAAGAAAACTGGACAAATGCAATGAATGATTTTAACAAGGCCCTCGAGATTGATAAGGAAATGGGAGATGAGGAAGGAATAGCTTCAAGAAACAGAAATATAGGGATACTTCACATGCTTAAGAATGAGTTAGATCTAGCTCAAGAGTACCTCGATAAGGCGATTCAGCTAGACAGTAAATGGGAATATAATATTGGATTAGCGGAAGATGAGTTTCAACTAGGAAGACTTACCTTATTAAAGAACAATCCGGAATTAGCAGAAGAGCATTTTAAAGATTCTTTGAAATTTGCTGAAAGTCTTAGAAACTTTCCATTAATGAAAAATATTCTTGAAGCATTGGTTAAATTGTATGAAAGTAAAGGAAATACAACACTCCATCATAAAGCTGAGAACGAGCTTTCAAAGATAAATGTCGTACTCGTTCGTAAAAAAGATGTAATATTCGTAATAGATCAATCTGGGAGCATGCATGAATGGGATAAAATGTCAGCAGCTCGAAGGGGAGCTTTAGGAGTTTTTGATGAAACTATTAATATTGGAGATCGAATAGCAATTATAGGTTTCCATTCGAACACATTAATACATCTAAAATTGACTGAGAAAAAAAGTGGTATTTCTGATATTGCCCAAATTTTTAATAATTTGAAAGCCTTACCATTTAATACACGCTTATACGATTCAATAGCACGTGCGATAGAAATGTTGAGAGAGGCACCAGTTATTCATGGTCAAGAAACTCAAGAACGCCAGAAATGGGTCGTAACTTTAACAGATGGAGAAGACAACGAAAGTAGAAAATATAATCCAAAAAAGATTGCAAGTTTAATTAAAACTATCAAACCACCCCTGAATTTTATTTTAATAGGAATTGGTCCCGAACTTAAAAAACATCATAATAAAATGACAGAAATGGTTAGTGCCACCCCATTTGGTAAATATATCACCATTTATTCTGCTAAAAACGTTCAAAAGCGAATAGAAATTGCTTTTAAAACAGTTAAGGAAATAATGGCGTCATCTGAAATAGAAGGTTTCATGCCGGAGGAGGGATAAAATTGGCTACACAAAAACAACGCAAATTTGGAATTAGACAACAAATTCTTATGAGTTTCATTATTTTGTGCTTAATTTCCTTAGGAAGTATTGCTATCACCGCAGCAATATTTAATAATTTGATCGGTACTAGCATAATTAGTGCTACACCTGCAGAACAAGCGAAAATAGTTGAGAACTTAGAGATACAGCTGGCTATAATATTTGTCTCACTATGGGAAATTATCGTAATAACTCTTTTTGTAGGTTTAAAACTAGCTGACTCGGTAGTAAAACCAATCCATAAGTTAACTAACATAGCTTTAAAGTTATGCACACACGATCTAAAAACGGTTTCTTTTGAAGAGATTGACACAGATTTTGATGAAGAGGTGGATGTGCAGAATACAGAAATAGGTAACTTAACAGAGGCTTTTAAAAAGTTAGTGAAAAAAGTTAAAGAGGATATAGAATAGAGCCTGTACTTGCGATTAAAGCAATTGTTCCTTTGAATTACTCAACTTTATTACTTCGATTAGAGTTGTAAAATTCCAATATAACTCTCTAATATTTATTTAAGTGATTAAATCTACTAGAATTATGGAATAATAAAATTTATTTTCTTATATGGAGATAACAAATGTCAACGCAATTAATTAATGTACGACCAATATGGAGCCACCGTTTTAAAAGAGCAGTCTATTCTTGCATAATAGCAAATTTAATAGGAGATTCTGAGCCGGAAGTAATAGGATGTTCATTTAGTGCTGAAATGAAGGCTTTTGATTTATACGGTAAGCAAGTATTCCTCACTGAATTCTCTTCGAACATAACTTGTTTCGACATAGCTTCAGTCAGTAAAGAGAAAAACATAGAATTAATATCAGGCTCGTTAGATGGAACAGTATACGTAATGGATATAAAAGGAAATCCAATTTGGACAACAAATTTAAAGTCTCCTGTAATATGTATGGAAACGGGGGATTTAAGGGAGGATAATAGAAGTGAGATTTTAGTTGGCTTGGAAGATCAACGATTAGTTGGATTAGACAATGAAGGGAAAAGCTTTCTCGAGTTTAAAGCCAAGGAATTAATCGTAGATTGCACCATTGGTTACCTATCTGACGATTATGTAGGGAAAATCTTTGTCCTATTAAAATCCGGGAAGATCGTTAATGTCGATAATAAAGGGAATTCGAAATTATTTGTTCAATTAGATAATCAACCTACCTGTCTAACATTTTGTAATTTTTACAACCAACCTACTATGATCGTGGGGTATAATAGCGGGGTTATAAAACTAATTAATTCCGATAAAGAAATTATTGGAGAATATGAGCTCGATACTAAAATTTCTTGTCTTGCTAACTCTAACATCTCTACTGTACCGAATGAAGATGTGTTTTTGGTTGCAGCTTCAAAAGAAAATATGACTCTCTTCAAGTTAAGCAAGGGAAAAACGACAGATCTAACTCAAACACTAAGTAAAATCGACGCTCAACCACAGCAAATCCCAATCGACAAAGAGGAACCAAAAATAGACTCATCGACTACTAAACAAAGCGCGTCTATAAAATCCGAATTTGAAAACGCCGAATATCCCCAAGCTTGTCCTGACTGCAAGGAACAATTACCCCCAGAGCTTATTAAGAAAAAAATGAAGGGTTTATCTGTATATTGTGAGGTTTGTGGTTCAAAACTTTAAGAAATACCTATTTTAGTTACATCTATCAAAAATTTTTATGAGCAATTGCGGAATTAGAAGCAACTACTTTTTGGAGCATTTTAAACGCGTTGTTAGAAGTTGAAAAGGTTTTTGCATTATATTTTTCAACTAAATCTATGAATTCTTCGTCAAATATTCGCACAAATATCTTAATATGTGGATATCGTAGATTAAGTTTTGAAGTTAAATACAACGATTCATCAAATTCTGAATCAGCTTTCCAACAAATAAATACCTGGGTCACATAGTCTAAATTTACATGTTGTAGTAAATCACTTAAAAAACAAGCGAATTCATTTATGATATGTAAGTTCGGATTTACCACAAACTCAATGCCATCGTGTATATCGTCAAAAAGGAATATTTCTCTCTCTGGATTCAAAGAAATGTGATGTGCAATTCGATGGGTTAAACTATCGTGTCCAATTACAATTGCCTTTCCTGTTTTGTTTTTGGTCCATTTATGGATGCCATCCATTGCCCATTTTGAAGTGGAAAATGGAATTGCGTTTAAAGGCGGCTGTTTAAGATATTCTTGCACGTGGTCTTCAAATGCGCGTACGTAAATTGGGCATATTTGGTTGACCTTGCGGATCTTTTCTGTGCAAATTATTACTATTCTAACATCATCTGAATTTATAAAAATTTCCCTAGCTCGCTTTATGCTCGCATATGCAAGGTTAGATGTCTCAGTAGGGTCACCAACGACTACTGGATACCCCGTACTGATTAAATCTTCGACTAATTCTAAATTATCCTCTATGATACAAAATGATTCTTTATTATCAACACAATATTCAATTATCCTCTCAGATATATGGTTAAATCCAATGATTACAGTATGTTTGCGCTTGTATTTAGCAAGAATTCTACTGGTAATAACAGGGTTATATTTTTCCATTAATTCCCCCATGATAAATCCAAAAACAATCACCTCTAATAAAATCGGCCACAATAATGCGTAAAAATTAGTGAAATCCACAGCACTTACTGGACGGCGTACAGTCAAGGAGTATAGGATGTATTCATACAAACTATGATTGGGTTCGATAATAATGAAAGAAATGAAACCGCCAAACCAAAATAAAAATAGAAATACAAACTGTAACTTGTATTGCTTAAGTTTAAGCTCAATTTCAATGAACAAGTTTAGGATACTCATAAAATAAGATAAAACACTCCAATATAAAAAAGATTTGATCTCAATTTGTTCTTAAATTTTTATTTTGTTAATATTATTGAAGAGTTCCAAACTAACTTATAGTTAATTTCAAAAGAATGAAAAGAAAAATAAAATAGGTTTTCCTACATTATTCATTTTAGAGGCGTGTCATTTCTGTGCTAAGTTCCCACAACCTCTTAGCATAATCCTCGTTGTAAGATTCTTCAGAAGATTGTTTTTGTTGCTTTTTTATGAAATATTTTCCTGTTATCCCTTCTACTTCTTGCGACGATGCTAAATAAATGGATGTTTCTGCACCTTTTTCCGGTTTTTTAAAGAAGAGCTTGGCGAATCCCCTGCTAAATGAGGATTGATCTTGACCTAAATTAGTATTAACAACACCAGGATGGAGGGTATTAACAGTTACACTGGTTCCTTCTAATCTTCTGCTTAATTCATAAGAAAATAGCATCAATGCTAATTTTGAGGTTCCATATATTTTAAATAAGCGGTATTTCCTTTTTTCGCTCTGAAGATCGTCAAAATCCATTTTTGCCATTCTATGCGCTGCAGAACTTACATTTATAATACGACTTGGAGCACTCTTTTTTAACACATCAAGCAATAAATTCGTCAATAAAAAGGACGCAAGGTAATTCACGACAAAATTCATTTCAAATCCATCCACGGATATTACTCGCTTTGAGAGCATAATTCCAGCATTATTTATTAATATGTGTAATTTCTGATATTTACTCTTGAATTCGGAAACGAATTTGCGTATGGATTCCTGAGAAGATAAATCGCATAAAAGCAAATCCACTTTTTTATTACCGGTGAGTTCAATTATCTCTTTTTGCGCTTCTTCTCCACGCTCTTTGCTACGACACATCATTACTATTGTAGCATTCATTTTTGCTAAATCAATAGCTGTAGCTTTACCAATGCCAGAGTTTGCGCCGGTTATTATACAAATCTTTCCTTCCATACTCATAATTTATGTTATCAACTCATTCTTAGTGGTTACCTTAATAGTTCAATTTTCATTCTAATTACGATTATATTTTAAAATATATCAAGGTTTTACTTATTATTTATAAACTATAGTTGTATTTTAGAGAGATAAAAATTTACCGAACATATAATATCGACTGAGTCTCATTCCAAAGAGATCTAGGATCATCTGGTAAAGAAACTCCGCCGTTATCAATGAATTGAAGATGTAAATTCCGATGTGTCGTCATTTTCAGAAATATTACTTTGGTATAACCAGAGCCAGCAAAAAATTCATCGCAGAAATAATTGCTTTTTCAATATATATTATTTTTAAAACAGTCAAATTTTAATGTATTCATCCAATTAGCTACTTAATATATGGTGGATATAATGACTAAAGTAGCAGTTGTTTCGACTAAAGATCGCGTATATGGCGTAACTAAGTCCATCGAATTATTAGATATTAATCCCGTTAAGGGCAAAAACGTAATTCTTAAACCAAATTTTAATACTGCCGATCCTCCTCCTGCCTCAAGCTCAATGGAAACTGTGAAGCAACTCGTTTTAAAGCTAAAGGAAATGGGTGCAGAATCGATAACACTTGCGGAGCGAGCTGGTCCAGCGAAAACTTCAGAGGTTTTCGAGAAAAAAGGTTTAAACGCTTTAGCAAAAGAATTAGGATTTAAAATAGTTGATTTAACAGATGTAAGCAAGGATGAGTATGCCCATAAAAACCCTGATGGTAATCATTGGAAAGAAGGATTCCTTTTTGCCAAAATTTACGACGAAGCAGAATGTATTATTGAAACATGCTGCTTAAAAACTCACATGTATGGTGGGCAATTTACTATCTCGCTAAAAAACGCAGTAGGATTAGTCAATAAAAAAAACATGTCAGAGTTACACTCCTCAAAGTATCAAAGGGAAATGATAGCAGAGATTAACTGCGTTTATAAACCTGACCTGATCGTTATGGATGGGGTTATTACATTTGTCGATCGTGGACCTATTGAAGGTACGCGCGTAGAAGCAAATGTATTTGTTTCTAGCACAGATAAAATAGCTATTGACGCCGTGGGAGTCGCAATATTGCGAATTCTTGGAACAACACCAGAGGTTACAGACGGATCGATTTTTGAACAAGATCAAATTAAAAGAGCCGTTGAATTAGAATTAGGGATTACATCACCCTTAGATATTGAATTTTTAACTGATTCTGAAGAAAGCGAAAAATTGGTTGCTCAAATAAAAGAGAAGTTAGCACAATAATCTGTCTTGTTAGTAGGGAATTTATTTATAAAACTAAAAGTCTCTTAACTTAATATTAAAGTGTACACCATTGTATATCCCAAAATGATGACAAAGTGAAGCGTTGCGAAAAGTGCGCCATTTTTTAGTAAGCGTCTGTAATCCAAATTCACCACTTTGTATTTTTTTGCCAAATTCAGGGTGAGAAGATCGCATGCAGAACCTTGCGGTAGGAAATTACCTGCCATATTAACGCCGCCGATGAAAGCAATAATAATCGGGTTAGGAAAGAAACCTTCTCCTATGATTGCCGAAAAAATCGGGAGAAGGATGATGGTAACGGGTGTACCCGCAAGAAATGCGGACAAGAGAGTAGTGGCACCCAATGTTATCAACACGGCCAGATAAATGTTATTATTTAACAAACTTACCAAACCTGTGGAGATCAACTCTGAAAAGCCAAAATATGATAAAGAATTCGAAAGAATGAACAAGATCGCAAATGTAATGATGATTTTCCAATCGATATCGTTCTTAATATCCGAAAACTTAGATTTCTTAGAGTGAATAAGAAGAAGTATAGCGGCAGATATGATCGTGACAAGGGCAGGTTCAAATCCTAAGAACATGAAGCCGAAAGTGGCTAGAATAATTATAATTGTCATTAAAAAGTATCTTTTATCCCGAATTACAATTCCCGGGTCGAGCATTGATAATAGTATCTCCTTGTTTTTTTCAGTTGGTTTTTCTTCTTTTTTTAATATGAACTTATCCATCAAGAAAATGGTGGATATTAACGCGATTAAAAACAGAATACCCATATTGGCAAGATACTCACCAAAACCCCACCCAAATTCCTGGCCAATTATCAAGTTTTTTAAGCTCGAGACAGGCGTGAGTATTGCGCCGATGTTTATAGTAATGGTCATCCCCATCATGTATGTACCAGCAGGTATCTCTAAAATTCGGCATGTTCTGTATATCAAAGGAACCATTATCAACGAGAGAGTTACATCCTCGATAAAGCCTACCATGGTACCTGTAAACACGCAAATCATAATGAAAAATAATCGGTTATCCCCTTTCGTGATATGAATCAATTTGATCGCGGTATATTCTAAAACTCGATTATAAGTTGCAAAATAGATGATTATCTGCATTGCAAATATAAAGATTAACGTGTTAAAATTGATAAATCCAAGAATTTCTATCTCTTCAACATTACCAAGCGTGGTCATTGAAACTACTGCGATGGTTCCTACGATTAATGCAATAGGGAAATAATCTATCTTGTTCTGAGAAAAAAAAGCCATCAAAATCGAAAATAAAACCAAAATCAATATGATTGCGGGTAGGTTCATTCAATAAAAAGAAATGGTTATTATTTTAAAAAATATTCCTTTGGTTCGGAAATTGGATAACTTCAAGGATTTTTTCTTTCAATCATTAATTCTTTTGATCTCTGTCTAATATTACACTTTTTTCGTTTATAAATGATGATATTTGGAAATTTAAGCCTAAATAAGTTTTATTTATTACTAAATCTTCAACCCATGTTTCAATTAATTCTTCTGCTATTTTTTCAATATTCCTTAAATAAATAAGGCTGAAAATTTAATTGTAAAAAACACTAATTGAATCTAAGAGCTCACCCATATTTTTTTGCTCTCGTTTACACAATTGTCTTTCTTTCGGTGCTTGCCAATTTATTACAAATTTTCTCCAATTAGAATCATTTAAGATTTTGGAATGAATTCCAAAAAATATAAGAATTTCTTTATCATTTACATGACCATTCTCGTCTTCAATAACAAAATGAGGGACCTCATGTAAATATGTCTTTCCAGCAATCATGTAAGAAAGTAAAGAATGGTGTCCATCAAATAGAATCCATTCCGATTGCTATGTCTTTACTAATTTAATATTTGGTAATCCATGTGGAGATAGGATTTCTTTTCCAGATTTTATTTGTTTAACCATTGTTCTTATCTGGTTCACGCTTTTAATGCCATTAATATTATGGAGGTTAATAATTTCTCTCAATAAAACTAGTTTTTTAACTTCTTTGATTGTCTCTTTTATTTTTGGACCTAATACTTTTTCATACTGATCTACAATATCATAAATGGTATTGCTTTTATTTCTTAAATAAACTTTTAACGATGAAATACGCGTTAAATTTCCATCTTTAGATTTATAAGGATATATTAGTTTTACGAATCTATAATTCATCTGTATTAAAATATTCAAACTAATTTATAAAGCTTTTATGAGTGTTTTAACCAAAAATTACTAATAATCAAGAATTTTGGATAATAAAGGGATAATAAAGGAATATCCATGAATTAATAAGAAAGAGATCGTTATACCAAATTATGGTAATAGTACGAAGAGAAAGAGTTCTTTTGGAAGCAACTGGGAACGAGTTTGAAAATCAAGCTGTATTAAACCCTACGGTGGTTCAGCAAGGAGATACATTACATATGTTCTATCGCGCTGTAAAAGAAGGAAATTATTCAAGTATTGGTTATTGTAAATTGGAAGGGCCCTTGAATATCGTAGAAAGGAGAAATAGCCCTATTTTGTTTCCTGAACATGATTATGAAATCCATGGTACAGAAGATCCTAGAATTGTTTTTCTTGATGGTACATATTACATGTTTTACACGGCCTATGATGGAAGAAATGCATTAATAGCATACGCAACTAGTAAAGATTTAAAAAATTGGGAAAAGCATGGAATAATTTCGCCTAAAATGAGATATGATGAAGCAGGGGATTTTTTCCGCTTATCAAAACTTAAAGAAAGGTATTATTTCTTTATATCATATTATAAGGATGTCGTTGGCGAAGATGTACTCTTATGGGAAAAAGATTCATTCATTATACCAAAAAAATTTAATAATAAGTTCGCACTGTTCCATAGAGTATTACCTGATATTCAAATTGTTTATTTCGATGATTTTAAAGATTTGACAACCGATTTCTGGAAGGATTATCTAAAAACATTAGGTGAACATGTTGTAATAGAGCCAAAATTTGGATACGAATCAAGAAATATCGGTGCTGGAGCACCATTGATAGAAACTGATAGAGGTTGGCTCATGTTATATCATTCTGTAGAGGATTCTAATAAAGGTAAGGTGTATCACGCAAGTGCCGCCCTCCTTGATAAAAACGATCCGTTTAAGGTAATAGGACGACTTAAAAAACCTCTTTTTTCGCCAATCGAAGATTTTGAAAAAGTTGGAGATGTAAATAATGTTGTTTTCCCCACAGGCACCGCAATATTTGGAGAGAGACTATATATTTATTATGGTGCCGCTGATAAGAGAATAGCCGTAGCATCGGTAAATCTACATAAACTTCTTCACGAACTCTTGGCGTCTGAAGTAGAAGTTGGGATTGGTTTTTTAGCAGGACAGATTTATAATCTTACAATTAAAGAAGAACAAAGTTTAACTCACCTTCAGAATTTATTGCATCAAAACGAAAAAGTTTTACTGATGGCAATTGGTTGGCTAACAAGGGAAAATAAAGTTCTGTGTAGATTTGATTCAGATGATTTATTCATTAGATCTATAAGGTAACTATTAACAAAAAATTATTTCTATTATCTAAGATCTTAAATTTTTTAATATTTTAGTCTTTTCTTAAATTAATTTATCGAATTTCATATTATGGAGCTGTTTTTCTGTATTATTAAAGATCAGAAGTTTAATGTCATTGTATTCAAAGAAATTGAACCTTATCAAATAAGATTAGGAACGATACTATCTAAAAATTTAAAAGTGTCAAGATTATAAGATAATTGTCTTATTTCTAATGAAAAAAGTAAATCCCATTTTTTTTGCTAGTTGTATTCATTTTTTAATTGTGATTTAGAATGGAATCTAATTGGATCCTTTATATGGCCACATATCCTCCCAGAATGTGCGGTATTGCTACTTTTACAAAAGATTTAATGACAGCAATGGATAAGAAATTTTCTCCTTCTATAAAATCAAAAATAATCGTTATTAATAATAATAGCGATTGTAATTATGAAAATATTGAAGATGTTTTATTTGATATTACTGATAATGATATTTCAGCATATAAAAAGGCTGCGAAAAGAGTAAATGAGATAGATGCTATAAAGCTGATAAATATACAACACGAATTTGGTATTTTTGGTGGAGAATATGGAAATTATTTAATAAAATTTCTAGAAATTGTAAAAAAACCAGTCGTTATATCATTCCATACAGTTATCCCAAATCCAGAGGATAAATTAAAAAAAATCGTTCGTGAACTAGCAAAAAAATCTTCTTATTTAGTTGTTATGACTAACAAGGGGATCGATATTTTAAGAAAAGATTATGATATTAAAAGAGAGATAATTGTAATACATCATGGAACGCCAACAGTGTCATTTGATGAGAGTATAAAAGAAAAAACAGTAATGGGTATCGATGATAAAATTGTATTATCGTCTTTTGGCCTTATTAACTCCGGAAAAGGTTGTGAATATGTAATTGAGTCGTTAACTGAGGTTGTTAAAAAATATCCTAATATTTTATATTTAATAATTGGCGAAACACATCCCGTAGTAAGGAAAAAAGAAGGAGAAAAGTATAGAAATTTTCTCAAGGAAAAAGTGAAGGAGTTTGATCTCGAAAAAAATGTAAAATTCTATGATAGATACTTGACGCTAGAAGAAATAGTAAAATTTCTACTAGCAACGGATATCTATATTTCTTCAAATCTGAATCCTAATCAGATTGTTAGTGGCACTTTGGCGTACGCAATAGCCTGCGGTAGAGCGATTATCTCTACACCTTTCATTTATGCTAAAGATATTATTACACCTGAAAGAGGTCTTTTAGTAAAATTCAGAGATCCTAATTCATATACTAATGCTCTAATAAAAATATTATCAAATCCCCTCTTAAAAGAAGAAATGGAAAGAAACAATTATTCATTTTCTAGGTGCATGATATGGCCAAATGTAGCAATATCTTATTGTAATGTTTTCAAGCGAGTTAATCATGATTTAGAAAAATGTGAAATGTCATATCCAGAAATCAAGTTTGATCATATTATGAATCTTACGGATGATTTTGGAATAATACAATTTGCAAATTATGCAAAACCAGATAAATTATCGGGATATACTCTAGATGACAATGCTCGAGCCTTATTAGCTTGTACGCTATATTATAAGTTATTTAAAGATAATACTAAATTGAAATTGATGAAAATTTATCTGAATTTTATAAAGTATGTCCACAAAAATGAAAATAAGTTGTATAATTTTGTTAATTACAATAAGATTGTAAATCTCGAGCATTGGAGCGAGGACGCCCATGGAAGAGCAATGATGGCTCTTGGTTATTTAATTGCTACAAAAATTATCCCAATGGAATTAAGAGTAGAAGCAGAACTGATTTTTGAAGATGCGAAAAAAGCTGTAGACAAGATTAGATCTCCAAGAGCAATTTCTTTTATTTTGATAGGACTCTATTTCTATAATGTAATAAAAAATTCTGAAGTGATTAGAATTAAAAAATTAGCCGATTATCTATCCCAGCTCTATAAGGATTGTAATAGTGAGAAATGGCACTGGTTCGAAAATTACCTTACTTATTCAAATAGTAAATTGCCTGAGGCTCTTTTTTTTTGCTATAAAACAACTAAAGATGACAAATATTTAATAATTGCCAAAGAATCTTTAGACTTTCTCATTTCTATTTCGTTTAAAGACGGAAAATTTGCTACTGTTGGTCAGAACGGATGGTATCATAAAAATGGGCATAATGCTCGTTATGACCAACAACCAGTTGATGCTGCTTCAATGGTACAAACATTAATTGTTGCATATGATACCACTAAAGAGAATAGGTATATGAAACTCGCAATTGAAGCATTTAATTGGTTCCTTGGAAAAAATTCTCTGAATCAAGAAGTTTATAACGAATTAACGGGTGGTTGCCACGATGGTATTGGAGAGTTTTCTCTAAACATGAATCAAGGGGCAGAATCATCAATTTCTTACTTGAATGCTAGACTTTCACTTCAATCAAAAGGAATGTTATTATATTTCGATAATTAGATGGGGTCCTTCATTCAATATTTTCTACTCCTAATTAGATTCCCACAAATTTTTCGATTCATTATTGAATAAAATTGAATAATTTAGCTATTTCCCAATCCAACCTCTCTAGACTTTCACAAATACAATCTACAATCTAAAGAAATAAAAAAAGAAATTATTCTCAGTGTTTTATTGATTCATTTCTTCAAATAATTTTTTAGCCCACTTCAATTCCTCCTCCATTTCAACATCAGTTAAAGAGGGAGGTTGGATTTTCTCGCGATCCACATAATCCATCATTACATAAATCGATACTTTTGCCAAGATGGCTGCTTCTGCTAAGCTTACTAATCCTTTTCTATATTTTTCACCTGCGTCTTTCAATCTATATTCTTCAATTTGAGCAAGTAAAAATTTTCGAATTAAAGAAGAACGGTCCATTCGTTCTTTTTTACAGATCTTGTTTAATTCTTCAATTTCTTTTTCATCTAATCTGGTTGAAACTACATCAGTCAATTTTTATCATCTTTTTTCTCTTGAAGTTTTTTCATAAAAAATAATATGGATTTTGGCTTTGTTGCATTCACTGATTCTAATTTATTTAGGATTTTTAGAAATTCAGCTTCTTTTATGTGATTTCCATTGAATTTTTCAAAATAAAAAGAATCAATTTTCATTGCTTTTAAATTCTCTTTCATAAATTTTCGATATGCTCTATCATCTGATGTCAAACAAATACCATCTTCCATCGCTAAAAGATAACAACTCGTTTCCCCAGGATCAACGAAAAGGAATAATTCTTTTGACACATCAATAGAGATAATGGGAATTCTATAATTATTCAAAAGCCTTTCAGCTTCAATTGCATCTGGATAATTGTTTGCTTTACCATCAATTACAACTTCTTGATAAACACTGGAATCTATTACTACGGGATAATTTATGATTTCCATAAATTTTGTAAAAATTTTCGCTTTAATTAAATAGATGAGAGTACATGCATCTAAAATCCATCTCATTAATTAATATATACAACAATATACTTAAATAAGTTACGATTGTATACAACTATCAAAAAAAATTAATATTTAGATCATAAATTGAAATTATGATCGAAAAATTTATATGCGAACGAATTGATCTTATTAATATTATGAGCCGAGATACATGGTATTTGCAACCCCCCACCCTGCAGAGAGGGTTTAACTTTAGCGAATGCTCTATCCATTAAATACAATAAGCTCGTCTCGTTTTTAACAATGATCTTTCTTATCTTGCTTTCTGCATTTTTAGATTCCACGAGTTTAATATAATACTTGTTATCACCATCTATGTAAGTATTAAACGAGAATATTAGAGCTTTTTAATAGATACATTCATATGGATTTAGCTTTCAAAGGGATCAGATGAACCAACAATAGGATATTTGAATTTAGGATATGTTCCTACGAAAATTAATATGATAGTTATATTTAGAAAACAAACTCCCGTAGTATAGGGGCCAATTACACCGAGCCTTGGACTCGGAAACACATGTTCGAATCATGTCGGGAGTAAAAATGAAATATATAAAAAATCAAAAAAGGAGGTGAAAAAGATATTGAATATTTCAGGAGCGTTAAAACAAGTTAAACAATTGAAAAACGAGCTTAAGAGAAAAATCAAAATGAGAAGAGAAAACTTCTTTGTAGTTATTCCTAAAGATAGCACTTTAGAGGATCTCAAAGAGAATGTCGAAGAAGTATCCAAATTTGTAAACTTTGAGAATATTTCAGAAGAAATAAATGTAATTGCCGAAAAAATTAGCAATTTACGAGAAAGAATAATGAGAACTAATATTCATACTGAAATTGATGTAGACGATAGAACTATGACATTATCAAGATTAAAACTAGTAATTGATGATATTAGAAGTGAACTAGCACAACTCGATACTATTAACGAAAGAGATTCATTTGGTTTCAGACGTAGACGAATTGCGACCACCGAAGAAGAGGAAAAAGAAGTTGCGCAATTAACAGATTTGCAATTAGAATTTCTTATAAAAAAGTTAGAAGAGAGAAAAATGAAGCTCGAAAATATTTTAGAAATTCACAATGCAAACACTCAACTCATAGAATAACCCCAAATATATAATCACACTCATCTAATTAATCGATTTCATTTGTCATTATTTTAGGTGAGCAGTTGTATCGACTCCATAAGGTTTCGAGCGCCTTGTTGAAAAGCTTGGCTGATTGCTGTGCCATTAATGTGCAATTAACGTTTAAAAATCAAGATTTAAGCCTTACGCTTTAAGAATTCTTAGTCGATTCAACTGTAAATCTTTTTCTATTTAATTAATAAATCCCTATTTTTTTTGAATGTGCATTCCATTAGGTTTCAGTATAATGGACTCGAGATGGAGTTGTACTATTTTTTAATCTAAATTTTTTTATATTTCTTTAATATTTTTTCAATTTCTAATTCTGTTTCCGAAATCTTATAATTCAACATTATATTTCTGCTTTTTAATTCATCTAGCATTTCCCATATGGATATTCCAGCATTTTCAGCTGCCCTCCCCAGAGATATCTTATTACTAAGATATTGTTTTAATGCAATTTCCAACTTTTCATGGGTAACACTTTTCCATAATAATTTTCTTATGAATGAGGATTGATCTTCGTGAATCAAATCTCTTAATTTGTCAATCTCTTCTTTTAAATCATCTGGTAATATAATTGAAATTTTATCTCCCAAATTTTTCACCCTTTTCTATATATTCTTGGATAACATCTGCTGAAATCCAACTGTCTTCAGCATACTTTTTTACATTTGAAATATATTCACATCCGATTATACCAGCAAACTCAACCATATACACTCAAGTATTGATTCGAATGATTGGTTGGAAAAGCTTGGTATTTAGTCAACTACTTTAATTATATTAATTTTTTGAAATCCTCTATAGTCAAATTGGATGGAATTCCTAATTGGGTAATTTTGGCAATTAACTCATGAATAGATATTTTTGCGATTTCTGCTGCTCTCTCAAGTGAAATTTCTTTCAGCACATATTTTTTTATAGCAAAATTGAATCGTTCTTGTTGAATTCCTTCTATTAATACTTTCTTTATTAGTGCTGAGCGGTCAAGGTTTTCGTTTTCGGCGAGTTCTTCAAATTCCTTGATTAATTCCTCATCTAACCTTAAATTCATCTGTTTTGTCATTTTTTTATCCTCCTTTTGAATTATTTTTAACTATTTCCATAGCTGTATCAGTAAAAAATAGCACAATTTCGGGTTTTAATACCTTAATTTGTGCTAGTTCTCTAAAATAATTTTTGAAATCTTCATAGCTTATTATCCCTTCCTTCAGTAAATCAATTAAGATTATTTCTGATGTTTTGGGTTTTAATCCTGCATTTGAGGCTATATTTACTGCGTGGTGATCATCTGTTACTAAAGTTGCATCGATTTGTAAGCATAATTGTATAGATTCATTTTCTCCTTTACCTACATCTTTTGAAAAAATACTCATTCCTCGTTCAAGTTTCATTTCTTCAATTATTTTCTTATCTAAGTTTTCTTTTAGCACTTTAGCATCAGAATATTTTTCTTTTTCTGAAATTAATTCACTCTTTACTATCGGACTAACGTTTACTGACCCTAATTGTACTAATTTTTCTTTAACATTAATTTTCGTTAAATAAATTAGAGAGCAAGCATCATATATGAAAATTTTCATTAAGATTAATATAGCAATGCTAGCATAAATACTTAATGATATCATTTCATATCAATAGTGTATAGAGCGTTGAAGCTCTCCAATATCATGGTTGGTTTGAATTTTTAAGTATTCAGAAAATATTATAAGCCTTCAGATATAAATATTTATCAGTTAAATAATTCTGTTATAATAATATATTGGGAACTTCTTTTCAATAATAAAATAAAACCAAGTTGAGTGAATATGACAGAAGAATTAAGTGGAGAATGGGTTATAATGAAGGATGATGAAATCATTGAGAGAAATTTAGAAATGAAAGTCATTCTAGAACTGGCAAAAAAATATGAAGATCAGGATATAGTTATTTCTAAAATTCCATCTGCCACTTACTGCTTTTACTGATTTATTATGAAAAAATCAGTTTTGCTTTTAAATACAGTGTTAGACCTGGTGCGAGAAAGGCTCCAAAAAACGTAAGAAATAAACTTCCCAGCTATACCCTCCTTCCAGTTAGATTTTATAACCTATATAGAAAAGTTCTGATTTGATTAGATTATGCCCAAATAGTATGAATCATTAATTATCTTCTCAAATTATCTTTTAATTTTTAATCATATTTATATACAAATTAAGATATTGTATACATAGTCATGAAGACTCTATCGGTTCGCATTGATGAGAAAGAAGATGAAGAGCTTGAGAATATCGCAAAAAAACTCAAAACAGATAAATCTAATGTTGCACGTCAAGCTCTTGAATTAGGAATCAAGGAGTTAAAGAGAAAAGAAGCTTTAGAAAAGGTGAGAACGAAAGAATGGACTGTTTGGAAAGCTGCTGAATATTGTGATGAATCTTATCGTTCCTTTTTACACATTTTACGTGAAGCAAACGTCCCCTTTCCAATTTCCACTCAAGAATTAGAACGTGAAATCAATGAGAGTAGCGGTAAGTAATTCAGGTCCATTAATTCATCTTACACTAGCGGGATTACTTGATTTAGTTTTTGAGCTTTATGATTTAATCTTAATTCCCCCATCGGTGTATAATGAAATAATTGTAAAAGGTAAAGAACAAGGACACTCCGACGCTTTTGTTCTTGAACGTACCATTATTAATGAAAAAATTAAAGTAGAAGCAATTAAAAAGAGCAATACAGAAATAACTAGTTCAAAATTACATGAAGGAGAAATTAATGCAATTATTATATCATTACAACCAAAAGTAAAAATTATTTTATTAGATGACGAAGAAGCTAGAATCTTCGCTCGTAAATTAGGCATTAAAGTCTCTGGGACGTTAGGGATTCTTATAGAGTTATTCAAGCGTAACTTATTTGGACTACCTGAAGCCCTACAATACCTGAAAAAAATCAATGAAGTCATGTATTTGTCATCAGATATATACTGTTTTGTTGAAGACGCGCTTAAAGATATCGTAGAGGCTCGTTAGATTTTAAAGAAGAAACATCTCATTATCCTCCTTTTAGATTATTTTTAATAAAATTCCATTGGATTTCATTCTAATGGACTCAATCTTGAATGGACTATCGAGGGAAAAATTATTGATCTTTGATTAACGGTGGAAGATAGATTTCTCTTTGTTCTGTTCGTTCTAGGGTCCTAGCATTTTCGGGACAATGGTGAACACAGACTCCACAACCTATACATTTGTTTTCATCATCATGGGCTATCCCATCTATCAAAGTAATTGCCTCGATTGGACATTTTTTGACACATATTCCACACCCTACGCATTTACTCTCATCTATTTTCGCGATGTAGGAAGTTAAAGTATGGTAGGCAAAAACTCCACGATAATAGCTCTGAAAAAGAATACAACAACACTTGCAGCAATTGCATATCGCATTTTCTTTCTTATCGAGACTGAAATCATCATGAAAAATCTTATGAACAAGTCCCTCTTCTTCTGCTTCCTTTAAAATTAGCTTTGCTTCGTCTTTTGAGATCGGCTTACCAAGATTATGTTCAATAAAATAACGACCAAAATTTCCAAAATGAAGGCACCTATATATATCACTTGCTGTTTTACAAGGATCGCCTAAGAGAGCTCTTTCCAGCTTACAAGGACATTCGGAGATCGATATTATATCTTGCTCATCTATAATTTTAGAGGCTTCAAGTAAAGGTAATACTTTTTCTTGAGGTACGATCAATTCTTTTTCGATTGGAATAATCCTGGCAAAAATAGGAATTTTATCTTTAAATATCGGTAATAATCCCTCATAATTAGTTTGAGTCAACTCAGTTGCTTCTTTAAACATTTTCTCGTAAATCAGTGCTAATTTCTTTTTTTGTTCAATTGGACGATCAAATTTAATGAGAGAATATTCAAATGTATCTGCAACTGGTGCCAATAGACGATATTCCATTATATTCGTGTTTTCAATCGGCACATCCATCAGAATTCCATTATCCATTAAGGAATTTAACATTTCCATTAGATTAGTGTCATTCATCCCTGTTTTTTCTTTTAACTCCTGAAATGTTAAGTTAGGCTTTCTAAAATTCAGCAAGAAATTCACTTGCTCTTCATTTAAAAGCGTTTGGAGGAGCTCGACTAATGTTTCATTAGCTTGGAAAAGTGGATTCCCACTTGCCCTCACAATCAATTTAGCGGCTTTATACCATACCTTTTCCGACATTTGAAAATACCTCAAATCTTTAGTATATGATTAAAATTTTTTCTTATTGTATTTATAGTTTTCTTTCTCAATAGTTAAATATCTTCCTAAGATTTAAAATCTTTAAAGTTTTTGACAAAATGCATTACTTCCAAAATCGGAATAGATGGGGAACAAGTTTAGGAATATTTTACAGAAGAAATTCATAGAAAATTAAAATGAGCTAATCGTGATAATTAAGTATTGGACTCCTAATTTTTTTTAAAGATAGATGTTAAAAATTACATATTAGAATAAAAATAAAAAAGTAGAAAAAATGAGTCAATCATCAAAAATATTTAATTTATCCACCTTTAAATCAATTCTCCTAGTGTTTGGAGCTTATACGTTTAGTTATTGTTTGGGGCTCATATTTCACGAAACTGGACATGCTCTCGCTTACACCATAGTAGGAGTTACTGATATAGAAATTCATGTTCATCCATTTTCATTATCCCATTGTTCCCATGGCTATCGCCCTACAGAAGTACAGCCATTTACGGGGTGTATGGGGCCATTTTTTAATGTATTCTGTGCGACGATTGTCTATCTCTCATTATGGCGTATACGGAATCCTAAACTCTTACCTCTATTAATGTGGGCTGGAACAGCATACATTGCTGAAGGTGTGGCTATGTTTATTGATATAGCAGGATTACCCATTTTAACCGATTGGGGAAAAGTAATCATTATCGGAGGTGTATCTCCCTTAATTATAGGAATTATGGGTTTTGTCTTTATAATTATTGGGAGTATATTTATGCTCCTCCTATTGCCTTTGGAAAACGTTTCTCATCGTGATTTATTCTGGAAAAGGTATCTAATAACAACAGCTATATCGTTTTATTTCCTATTATCAGTCATTTATACCTCAATATTTGATTTATCTGTGTGTGATAATAGATTAATTGCCCTTTTTTCCTCAATTGTATTCAACCTTCTGCTTACAGCAATATATAAGCCCATTTTTCCCTTTTTAGATCGATTATCCCATTCGGAAACCTCTCCGATAAGCTGGTCTGTAATTAAGATCGCTCTTGGATCCGGTCTTGGGATTATAATAATTGTTTTAGTCTTTTTTTAATAAGAAAAAGGTAGAACCGTAGTTAATCATACCATTTTTCTTTTTTTTTTAATATTAAAATATTAAACTTCATCATCATTTAGGTACTTTTCCTTCAATTTTCGAATTAAAGTCTTTTTTCGAATGCGGAAGTATAAAAATGCTACGATCGCGCAAACGAAGATTGAAACAATAAAAATTGAAGCCAACAATTTCTAAAATGATCTTATTACTTTAGGCTTATGCTCGTAAACTTTTATTATTTTGCAATTAAAGCAGACATCTACTACAAGCAAATTTTTTTAAAGCAAAAAAGTTATTTTATAATTATTTTGCTACCTGAGTATAATACCCATGAAGTACTAACCAAGCCATTAATGAAAAAAAAGCCATCCATTCAAAAAAGCAGGCTAAGAGTTTGAAGGATTCTGAAATTAATTCTGAAATTTCAAAACCGAGAAACAATAAATAACACGCAACAACGATAAATCCTACTAAGGGTAAGTATTTAGGTATATTTTCGACTTTTAACTCCATTCTAGAAATATTTATTTGAATGACTACAACTCCAATAAAATATGTAAAAGCTCCAAGCAGGTGGAAAAGCCGTGAGATATCGTGAGGATTCAATGCTATAAAAGTTGTACCAATAGCAGAAATCACCATAAAATAAGCCGTAATCTTAATAGTTTTTTTATTTGCACCCCTTTTTTCTAAGAATTTAAGTATATAAAACCCAAATAAAAGTCGAATAGGAACCGTAAATATCATGCTAATATTCCAAAATAGCGCTGAATCCCTTGTAGAAGCCCCAAGATCACTTATGTAATGAGTAAATATTGTAAAACTAGGATCGTTATACAAGATTATAGCAATCGACATGAAAACTACTGAAAATATAAAGCCTATATAAGCTATATAACTTCCAGGGAATTTCTCATAAAAACTGTTTAATTTTTCCATTTTTTTTACCTCTAATTGATATTTTTTAATGTTTATGATTTTAATCGAGTGAGTGCTCGGTCGATAATTATTAATATCACCCATTACATATAAAATTATCGAGTAACTATTCGATTAAAAATGAAATGAAATAAAATATCATGTCAAACAAAAAAAAAGCAAGAAATAAAGAAGCTACCATTAAAAAAATATATGATGTTTTTTTCAAATTAGTTTTAGAAGAAGGTTTTCACAAAGCGAGCACAAATAAAATAGCTAAAGAAGCTAAAATAAGTATTGGAACACTATATCATCATTTTCCTGAGGGTAAGAAAGAAATAATAAGAAGATATTTTGAAAATTCTGTAGAAACATCGTTTGATCTTGAAGAATTTAAAAAATTAAATATGTCAAATATTTCAACCGTATTTAGAGCGTTTGTCTCAAATATATTGAGAAACCATAAAGAGAATAAGGCTTATTATATCGCATTTAGATCTGCCATATTATCTGATGAAAGTTTAGCTCAAGCTCATAACGAAAGAGTGGTTGAAATTTCTACTGGATTTGTAAATGAATTACAAGAAACAAGCGAATTCTTTAAATCTAGAGAAAAAAAACGGCTAATTAGGAGTTTTATATTCATATATAATATTATTAATGCCATTATTTATCACCACATCGTATTTATGGATTTATTTCAAAATGATGAGGACTTGGTTGACTATGTGTCTAATTTATTAGGTTTTACAATAAAATATCTTCAAAAAAAATAGATTAGGAGTGAAAATAATATGGATTTATTCGATTGGATGTTTATCGCTTCCAGCTTTATTTTTTTCATTTCATGATTAAAAAATTTATATTAATCTCCATCTCATTTATTAATTTTAATTAATAATAATTCTTTAAAGAGTTCGAATTTATATGCTTAATAATTAATCTCTTAATCATAGTTTTATATAAAAAGGGTCAGTAAAATGGTAAAAAGTAAGGAAGAAATTCTCGATAAGCTTAAAAATGTAAAAAAAAAACTCAAAATAAAATACAAAGTAAAATCGATTGGTCTTTTTGGGTCCTATGTAAGTAATAATCAAACAGCTACTAGTGATATCGATTTTTTAGTAGAGTTCGATAATGATGCCGATTTATTTCATTTTGTTGGGCTTTCACGCTATTTAGAAGAAATTTTCAATACAAAAGTAGATGTAATATCAAAACCAAGTTTAAAAGAAGAATTGAAGCAACAAATCCTCGAAGAGGTTATATATGAGTGAAAAATTTTTGATTTATTTAAAGGATATAAACAACGCTATTGATAGTATCAAGAAATTTATTCAGGGAATGAACTTCGAACAATTTATAAACGATGATAAAACATCGAGTGCTGTAATTCGTAAGTTTGAAATTATTGGAGAAGCAACTAAAAATGTTCCTGATGTGATTAAAGAGAAATATCCTAAAATTCCATGGAAAGATATTGCAGGAATGAGAGATAAATTAATTCATGCTTATTCTGAAGTTGATTTAAATCTAGTTTGGAAAACCATCCATCAAAGGCTGCCCGAACTTAAATCTTTTATAGATGATATATTAGAATAAATCTAAATAATTAGTAAATAATAATAAAAATCACTAATCAAAATATTCAAAATTTAATCTTTAAACTTCAAGAATTCTTAGTCGATTCAACTGTAAATCTTTTTATACAAAAAAGTTATTTTATATACTAACTAATGAAAAATCTAAGAAAAGAGAGGAAGGAAAAAAAATGCCAATTGTAAACCGAAAAAAAATTCGACCTGATATTCTCAAAATTCAAGATGATGCGTTTAAAGAACAAATGAAATTTGTGCTTCAATTTATGGAACTCGAAGAAAACAAGCGATTTAATTTTCAAGAAACCTATAAAAAACTTCTGGATTTAAATGAACTTTTCTTTAAAAAAAAAGCTGGAATGGTTGAGCTCCATGATAAATTAACTGACGAGGAAAGGAATTATATAACAAGATTATATCGTTATGCGTTTGAACATTCAACAATTCTAGAATTAGAAAATTATCCCATTCCGGCGGAGATTGAAATCAAATCTATAAAGCTTGATAAAACTCCTGCTGAGTGGGTTATTCCCTCAGATCCAATAAAAGATCATGTAATTCTATATCTTCACGGGGGCGGATGGATAATGGGTTCTCCTTTAACTTGCCGGAGATTAAATGCTGCTATAACTGAAGCTACAAAAATAAGAATTCTCAGTATAGATTATAGCCTTGCCCCAAAACATCCATTCCCCGAACCATTAGAAGATTGCATTGATGCTTACAAATGGTTATTAGCAAATGGTTTTAAAAATGACCATATAATCATCGCGGGAGATTCTGCCGGAGGAAATCTAACCTTAACCACTCTTCTAAAATTAAGAGATCAGGGAATTGATTTACCTGCTGGAGCGATTTGCCTATCACCTGCGACAGACTTTACTATAGCTGATGAATCCTATTTCAAAAATGCAGAAACCGATTCCATGATGGCTGATCTCGGAGCATTTTGGTGGTATGTCGCCTATTTTGCTGAAGAAGACCCTCGCAATCCATATATCTCGCCTTTGTTCGCGGATTTAAAGGGACTACCTCCAATATTAGTACAAGCTAGCACATGTGAAATGCTTTATAGCGATGCTACTCGCTTTGTTGAAAAAGCTAAGAAGGCAGGAACAAACGCAATATTACAATCATGGGATGATATGCCACATGTATTTCAAGGATTTAGATACGAACTTATTCCGGAAGTTAAAGATGCCATTAGTAAGATAGCTGATTTCACTAACCAACTATTCAAAATCTAGATCTACAAAAATTTTATTAATATTTACAAATACAGATAAATAAAAATCACTAATCAGAGTATTTCTCCCTTAGATATTCTTCAGCATTTAGAAAAATTTCGCAATCACAGAATCCACCAGCATACCTGCATCCCTCTAAGAATTCATCTTGCTCGTCTTCTGGAACGCCCATCTCGTCTAAGATTATCTGAGCATTGGATAGGTCTCGGGCATTACAGCCGTTAACTTCCAATAACTCTGCTAATCTCTTGAAAAACTTTTCTAACTCTTTTTTATTCAATTTTATCTCTCTTTTCTTATCAATATACATTCTATTGGCTTCGATATTTAAATACTAAACGTTAAAAAATTAATATATTTAATATATTAATATACTTTTTAGTTGAAAAGAAATTTGAAAAACCCCTTATATGTCCAGAATGCAGTAAATTCTTGAAAGAACGAACTAGTAAGTAAAATTAAAGAATAATATTGGCTCCCATTTCATTTATTAATACTTTTTGATAATAATTCCATAAAGAGTTAGAATTATAGACCTGATAGTTTATCTCAAGATCAGAATATTATATAAAAGGAGTCAGTAAAATGAATAAGCCAATAACTTTAGGTAAATCAATGGATATTATCTTCATTATTTCCTCTATTATTTTCAACATTCTAGTGAGTATTTTGTACATTGCAACAAAATTTGGCAACATGGAATTCGTGCAGGTCATTGGTATTAGTATCCTTTTTCTGATAATCCCTTTCACTCTCACATTGATAGGATATATTAAAGAAAAGGAGGAAAAAAAGATTATCATATCTTTAGTAGTTATTCTATTCTATTTCTTTTTGGAAATATTATTAGACTATATCCTCATAATTCCATTCAGAGATATACTAGCACTTCATATCCCCTACATTATAGTATTTTATGCCGCTGACTTCAGCATGATAGGTGTGACTTTCGATAAAAACAAGAAAATGGGATTTGTGGTACTGGTAACATTCTTTATATTGCTGGGATGCTTGATTTACAGGTTTGTGGGATAAAAGGTGTCAATGATTTTAATATTTAAAAACGATGTAATATTGGCAAATGTAAGAATTTAACTTTATATTAGTAGGGAAATTAATATGGATTTATTCGATTGGATGTTTATAGTTTCAGGCTTTATTTTTTTCATTTCAATGATTAGTGCAGTACTATTGATGGCCAATAAGAAATGGAAGACTATTAAATTATTTGGTGTGATCCTTGCATTTCTGATGCTTCCAATCATCGCTATTTTGATAAATTATATTGCTACTGGTAAAGAACTGAAATTTACCATTTACCTCATTTTAATCCTCAGTTATCTAATGGCAGAACTCTTACTTGATATCGTTTTCAAAATCGATTTTCGATCAAAAACGAGTAGACATGTTCCTTATATCATCTTAGAATATGCTGCGTGCTTTTCTTTCGTGTTTGGCACTCTCACTCTTGATTTGACTATAGGCTGGATAATTTCGTTCTTTTTTTGGACTCTAATCGGCGCTTTGGTTTATTGTATCATCAAGCTAAGAAAAAATAATGAAAAGTAGTACATCACCCATTTGAAACGTTGAATCGTTATATTATTTATAAGTATTAGTTAATTTATCATGATTTTAGAGCATTTTGAAGTTGTTAAAACAAATTATTTTAAAAGAATAAAAAATATCTTGATACCTTTTTCTTATATTCTAAATACTGTTCCTTGTATTGGTCTGTAAGTCTTTTTTCCTCTGCTAAAATGCTGAAATGTACACAAGAAATTGAAGCTACTAAGAGAATTAAATTAAACCATGATCCAATCATTAATATCATTCCAAAAAAGATCAAATACATCATTACCATTTGAGGATTCCGAGATATTTTATATAAACCTGATGTGATTGGTTGATTTAATGGTGCGTTTTTAAAATTGAATAATGCTATAGCAAATCCAGTTAATCCTATTAGAAAAAATATTAAACCTATTAAAAATTCAACAGTTCCAATTTTTAATGGCATAAGGACAATTAAAATGAGATTAATTATACTGAATACTTTACCAATTCCCGTCAATATGATTTGTGTCTTAGTCCAATTTTTTCTATCAAAAAGCCTTAATTTAACATCTTTTGGACAAGTTATTATAATAATTAATTCAATTAATCCAAATATTATTATAAACACTAATCCATTTAATAATCCAAATTCTAATTGGGGAAAAAACTCCATTTTTTTACTCCATTGTTAATTTATTAGATATCAATTATATTTATTTCGAAACTACATGTATTACTTCGCTTAAAGTATTTAGGAATTCTAAATATTTAAGGTTTTAGGTTTTTCTAGATGCATCTTTTTTTTATATTATAACTTCTAATATTTCCTCAATTACATGATGTTATGAAACAGCAGTAAAATTATTTAATGATTTAATATATAGATCTTTCTATCGTGCTAATAAGTTTTTTACAAAAGTCTTTTTTAGATAAAAGAGATTAAATAAATTCTTTAATTAGAAAAGAAATAATTAATAAATATTCCTCTAGAGTTGCAAATTACGGTAATTACAGTTTTTCAAAATTTAAGACAATTCCATCCGCTAGTTACTGCTTCTACCATTTTGTAAAAAACATTGATTTATAACAAGTGGAGAAAAAAACTCTTACTTTCTTCCAAAATAGAAAATTATAAATATTTCTACTTAATAGCTTTTAATTAATTTTAAGAAAATTTATGTTATATTTAGCAATTTCATAGAATTTCGATTCTCTAACAGTTTATTTTAAGGTGGGATAAAAATTATTGAATTAATTGATAATGCGAGTGAGAGAATAAAAAGAATAAGAAGAAGATTCCTTGATGAGATTCCTTTAATTTCTATAGAGAGAGCACAACTTTATACAGAGAAATGGAAGGAAACTGAAAATAAGGAGTTATCTCTTGGTGTAAGAGTTGCTCTTTCAATGAAGAATGTTCTTAAAAATGTGACGATCTATTTAGATCCTGATGATCGAATCGCAGGAAAATGGACAGAAAATTTTATCGGAATACCTATTGACATAGAACGTGGAATATGGAACAAAGTTTTTGAAGTTGAACTTGATACAAAAACAATGAACAAGTATATGAAAGAAAGTAATAAAAACTACATGTTATATATGATAAATAAAATTGGACCTGATGGTCTTCTTGAATTACTTGAAAAAACTAAAAAAATAGGGGCTCCTATTACAACTCTTGGAACTGATACTCTTGATAAGAGAAAAATCAATCCGTATAAAATTCGAGAAGAAGATAAAAAAATTCTATTGGAAGAACTTATTCCTTATTGGAAAAATAAAACACTCGCTGATATTCTAGAGAAAGAATATGCTAATTCTGATGTATATACAGGTGAATCGTATGAATTTTTATCTCACCTACCTTTAAAAACAGCTCAAAATGATATAGTTATATCCCCCTGTGCGGTAATTGGCACATGGCAAGGTCATTTAGTTCTTGATTTTGAAACGGTCTTGAAAAAAGGACTCTTAACTATGCAGAAGGAAGTCCAGGATGAGATAGAAAAAAATAAGGATTTAACTGATGAACAAAAAGATTTCTTACGGTCTATTGAAATAACAATTGAGGCTGTATTGATTTATTCGCGTAGATTGGCAGAAAAGGTAAAAGAAGAATTAAGTAAGACTAACAATGTTGATAGAAAAAAAGTACTTTCAGATATGTATGAAACATGTAAACGAATCTCAACTTTTCCTCCAACTACATTTCGTGAAGCATTACAAACATTTTGGATTGTTAAAACAACTGTGGATTTAGCCATACCCTTTAATGTGCATGGACCAGGTCGTTTAGATCAACTTTTTTATCCTTTTTACCATTCAGATATTAAAAAAGGTCTTATCACTCGAGAAGAAGCGCGAGAATTACTTGAAGAGTTAGTTCTGAATATAATGAGTCATAATATCCGTCCTTATTCTAACGCTGTGAGTGATTTTAGCCAACGATTTGAAGGTTCAGAACCGGTAACAGTAGGAGGTTTAAATGAAGAGGGAAAGGATACCACAAACGAACTTACTTATTTAATATTAGAAGCAGCAGACAGATCAAAAGCCTCTCTTAATTTTGCTGTTCGTTTTCATGATAAAAGTCCTGAAGAACTATATATGAAGGTTGCTGAAATCCAATACAATGGATATTCAAGTATATCTATATTAAATGATAATGTATGTATTGAAGCATTAAAGAATCGAGGTATTACAGAAAAAGATGCAAATGCTTATTCAATCACTGGATGTGTAGATATGTGTAGCCCAGGGAAAACAGGAGGAATTGGTTTTTCTGCTCTTTTATTGTGTAGAACTCTTGATATGACTCTTCGGAATGGCAACTGCTTAACAATCGGGGGCTTAGTAAATAATGTAGGATTGAAGACAGGAAATCCAGATAACTTTGATACATTCGACGAATTTCTCGATGCTTTTTACCAACAATTAAATTTTGTTATTCAGAAAATTGTAGAAGCCACTACTATACGTGATAAACTATTTGCCAATTATTTTCCAGCACCTTTCATATCTGCATTCATGCGAGGATGCTTTAAAAGGAAAAAAGATGTAACTCAAGGAGGTGCTTTTTACGATGCGGAAGGAATTCTTATAATGAATAGTATTGCAAATATGGTTGATTCATTATATGTAATTAAAAAACTAATCTTTGAGCAAAAAAAATTCGATTTTAAAGAACTAATACAAGCAATTGATAATAATTTCACTGATAATTATCAAACAATCCATAAAATGATTATGGACCTTGATGGAAAATGGGGGAATGGAAACCCAGAATGTGATGAACTTGCTCGAGAAGTTACCACACGGATATTTGAAGAAACTTATAATTATAAAACTTATAGAGGTGGAGTTTATGCTCCCTTTATTATATCAATGACTTCTCACACATACGATGGGCGAATAGGTATCGCAACGCCAGATGGTAGACTTGCAGGAAAACCATTTGCAGCAAGCTGTAATCCATACAATGTTGAGAAGAATGGACCAACAGGCGTCATTCGATCAGTAGCTGCTCTTGATTTTCAGCATGTTTGCGGCTGTGCAGTTAACATAAGAATGCATCCATCTGGGATTGGAAAAACAAGAGAAACTAGAAAAAAGTGGATTTCTCTTATAAAAACTTACTTTAATTTAGGAGGTCAACAGCTTCAACCTACTGTTGTATCTACAGAAATGCTAAAAGCAGCTCAGCAAAACCCAGAACCGTATAGGAATATAATCGTTAAAGTTGGAGGGTACTCCGCTTATTTCACTGACTTAGGAATTGAAATTCAAGAGGAGATCATTTCTAGAACAGAACATACTAGGGTTTAAACATTTAAATGAAAGGTATAATATTTGACGTTCAAAATTATGCAATATATGATGGTCCTGGTATTAGAACTATAATTTTTTTGAAAGGATGCCCTCTAAAGTGTGATTGGTGCCAAAATCCAGAATCACAAAAACTTAATCCTCTAATATCTTATTTTAAAGAGAAATGTCAACTATGTGAAATTTGCGTTAATGCGTGCCCTAATAATGCTCTTCAGTTATTAATTGACGAAATTAAGAGAGATAAAGCCCTCTGTACTATGTGTGGAATTTGCTCTGAAAAGTGCCCGAACCAAGTGATGGAAATTGTCGGTAGGAATATCTCCCTCGAAGAACTAGTAGAAATTGTAGTAAGGGATAAACCCTTTTACGATAATTCTGGTGGAGGCGCAACTATTTCCGGGGGAGAACCTACCATGCAAATCAATTTTCTTTTAGAACTACTTAAAGCATTAAAAAAACAAGGGATACACGCTGCAATAGAAACATGTGGGTACTTTAATGAAGATTTAATCGGCGAATTAGTTAAATACGTAGATTTATTCCTATTTGATATCAAATTGATTGATAATGAAAAGCATAAGGAATTTACTGATGTATCTAACGAAAAGATTCTCACAAATTTCTCTAAAATTCTCTCTAAAGTAGGGAGTGAAAGAATCATACCCCGCATCCCTTTAATCCCGGGAGTTAATACAGATGTAAGTACAATTCAACATATAATAACCTTTTTACTTGAAATTAATTACAATGGTCAAATACATTTAATGCCGTATAACAAACTAACAAAAACAAAGTATGAGAAAGTTGGAATGGGAGACTTATATAAGGATATGGGAGATTTAACAGATGAAAATTTAAATGAAATCACTAAGCTGTTTGAACAACATTCCTATGAGGTTATTATAAATCATTAAAATAAAAATAAATTAGTTTTTCTACTTCTTTTACCAGCGCCAATAAATGTCTTCGGCGTGTCCTAACATATTTTCAAGCTAAATTCTAGCTATTGTGTAGTTATATAATCAGGTTTAATTATTATAGGAGATTTTTTAAAAAGGTTTGTAAATTTACTTTTAATTTAAGAAAATAAAATTTCAGAAAAATCATATATCTTTCTTGAACTTACCTGAAATAAGTAAAAAGAAAAAAAAACTTTAGGGGTTATAATCAGAGTATTGTATTTTAAGATCTTTAAATAACGGGGTTAGAAATTCATGATAAAAATTTTTTATATGCAACAAATTTCCTAAATATAAATGGAGAAATCTTAAGATTTCGTAATTGATTTTATTTATATCAATGAAGTTATAATCTTGCTCAATGTTAATCTTGTTTAGATTTAAAGGAGTTAATTGTTTCAGTATTAAATATTTCATGAATTGAGTAAAGGAGTTCTCAACTAATTCTTCCTCCTCCTCACTTAATTCATAAACTCTATGCGTTATTTTATTCCGTAATTCTCTTACTTTTTTAATTAATATCTCAAGGTTCTTCGATAGATTTATTTCTTCTATTTTTTGTATAACTGTCTTGTTATCAGAATCATCAACTTGAGAATCTAAATAATCTATTAAAGTAGAAAAGAAGTGTATCAAGAATTTGAACGAGTCAATAGATTTATTCTCTTTCCATTGGTTATAGGAGGTACCCCATTGAACCAAATTAACTTCATCTAAAGCATTTTTAATGCTTTTTTTAATATTATCTGCTTTTTCTAAAAAATAATCTGAATAATCCATGTAGGGTTTCTCACTTGGATCATACTTATATTTATATACATTCCCAAATTCCTTAATCGCACCCAATTTTTTTATAAGAGAGGGGTCTTCTACTACTTCTTTTCTGCCTATTTCCGCAGCAAATTTTATCAGATATTTACATTGAGGACAATAAGTTACAAATGACCCCCGAATCGAAGTGAATGGCTTCAGCTCAAGCTGATGTTTTCCATTTGGAAATTCTATAAGTTCCCCTTTACTTTCTACCTGATCATAACTTGTTTTTTCAAAATGAAAAGATTCTGGAATAAATTTAAAATCGCAAACCGGACATTTCACTTTCTCTCTTTTTTGTTCCATGTTATTTCACTATGTAATTTTTTTGCTTTAAAAAACTAAGTTACAAAATAGTAAAGCCTTATATATTAGGTTTATTGAAAAAAACCCAAACAACAATAATGATTTATATATAAAATTTGAAATAAGATTTTTTTAAAGAGATATATTTATTTAATATTAAATTAATTGGACATTTTCATAAATATGAGACTTTTAAAGTTAACTTTATGAATAATCTTTTCAAGGTTTAAATTTGAGAGGTTTTATAAGGTATTAATTGATATTAAAGTTTAGAGAAAATGAAAACAAATATATCATTAGCAGAAAAATGGATTATTTCAGCAATAGCAGACATTAAAAGATTTTTAAAAGCTCTAGAAGTTGAAGATTTTGCTGATGTAGCATTTCGGAGTCAGTTCGCTGTAGAAAAGCTAAATAAGTCAATTTTAGTTTTATTAGGTGTAAAGATTCAAAAAACTCATGAACCCACAAAAATTTTAAAAGATGTCCTTAAAGATAAAGATTATAGGACATTTGATGAGAAATCTGAGGAATTGATTAAAGAGATCATTACATACTCATTAATATTTGAAGAAGAAGGTACAAAAACAAGATACGGGTTTTATAAAGAAGATGAGTTTTTAGTAGCAGAAGAAATTTATACTTCTTTAGAAGATATAAAACCTTTTATTATTAATTTGGAAAAGATTATTTCACTTTATATTGTTATAATTCAAGATGTTTTCCAAATTCCTAAAACTGAATTTAAAGATTTAAAGATTCTGAAAGATATAAAGGAGGATATTATTAAATGGATATAGACCTTTCTTTCATAAAAATTGATTATTTTGCTTCATCTTTAACAGAATATTTGGAAAGCTTATTTAAGAGTGAAAAAGAAATAGTAGGAATCGTATTGTTTGGATCTTTGGCTACTGAAAATGCAGAATTTTCCGCTGATAAGATAAGTGATATTGATCTGCTTGTTATTTTCGCGGATAACCAATTGCCAATCGATCATAGAGAACGAACTAATCTTAAATTAACATTAATGGGACTCTCCTTATCAGGTATCGACTCCATTTGGATGAGAAAATCTGAATTTAAAAAATCAATTGAGAATAAAAGAGATTTAATCTTAAGCATTCTTGATGAGGGGATTATTTTATACGATCAAAACAACTATTTACGAGATTCTAGAACAAAATTATTTAAAGAATTGGAAGAAAAAGGTGTTAAAAAAAGGAAAATGTATTGGATCTGGCCACAGAAACGTTTAGGTGAAGAAATTAAGTGGTAAAGAAAAAAAGTAGTTAAGATATTCTTTTAATGCAATTTCCAACTTCTGAAACCCAACTATCTTCAGCATACTTTTTTACATTTGAAATATATTCTGAAGAATTAATAATTCCTGCAATTAGTAGTTCCAACATGGTTGTTAAGGTCGTTTGATGCTCAATCTTAAGAATTTGTGCTAAATTTATAGCTTTTTTCTCACCAATCTATCAATTGCTTTATATTAATTTTCTGAAATCCTCTATAGTCAAATTAGATGGAATTCCTAATTGGCTGATTTTGGCAATTAACTCATGAATAGATATTTTTGCGATTTCTGCTGCTCTCTCAAGTGAAATTTCTTGCAGCACGTATTTTTTTATAGCAAAACTGAATCGTTCCTGTTGAATTCCTTCTATTAATACTTTCTTTATTAGTGCTGAGTGGTCAAGATTTTCGTTTTCGGCAAGTTCTTCAAATTCCTTGATTAATTCCTCATCTAACCTTAAATTCATCTGTTTTGTCATTCTTTTATCCTCCTTTTGAATTATTTTTAACTATTTCCTTAAGATTATTAACGGAATATCAAATGATTTTTAATCTAATACCGATCCTTTAACATTCATGGATAAATCAATCTTCAATGTAAAGACTTTCATGGAAGAGTGCAAGATAACATTTCCAAGATATATTGCCACTTTAAAAAAAAATAATATCCCAAATCAAGAATTAAAGCTAACAAAAAAAGTAATTATATTGTTTTTAAAGGAATACATCAAACATAACAACAATAAATTCAACCGCACTCGATTTAACGTCGATTTCATAAATACTTTTATGCAAAAATTAGCTCCTACTCATTGGCCCGAACTTTCGGGGGTCACTTTTCTTAAAACTCAATCTATTATCACCAATTTTATCAATTATTTATCTTTGCAAGACATCTTGCAGAAATCCATTGCGAAGGAAATTCTGAAATCGTATACCATTAATCCAACGCCATCATCAAATAAAATGAAAGAAGCTAAGGAAATATTTCAAAGAGATACCGATCAAATCCCTTTTTCTGAGATCCCTTATTCGGAAAAAAAATTGGATAAACTCATGAAAAAAACCGAAAATTTGATCGATACTTTTATTAATAGCAGTGAATCAAGAAACCTCTCAAGCATTCAAATTAATGAGACATACTGGGTCATATATAACGTCACGGAATATATGTATATGTACTTTCTTCAGATGCATGAAGAGTGGGAACCATCAGCTCTTGAATATATCTGTCTCGATGTGCTTCCAAAAAAAATCGTGACCGACCAGGAATATTTTAAAGCCATTGTGCCCGTTTTAATGGCTTATATACCATTTCTTAAGAATAAGGGGATTATAACAGATACACTTGCGGAGCAACTTAGGATGAGCATTTACCAAATGAGTGATTTATTAGTGGAAGTAGCTTTAATTCCAGCAAATTGGGGTTTTATGAAGACCACATTGATGGAAGCCATGGAAGCTGGAATAGACATGGAGGATGAGGAAAAATTAAACTCATACGTGCGCTGGAAAATGCTAAAACATAATTTAAACATCATTCCCCATTTTACAATGGAGCGAGTTGAATCTTTCACGACTGAAGAAATTATTAAAGAATTGAGAGATTACGGCATTGAATTTAAAAAGGAGCAATTTTTATTGGATGTACATCGTTTTTATTCTGTGGAAGAATTGGTAAAGAATTGGGAAACCTCATACTCGATCGATCCTGAGTGTATCGAATTAGATTTCCTTTTCTTAGCTGCGACAATCTTATGGGAAAGGTTGGCTCCCGATATTATCAATTCCGAGAAAATAGATGAGATGATGGAAAGGGGTTATGAATTTGTCGATAATCAAGAGGATGAGAAGGCAAGCAAGGTCTGGCTTGAAGCATGGGAATATTTAAGAGAAAGATTTAAGCTCGAAATAAAAGATATAAAAGATGCTGATGGTATATATCATTTCTTTGAATATATCATGGATTGGAGCCAAGATCTCATGATGGCATTATGGAACGCCAGTTTACTCCAGGAATTGATTAAAATATGCCGAGAATTACTGGAATATTTTCCCGATTCGAGTGATCTCTTCATTCACAACGTCCTGAGATATATAGCAGACGCGTTATTTGCTTTAGATCTAATAGAAGAGGGTGAAAAGGAGTTTAAAGACCTAGTCGAAAGATTTCCCAAGAATCCTTGGGGATATATTGGCTGGGGCGACCAATATTCACATTTTCGAAAGAATTATTTCAATTTTGAAAAAGCCAAATCATTATATATAAAAGGTTTAGAAATCGATGATTCAGTAAAAGAAACGATTTCAAGAAGGATTGAATTTTTGGAAGATGAAAAAGAAAGAATGCGTTTAAGAGATAGCCTTATCTCGGAATATGAGTCCTACTTATCTGAAAAAGATCTAAATAAGCAGAATAGAGAAGAGAAAAAAAACCACGCGATAAAATTTTTAAATTATGTAATTTCACGTTGTAAATATCCTGATCTTGAACAATTGTTAGATGAAGGAGAGTTAGACGGTGAAATTATCTTAAATTTCTTAGGATTTTGGTGTATATATCAAAAAGTTATTGGCTCCAAGACTGCTCTAATTAAATTATGTCGAAGCGTGAAACATTTTATGACATTCATGCTGGAATATTTTAATGTATTTTCAAAGGAAGAGATAAAAGAGATCCGACAAATCTTAAATTCACAAGGGTTTTTTGTAGAATGTTTCGAGAGTTATCAACAATCTAAAAAGGATACTGAAAATCAGAGAGAGCGACTTATAGAATGGAGCTCAAATTATTCAAGTTGGAATCAATGGTATCATACTAAGAAAGGGCCTAATTCTAAGCCCAGAAAGAAGATTAAGTTATCTAAAAATAAGAGAAAGTATTTTAAAGATATTAATTAGAGAAATAGGCTCATATACGCCATATAAAGCCTAACTAGAAGGAGATACAATAATTAAATAATAATTATACCTTCAAATTTAGCATAATTTATTAATAGAAAATTTAGGATGATTATCATATTAATTAGGAAAAAATTCTCTTATCCTAAAGAAAAATCAATTTGACAGAAAAGTTAAATGTCTCATTCTTTTCTATTTAATTTTTTAATTGTGGTTGATTGAAATTATTCATGCCTAAGAGTAAAATCCAGCAAGTTTTTCAGGAAAAAATGAACTTAAAAAAAGTGGGAAAACAGCTGACACAATTTCTTGAAAAAAGAGACCTATTTAATTTTTAATGAAAAAGATCAATTTATTACAGAATTGGACTATTTACTCAAGTATCCACGAATAAATTGGTTTCGTTTAAAGGATTTCCTTAAGATAAGAAAACAGAAAAAAGAGCTGCGTTACACAAAACATAAAACAATAGAATATAATGAAGTATTTATTGCTCGGCGTTTAAAGGATTATTATTCCTTTTTCGAAGGTACAGATGACGGTTTGAAGTATCCACTTGACATTGATCAAAGAATAGCAATTATTAGAGCCTTAATTTAAGAAAATAAAAGATTAATAAATAATGGAAAATGGAAAAAATTAATTCCTAATGAAAACTAAAAAAATTAATTTAGGAGATTTAATTTTTATCTTATTTTATAAATTCAAAGGAGAAATAAGAGGTAGCACTACATTACAGAAATTAGTTGATATTATTAGATTAGATAGTGAATTAGAAGTTGATGTAAATTATTCTCCTTATGATTATGGCGACTTTTCACAACAAACTAATGATGTAGTTCAAGTCTTTATTGATAATTCATGGATTTCTAAAAAAGAACTACCTTTTGATGAGAACAAGAAAATTAATATTTTTAAGCTTACTAGGAAAGGAGAACAAATTGCTAAAACATTATATGAAAATTTATTATCTAGAGAGCTAGATTATATCCAGATAATTGATAGATTTCTGGATAAAAGTCAAGATGATATTATGTCATTTTCCTATTTCTGGTATCCTAAGACAACAATTTATTCAAAAATTAAACAAGAGATCTTCAAAAAAAGTAATATTTTAAGTTTATTAGATGGAGAATTAGAAACAGAATATAATTCGATTAAGGAAACGGGAAAAACCATTAAGGAATTTATTAAAGAAAGTTAGAAATGTTAAATTAGAGATTATTAATAAAAGTTGGAAATTTTAATTCCAAGAATCAGGAAGTTTAAAAGGATACTTAAGAGCAAGGGGGATTATTCTTGAGTTTGGCGGTATGTTTTTTATATTTTAATTTATTGAATTGCTCGAATATCTTTAGTAATTAGTTTAATATAATCAAGATATTTTAACCCCTTCTTCTCTGCCTCCTTAGCAATGATTTTTCTGGCTATATGAATTTGCTGCAATGCCATATCATATGGGAATTCTAGTTCGATCTCTTTTTCTATTTTTTCAATTTCTTTTTTATCTAAAATGATTCTTCACCTATTTCATAATAATTCTGCAGGAGTTATTATTTCTATTTGTCTTAAATTGTTTAAAGTACTAATCATTCTCACTATATCTTTCGTCCTTTTTCTTACTATATGTCTAAAATTCCAACTTAAAAGAAAATCCATTTCATTTATTATAGCTATAGCAATATGATAAGCGTCTTCAGAATATGATTCACTAATTGCCCCTTTTTGAATAATCTTTTTTGCTAATTCTTCAACTTCTATTAAACTATTAAGAACTGAAAATTCTGTTGTTCTTTCCTCCATTTTTCTTTTAATCTCATTATCAGGCGTTTTTTCAATCTCAGCAAGAGTAATATCAGAGATATATATTTCGAAGTTTACAATCTCATTGAAAAAGGATTCTGTAAGAGCTTTTCTTTCAGGATTTCTCTCATCAAAAAGCGCTGAGATAACTGATGTGTCTAAATATAATTTTAACTTATATCTCAATGAATTTTACACTTAAATATTATTATTTTACTCAAATATTAAACACTCTTATTGTTAAGAAGAGTTAAAATGATATTTTTACTAAGATGGGGATATTCTTCTAAAATATCATTTATTGAATAATTCAATCTTATTAGTTCATAAATTAAAGCAACTGGAATTCTGGTTCCTTTTATAATAGGTTTTCCTCCAAGGATCGCGGGATTACTTTCAATAATATCTGACATTCTCTATGATATAATATAGTGAAAAAGTTATAAATATCTATTGTATAATAAGTAAACTTGATTTTTAGTATTTAAAAATTATATAAATATTTATGTTTATGGTTGAAAAAATGCTTACAAATAATTTTTAACTTGTTTTAGACTATTTTAGATAGATTAATCATATTTTTTAATTGTGGTTGATTGAAATTATTCATGCCTAAGCGTAAAATCCAGCAAGTTTTTCATGAAAAAAATGAACTCAAAAAGAAGTGGGAAAACAGCTGGCACAATTTCTTGAAAAAAGAGACCTACTTAACTTTTCATGAAAAAGATCAATTTATTACAGAATTGGACTATTTACTCAAGTATCCACGAATATATTGGTTCCGTTTAAAGGATTTCCTTAAGATAAGAAAACATAAAAAAGAGCTGCATTACACAAAACGTAAAATAATAGAATATAATGAAGAATTTATTGCTCGGCGTTTAAAGGATTACGATTCCTTCTTCGAAGGTACAGATGACGGTTTGAAGTATCCACTTGACATTGATCAAAGAATAGCAATTATTAGAGACTTAATTTAAGAAAATAAAAGATTAATAAATAATGGAAAATGGAAAAAATTAATTCCTAATGATAACTGCGTGAGTCTATTGGAGATAAATGTACATGGGCATGAACTATGGGGCGCTATTGACGAAGTATTAAGCGTTTTAGAAGAATGTAAAATAAATGGCCATGGGGAAATCAATATCATCCACGGTTATAAGCACGGGCAAGTTCTAAAGAATTTCTTTAGATCGAATAAATTTCTAGTGGAAATGGCTCGTGAAGGGTTCCGATTAAAAATGAAAGACATTTCTGATCCTGCCATATCATCCTTTGTAATTTTATAATCGCGAATTAATGTCATCGTATGTAGGAATCAGCATCGGTTATGGAATTTGAATGACCAACTATACGATAGGGAAGAAATCCTGTTGCATAGACCAATTCTAATGGAGCATATGAACATATCCATCCCATTTGAGGCTTTTTAGAAGTAATAATTATCTCAAACTCTATTAAATTTGTAATTTAAATCCCCAAAATTGTGATGCAAAATCATTAATTAATTATTAATTTTAACTAAATAAGACGATATAATTTTATAATTTGTATCTTTCTATTTAAAATAAAAAACAGTGAGATGAGTATTTGAAACATATAGAGGGAAAATTTAAAGGAGTAAAAGATTTAAACATTTATTATCAAGCATGGATTCCAAATAACCCTAAAGCAGTTATTCAACTTGTACATGGAGGATTTGAACATTCTGGTAGATATCAAAATGTTGTGAATGAATTAATTCCGGAAAGTTTTGCAATTTATGCTAACGATCATCTCGGTCATGGTAAATCCGAGGGATTACGTAATTATGTAGATTCTTTTGACCAATTCATAGAAGATGAAAAATTATTTTACGATTTAATAAAAGAAAAACACTCTGATTTACCAATTTTTATGCTAGGTCACTCACTCGGTTCATTTATCGCCATTTATTTCACTAAAAAATACGAGCATCTTTTAGATGGGCTTATTCTTTCGGGAACGGGTACTAGCCCTGGTAAAGAAACTAGTGGATTCCTTAAATTAATAGCTAAAATTTTCTCAAAAATTGCCCCTAAAATGAAATTTAATCCTAGAATTGATTCAAAATTCTTAAGTCACGACCCAGAAGTAGTAAAAAATTATAAAACCGACCCTTTAGTCAACGCAGATAAAATTACCGCAAGATTAGGATATGAAATGATAAAAAATTTCAAAAATCTCAAGGCAGTTGTAAGCAATTTTAAAATTAACTTGCTGGTTCAGTGCGGCTCAGAAGATAAATTACTTAAAGGTAGCGACGAACTTGATAACCTGTTTAAAATGCATGACAAAACCATTAAAATTTATGAAGGTTTATACCATGAAGTATATAATGAAATCGAAAAAGATAGAAGAATAGTATTAAATGACCTGAGAGATTGGCTAAATAGCCAAATTTAAATTATAATATTCGACCGAAACAATCGTTTTTCTAAAACCTTATCAAATTTAATTTTTTAACAATATTTCATTTCTAATGTCTCTGATGTATTTTGTATCGAAAACTTCAATTCAAGACTTTTGATGTTAGAGCTTTAACTTAACTGAAAATAACAATCTTTAGTAATTTTAATTTTAATCTTAGTAAATATATATTTATTCCTTGCCCAAAATGTGGAAAACATTTAGTAGCCCGCAGTGGAAAGTATGGCCCTTTTTTAGGGTGCTCATACTATCCAAGTTGTAAATTTACTTTTAATTTAAAAAAATAAAAGATTAATAAATAATGGAAAATGGAAAAAATTAATTCCTAAATTCCTTATGAAAACTGCGTGAGTCTCTTGGAGATAAATGTATATGGGCACGAACTATGGGGCGCTATTGACGAAGTATTAAGCGTTTTAGAAGAATGTAAAACATTTCTTTCTTATGGATTGTTTAAGGTTTGAATTCTATTATTTAAGATTTTTTAACTTTTTAAAAGAAGTAATGGGTTACATCTCCACGTTGAACTGATTTTATCGAACCCTTAGATGTCAGTTCCTTTAGAATATTTTGAAGATTTCTTTTGCAATATTCTTTTTCATTTGGATCTTCAAAAATTTTTTCTATTCTGTTATCTAAAGCTCTAAATGTAAAAGCCTTCCCTTTATTATCTCTTAAAAAGTTACTAATTTTTCCGAGAATTATCCCATGCGAAATTTGTTGTATTAACTCAATCTGTTCTAGTTCCTGCTTACTTTCTTCCATTTCCTGTTTGTATTTTCCCATTTTCCGTATGGATTTTCCCATTTCGCGTTTGTATTTCGTTTCAATTATTTGGGATTTAATTGATTTTTTAGCTATAACATATGCAATCACATATAAAAAGTCAAAGGAATAAATTATACCCACAATAATCATGATAGTTAAAATAGTAATAACTGTTGAATTTTCCAATAAATTTCCTGTAAATATAGTACGAAGTATGAATACAGTTGCTCCAAGAATTATTAATAGTTTAATTGGGGCTAGCAGTCTATAAAAAATTGAACCTAATCTTTGTTCATACTTTAATCTTTTTTTTATTATAATATCTATAATATTCATTTTTTATCTCCCCATCTCTCTAATGATGATTTTAAAGATGCACCACATCGGGGGCAGGTTATATCATTCTGTATTGTCATTAAACCACAATTAGGACAAATTAACGGAGATTTTGCTGAACCTTTATCAACTCTATTTAATATTGCATTTATCATTAGCGGATTATATCCAAAAAGGTGACAACAAGTAAAGAATGATATAAACAAAAAAAATGTCAAAATAACGGGAATTGCTAATATTTCAATTGTATTTGAAAAATAAATGAAAATTAACCCATATAACACCATAAAACCTAAGCAAATAAAAGAAAGTGAATGTTCTCTTCCTGTTCGTGGTATTTTAATACACCCTTTTCAATCAATCGCTTTTTAATTTTTGTCTTAAACTTAGTTACAATATATATATAATAGTATTTAAAAATATGTTTGGTAATTGCTCCTATCACTAACCACATTGGGTGCAAATGTATGCATGAAGTATATAATGAAATCGAAAAAGATAGAAGAATAGTATTAAATGACCTTAGAGATTGGCTAAATAGTCAAATTTAAAATTAATTATTCGAAAAATGCTACAAAAAAAAAGCCTTAACATCTATAATTTTCTGCTTTAACTGTTTGATAGAATTCCTCTCCCAATTGAGTAAGCTTAAAAGAAGTTTTCTCTGGAACAATATATCTATAATTTTTCATAAAGTTCACTAATTTTTTAAATAAATCTTTACTTAATAACGCATTACTAATAATAACATTTTTTTGTACTGTAGGGATTGTAAATTTAAATTGATATCTACCTGTTTCTCGGTTTTTTAAATATCCACATAAAGCACATGCTTCATAACGGTAAGGTTTAAAATCGGGGTATTTAACCAACCATTTAACTTGAGAAGGTGGTTCTGGTGGTTCTGGTGGTGTAATTTCTGAAGTTTCTTCAGTAAAAGAAGTTATATCTATTGGAGGTGGAGTAATTACAGGGGGTTTTGGTGGGGATATAACTTCACCTTCAATTTTTGTTCTTCTGTAAGCTAGATTTTTTATTTCTGCCAAAAACTTTTCTACTGGCTGCCCTATAATAAAACTTAAAGCTTCTTTAGCTATCTGCAAATCATTTTGATGTATATCACCTAAATTCATACTTGTGATCTCTTTATAGAGTGCTAACAAATATAAACGATTTTCTTGATCTTCAGTTAATACTGGGCGCCTTATACGATTTGTATATTTTACTTCCAATTCTTTTACTCTTGCTTCAGCTCTAGGTTCTAAACCTCTTCCAGTAATAATAAAATAAATAAAATCAGTAAAATTTTCTTCAAATAATTCTAAAGATGATTCTATATGTTTTAAGGATACCGTACCTTTTTGATTGTAGGCTTTAACTTGAAATTCAACATTGCGACGAAATTCTGCTCCTAAATTTCCATGAATCTCTAAATATACATCGGGTCTACGATTGCCACTTGAAGTTTTAATCACACAGTTATTTTCAATTCTCGTTATTGTTGGGGGATTTTCACTTAGTAAGCATTTCCATGCATTTTCAAGTCCTTTTTCTACTGACGAAGACCTCGCCGAGTTGCTATTAAATCTGGATTGCTCATTAAATGATTTATTAATTATTGTCCACTCAAATCTTTTCAATGTATGAGGATCAAAAGGTTTACGATCAAATTTCCGTACTTCTCTCATACATTCAAATATTTTCTCAAATTTAGGTATTTCATGTGAGTACCTAAATTTCATCCAAATATCATTTAAAAAATGGATTGATCCACGTAAATCTCTCAATTTAAAACGATACACATATTCAAATAGATTTTCCGAAAATGGATAATAGTGAGCCTCTAATGGTCGATTGGAGGAATAATTTTGCCAAAATCTATTCATTCGATTTTTGAAAACTTGAATCATTTCTTCCACACTTAACTGAGTAAGAGATATTTTATACATAAATTCACTCAATTGGCTCTGTAAATCTGTTTTCTTTTTTAAAACATCATTAAAGCTTGCCCAGTCTTCTGTTGTTGAAATAAAAACAAATAATATATCCTTTAATTTGTTTCTTAATTTTACAAATAAATTTGCTAATCTTAAAAAATAATCTTCACGATCTTGAGGATCTGCTTTTACAGACTCATCAATACCAATAAGCAATATTGGTTGTTTCCTCGCGCTACATGCGTAATATCGCATTAAATCATTAAAATAATCAATCAAATTATCATTAGTTTGAAATAAACTTTTATCTGCATTAAGAATTAAATCTAAATAATCTTCTGGATCATCCTCATCAATAACTCTAAATAAATTAAGTATGAATTTATTATCCGCTCTTTTAATCTCATATAACTTATCCTTAATTTTAACTCTAAAAATATTACGAAGCTCTCTTTTATTTTCTGTAAAATAGAATTGAATTGCTTTAACTGCTGAGGATCCTTTCAAAAAAAGTGGATCAATTATGTCTTTAAATTCTACGCGGTATAGATTTTTTGGACGAGTCTCCTCTGTCCAAATTATTTTAGCGATATTTTCTTTATCATTTTGAAACAAGCGATATATTAAATGAAATGCGATATACTCCGGAAGACTTATATCATATCCAACTTCAATATCGAACCCAGAGCTTAGACCTTCTAACATAGACCTCCAAAGATTAGAGAACTCTGAGATCTTATCGGGTATTACAAAATAGGTAGAGAAGATATCACAATCTTTAAATAGATATTCTGTTTTTATAGTTTTTGGAGATCTCTCTTTTTGGATTGACTCTTTTAAAAAATTAAATAATGTAGATTTACCAACACCAGCTGGACCATCCAATTGTATAGATCTACTCATTTTATGGTTAATAACATTTTGAATTTGTACTTTTATTTTTTGAAGTTCTTCTCTCCTTCCAACAAAATCAGTAACAAGCTTACTAGGATTGTATGCTGCTATCCCAAATGGATGTAAATTTGTTTCAAAAATGATATCATTTAATCTTTGACAATCTCTATGAGAAGGCCATGTTAATCTTTTTTGAAGTATCAAATTAAAAACTCCTTAAATTTTTTATCTTCTAATTAAACGCCCTATATTTCCTTCAATTTTTGTTTTAGAACTACTTTCTGATACATCAAAAATCTCATCATCAATTAAATCTATTATTGCTTTTTCAATTTGCTCGAAAGAATATTTTTTTAATTTTCTAGTATCAAGTAAATCATCTATAGCAATAGAGTTTCCAGGTAGTATCTTTGATTTTATTATATTTTTAATTTCAAGTGAATCTGTCTCTGTTCCAATTAAATTAGATGTTTTTAAATTTGCTAATTTAATCTCAACACTATCTATTTTAGACATTAAAAATCTTACCTGATCTTCAAGTAATTTTACACGTCCTACAATTTTTGTAGTTGCTGTTGATTCTGGCTTTTTTTTGGCTACTTTACTTGGCTTTTTTTTAGCTTTGATTTCAGCTAAATATTTTTCAAATAAATTTTCAATTTTATTACTTGGAATTCCTGCGTTTAATATTGTTTTAATTTTTGCAGGTTTATTAATAGACTTTTTAAATGTGATTCTACACTCTTCAGCTAATTTTTCTAAATATTTAACAGTAAGCTTATTTAAATCAACCATTTTATCATACTTAAAACTGAGTTTATCTTTTATATTTAATATATTCATTCAATGCCTTTTGAATTCTTCTCTAATTTAATTAAAATTTTTTTAACAAATCATTTTTTGATAACCCTTTTTTCATTTATAAAGAATGATATTATTTTGATTTATGAAAGAAATGATAAATACACAAATAGCACTCAACAGAAAAATACAAAAAAAGCATTATTCAAATGGTCAACTTGCAATTTTTGTTTATAATTATAATGACGAGCCGTTAGCTGAGCTTTCTATTATGTGTAATTCAGTAGAACTTGCTCCAGATGAATTTATTCTTAAGGATTATTCTGAAAATAAAAATCTTGCTCAAAAGCTTTTTGAATCAGAATTGATTATTCCAACAGATCGTTTTATTTTAATTGGTTCACACCTTTGCCTTATTTGTCAAATTAATTCTTAGCTAGAATGTGGTTCCAATAATTTCATCAATTTTGTTGATTTATTAGCGCTCAAAACTAACTTCTTACGAGAGCGAGTTATGCCTACATATAATAACTGTCGATCTTGATTTGAATTATATGTATCTAATTCAGGTATAATTATTGTATCAGACTCTAAACCTTTAGTTCCATAAAGGGTCCCTATTACTAAACCCGGTGATTCGTAATTGTAATCTTGTAAATCTTTCCATTTAATATTGTGACTTTTAAGATAATCGAAGAACGGGTGTTTATAATTTATCTTCTTCATATTTAATTTGAAAAGCACTAAGATTTCTTGAGGGCTCTTTAAAGAACGAGCTATTTTTTCCACAAGTTTTATGTATTCGTCTTCTCGAGTGTCAGATACGAAAATTTCAACAGTTCCATGATTTCCAATAAAATGCTTCGTTGACATAAACTCATCAAATTGACCTATTAAGTTTGTAATATTCTTAGGCAATATTTTTTGAGCTATTATTCCTATTTCAATTGGAATTCGATATGATTTATCAAATCTTTTAACTCTTCCTCTTGCTTGTATTCCAACACTCGACCAAGTAAATCTCTTACGAGCGTAAATTCCTTGAAGCCCATCACAAGTAATCAATAACGAATTCGTATCTGGGTTTAATAGTTGCATTATAGGTTCAAACCATACTTTTTCAAAATCTTGAGCTTCGTCAATTAAGATCGCATCGTAAGGAAGCTGGTTTTCCCCCTGAGATTTTATCATTTGATTCAATATTTTTGGTACAAATTCCTGAAAGAAGTCATCCTTCTTATCTTCCTCCTTTGCCCTTTTATTAGCTTCGTGATATAACGAAGAGAACTCATCGTCAGCATTGAGAATGTAATTCCTTGCCCATCCGTGAAATGTACTAATGGTTATATCAGCATCGTAATCTTGAGGATTGAGCATATTGAAAATTTGCTTTCTCAGTAATTTATTATAACATAAGATTAGAATCTTCCAATCAGGATGTCTTTTAGCTAATATTCTCGCTCTCGCGATTAAAAGAACTGTTTTTCCGCTACCTGCTACACCAAAAATTAAACGATGTCCTTCCCCTAGTTCCCTTGCCAGTTTTTCCTGTTCTTCATCTAATAGTTTGACCTGGTCTTCACTTTTAAAATATTCCATTAAATTTGATTGTTTTAGAGAGGGTAATCGGCAAGTAGGTATGAGATTAGCCCGAATATGTTTGAATTGATCATTAGTAAGTTCACAATTCAAAGGTATCATATCAAAATAAAAATCCCTAAATTTCTCATTTCTGCCAAGCGTTTCCTTAAAGCATAAATAAACTTTCTCTGGAGAGATTTTCCTTATTTTTTCAGCGATATATCCAGTTTGCGGGATTTGACTGAAAACGACTAATCTACTAATTGGTATATCAGTTCCTTCTGGAAAATGACAATTATCAATCTTGCCTTTTACAGCACGATAATATTGATATATCTGATCAAAAGGATTATTGATTGACACTAATTTTTCATGTTTCAGCCATTCCCATTTCCCTGATTTCGAAATCGTTTTAAGATATTTTTCAGAATAATCCTTGATTTCTACGATTATAATACCATACTTAGGAGAAAGTAAAAGAAAATCTGGATGAATTCCTCCGATATCTGGCTCAAAATACCCTAATATGTGATCTTCTCCAATAAAAACAGATTTAATCCGACTATAAAATGCTCTCTCGCCATCCGTTGCCGTAATAGGGGGTTGACTAAGGAAATTTGCCATAACTCCAAATAAAGATTTTTTTTATTCGATTCGTATCCTTAACAAAGTTAAAGAGTTTTGAATTATAATTATATAGTCGATTATCTTCTTTATAAAATTTGAGAAGAACTCAAAATTTTTGCTATTATAAAAATCAGAAAATATGAATTATGAAAAACCCTTGGGAAATTCCAAAAGCATGTCCCGAATGTGGTAAAGCTTTAAAATCAAATCTAGGGAAATATGGGCCATTTTTAGGTTGTATAGGATATCCAGAATGTAAATTTATATTTAATATCAGTAATTATACAAGAATAAAGTGCCCTGAATGTGGTAATATTCTAGTAGTTAGAAAAGCAAAAAAATATAATTTCTTCTTTTTAGGTTGTTCAAATTATCCAAAATGCAAATTTCTTTTAAATACTAAAAAATATGAAGTAAAATGTCCTGAATGTGGGAGTAATTTAGCTATAAGAGATAGTAGATACGGAAAATTTATAGGTTGTATGAATTATCCAGTATGTAAATATAAACTCGATATTAGAAGTACCAAACTTGGCAATCTGTTAAAATTGGAAATTACTACAAACGAGAAGTATATCTATCAAAAGCCCAAACAAATAGAAAGGATAGAAATTAAAAATTCAAGTCAGGATCTCAAAGATATAAAGGAAAAGCTAAAGCTTTATAATATCGATCTTCAAGATGCTCATGAAATTTGCAGGATAGCAGTTGAAAATGGATATACAACGGATATTAGAATTTTGATTATTGTTTCATTATATCTCTTGACAAAAATAAAAGGGATATATGTTGGTTTAAAAAAGTTTGCTAAAGTTTCTGGAATACCATCGAAAGTACTGTATAAGAAGTATAAATTATTATACAGAGATATATTACCATTGTTAAATTATCAAATAAAAAGATTGTCAATAAATGATTACATCAATCAATTTTCTAATGATCTCGATTTAAGTGAAGAGATAAAGCAACTTTCTTATAAAACAATTAAATTAGCACAGAATGAAGGTTTTTATTCTTCAGGAAAAGATCCTAAAGGAATCGCTGCTGCTGCAATATATATTAGCTCAAAAGCAGTAAGAAATCGGATTAATCAACATATGATAGCAACAATCGCAGATATAACCGAGGTTACATTACGTACAAGAGTTAAAGAACTAAATAATTTTTTAAGCCTTAATTTATTGAGAGAAAAATAGATTTATAAAAGTACGACTTCTTATTGAGTAAATACCAATTTATGGGTATTTTAAAGTTATAATTTCGAGCACTTCCTCAGATTTACAAAAAATGCATTTTAGCTCTTTAAAGTCATAAGCTTTCCGGCAAATTTTACATATTTTTATAGATTCGAGTATGTTTCTACCAATGATTTTCACATGAATGTTTTTTTTTTCTGCTTTATTTTCTAACTGATTTGAAATCTTAAAAGGAGATGAAACCTGTGAAGTAGCTATTCAACTCCCTCAAGAACTAAATTTAATCTAAAATTCTTTTTATTATAATTAACCTTACTGATATACCAAAAGATAGATTTAAACTATATTTAGTTTATTTTTTGACTTTTTCTGATTTATTATTTCCATTAACCAATATTTTTTTAATATTTTCCCTTATAATGTTGAAAAGATTCCTATAATAATAGCATTATCTGTACCTGCATGAAACAAGATAGCTCCTAAGAGAGAATCTGTTTTTAGAATAATATATCCATATAAAATACCAAGTGCTAATGTTATTACAAAAAATACAAGGCTCTCTGAAGTATAGGTTGCCCCAAAGTGCATCAGAGAATAAATTAACGCTTGTAAAAGATTAGACAAATTAAACCCGAGAAATGCAACAGCCTACCACATAGTGCATTTTTTTGCAGAAAATGTACCAACTGGAGCGGGCATTTTTGGCATAATTTAATGGGAGTTTTTGACTAACCAGAATAAGATATCAATGTGTTAACTTAATTTTAACTTCTTTTTTTTTTTGAAAAGAAAGCTCTGAGAACTGAATATTGAAAAAATTCCTGAAAATGATATTAAAATCCGGTTAAACATAGATTCGTGAAATAACCGATGTTCTTCCAAAATATTTTTCATTATATTATTTATATCCATAAAAAACCTTTATATTGAATTAAGACGATATATCTATTGTTCTATATATTTTAGAATAATGTATAATAATGAGGAAAATGATAAAAATTGGAAAAAAGCATTTTAAATACCTATGCATCTTTTTGTTAGCAACAAATCTTTGTTCAATTATACTGGGATTTTTACATTATATCATTGGTCTCAACATTGTTGTTGGAACTCTCTTTAGTATTCTCATAGTAGTTTCTTGGTTCTTGGACATCTCATTACTTATTTTTACTGATTATAAAATCGTTAAGAGTAATCCCGTGGGAAAGCGAATCAACCGATTAGGATACGGCTTTCTTGTTGTTCAGATTATAGCGATTTTGTTTTTAGTTGGGGGGCTATTTCTTCTACATGCTAATTGGTTTTCACCCTTACTTCAATATTTATTAATATTCGTCGGATTTTTCAGTTTCTTTGTTTATGGAGCCATTTTCTCATATTTTAATATACAAGCTCTTGATAATCGGGAGGTATGGAAATTTGAATAAACTCAAAATTATTAAGGTAATTATAGGAATCCTATGTATTTTAATTCTTATTGGAGGAGCATTTTGGGCGTACATGTTATTTTTTGGAGGCAGAGTTTTGCGAGGGATAACCATTGTTATTGAACAGTATGTGGCTCAGAGTTCAGTTTTAATGCTAGGGTTATGCATTACTGTCACAATTTTACTCATGAGGCTGTTAGCATCAAGAAGAATTAACCATCCTAAGCAATATTATGTGATAATTATCATTGGATTTATAATTTCGGGGTTCAACGCCGTTTCATTACTTTCAACTCCCTATACCATAATAAATGCTAATCAAGAGTTTGATGATGCTTTCGGTCTTGATTGGGAAAACAATATCCCGGCAAATGTTCAAAATTATTTTCTACCAACACCTTACTTTATCTCTTCTCATTTCCTTTCCATCCCAGAAAAACCCATAACAATAGAAACAGATGTATTATTTTACTCCGGAGAAAATATAACGCTTTATTTTGATGTCTATAGACCTGTAGAACTCCCTTCCCAATTACCAGGTAACGGTAGTATCATCATTAATCTGCATCCAGGTGCTTGGATGTCTGGAGGAAAGGGGACGTGGAATATGATATCTACCAGTAAATATTTGGCGGGTCAAGGATATGTGGTTTTTGATATTGAGTACGGATTAATTGATTGGTTCGAGTATGCTGCTGAAGCTCCAGACACTCCAGAATATGTTATGGGAAACTTTACGATCGAAGATCAAGTTCGCCATATCGGCATATTTACTAATAGATGTGTAAGTGAATTTGCAACAACCTATGGAGGTAATCTAGACTCTGTTTATTTTATGGGGCGATCAGCTGGTGCACACTTGGCGGGAGTTGCGGGACTAGGTTATAATTATGATTTCCATAATACTACTTTTAGTCCTGATATTACAGTAAAAGGGATAATTCCATTATATCCGCCCTCTGCAGCCCCAGACTTTCTCCTAAAAGAAAACAAGACTGTTAATCCCGATCTTTATAACGCCTATGATTTAGTTCATTTAGCTGATATTCAAGACCCTCCAGCACTGATTTTTCAAGGTACCAGTGATGCCCAAGTGTGGATTGAGAGGGTGGAGAAATTAGAAACAGATCTCGAATCTAAAGGAGTAGATTGCTGTCTTCTTAAGTTTCCATTCGCAGCTCACGCGAATGATTTTGTCTTGAGTTCCAACATAGGACAAGTCTGGATGTATTATTTAGAGAGATTCCTTTACTTAACCCAGCATATTTCTTAAATTACTTTTTTTTTATTTTTTGTTTTTAAAAAACTAAAATCTATCATCACTCTTAATAATCCTAAATTTGATCAAATTAAGAAAACTAATAATAAATTTGAAATAATAATATTCATTAAACAGGTTCTTAAATTAATTCCTTATTTTAAAACAAGTGAAATTGTTAAAACCATAAGACTTTATTATGGAATAAAGAAAAAGAGTATTTAATATAATAAATTAATCGTGAAATAACCGAGATTTCAGGATAAAAGTAAATTAAAAATAATCTAATTGTAGAGAATATATGGTTATTGAAATGCTGCTTTATAACACCTATGGATTTTAAGTAATTTTAGTATGTGTTCTAATAGGATAATTTATATAAAACTTTACTTTACTTCTCAACTTAAATCCATCCACCACCTCTTTCTTGTCTAAGTTGAGAGTAACTTTTTGTAAAAACTATTAATTAAACAATAAGCTATTTAGATATATCATTATGAATTTGATTAGGTAGAATAATACATTAAAATGTGAAATTTAGTAAAATTAAATTTGAGTGTTATAGAAAATGAGTGAACAAGAAGAGAAATTAATGCTGGAAAGGAAGGGAAAAGTTGCATATATCACCATCAACAACCCAAAAAAGAAAAATGCGATTGAAGTTCCAATGATTTATAAGTTCTTAGAGTTTCTGGATGAGGTGGATGCGGATCCTAAAGCCCGATGCCTGGTCATTCGAAGCACGGGCGATGACGTGTTTTGCGCGGGATGGGACTTAGCAATGTTTGAATCCGTGGATCAAAAAAATATCGATATATTGCTCAATGATGGTGCGCGCATCTCTAAAAAAATTCATTTCCTGAAGAAGCCCGTGATCATGCAAATCCAAGGTTCCGCAGTTGGCACAGGCACCATCATTACGCTGCTCGCAGACGTGAGGATCGTGGCAAACAAGAAAGATATCTTTTTTCAACTGCCCGAGTTGATCATTGGTCCAGGAATTTTTCCTGCAACGGGCCCCACGGTTGGAGCTGTAAAGCTCCTAGGGAACGCCAGGGCAAAAGACATGTTATTTACCGGAAGGAGAGTGAGCTTAAAAGAATTCAATTCTTGGGGCGTAATTAATCAGATAGTCGACCCTCCCGAAGATCTACCCAACGCGGTCAAGAGTTATGTTAAAGAACTCTCACGAAAATCTCTTGAAATATTAGCTCTTACCAAAAATGCCATAAATACCATGTCCACGCGGTTGGCCAATGAGTTTTATAACCTCGAAAAAGATTATGGAGAGTACTATTTTGCCGGGCTGAAAGGAGAATCTAGAATCGGGTTGGATGAATTTCTGCAAAAAATGACCAAAAAATATACCATGTTGAAATAAGACTACGCTAATGTCATTTTCCCATATTATTTAAGGTTTTAACACTCTGTATGCTTCTTTTAATGTCTTTTCTCTATCTTCCTTATCAACTAAATGATATAAAGGTCCAAAGAGCAGAATGCCATCCGCAAAATGATCTGGAAATTGTAATTGACGCGCATCTCCTAATATGACGTCTTTTAATTTATATTCAGCTAAACTATTTTTTTCCTTGGCTTGGGTAATATGAAGGGGAACCACATCAACTAAATAGACTTCATAGCCGAGTTCTGATAGCTTGAAAGAATAAATCCCCGTCGCACCCCCTATATCTAGCATCACTGCTGGAAGCTTCGGGAGGTATCGTTCCAATATGTCCAGCGCGCGAATTTTTTCTAATCTATTAGAATCAAGATCCAAACGTGTATCTTCCAGCCCTTTGTTATAATAATTCTTGAATCCCTCATCATTATCCAAATTTATCAATCTCTATTTGAATTAAATTAAAGTTAGATAGGATGAACTTATATATTAATCTAGCTCCCGTTTAAATGACTGAAATTTCAAGCCATTTTTCGTGAAATAACCATCAAAATTAGTGTTTTGGTGAATATATAAAAAGCTAACTTTATTAGTATGAGAATCAAATTAATAAATATGAAAATGGAAACTAAAGTATTATTATCCGGTCTTGAATTTCCAGAGGGCCCTCGGTGGCGAAACGGAAAGTTGTTCTTTTCAGATCTTGTTGGAAAAAAAGTCATTGCTGTTGATGAAAATGGTAAATCAGAAATTATTGTAGAATTACAGGATTCTCCGTCGGGATTGGGTTTTTTGAATGATGGTAGGATGCTTATAGTTTCAATGCAAAGACGCTACCTAATGCGTTTAGACCCAGAAGGATTGAAAATTCATGCAGATTTAAGTAGATTTACAGAATATAACTGCAATGACTCCGTAACGGATACCCATGAACGAACTTACTTAGGAAATTGGGGTGCTAAATCCCTTGAATCCCCAGCTGAACCCACATGCCTCATCCTGGTTACAAAAGATGGGGCCGCAAGAATAGTAGCAGAAAATCTTCTTTTTCCCAATGGATGTATTATAACTCCCGATTGCAAAACTTTTATTGTAGCAGAAACTTTTGGAAGTAAGTTAACTGCCTTTAATATTGAAAATTCAGGAAATCTAATAAATCGAAGAATTTGGGCGGAAATTAAAGATTTTACACCAGATGGTATATGTCTTGATGAAGAAGGTGCCATCTGGGTCGCAAATCCATCCAAAGCAGAAGTCTTACGTGTTTTGGAAGGAGGTGAAATCGCTTCTACTATTAAACTTAAAGATACAAATGTTTATGCGTGCGCTCTGGGGGGAGATGAGGGGAGAACTCTTTTTCTTTGCACCAGTCAATATTTAGAGGGTAAAAGATCAAGTGGGAGAATTGAATTTTTAAATGTTGATGTCCCAGGTGTTGAGATTCCCTAAGAAAAGAAAGAAAAGATTAAGGAGGTAATTAATCATGATGATTAGCAAAAGAAGAAATTTCGTGAAACGGTTAGAATTCCATTAATAAATATTTTTAATGATATTGACAATTAAAACTTAATATAATATATTTAAGAATGAATTTTATAAATAATATGAAACATAGCATGTTCAGTAACATGCTGTTTGAGTTGTTTTATTTTTTCAGCTAGATCAATCCTATACTGGAAATAATCAGTCACTCAAAATTTATTGATTTTAAAAACTCGATTCTTTTTGATTTTATTTTTTCCATATCTTCTCCTATCCACATGAAATGGCCTCCATGTGTCACCAATAGCTCAAAATCCTTGAGATTGGTTTCGAGATATTCCGCATTTAACCATTTAACATCATTATCTTCTTTACTATAGACTATTAAGGATTTTACATTAATATTATCAACTGGAATCTTCTCGATTGATGTTAAGAGCTCAATATCATGATTTAAACCAAGTTTTCGTATACTCATTGGAACGGTTGTATCCATAAATTTGATTAACCACCTCCTTCTCTCCTTATCATTTGAAACCAGATCAGCAAATTTCTTAATTCCTTCCTTGTCAAGTAAAGTTTCCAGGCGGATTATACTCTTGAATATCATCTTGAAAGCTATTCTAATAGCTATTATAGTAATCCAGCTTACCAAATCTTGTATTCTGTCCCTCATAAACAATTTCATCCAAAATGAATCTGGTGCCTCACTTGGCGTCTCGTATACCGTACTAACACCAGCCTCCATCATCAGAGCATGAGTTCTCTCAGGGTATTTGTTAGCAAAGTTAAGTGCAAGAGGACCCCCAGCTGAGTATCCCATGGTAACCACCTTACCGATTTTTAACTTGTCTAATAATTCCACATACTGATCAACTTGTTCCTCATAAGACAGAGGAACAAAAGGTGTTCTTAGATATCCAGGCCTTGAAACAGCGAGTATTGAATATCCTTCCTGAATCATATCATCAAGGAAGATTGCTTGGTCAATCCCTCCTGGTCCCCCATGCATAAAAAATAACACTGGTCCCTCTCCAGTTAGTTTGTAATGTATTTTCCCCATCGCTGTCTCCATTACCTCTCCATCATCCATTACTCTAATTGCGGATTTTTTCCACCTCATAAAACCAATTATCATAAGAATCATGAAAATTACTATTACAATTAATACAATTACTATTGTTTGCATGGCTATATCTTTTATATCAGATTAATAATGACTATAATTTAATTAGTAATTTATCCTTATATTTTCTTAACGTGCAACAGTGGTTACACAATATTTAGTAAGGTATCATTTTTATTTTTGATCGTGAAACGGTTATTGTTCATAAATACTAAAAAGCAATAGAACCTTTTGATATTTGAAGTGAAAGTTTAGTAAGCAAATAAGAAATTGATGATTCAGCCCCTTGATTCATGTATTTTTCATAATACCAAGGTTTATTAAATTTAAAAATATATCTTACATGCTTGAACAGAGATATTTCAAGGTTTCAAGTATAAAATTAAAATTTGGTGAAAGTATGTCTAATAGAAATTATGGCAATAGAACGATGC